>JAZUEP010000021.1:0-11821 GCA_045640225.1 Bacteroidales bacterium | reverse complement strand
CTGAAGACCCATGCTCGGAAAGGATGAACTCAATCGCTTGCGCGACTCCCCGATCGAGGGAGTCGCCGCAAGACTCGGGCTGCAGGTGGTGCGGCACAAGTGTCTCTGTCCCTTCCACAACGACCAGCAGCACCCTAACCTGTCGTTCCACGTGCGGAGCAATACGTTTCGCTGCTGGAGCTGCCAGGAGCATGGTGATCCGCTGGATCTGGTGCAGAAGGTACTACAACCAGCAGGTGCTCGGCGACGTCGCTCCCGGCTCGGGCGTAGCGCATGTCTTTCTTTGCTGACTTTCTTTCACGCGGAAAGAAAGACAGGACTCGCTTCCTGGCAAGGAAGAGGACGACGCGCTATATAATAGCGCTGGACAAAAACGGGGAAGGGTATTTGAATTTAATAATGCGCTTGCTCGTTTTGATGGAGAGTTTTTCGCCAGCAGATTGGGCTTGCTCGTTTTGTGGAAAGGTAGTCTGCAAAAAAATTGGACTTCCTCGTTTTGATGGACACTTTTTCGCCTGATAATTGGGCTTGCTCGTTTTTATGGAGGGCATTCAGCAAAGAAAATACTCTTCCTCGGAACGGGGAAGAGTATTTGGGCAGAAAAATGGGCTTGCTCACTGTTAATCCTGCGGCTCGGCGACGAGAACATCGTCGATGGCGGATAGCAGCTGGCCATTGACCAGAAGGTTGTCGAGCTGGATGTTGCGGTAACTGCCTTCGGCCCAGATCAGGCTGTCGCAGAGGGTGCCCTTAGGGCCGCCTTTGACGCCATCCCATGCGCAATCGGCGATGTTGACGTCGTAGATGTTGCAGCAATCGTCGAGGCCGCTGAGTACCATGGCGTAACGGCTGGACTGACAGGTGACGTTGCGGAGGTTGACGTTGCGCACGATGGGGTTATGTCCACGTTCGGCAATCTCGCGCGGCTCGTAGTTGAGGTTGATGCGCAGGACGGCCTCCTTGCAGCGACCTACGGTGACGTTGCGCACATAGACGTTCTCGATGATGCCGCCACGGGCCGTTGACGTCTTGATGCGGATCACACGCTCGAGGTTGGGCGAATCCATCTGGCAGTTCTCGACCCACAGGTTACGATAGCCGCCCGAGATCTCCGAACCGATAACCACGCCGCCATGGCCGTCCTCCATGCTGCAGTTGCGCACCACGATGTTCTGCGACGGGATGCCCTGGTTGCGGCCGTCCTGGTTGCGGCCCGACTTGATGGCGATGCAGTCGTCGCCGGTGTGGAAGACGCAATCCTCGATGAGCACGCGGTTGCAGCACTCGGGGTCGCAGCCGTCGCCATTAGGGCCTTCGTTGACGATGGTGACGCCACGCACGATGACGTCCTCGCACTTGAGCGGATGGAGCACCCAGAAGGGCGAACGCAGCAGGGTGACGTCCTGGATGAGCACACGCTGGCAGCGCAGGAAGTTGACGAACTGTGGACGCATGCCATCGTCGGCCGTCATCTGACGCTCGGCCAGGGGCACCTGATTGGTACACCAGTCGAGCAGCTTCTGACGCGGCGAAGTGGCCTTGACGCCATCGCGACCGGACTGGCTGATCATGCCCTCGCTCCAGCCGTAATGACGGGCACCGCACATGGCCCACCAGTTGTCGTTGGCACCCTGCGCATCGAGGGTTCCGTGGCCGGTCAGGGCAATGTTCTCGGCATCGACGGCATAGATCAAGGGGTGCGCATTGTAGCAGTCGACTCCCTCCCATCGCGTCTCGACGGCAGGATAATACAGGCGGACGTCGGTATCGAAGCGCAGTACGGCCGAATCGGCCAGATGCAGGCAGACGTTGCTGAGCAGCGTGATAGGGCCGGTAAGGTAAACCGAATCGGGGATGACAACGGTGCCGCCACCCGCCTCGTGTGCCGCACGTATGGCCGCATTGATGGCATCGCCCGACGACGTCTGGCAAGCATCGGTCAGAGCCAGGGCACCGAAGTCGGTAATGCGGAATTCGGCAGCGGGAATCGAGGTAGGCCGGATGGATGCCAGCACTTCGTCGCACTGCTGCCAGGCCAGCTGTTCGTCGGTGAGCTGTGCCGACGTGCAGGCGGTCATGGCTGGGAGTAAAAACCACAAAATGTGTCGATTTTGCATAGTCGTATGTGTGTTTTTTTGTAAATAAATATAAAATTTGGCGCAAATATACATTTTTTTTGTCAAATCATTCAAAATTCTCGGAAAAAATTGCTATCTTCGCGCCGAAATTTAAACTTAGGCCGAGATTTCGGTCCCAAAAATAGCAAATACATATAATAAAATATAATATCTCATGAAGAAAATCTTTGCATTCGCTGTGGCACTCATGATGGGCCTTACCGCCCTGCAGGCCCAGATCCCTTCGTTCCAGTTGAAGGACATCAACGGTAAGACGGTAGATACCGCACAGCTCTCGAACGACGGCAAGCCATTCATCATCTCGTTCTTCGCCACCTGGTGTCACCCATGCCTGCGCGAGCTGACCAACATCTCGGAGGTATACGAGGACTGGCAGGAAGAGACCGGCGTGAAGCTGATAGCCGTGAGCATCGACGAGGCACAGAACGCCAACAAGGTGAAGCCACTGGTAGACTCGAAGGGCTTTGAATACGAGGTGCTGCTGGACGTAAACAGCGACCTGAAGCGTGCCCTGGGCGTAGGTAACATCCCACACGTCTTCCTGTTCGACGGTGAAGGCAAGCAGGTCTACACCCACATCGGCTACAAGAACGGCGACGAGAACGAGCTGTACGAGCACGTTAAGGAACTGGTAAAGTAACAACACATGCAGAATTATCAGAAATATCTTATTGCGGGCGGATTGATGGCGATCATCGGTTCACCCGCTTTGTCGGCCCAAGAGAACCGCTGGAAGCTGAGCGGATCGGTGCAGACCGAATGGCTGGCAGCCGAGAACGACGAGGCCATCGGCGCCAACAAGGCCGACTACCGCGGCGACATCCTGGGCAACACCTACATACAGCTGAACCTCGACTCGAAGTACCTGACGGCAGGTGTGCGATTCGAGACAATGGAGAAGCCACTGCCCGGCTTCGAACTGGCCGCCGACACCAAGCCCTTCCATGGCACAGGCCTGCCCTACTTCCAGATCAGCGCATCGAACCACAAATGGATCGAGGCTACGGCAGGTACCTTCTACGAGCAGTTCGGCTCGGGCTTCATCCTGCGTGCCTACGAGGAGCGCTCGCTGGGCATCGACAACTCGATACTGGGCGGACGCCTGGTGCTGACGCCCTTCAAGGGCCTGCGCCTGAAGATGCTGGGCGGCGTTCAGCGCTACCACTTCGGATGGAATACGGACAATCCGCTGTTCGGTGCCGACATGGAGATGAACATCGACCAGTGGCTGCCCAAGCTGCAGGACAACAATCACTACCTGACCTTCGGCATCGGAGCCGTGACTCGTCACTCGAAGGAGAACGTGAAGCCCTATCCTGCCCTGGAAGTTGGCCGCGACTCGATCTACAACGAGTATGGCCAGCTGACCGAAATCCTGACGACCCGACAGGAGATGTCGCTGCAGATGCCTGAGAACGTCACTGCCATGGACATGCGCCTGCAGTGGCAGCATAACGGCTTCAACGTGCTGACCGAATATGCCGTCAAGAGTCAGGACCCATCGAACAACTCGACCCGCTTCGACGACGGCACACAGGCTAAGTACATCTACCGCCACGGCAACGCCTTCATGCTGGCCACCAGCTACAGCCAGAAGGGCTTCAGTGCCCAGTTCATGGCCAAGCGCTCGGAGGACATGGGCTTCCGTTCGGACCGTAACCTCAGTCCGCTGGTAAGCAGCCTGTACATCAACCACCAGCCGGCATTTGCCTACTCGCACACCTACTCGCTCTGCACCCTCTACCCCTACGGTACGCAGATGGACGGCGAATGGGCCTTCCAGGCCGACCTGAGCTACCGCTTCAAGAAGGGCACCCCGATGGGCGGTAAGTACGGCACGCTGCTGCGCTTCAACATGTCGCACATCCGCGGCCTGGACAAGCAGGCTGTACCGATGGCCAATGCCTCGATGGAGTACGCCGGTACCGAAGGTTATACGACCTCGTTCTTCGGTATGACCGACGACGTGTACTACCAGGACATCAACCTGACCATGGAGAAGAAGCTGAACAAGAAGTGGAAGCTCACGGCCATGTACATGTATCAGCAGTACAACCAGGAGATCATTGAAGGCCATGCAAACAACGGCAAGATCGTGAATAGCCACATCCTGGTGGGCGACGCTTCGTGGACCTACTCGAAGAACCTGTCGCTGCGCATGGAGGCACAATACCTCAACACCAAGCAGGATCAGGGCGACTGGGCCTACGCCTGTGTCGAGGCCTCGCTGTACAAGCACTGGATGGTATCGCTGGCCGATCAGTACAACACCGGCCTGAACGGCGGTACCGACACGCATTACTTCCAGGGTGCAGTGGTATGGACCTTAGGTTCGAGCCGCCTGCAGCTGGGTTACGGCCGTACACGCGAAGGCCTGAACTGCACGGGTGGCGTATGCCGCAAGGTGCCTGCCCAGCGCGGTGCTACCCTGTCGTGGAACTATAACTTCTAAACTACACGATGAAGACAATGAAAAAGGATATCAAAACACTGCTGATAGCTGGCATGGCCGGCATCCTCTCCCTTGCTTCGTGTGGAGACATAGACGAAAAGGACCGCATCATCCTGGGCGAAAAGGAACAATATGGCCTTAGCGTACAGACGACCATGCTGATCAATTATGCGGACGAGTTGTTCGAGGTGGACGACCTCCACCGCATGCTCATTGCCGACTTTACGGGCTGGAAGTGCGTCAACTGTCCGAACATGGCCGACTTCCTGACTACCAAGATCACACCGGATTATCCTTCGGTGCTGGTGAGCCTGCACATGACGTCGAATTCCTTCTCGGCCGGCCATATCGATGGCTACAACTGCCCTTCGGCCGACTCGATCCTCAACTGGATAGCGGGCGAGACGCTGGCGTCGCAGATCGGCCTTCCAGCCGTATCGATCGACAACATCCGTAGTGGCAAGGGAGTGCTCAATTCCGACCTGGTCGAGATTGAGAATATTGCCCAGAACCGCTTCAAGGAGACCAATATTACGAAGACCACACCACGTGTATCGATCGGTCTGAACACCGAGATGACCGAGGATGGCGTATACAACCTCTCGACCCTCATATTGGCGCCTGGATTAAACAAAGTAAACCTTCAGATGTGGCTGATCGAGGAAGGACTGATCAGCACGGTGCAGTATGCCTCGAACGGCATCATACAGGGTTACGAGAACCACGGCATCATGCGACAGGTGATCAACGGCAGCTACGATGGCCAGACCCTCGACTTGACGGGTGTCGAGAATTCGGCATGCGTTCACCACAAGCTTAACATCAAGGGCAAGGGCTATAAATCCGAAAACTGCCGCGTCGTTGCCATCGTCAGCGACGTTGAAACGCGTGAGGTGCTCAACTGCCTCGAAGTCAACCTTTGATGCAACTATTCTATCCGAGTCACGACATCGCGCTGGCCAATGGCCTCCGACACTTCAATCCTCCTGCAATGGCCCTACATCTGCAGGAGGATTTGGCATATCTGGCCGACATCTGGAACCAGCCCTTCCTCAGCGGCGAAGCCTCGATGCCCACACCCTGGGGATGGGATTACGACACGCGACAGCATATCCACCATCAGTACGGCATCCGTATGGACCAACTGCCGACGGACCAGGACCTGCTGGACCTGCGCGAGCTGTCATCGCGACGGACGACGGTACGGATCTGCCAGGAACTTGCCTCTGCCCTGCCCTCGCTGGCGTTCAACCACCCGACGTACATCGATTCGGACGAGCAGCTGTTCGACTACATCCGCGAACATGACCGTTCGGGCCAGCCTTACGTGCTGAAGACACTCTGGAGCTCGTCGGGCCGCGGATTGATCACCAGCCACGTACGGACGGCTGAAGGCCACTGGACAACGCGCCCAAGCCAGACGCTGATGAACCAGGCACGTAACGCGATACGCAAGATGGGCGGCATCATGGCCGAGACGTGGATCAGCGACAAGCAGCAGGACTTTGCCATGCTGTTCAAGGCCTACGCGGGCAGGATACGCTTCATTGGTTACTCGCTGTTCGACAACGACGACACGCTCGGCGGCACGACCTACCGCTGCGGCTACCTGCTGAGCAACGAGGCAATCGAGCAAAGGCTGGCAGTTTCGGTCGAGATGCTTCAACAGGTTTCGGCCACGCTCGAGGACATCCTGACACGGCTCCTTGCGCCCTACATCGACCGCAGCTGGCCCCTCGGATACCTGGGCATCGACATGCTCACCACCGGCCAAGGCATCCATCCCTGCATCGAGCTGAACCTGCGCTGTACGATGGGCACCGTCTGCCGATTGTGGCACGATCAGCACCAGCGCGACGGCCTTTTCCGCATCTCGCCCATGCACGCCGACGGACATTTCGATGCCGAATTCATCACCGACTGAATCGCAATCGTAGATTGCAGTTTTGACAAGTCAAAGCGGTGTTTTCCCCGACTTTTCTGCATTTTAGCATATTTTAAGCAGAAAATCGGGGAATTATTCGTTTATATGACGTTTTTTTGTTATATTTGCGCCCATATAATTATTGACATTGCTAAGATATAAACGAATATGCAGTTCACAGCACAAATGATCGCCGGATTCCTGAAGGGAGAAGTGTTGGGCAATCCCAATGCCACCGTCAGCGATCTGGCCAAGATCGAGGAAGGCCGCCCCGGTTGCCTCTCGTTCCTGGCTAACCCCAAATACACCGAATACCTGTACACCACCGAGTCGAGCATCGTCCTGCTCGATGGCAACATCCAGCTTGACCCTGAGCGTAGCTACAGCGCCACGCTGGTGAAGGTGGCCGATGCGCGTGCCGCCATGGGCATGCTGCTGAACATGGTGCAGGAGGCGCTGAATCCACGCAAGCAGGGCATCGAACAGCCCGCCTTCATTGCCGAGGGCGTCGAGGTTCCGGCCGATGCCTATGTGGGTGCCTTTGCCTACCTGGCCAAGGGTGTGACCGTGGGTGAAGGTTCGCAGATCTATCCGCAAGTCTACCTGGGCGAGAACGTCAAGGTGGGTCGCAACTGCATCCTCTACGCCGGCGTCAAGGTCTACCACGATTGCGTGATAGGCGACAACTCGATCCTGCATGCCGGATGCGTGATCGGTGCCGACGGCTTCGGCTTTGCGCCTGTCGACGGTCAGTACCAGAAGATCTCGCAGATCGGCAACGTCATCCTCGAGGGCGACAACGAGGTAGGCGCCAACACCACCATCGACCGTGCCACGATGGGCAGCACCGTCATCGGACGCGGTACGAAGCTCGACAACCTGGTGCAGATAGGCCATAACGTGGTGACCCGCGAGAACAACATCTTCTGCGCCCAGGTAGGCGTGGCAGGCACGACGAAGATCGGTGCATGGAACACCTTTGCCGGTCAGGTAGGCGTGGCCGGACAGTGTGAGATAGGCAGTCAGAATACCTTCGGCGCACAATCGGGCATCCCAGGCAGCATCGGCAACGGCCAGACCATGATGGGCACACCGGTGATCCAGGCCCGCGAATGGGCACGCCAATGCGTCTTCCTGAAGCGTCTGCCCGACATGCAGAAGGACATTCAGGAACTGAAGAAGAATATAAACAAATAACAATATAAAACATCAAGCAACAATGCAACACCAACAAACGCTCAAGTCAGCATTTACACTCGAAGGCAAGGGCCTTCACACTGGTCTCAATATCACAGCAACCTTCTGCCCTGCCGAGCCTAACACCGGCTATCAGATCCAGCGCGTCGACCTCGAGGGTCAGCCCGTCATCGAGGCTATTGCCGAGAACGTGGCTGCTACCAACCGCGGCACCGTCGTGAAGAAGGGCGACATCACCGTCAGCACCATTGAGCACGCCATGGCTGCCCTCTACTGTGCCGGCATCGACAACTGCCTGATCCAGGTCAATGCTCCCGAGATTCCTATCCTCGACGGTTCGGCCCTGCCATTCGTCAAGGCTATCGAAGAGGCTGGCGTCGTTGAGCAGGCTGCCAAGCGCGACGTCTTCCGCGTGATGAAGAAGTACGAGGTATGCGACGAGGAGAATGGCGTGAAGCTCGAGATCTATCCCGACGACCACTTCTCGGTAACTACCTTCGTCGACTTCCCAAGCCCCGTGCTGAACAACCAGTACGCCCTGCTGAACGACGTGAAGGACTTCGCCAGCGATGTTGCTGCTGCCCGCACCTTCGTCTTCGTCCGCGAGATTCAGCCACTACTGGCTGCCAACCTCATCAAGGGTGGCGACCTCGACAATGCCATCGTGATCTACGACCAGAAGGTCGAGCAGGCCGAAATCGATCAGCTCGCTGCCGCTATCGGTGCAGAGGCTCCATCGGCCGATCAGCTGGGTTACGTGCAGAAGCGTCCGCTGCAGTGGGATAACGAACCTGCCCGCCATAAGATGCTCGACATCATCGGCGACCTTGCACTGATCGGCAAGTTCATCCAGGGTCGTGTGATCGCCACCCGTCCTGGCCACGGCATGAACAACAAGCTGGCCCGTGCCGTCCGCAAGGAGATGAAGCGCACCGAGATCCAGGCTCCTACCTACGATCCGAACCAGACCCCACTGTACGACAACGTGGCCATCAAGGCCATCATGCCACACCGCTATCCTATGCAGCTGGTCGACAAGGTGATCGGCCTCGAGCCAGGCGATCACGTAATAGGCGTGAAGAACGTCACTGCCAACGAACCATTCTTCGTAGGCCACTTCCCCGAGGAGCCTGTAATGCCTGGCGTGCTGCAGGTCGAGGCCATGGCACAATGCTCGGGCATCCTGGTGCTGAGCTGCGTAGACGAGCCTGAGCGCTATTCGACCTACTTCATGAAGATCGACAACGTGAAGTTCCGTCAGAAGGTAGTTCCGGGCGATACGCTCATATTCCACGTATCGTTCATGACCGAGCTGCGTCGCGGCGTTGCACAGATGAAGGGTTATGCCTTCGTAGGCGACAAGATCGTAAGCGAAGCCGAGTTCATGGCCCAGATTATCAAGAACAAGTAAAGTTATCATTCTACACATACTATATGCCAGAAAACTTAATATCACCCCTCGCATACATCGAAGAAGGCGCAACACTTGGTGCTAACGTCAAGGTCGGACCATTCGCCTGCATCTACTCGGATACCGTCATTGGCGACGGAACCATCATCGAGAACAATGTAACGATCTACCCAGGTGCACGCATCGGCAAGAATTGCCACATCTTCCCTGGCGCATGTATTGCCACTACGCCACAAGACCTGAAGTTCAAGGGCGAGTATACTACCGTCGAGATTGGCGACAACACCCACATCCACGAATGCGCAACGGTTCACCGCGCTACCGCTTCGAAGCAGGTGACCCGCATCGGCAGCAACTGCCTGATCATGGCTTACTGCCACGTAGCTCACGACTGCAACGTAGGCGACGGCGTCATCATGAGCAACAGCGTCCAGATGGCAGGCGAAGTGGTAGTCGATCCATGTGCCGTCATCGGTGGCGGTACGCTGATCCATCAGTTTACCCACATCGGTTCGTACTGCATGATCCAGGGCGGTTCGGGTTTGACCAAGGACATCCCTCCTTACACCCTCGTCGGCCGCTCGCCTGCCAAGTACATGGGCCTGAATACCGTCGGCCTTCGTCGCCGTGGCTTCACACGCGAGCAGATCCTGAACATCCAGGAGATCTACCGCATCATCTACGCCAGCGGCTACAACACCACCCACGCCTGCGAGCATATCGAGGCAGAGATCGCCCCTTGTGCCGAGCGCGACTACGTGCTGGACTTCATCCGCAAGTCCGACCGTGGCATCATTGCCGGCAATATGATGTAAATCCATAAAGTTAAAGAGTGAAAGAGTTAAATAGTTAAAAAGTGAGTTGTTGGTCGTTTTTGCTATAGTAAAACTGCTGACTTGCTTCTAACTTTTTCTCAATATTTAACTTGTCTTTTACTAACGATTTGCTTTATTATTTGGTAACAAATCGCCCACAAAGCTACCCCCCACTCTTTAACTTTTTATCTCTTTAACTCTTTAACTTTAGAATTATGGTTTTCCATTTCGTAATACTTAGCGACGAGGTCGACGATTTCCGTCGCGAGATCAAGATCGATGCCGAAGCTACCTTCCAGGAGTTGAACGAACTGCTGCTGAAGACATGTGCCTACAAGAAGGATCTGATGACCTCGTTCTTCATCTGCGACGAGACCTGGGACAAGCTCCAGGAGGTTACCGCCCTCGATATGAACGACGATCCGACGAAGGAAGGTGCGCCATTGATGGAACACACCCACCTGTCGGACATGATTACCAGCACCGAGGCTCAAAACAAGGTGAATCTGATGTTCGAATTCGACACGATGTGCGAGCGTTACCTCTACATGCAATTGAAGGACGTCGAGGACCATGCGCACCTTATGAAGCCCGAAGTGATTGTCGAGAAAGGTAAGGCACCCCAGCAGGAAGGCGACATCGAGGCTATGTTCAAGGACTTCGACAACGACATGTATGGCGACGACGAGTTCAACGAAGATGAGCTCGACCTCGAAGGCTTCCAGGATCTGGAGGACATGGAGAGCGGCGGCTATTAATAATTACAAACAGCTTTTCTTCCAGCATTGAAAGAATTTATCCTAACCAATAAACGAAGCGAGAACTGCATCCTGGTAGGCCTTATCACAGGTCGACAGAATGAGCAGAAGACGCAGGAATACCTTGACGAGCTGGCTTTCCTGGCCGAAACCGCCGGAGCCGTGCCTGTCAAGCGTTATGTGCAACGTCTCGATGCGCCCAACA
The DNA here is from genome assembly GCA_045640225.1 of Bacteroidales bacterium. Taxonomy (GTDB): domain Bacteria; phylum Bacteroidota; class Bacteroidia; order Bacteroidales; family UBA3663; genus Liminaster. Next base: position 921 of record JAZUEP010000021.1, on the reverse strand, counting down.
ACGCAACCTACGTAGGTCCTGGTAAGCTCCAGGAAATCAAGGAATTCATCGAGCTCAAGGATCGCGAATACGACGACATGCTTCAGTCCTTCAAGGAGGAATATGGCTCGACGTCGCAATTCCAGTTCACCGGTGATACCAATCAGGTTGAGCTCAAAACACCAGGCGGAGGCCGTCAGGTGGTAGAGCTTCCACCCGATCCACGTATCGGTCTGGTCGTTTTCGATGACGACCTCGGTCCCAAGCAGCTGCAAATCATCGAGAAGGAGCTTTGCGTCAAGATTCTCGACCGCACCTCGCTCATCCTCGACATTTTTGCCTCGCGTGCACAGACAGCTGCCGCCAAGACTCAGGTCGAGTTGGCACAATACCAGTACTTGCTGCCACGACTGACAGGCCTCTGGACCCACCTCGAACGACAGAAAGGTGGTATCGGTATGCGTGGCCCTGGTGAGACACAGATCGAGACCGACCGTCGCATCGTGCTCAACCGCATTCAGCTCTGCAAGGAGTGGCTGGCACAGATTGACAAGCAGAAGGCTACCCAGCGCAAGAATCGCGGCAAGCTGGTGCGTGTAGCCCTTGTCGGCTACACCAATGTCGGCAAGTCGACGCTGCTCAACCTGCTGGCCAAATCGGATGTCTTCGCCGAGAACAAGCTGTTCGCCACGCTCGACACCACGGTACGCAAGGTCACCATCGACAACCTTCCGTTCCTGATGTCGGACACCGTTGGCTTCATCCGCAAGCTGCCGACGCATCTGGTCGAGTCGTTCAAGTCGACGCTCGACGAGGTACGCGAAGCCGATATCCTGGTTCACGTCGTCGACATCTCGCATCCACAGTTCGAAGATCAGATCAAAGTGGTCGAGGACACGCTGAACGAGATCTGCCGCGACATGACGCAAACCGACGCCCATC
>JAZUEP010000020.1:0-16395 GCA_045640225.1 Bacteroidales bacterium | reverse complement strand
AGGTGTATTGACTTCTACCTCTCCCGTCGGCCCTTGGACAAGCCCATTGGACAGCAGTATCGTCGACGCGAAGACCCCAGGATTGGGCGATTGCACCGTGCCGTTCGACCCGGGTGTAGTCATCGATAACGAAGGCAACGGCTGGCTGGCATTTGGCGCAGGCAAGGCTCGTCTGGCACGTCTGGGCAAGGACATGCTTTCTTTCGATAGTCCTTTCGTTGTGCTTCCAGCTCCCCATCATTTTGAGGCTAATGAGCTGAATATCATCGGCGGGAAGATGGTTTACACCTACAACCTCGACTGGACGGATAAAGAGGGTTGGAACGAGAAGGCTGATGTTCCTACCCGATGCAGTATGGGTTACATGTTGCCCGATGGAGATCCGCTCCTTACCAACTCTTGGCATTATCAGGATTACTATCTGAAGAACCCAGGCGAGGATGGCTTCGACTACAGCAACAACCACACGCATCTGCACAAATACGAGGGCAAGTGGTATCTCTTCCATCACACCATGATCCTCAAGAATGCCAAGCACCAGAAGGGCGGCTATCGCAATATCTCGGTCGATGACGTCGAGGTGGATGAAGCCAATCATCGCATCTCGCTCACCCATGCCACCAACAAGGGCGTGGATCAGATCCGCACGCTCAATCCTTTCGAGCAGCAGGAGATGGAGACCACCTTCGCCACCCACAATATCCGTTTTGACGAAGACAGCACCACCTGCGGCAACATGCTGGCCAAAGCCGAGGGAATAGGCGCCATCAAGGTCAAAGGCGTGGAGTTCAGCCATAAAGCCAAAACTTTAGCGTTCATCGCCATCGGTCAAGGCCAGATTGACGTGCGCCTGGAAAATCCGGATGGCGAGCTGATAGCCAGCGCGTTCATCGATGGCAACACCACCAGCTCACTTCTCACCTCTCCAGAAGGCGTTCACGACCTCGTCTTTGTCATGAAGGGCGAGGTGCTCAGGGTGGACAAGTGGAAGATGAAGTGATGACATGAACTGAACACAACAAAATGCGACACACTGTCTCAAACATAATCATAGCAATATCAACTCGCGCAATAGCTGGAGGAGTGAACCTGAGGTGGATTCTGTCATTGTTACTACTGACCACGGTAACAGCTGCGAGCGCTGTAGAGATGACCTACACGAGGCTTAACCGCCCCGAACTGGCAGCATGCGGAACAATCATGTGCATGAAGGAAGACCATCATGGGTATCTGTGGATAGGTACTCAGAATGGACTCTGCTGCTACGATGGGTACGAGATGAAGAAGATGGACGAACAGCGCATGGCTACGCTGCACAACGGCAAGCTCTCGGTAACCCACCTTCAGGAGGACGCCCGACACAATCTGTGGGTAGAGACGTATGCAGGCTACCAGCTGTATGACAACGACCGACGCTGGCAAGACCCGGAAGAGGCCCTCGAAGCCAAGGGAATACAGGTCCAGGAATCGGCCTACAAACTTTATGTCAATCGCGTAGGCAACTTATGCGTACTGACGGATGACTCCTTATACTATTACAATTACTCGCGCGAAGTATTGCTTCGCAGCCCGTTGCCCAGCCAAGCAACCTTCAAGCATCATCTGTGCGATGTCAATGCCACCACTGACTGCCTGTTGCTGCTTACGGGTCAGCGGCTTTGGACCATGAACCTGACCTATGCCGACTGGACATACGAGGACCTGCCAGCCCTTGGGCTACCGACATTTGGCACCGAGGAGGTATCTACGCTTCAGTCCAGATGCTTCGTGGATAGACAGGGGAGCATCTGGATATTCTCCATGTTTGGCAACAGGATCATACACCGCAATCCTGAACAAGTGGGCTGGGAGGAAGTACCGTTGCCCGACGACAATAGTACAGCGAAAGAAGACCTGCGTCAGAACGACATCAGAGACATCTGCCAGTCGCCTGACGGAATGCTGTGGATAGCCACCAACCACCGGGGGTTATTCAAATACAACCCGCACACAAAAGCCTGTGAGAGGGTACAAAGCCAAAACTGCGGTCGCAACAATGCCAACACGCTCAACTGCCTGCTGGCCGACTCACACGGCACCCTTTGGTTAGGATACTTCAAGGCAGGCATCGACTATATCCTGCCCAAACAGCAAGCACCGCTTAACGCAGTGACATGCGGCGATGTGACAGTAATACAAACAAGTCACGATGGCAGCCGATGGATAGGAACCGACGGCAATGGCCTTTGGCACGAAAGCCAGGACAGAAAACGACTGAGACAGATACTCCCCTATCTGACCATCACTGACCTGAAGTGTAACCCTGCTGACGGGAGCCTATGGGTAGGTACCTACGACCAGGGCATCTATCACATTGACCGGAACCAGAAACCCACGCACCTATGTGCCGAGGATGGCGTGTTGCCGCACAACTTCGTGCAGCGTATCTGCATAGACCGACTGGGCAAGGTGTGGGTCTGCTCAAATTTCGGCAATTCATACTGCTACAACCCTGCCGACCGTACCTGCCGTCCATTGGGCAACGAGCAATACCCGACGGTGACGGGTGTCTCATTGTTGTACGACGAACAACAGGACCGAATACTGCTGGGCACCTATTTCGGCATCTGGTGCCAGCATATTGATGCCGATGAAGGCCGACTGGTGGTGGGAGCCCGGGGTGGCAGCCTGCCACTGTCAGAGGCGCAGATACTGTGTATGATGGCTGACACGCAGACCCCACTGTTATGGTTGGGCCACCGTCAGGGATTGACCATCTGGGATACTGCCGCCGACACGCTCTATGACATAGGACGCAACGATGGGTTGAATAACAATCAGGTGCAAACCATACAGAGGGATGCATCAGGCAACGTCTGGATAAGCATGATGGATGGCTTTGCTCTGGTAAAAGCCTCACGTGGAGAGGATGGCCGATACTCGTTTGCCGTGCGCAACTTCTCTGATAGGGCAACGCACGAAACATTCAGCTATAACCAGAATGCTGCCGCAATTTCAGCCGAAGGGCAATTGCTCTATGGCACCCCGGAAGGGTATGCAGCTTACGACGTGCGGGCGCTTTTGAACATGAGCAACACCACACCCACTCCACAGATCATCTCACTGGTCTCGGCTGAGAAAGACTACACGGTGTCGCGGGTGCTGCGTCTGCGTGCCGATGACCAGCCGCTAACGGTAAGCTTCTACACCGGCAATCCGCTGGATGCCAGACACGTGCGGTACAGCTACCGTGTGGAGGGTCTGCAAGACGCATGGACCGTAACCACCGAAAACCGTATCACGCTCCTCTCCTTACCCAGCGGGAACTACCGCCTGCAGGTCAGAGCCTCGCTGCACAATAGCGAGTGGAGCGACACCGAGATACTGGACATCCATGTGGATACACCGGCATGGCGCACTCCCTGGATGCTCTCATGCTACGCCCTGCTCGGATTACTGGCGATAGGTGTCGGTATGAAGGTGATGCGTCGCCGCCAGCGACGCAAGGAGGAACACATACAGCAAGAACTGGTGAAAGAGCATCAGGCGCAACTGGCTGAAGCCAAGTTACAATTCTTCACCAACGTCAGTCACGATCTGCGTACGCCTTTGACACTGATACTCTCACCGCTGGAGCAACTGCGCAATGAGCTATTGACCGACAAGGCCCAGCGACAAGTGGATATGGTGACCCGCAACGCTCAACTGCTCCTGACGCAGATATCAGCACTACTGGACTTCCGCAAACTCGACGTGGGAGCCGAGAAACTGCAGTTGAGCCAGCCGCAGGACATTTGTGCATTTGTCCTACAGCAGTGTGACGCATTCCACAACCTGGGTCTCGACCGTGACATCAAGTTTGAAATCGCATGTGAGAGTAATCCTGTAGTTCTCACCTTCGACGAAGACAAGATGCGCAGCATCGTCTATAACCTGCTGAGTAATGCATTCAAATACAGCCCCGACCACAGCTACGTAAGGTTGACGATAAAACGGCTGGACAATGTATGCCGCATCGAGGTAGCGGATCAGGGACCGGGCATCAGCGACGGCGAGAAACAGCGTATCTTCGAGCGATTCTACCAATCTAAAACTGAAGACCCGAAGCCAGGCAATGGCGTAGGCCTGCACATAGCCAGTCAATATGTAAAGATGCATGGAGGGAAAATGTGGGTTGAGGACAATGACCTGCAAGGAGCTCGGTTCTGCATGGAACTGCCGATAGACTTGACACAGAAGGCAGCTCAGACAGCCGAGGCAACATCGGCCGCTGATACACACCCAGAGACGACGGCTGGCAGCACCGACGAGCGATACTGCATCCTGATAGTAGATGACAACCGCGACCTCCGGCAGTTTGTAGTAGAGAGCCTGGGCGAGACCTACCGCATGCTGACAGCTGCCGACGGCGTGGAGGCAATAGACCTGTTGCAGCGTGAGACCATACACCTGGTAGTGACCGACGTGATGATGCCACGCATGAACGGACTGGAGCTATGCAACCACATCAAGAGCACGATGGAGTGGAGCCACATCCCCGTACTGATGCTCACCGCCAAGACTGCCGACCAGTCTGTCATGGAAGGACTGAAGCAAGGTGCCGATGACTACCTCACCAAGCCCTTCAGCATAGACAGGCTGCGACTGCGTATCGACAAGTTCATAGAATGGGCCAATCGTTGCCACCGCCAGTTTGACGAGCAAAGGCAAGCCACCCCAATGGAGACAATCACCTATACCAAGATAGATGCTGAGCTGATGCAACGGGCGGTGGCACTGGTCGAGCAGCATCTGTCTGATGCCGACTTCGGTGTGGATCAGTTGAGCAACGAACTGTGCATGAGCCGAAGCAATCTCTACAAGAAGATGATGGCCGTGACGGGCAAGTCGCCCATCGAGTTCATGCGTGCCATCCGATTGAGTCACGCCTGCCAACTGCTGAGCCAGCACGTCATGCAGGTGAGCGAGGTGGCATACAGTGTGGGCTACAACACACAGAAGACTTTCACCGAAAACTTCAAACAGGAATATGGCATGACACCCTCCGAATATGCACGTACGCATATCTCTTAATGGTATATTTTGTGTAAAACGACACCCCGAAATGTTTCGAAACAACATTTTGGGGTGTTTTTTTATACAAATCAGTAGGTCATAAATAATAATATTAAGGTATCTTTGCAGCCAAAAGTGCCAACTACACACGTTGCACACAAAAAATACAATGTAACAATAGCATATACATTATTAACAAAACAAACAGACCCATGCAAAAGAAAATCTTTGATTTCTGTCTTGTACTGCTGGCCATTCTGATGCTACACCCAGTGAGTGTGGCTTCGGCCCAGACACAAGCGATCAACGTGACAGGTGTGGTTGTTTCGGCCTCGGACGGCGAACCCATGACGGGTGTAACCGTACAGGTGAAAGGAACCACTACGGGAACCATTACCGACCTGAATGGTGAGTATCAGATCAAGGCCGAACGTGGTGCAACACTGGCGTTCAGCTTCATCGGCTTCGAGCGACTGGAGGCCAAAGTTAACGGCCCACGTCTCGACGTCACACTCCGCGAGGATCAGGAGTCGCTCGAGGAGGTAGTAGTAGTAGGCTACGGTGTGCAGAAGAAGAAACTGCTGACCGGTGCCACCATTCAGGTGAAGGGTGAAGATATCCAGAAGCTCAACACCAACAACCCACTGCAGGCCATGCAGGGCCAGACCCCCGGTATGAGCATCGTGAGCAACTCTGGTCAGCCAGGCGAAGGCATGAACGTGAAGATCCGTGGCTTAGGCACCATCGGCTCGGGTGGTCCACTCTACCTCATCGACGGCGTGGGTGGCGACATTTCGACCCTCAACCCTGCTGACATCGAGAGCATCGATGTACTGAAGGATGCCGCTCCGGCTGCCATCTATGGTGCTTCGGCTGCCAACGGCGTAGTGCTGATTACCACCAAGTCTGGCCGCGAGGGAAAGACCACCGTCAGTTTCGATGGTTACTGGGGTTGGCAGAATGTGGCTCGCAAGGCTCAGATGCTCGATGCACGCCAGTACATGACCATCATGGACGAGCAGCAGATCAACTCGGGCAGCCTGCCTTATAACTGGAACTCATTCAAGAGCATCCTCGATGCCAACGGTCAGTTGATTGATACTGACTGGGTAGGCCAGATGTTCAAGGACAATGCCATGACCCAGAACTACAGCCTCGGCATCACCGGTGGCAATGCCACCTCTAACTACGCCATCTCGATGGCATACACCAGCCAGGAAGGTATCGTAGGCGGTAAGGATGTTTCGAACTACGAGCGCTACAACTTCCGTGTGAACTCAGAGCACAAGGTGATCAAGAACCTCTTGAAGGTGGGCGAACAGGTTTCGTTCATCTACACCGACAAGACTGGTATCGGCGTAGGCAATCAGTATAACAACTCCCTGCGTGGTGCATTCGGCGTTTCGCCACTTGCCCCTGTCTATGGTGAGAACACCTACGACACCCCATACAACGCTACGGATAACAGCGACTGGTATAAATATGACGGCAACCCATACGGTGCCATGATGACCAAGACCAATAACCAGAACCTTGGCACCTCGCTCAACGCCAATGTCTATGCAGAGCTTACGCCATTGAAGGACCTGAAGTTCCGCACCGTATTTGGCACCGTCTATGGCACAGGTGAATACCGCAGCTTCTCGCCACTCTATCACTTCTCTCCATACGACTACAATGACACCCGCACCTCGGCCAGCCAGAGCATGAGCAACAGCCTGGGTATGACCTGGACCAATACCTTGCAGTATGACTGGAAGATCAAGGATAACGCCTTCAACGCCCTGCTCGGTATGGAGGCTTACCGCTACCAGGGCACTTCAGTGGGCGGCAGCAACGCTTCGCTCAAGGAGGGCTTCGATGACTGGAACCACGCATACGTTTCGAACGGTACGGCTTCTACCTCAGCCGATGGTCTCAGCGCTTCGGGCAGCCCTCATGACAAGAGCCGCTCAGTCAGCTACTTTGGCCGTCTGGGCTGGAACTACCAGGAGAAGTACATGATCAATGCCACCCTGCGTTGCGATGGCTCTTCACGCTTTGCCAAAGGTCACCGCTTCGGCTGGTTCCCTTCAGTCTCAGCAGGTTGGACACTGACTGAGGAGAGCTGGATGCAGGAGAAGGTTGAGTCATGGCTCGACTTCCTGAAGATCCGTGCCAGCTGGGGTCAGGTGGGTAATCAGAGCATTGCCAACTATCAGTACCTGGCACCTGTCAAGAACTCTAACACCCACTACCTCTTCGGTACTTCGGGTTACGACGATGCTACCTCTGACTCTGAGCTCTCTACCAACTGGGGCGCTTATCCAAGCCGCGTAGCCAATCCTGATGTGACTTGGGAAACCTCTGAGCAGCTCAACTTCGGTCTTGACGCTCGTTTGTTGGGCAGTCGCCTGTCGGTAGTGCTCGATTGGTACAAGAAGACCTCAAAGGACTGGCTCGTAGCCGCTCCTATCCTGGCCACCGTAGGTACGGGTGCTCCATACATCAATGGTGGTGACGTGGCCAATACCGGTTTTGAGTTTGCCCTCACATGGAACGATCGCATCGGTCGTGACTTCCACTACACGCTCGGTGTCAACGGCGCCTACAACAAGAACGAGGTTGGCGACATCCCTACCGAAGATGGCATCATCCACGGTTCGACCAACATGCTCTATGACAACTCTCCTGAGTTCTATCGTGCACAGAACGGTCACTCTATCGGCTACTTCTGGGGTTACAAGACCAATGGTATCTTCCAGAATCAGGACGAGATCAACCAGTGGATCAGCAACGGCAACGGTGTGCTCCAGAGCGACGTTCAGCCCGGTGACGTGAAGTACATTGACGTGAACCACGATGGTGCTATTGATGACCTCGACAAGGTTGACCTTGGCAATGGTATGCCAGAGTTTACATACGGTTTCAACCTCGGTTTCGACTGGAAGGGCATCGACTTTGCTCTGCAGGCTGCTGGTGCAGCAGGCATGCAGGTAGTACAGACCTATCGCAACCATGCCAATGCTCAGGCCAACTACACCACAGAGATACTGAACCGCTGGACGGGCGAAGGCACTTCGAACCGCATCCCACGCGTCACCACTACCAACATCAACTGGCAGTTCTCTGACCTCTACGTTCACGACGCCGACTACCTGCGTATCAGCACCGTAACCCTGGGCTATGACCTCTCTCAGATCTGGAAGCAGAAGTACTGCTCACAGTGCCGCATTTACGTTCAGGCACAGAACCTGCTCACCTTCACCAAGTACAATGGTATGGATCCTGAGATCGGCACTTACGGTGGCGGCAGCGACTGGGCATCAGGTATTGATGTAGGTTACTATCCACGTCCTCGCACCGTGATGATTGGTTGTAACATTAAGTTCTAAGCGCAAACACATAATTCAAGACAAAATATGAAACTATATAATATTGTGGCTCTGGGATTGGCCGGATTGGCGCTGACAGGTTGCAGCGAAAGCTTCCTGGACGTGCAGTCGATGACCGAGTCGAACACAGACAATTTCTATAAGACCCAGAATGATGCCAATCGTGCACTCATCGGTTGCTACGACGGCTGGCGTCAGGTATCGTCAAGCCCTGGTTTCGGCTTCTATGTAGCATCGGAGGTAATGGGCGTGGAGTGCTTCGGCGCTACCGGCAATACTGACGGACGCGGCTATCAGGCCGTTGACCGCTTTGATCTCAGCCAGTCGTCATCAGACCTTAACCTCTACGAGGCCGACTGGGCTCGCTACTATGCTGGCATCTACCGCTGCAACGAGCTCCTGAAGTACGAGGAGCAGATCAACTGGACTGACGTGAAGGTTCGCGCCACCTACATGGGCGAGTGCCACGGCCTGCGTGCTGTGATGTACCTCGACCTTGTCCGCTGGTTTGGCAACATCCCTCTCCTCACTGTTGCCACACAGGAGAATGTGCCTCAGGCTGACCCTGCTGAGGTGTACAAGCTCATCTTCGAAGACCTGCAGTTCGCCATCGACAACATCCCTGCCGACGCTTATCCTAAGAGCCAGGCTGAGAGCAACGATGGCCGATTCACCAAGTTTGCAGCCGAGGCTCTTTACGCCCGCGCGTACCTTTATTATACTGGCTACTATGGCAAGCAGATTGAAGGCGTGACTGCCGACAAGGCTCTCGCCTACTGCGAGGACGTAATCACCAATGGCGGCTATTCACTGGTGCCTGAGTACAAGAACCTCTGGCCAGCAGCTTCGGCTGGTATTGCAGAGATTGGCGATGCAGTCACACTGCTCGGCACTTACTCTGGTGACGGTAACAGCGAGACCATCCTCGCCCAGAAGTTCACCAACACCCAGGACTACAACGGCAACAACGACTCTAACCGCTGGCAGGTAATGATCGGTATGCGTTCGCTGGCTGTTGCTCCTTACGGCAAGGGCTGGGGTGCCTTGACCGTCAATCCTCAGTTCGTCAACTCATACGAGGCTGGTGACAAGCGTCGCACTGCATCGGTTATCGACCTTGCCAACGAGGGCATCACCGGTTCTGCAAGCTTCGACGCCAGCTACAAGGACCAGCGTGAATACACCGGCTACTGCATCAAGAAGTACTCTCCTCTCTGCTTTGCCGACGGCACCACCGCAGCTAAGATTGATGGCTCGGGCGACTTCCAGACACAGAATCATCAGGATTGGGTTATCATCCGTCTGGCAGACGTTATGCTGATGGCTGCTGAGTTGGGCAGCTCTAAGGCTCAGACCTACCTCGATCAGGTACGCAGCCGTGCAGGTCTTAACCCTGTAAGCGCTACCAAGGAGAACATCCTCAAGGAGCGCAAGTATGAGTTCGCCTTTGAGGCTATCAACTACTGGGATCTGCTCCGTCAGGGTGTTGACTACGCTGCTCAGCAGATTGCTACCGACGGCATCAATGTCAAGTCGGGTGGTAATGACGACAAGGTAGTCATCTCAGCTCAGAACTTCATGGCCAAGCAGGGTCTCTCGCAGATTCCTCAGAACCAGATTACCCTCTCAAACGGTGTGCTGAAGCAGAACCCAGGATGGTAATTGAAATTGATAATTGACAATTGATAATTGGCAATTGACAATTAATAATTGATAATTCAATATAGACAATGAAACTGAAATATATAATGTTCTCAGCGCTTGCTAGCGGCATGATGCTGACAGCATGTTCACCTGAGGAATACAGCCTCTCGGCCATCGACGTTACCACACAGCAGATGAGCGAAGGCCAGGGATTCACCGTGAGCATCGACCAGAACACCAACCATGTGACGTTCAACAGCCTTTTTGGCAACGATAAGACCATCTATTGGGAATACGGTCCTAAGCCTGCTGACGGTGCCGACTTCAGCGTATCGGGCAACTCGGTAGGTAAGAGCTACGAAGTGGGCATTGCCTTCCCTGGTGAATACTACGTACGAATGACAGCCATGAACAATGGTGGCCTCTCAGTGAGCGAACCAGCTTACTTCACCATCGAGAATATGAATACCGACCTCATCTCGGATGAGACCTGGACCATCCTCACCGGTGGTGTAGGCAAGAGCAAGACCTGGGTGCTCGATATGGACCCGGTTGATGGCACTCCGCTCAAGTTCTCTGGCTTGAAGTGGTTCTTCACTCCTGGTCAGTCGTGGGATTCATTCCACAGCGCTGATGGTTCGAACTATGTAGATGCTGACGTGTGGGATCCTGCCAATGCTATCGATCCAACCTACGCATCAGAGTGGTACTGGACAGCCGAGTTCCCTGGCAACAGCTGGATTACCACCATCGCCGACTATGGCGAGATGACTTTCGACCTGATTGGTGGCGCTAATGTGGATGTCAACGGCACAAAGGGTTCGTTCAACATGGACACCAAGGCTCACACCATCTCGTTTACCGGCGTATTGCCTCTGAGCTGTGGTGCTGACGGCGACATTGCCAGCTACTGCCCTACCGGCACTTACAAGATTATCTATCTGAGCGAGAACGCTCTGCAGATTCTCTTCGACAGCGGTACTGCCGACATGACTCCATTCTCGATGAACTACATCTCGAAGGAGTTCAAGGAGAACTATGTGGCTCCTGTGGTGACCGACATCGAGCTTCCTGAGGATTGGCACGACTACATCGCTCCAAAGAACCAGAACGTGACCACATTCAAGTTCAACGAGGATGCACCATTCACCTGGTTCGACCTTTCGGGCAAGAATGAGATTGCTCGCAGCTTCGAAGCTGCTGACGTGGCCGACTACAAGTTCGAGTTCAACCACAAGGAGCAGAAGCTCACCATCACCGACCTCGATGGCAACACCCACGACATCCCATTTGAACTCAATGACAAGGGCAACTACCAGTTTGCCGAGACTTTGCCTACCTACGTCCTTTCGAGCAACAATGCTGACATCGTGTTCGGTGCTGCCGACAATCAGCTCCAGATCCTCTCATACGAGATCGACGACTTCACTGGCGACATCGCAGAGCTCGTACTTGCCTCACGTCAGTATGATGCACAGGGCAACTTCTACGAGTATCTGGGCTACAACCTCAAGAAGGTAACTGCCGGCAACGAAGTAGAGCGCTTCAAGGTTACACTTGGTTACAGCGATACCGGTTGGGCATTCATCGAGTATGACCCAGTGTTCGTAACTGGCGAAGGCACTTACACCTTCACCCTCACCAACAACGGTACGACCAATACCCAGGATCCATACCTCTATTATATCGACATCCACAAGCTGCTCAAGAAGCACCCGAATGCCGATATGATCCTAACCAGCATCAAGCGCGACGGTGAGGAGGTACTTGGCACTCGCGAGAACTTCACCGACGAGACCATCAGCCGTCAGGTAGGTGATGCCGAGGTAGATGGCCGTCGTTATCTGCTCAACCCATGGAACGAGGATTCAGCTGCCAATACCGACCTCTTCTCGTTCGACAATACCTTCGAAGTCACCATGCGTGTCGTTTACGACTGTGGCGAACAGGTGTTGCACCCATAATCCAGGATTCTGTAATTTGTAATCAGTACATTTGAAATGAAATTACATCAATTATTCTATACATTAGGTATCGTGGCAGTGACAACTGCTGCCACGACCACCTTCACATCGTGCGACGATGAAGTGGAATACACCATCAGCGAAAGCGAGCTCATCACGAAGCTCACCACAGACGGAGCCACAGCCACGGCCATCTCGGCAGTAGTGGAGGGCTCGGTGAGCGATCTCTCGAACATTTCGCCTGCACGCTATCAGGCTGGTGCTATCTACGGCACCAGCGAGAATCTTCAGGCCGATGGCACTCGTGTGGTAGGCTCGGTGGATGCCGATGGCAAGATTACTGCCACCCTCACAGGCCTCACCCAGGGCAAGACCTATTACTATGCCACCTTCGTCCTCCTTCAGGGCAAGGTGATGAAGCTCGGTGAGGTCAAGTCATTCGTAGCTACAGATGCCAAGGTGGCTACTGGCGATGCTACCCAGATTTCGGCCAACAAGGCCTTGCTCAATGGCCAGGTGAATGGTGCTGACAATGTGCTCGAAGCCACAACTGTAGGTTTCCGTTATGCTCTTTCGGCCAGCGAGGTCGAGAACGGCTATTACGTCAGCATCCCTGAAGCCAAGGGTTCATTCTCAGTTACCCTTGAGGGCCTCCTCCCTGCCACTACCTATTATTATGCAGCAGTCAGCCAGGTCGATAAGAACGCCCTCATCGGCAACGTGAGCAGTTTCACCACCCAGAGCCAGGAGATCGAGTACGTTGACCTCGGTCTTTCGGTACTTTGGGCTAAAACCAACATCGGTGCCGAAAGAGAAGAAGAGATGGGTGCTCGTGGTGGCTTTGGTGACCAGACATTCTTTGAGCGCAACTCAAGCGCAGATTACTACACTCCTTGGAATCTTGAAGAGGAGGATGACATGACTGCAATGCTCGACCTCGATGGTGTCAGCGAGATCAAGGGCCGCATGCCATCTGTGGCACAGTATGAGGAGCTCATTGCCAACACCACCCAGGAAGCTGCAGAGGTGAATGGTGTGAGGGGCGTCCGCTTCACTGCTGCCAATGGTGAGTCAATCTTCTTCCCTCTGGCAGGTTATCGCGACGGCGAGACCATAGTGGCAGGCGATGCAGGTTACTATTGGACCAAGCAGATCAGCCTAAGCAACGAGCTCTACGCCAAGAGCCTCAGCCTCGACGCCAATGGCGCTGCCAGCCTCGGCAATACACGCCTGAACATCGCTCTGCCTGTTCGTACCGTACGTCCTACTGAAGGCATCTACGTCAGCAACTCACGCTTGAAGTATGGTGACCTTGAGAACAACGGCAACTTCCGTATCGACATTTACAACGAGTGGGATGGCTCGGGTGCCTGTGGTGACGAGTCACCTATCAACCGCGACGACGTAGTGTTCCATCAGAACCTTGCAGTCACCTTCCAGCTCTCTGGTATCACCGCTACTGGCGACTTCCTGGCATACATGGTATTTGCCGATGGTACATGGGCAACCCAGAATTGGGGGTACAATGACAATGGCAATGCCTCTTGTATCGTCAATGGCGATGGTGTCTATACCATGATCATCGATGGTGAAGGCTCTGGTCTTGGCATCTTCGCTATCGATGTGCTTGGCCTCTCAACTGCCTGCGGCGGTGCTGACGGCATCACAGCCAAGATCATCAAGCTCGAAGCTGACGTTGCCAAGTCGGGCATCAAGGTCAACACCGGCAACCTCATCTTCGGCGATATCGAGGGCAATGGCCGTCTGCGTCTGGAACTCTACAACGAGTGGGGTGAATCAAAGGCTAATCCTGTGATCGATATCAATAAGCTTGTATGCAACAAGAACCTGGCTGTCACCTTCAAGTTGGGTGGCATCACCGACAACCTCAAGGAGGGTCATCCAGAGGGCTTCGTTGCTGGTTTCGAGTATTCTGATCCTACATGGGCAGTAGCATACTGGAGCGACCTCCAGATGCACCAGTATGAGGCATACGTCACCGGCGACGGCACCTACACCGTATGGGCAGAGTTCGACAATACTGCCAACGGCGCTGTGGTATTCTGCATCGACATCGCTGACCTCATGGCCAACATCGTTGACCCTGACAAGGTTACTGCCGAAATCATCAGCGTAGTTCCTGACGCCAATGTTGATCAGGTAGTCGAGACCGCTCCTGTCAACTTCCAGAACAAGGATGGCAATGGCGTTGATGGCCGCATCGAGGTGTACAATGAGTATGGCAATGGCGGTTCGGTTTGTCCTCAGATCTACAATGACAAGCTCAACTTCAGCGGCATGTGTGCTGTTCAGTTCACCATCAACGGCATCGATGGCAACCTGAAGGCTGATGCGGTCGGCAATTACAAGTCCGAGCTGACCTATGCTGCAGCCAGCTGGTATCCAAGCTATTGGGGTGGCGCATCATTCGGTTCAGCCGACGTCACTGGCGATGGTACCTACACCGTCTTTGCATGGCTCAATGACAGCTGCTCAGGCGCTGTGGTCTGGACCATCGAGCTTTATGGTCTCTGGCAGGATTTGGTTTCAACTGACGCAGTCACCGTTTCGGTCGATCGCATCATTACTCCTAACAAACTGTAATTCCAATAATTGACAATTGACAATTGATAATTGATAATGTAAGCTTCCTTAAAGCTGGCTAATTGTCAATTATCGATTGTCAATTATCGAATGAATACGCAATCTCAACTATGAAACAACTCTACTCTATAGCCTTGTCGCTCTGTCTTGCCACCACTGCCTACGCTCAGCTGCCCTCGGCGCTCGACATTGCACCACAAATGTACCCTGGCTGGAACTTAGGCAACACACTTGAGGCTGGCGATGGTGCTTCGGCCTGCTTTACCACCGATGCTAACGGGCACCTAAACTACGAGACCTACTGGCAAGGCACCAAGACCACACAGGCGGTCATCGACTTCGTCAAGGAGCAAGGATTCCGCTCAGTACGCATCCCTTGTGCCTGGATGATGGGACACGTGGATGACGCCACCTCAGTAACCATCAACCCCAAGTGGATAGCTCGCGTACACGAGATCGTGGATTACTGTATCAACGATGGCCTCTACGTGGTGCTCAACGACCATTGGGATGGCGGCTGGCTTGAGAACAATCTGGCATCGCACAACGAGGAGACTGCCCGTCAGCTCAAATCAATGTGGACCCAAATAGCCGAGGAATTCCGCGACTATGACGAACACCTGCTCTTTGCCGGCTTCAACGAGCCTGACTGCAACGAGAACAACAACCCCAAGCAGACACGCATCGATGCGCTGATGCACTACGAGCAGGACTTTGTGGATGCCGTGCGTGCTACGGGTGGTAATAATGCCAGTCGTACTTTGGTCGTGCAGGCTCCTTCCACCAGCATCGAACATGCGTGCAAGTACCAGCAGATGCCTACCGACGTGACCTCTGACCGCCTCATGATTGAGGTGCACTACTATACCCCACCTCAGTTCACCGGCATCTGGGAGAACAACCAGCCTTTCTACTTCTGGGGAGAGGCCAACCATGTGTCGTCGGGCACCTACAAGGCCTACAACAGCACCTGGGGCGAGGAAGCCTACCTGACCGAACAGTGTGAGATGATGTACACGCACTTTGCCTCCAAAGGCATTCCCGTCATCTTGGGTGAATACGGTGCCAACTGGCGTGACCTTTCGAACAATGCAGCACAGAAGAAGCACGACGCCTCCATCAAACTCTACCACAAGCTCATCAACCAGTATGGCCCAGACCACGGCATGATACCATTCGTCTGGGACATCAACGTAGCTGCTCAGGGTGGTAAGAACGGCATCATGACGGTCATCAACCGCAGCAACTGCACAGTCTTCTGCGATGTGGCTATGGAGGGCATCACCGAGGGTGCAAGCGCCGCCCAGTGGCCACAGATTTCGGCCATCGAGCAAATCAATGCAGACACTACCTCCAGTAATGAAATGATCTATGACCTTATGGGTCGAAACATTTCATACTGTGGTTTAAACCTTTATATTGTCAATGGTCAAAAACGTATCATACGTTAATTCAATATGACTCGCCCATACTATCTTATCCCAATGTTGGCCACGATGCTTATGATGCAGCACGTCAGTACCTCCCATGCCCAACAGCGTGATTGGGAGAATTCTTATGTCTTTGGCATCAACAAGTTACCTTATCACGCCACGCTCCAATTGCCCTCGCGAGAGGCGGAGTGTGAGGAGATAGTTTCCCTCGATGGCCAATGGCAGTTCCATTGGTCGAAGGATCCTGATTCGCGCGTCATGGATTTCTGGCAAGCGGATTATGATGTATCGGCATGGGATAAGATCATGGTGCCAGGCAACTGGCAGATGCAGGGCTACGGC
>JAZUEP010000019.1:0-2580 GCA_045640225.1 Bacteroidales bacterium | reverse complement strand
CGGCCATCGACATGGACATGAACCTCGACCAGACCGGGTACCTGGCCCACGAGGGCTTCGAGGCCCTGCTTGATGCCTTGCTTGACGGTTTCTTTCTCGGCAGCGGTAAGCTCGTCGCGGAGCTTCCAGAGTATTACGTGTCGTACCATGTAGTTTTGGGGTATTAAGGGTTGATATTACGAGGGCAAAGGTACACGATTATCGCGAAATAAACAAATAATCGGACAGAAAAGCGCACTTTTCGGTGCAAAAATTTGGATATCCGGGGGATTTGTGCTATATTTGCACCGCATAGAAACATGGATTGAACCACTAAAAAATCATACGATATGAAACCGATGGTAAAACGAATGGCCCTGCTGCTGATGCTGGCATCGCTGTTGGCATCGTGCAGCACCGAGAAGCGTGCCCTGTACCAGATGCGTAACTTCACCCATCGCCTCGAGACGCGTGGCGACTA
Organism: Bacteroidales bacterium; assembly: GCA_045640225.1. GTDB lineage: Bacteria > Bacteroidota > Bacteroidia > Bacteroidales > UBA3663 > Liminaster. The sequence goes on along the minus strand of JAZUEP010000019.1, from coordinate 2,120 downwards.
CTACGACAAGGATGACTGGCATGAGGCCTGGATAGAGTATAAGAAGATTGACGCCAAGATGGAGGACATCACCGAGCTGAAGCCCGAGCAACAGCAGGAATATGGCGAGCTGCAGGCACGATGCATCAAGCAGTTTGCGAAGAGCAAGATCCAGAATGTGGTAGACTCGATCAAGGCCTACCTGAACCAGGGCGCAGGCTTCCTGCGTGGCCTGTTGAACCTTTTTGACTAATGGCTATGGCAATCGATAAGGACAGCAACAACAAATACCTGGCCGAGAAACTTCGCGCCACGGGACGCAAGGGCATAGAGGAGGTGATCAAGTGCCTATACAAGGAGCACGGATTCTTCGAGGCTCCGGCATCGTCGGCCTTCCATCTGAATGAGCCCGGCGGCCTGGTGCAACACTCGATCAACGTGTACGACACGGCTCTGAAGGTGCGCGACATCGTGGTGGCACAGAAGCCCGAACTGGCCGAACGCCTGACGGACGAGAGCATCGCCATCGCGGCCCTGCTGCACGATGTGTGCAAGAGCGACGTGTACCAGATGAAGGATAAGTTCCGCAAAGATGCCAACGGCCGATGGGAGACGTATCGCGGCTATGATGTGGACTACAGCCGCTTCCCGATGGGACATGGCGAGAAGTCGGTGATCATGCTGCTGCAGATGGGCCTCGAGATGACCGACGACGAGATGATGGCCATACGCTGGCACATGTCGGCTTGGGACCTGGCCTTCCAGAGCGCAGAGGAGAAATCGTCGCTCAATGCGGCCCGCGAACGTTGTCCGTTGCTGACTGTTCTGCAAGCGGCTGACGGCCTGGCATCGGGAATACTTGAGATAGCGTGAGAGAACAGCTAACTGAAGCAAAAGACCTTTACGAGGAGCTTCGTGCAACCTTGGCATTGCCATCGGTGCGCGAGGCTTATCGCGTATATAGCAGGGTGTTGCGTATTGCCGTCGATCAGAAGACCGACTTCGACACGTTGCACCTGGGAAGCCTGTATGCCAAGTTGGACTACCTGACGCGCGAATACCACCTGGCATCGGCCGAGGCCCACCGCATTCACGATACACGCGTGCGATTGCGCACCCTGTTGCGACTGACTGACGAGGAACTGGAGTTGTGCCGGATGGTGGACCTCAGTGCCATCTGCCAGCTGATAGCACGGCTGTACGAGGCCCCGATACCGTCGGACATGGTGGCCCTGTTGCCCACCCAGCAACGTCCGGCCAAGGACAGCACGGTGGTGGCCGAATACATGCGGCTGTACGTTTCGCGTTACGATGACGTGTTTGTATATGGTACTTGCCCGGAACTGCCGGATACGGACGAGGTCTGTGCCTGCTACAACTACACGGGCGGCTACGGCAATGGCGACAACCGCTACCTGAAGCCGTTTCTGCACAAGGGTGTGCAGCTGAACCTGATACGTCCGTCGCTGTTCAATGGGGTGTACTATCCGGAACTGTATGTGCTGGATCCGGACTATCTGGTGGACATCACGACGGTCACGACCTGCTTTGAGGAATATGCCCACGATGCGCGTCTGGCCCTGCTGTTGCGGCTGAAGGCGAGCGACGATACCGAGGCCACGATGCTGGGTAACCTGGCCGGACAGCTGCTCGATGATGAAGTACATACGGGAGAGAACGACCGAACGTATGCCGAGAGCTATGCCGACTTTGTGCGTGCGAATGCCTTCAAGATGCTGACCGTCCGACCCGCCTCGCTCTTCGAGGACGGACAGAATCAGCAGGATAACATCCATAAGGCCCTGCACGAAGGACTGCAGCGACGCATCGGCCGTTACGACCCATCGCAAGTGATATTGGAACCCTCGTTCGTGAGCGAGATGTTGGGCCTGCAGGGACGTATGGACTTCCTACAGCTGGACTATCGGGTGCTGATCGAGCAGAAATCGGGTAAGGGCCAGTGGTATATGGGAATGCGCGACGACATGCCACCCCGCGAGCAGCTGAAGCATCGCGTGCAGGTGTTGCTGTATCAGGCCATCCTGCACTACAATCATCGCATGGCCAATCGCGACATGCAGCTGCTGTTGCTTTACTCAAAGTACGAGCAAGGACTGATAGGTGTGGCCCCGGCTCCACAG
>JAZUEP010000018.1:0-20540 GCA_045640225.1 Bacteroidales bacterium | reverse complement strand
AGCTGGCATGAACTTGCCTTTTGCCTCTAGGAAACTGACCAGCTCCTCGGCGGTCAAATTCTCAGCACTACAGGTGTAGAATCGTTCTTCTGCACCAAACTTTGAGACGATAGCATTGACCAACTCTTCACGAGAAGAGTAACTATTGCCGAACATCATTTCCAATACTTCGTGTCCGTGTGTCATATGTCAATATTGAGTTTCATTTTCATTCGTTGTCAATCTCTTAATCGCCAGATGATGGCCGACGGCAGCGGCTTTGTTGAACCAGATCATAGCCGTTTCAAGGTCGGGAGCATCCACCCAACCCTCTTCGTACGACTGCCCGATGCGATACCATGCGTATGGATCCTCAGACAGATGATAGGCTTCGAGCGCCCGTTTTGCATCGCGTTTGCCATCCAGCTTCCCTCGTCGATAGATGTCGCCAAGGTTCGTTGGAGCATAGTATCGATCCCCCTGACGGATGGCTTCCTTGTACCATTTGATGGCCGTCGGAATATCCACATCGACACCCAATCCATGCTCGAATATCGTTCCTATATCATTGAGTACCACTCCTTGCACTCGTTTTCCCTCTCCGTATTCACGGCCAATGGCATGCAGCAAGTCAACATCTTCGACCGAGTAACTCTCCGAGGTCTCAGCTCCATCAGTCTGCCATGATTTGACGATGCCGATCGATTCATGCTGAGGCACATCCACTTCTTCGTCCTCGATGTCCATTTCTTCCCTCTCTTCATCTTCCGGCATCAATCCATGCCTGAGCATATACTGGATGTAGCCGTAGATTCGTGGAGAAGAGGAGTGGAGCGTTACGCCAAATTCGTTGAGCAAGGCCTCCGTAACGTAAGGGAATGAATCACCCAATGGCAGACTGAAGTAATACTTCTGGCCGATGCTGAGCAGACATTTCAAGTAAGCCACTTCTTCGCCGATGCAGTATTCCTTCCACTCTTCGTCATACTCCTGAAAGGCACTTTTGCCATCGTCCGAAAGATAGGGGCAGTCACAAAGATACGAGCTGAGCGTATCGACGAGATAAGGGAAGAACCCATAATCGTCATAGGAAGCCATACCATCCATCGACAATACATAGATTCCTTCACCCCGTTCGATGGAAAATAGGGTAGCGGATTGCCCTTTGCGATAGAATCCCCATGCATCAGGAACCTCCTCAGGCGAAATGCTCAGCACAATACTTTTCACTCCGAGGAGCTTGGCAAACACCCTGAAGTCAAAGTCGCGTGATGATTGTATGGTTACCTGTTGAAGCATGTTTCGAATAAATTAGTTTTTGTTAGTCAAAAACATTTCATCAAGTATCCTTAATCCACTCTCTGTTCTGAAGATGTTCTTTCTAACGGCACGAATGGCATCCTCTGATTCGTTGTCTTCATAAAGGTTGACAAGGAAATCTGCCTCAATGAGTATCTGGTAATCCAAATCTTCTGATGCATGATAGGTGTGGTGATGGGCAACAAGCCAACAGATACGTTCGATCTGTTCTTCGGTGTAACCACTGATGCGAGTCAGCAGGTCGCGAGCAACAGCCGGACCTTCCTGTTCCTGCAGCTTGCCATTCTGATAACCAAACTTTTTCTCGCTTGCTCTGATACCAATGTCATGAACGAGAGCGGCGCTTTCAAGGATGAATTGAGTTCCCTCGTCCAATCCTTCACCAATGCCTATCAACGAAGCGTAGGCATGAACCTTGGTCGTATGTTGTATTCTTTTCGGGTCGCCATTATCATAGTTGATCATGGCAAGCGCCAACTCTTGAATCTTTGTCATTATTTTTAATTATGATTATTGCTGTTCTATATTCCCAGAAATCCTGTTTATCTCTTTCCTAACCTACACATCCATTTCAAAAACGTTCTTTATATTTCAGAATAAGTCAGTTCGCCATCTATCCGTTCGGACTTCATGATGAAGATCTTCTCAACACGCATAGTTGTTTCGGGTATCTCAATATCTGTCACAATCTCTGACGGATGTTGCACCAAGGAAATATGAGGGAAGAAGGCCCCTTCCTTGTACGAAACCCCATTAGCCTTCAAGCGTTTCCGAAGCTGTCTGGCAAGTTCGATTACAGGAGTATTGTCCTTCAAACCACACCAGATAACACCGGCTTTGGTCGGAAAAGACCCGAGTTTGTCCAACGTCAGACAGAATGGCTCAAATGCAACTTCACTCACGGCCTTACGGATAGCATCAAAATCATAGCTTTCGCCAATGAAAGCCAGCGTCATGTGCAGGTTGCCATACGGACAGAAATTACCCTGGACACCTTGTCCCTTCAAGGAGTCCTGTATGGCTTTGAGCGCTTTCTTGAATTCTTCGTTGAACCGTATAGCTATGAATATCCGTGCCATTACATACAGCATCTTCGGCCTGTCGCCATTACGGAATCCATCTGCGATTGATCTCAGTAATCTTACCGTTCTCGATGGTGACACGTGTGTTCAGCGTGAAGAAGTCAGGTCTGCTTTCTTTCATCTTCTCGATGTAGAGTTTCTGATCGCTACGGATGGTGTCCGAAGGGTCTTCGGGAAATTCTCCGCAGTCGATTATCATGAAATCCTCGGCAAGTGCTACTTCTGCCTTCCCCAGCTCGGTGTATGTGGCATGATCATCCCAATTCCTTGCAACGTAAGCGCCTCCCTCATTTTCTGCAAGGCAACAGCCATTCTCTTCAAGACCTCCGTTGATTTCGATACCGCCTTGACCCACTGTAAACATATTGATGACCATAGGCTTGCCGTCGTAGATAATGGTGTCACCAATTTGCATCTGCGATATTTCAACGGCATCGTAGAAGTCCTGGCTGTAAACGGTCATGGTGAGGTTTCCTCCCATCCAGTTGAAGTCATCAGGTCTGAATACCACCGGAACGGTGCAATCCTGCAGGTTGTCAACGTCAAGTCCTGATGGCAGAGGAGCGATCCTCTGGTAAACATCGACCAGATCGTCAATCAAACCTCTTCCGCCTTCATGTGCGATTCGGATTCTCTTCGTGAAGGTGATGCCCATGTCTTTCGCCGTGTATTTGTACCATCCGTTTCCTTCGTCTTCTATGTTGGTCATTACATGCTCGTTGCTAGGACCATCCTGTGCACCACTGCGGAATTTCCACACGGCATAGCCTTCTCCCTCATAGTCATATTCCTCGGAGAGTTTAGCCAGAAGGCTCTCCGTACAATTCTGCTCAAGGAATGTGTAGTCCTCATACAAGGTTTTCTCGTACATGTCGCGGATAAACTCCTTGTCATCTGTGTGCTGTGCACATGCTGTTGCAAGCGCACATATTATCGAAACAATTGCTATCTTCTTCATTTGTTTATCGAATATACAAATAGTAATTTTGTATTGTCTACAAGGAATTTAGAGGAATTTATGGAAACGTCCAATATTTCTTTTAATTCCTTCAATTCCTTGTTCTTATTATCCTTCGTTTATGATTGCGAGGCGTGATTCAAAGTTTCTTGCTGAACTTGACCGAGGTGCCTTTCTCGAAGGTCTTGAACATGTCTTCAATTTCATTTGCTTCACCCTCACCGTAGCTGTCAAGGACAAGCTCGGGAACTTCCTCTCCTCGGATGCTATAAATCCTTACGAACTGGTGACCGGCTACCATGATCTTGCCATCAAACAGCGACACAGGATAGAGCGTTCCCTGTGATCTGATTGATCCCAATGCGACGATTTTGTCTTCTTTGTCGAGCGCAAAGATACTTGCGTCAATGGCTTCGATGTCAGCTTTTAAGTTGTTGCCAAAGGTTTCTTGTGATACAAGCAGAACTCTTCGGCCGCTAACCTCAGCGTAGGCAAACGATGCTGTCTCGCTGAAGTGTTCGGTAAATGATACGAATGGATCGAATGTCTTTGGTTCAGATGCTATCTCTGTACCTTCCTGAGCAGAAATGTTATCTGCCTTCGAACCATTGTTATTGCAAGCGGTCATCGACAGCAATGCCATCATGACCATAAATAATTTAAAGTGTTTCATACTTTTTATTTTTTTTATTGCCATTCAAAGTTTTCGCGTCCGGCTCCTATCTCGAAATGCAGCTTGGCAATGCCTAAGTCCATTTTCGTATAGCCTATCATCGAGAATGTGGTTGAGGCCTTGACCTTCATCTTCCCTTCTTTCTTGCCCAATACAAGCTCGAAGAAGAACTTCTGCTGGTTGACGGCAGTAGGAGCGAGGAGGGCAGCATCGACGCCTTTTATAAACCACTCGGGTACCAGATCATCTGCATTGCTTACCTCCTGACGGCTCTTGATCTTGTGCTGACGGTACTTGTCTTCGCCATAGCCGAGGGCGATGACACAAGCCACCTTCTCGCCCTCGTTGAGCTTGAAAGTCTCGTTTACCTTGCGATAGGTTAGCCCCACCCAACAGGTATTAAGTCCGAGTGTCTGGGCCAGAAGCACAATCTGCTCACCATAGTAGCCGATACGCTCATCCAGATCAGCAGCCTTTCGTCCGGCCATGACCAGGTAGTTCTCTACGCCAGTGAACACACCATACGACATGATGCCCGAGAAGGCTTTCCGTTCGTTCGTCACCAGCTGTATGTGCAGATTGCCCAACGTGTTACACTCGTCAATCTTCTGTTGGAGGACCCCAATAAGTTCCTCCGACAGAGGTTGATGCTTATAATTTCGCACGCTATGTCGTGCCTTGATTGCTTCTACTAATGTCATTTTTTGCTCATTTTATATTTATCAGGCTTTCCTGAACCATTTATTTCTCAGCCACTCACGCACAGGTACATCATAAAGCCTATACGATGCCCAAGCCATGGCTATGGCCACACAGAAGAGGCTGACTGCAACGCAGATGTGCTGATCGAGCGGTGCATCCTGATGATTATTTGCCCAACCCATCTGCATGTAGATGAGCGGATAATGGGTGATGTAGAGCGGATAAGAGAGGTCGCCCAGGAACCTGCAGATAGCCTGCGACTTCCTGCCCTCCACCTTGCTGCCTGCGCCCATGGCTACCACGAGAGGGAAGACAAGCAGAATGACAACCGACTCATAGAGGCCGTTCATCCAGAAGTTCTCAGGATCGGCTCCACCAACACGTGGCATGGCCTGACAGAGCGCTATGATCAGCGCGCACCACCAGAAGCCACCCTTCACATGGATGAACTTGCCGATGCGACTGATCAGCAAGCCAGCGAAGAATGGATAGAGCAAGCGTGTGAAGCCAATATAGAGCTGCACACCATCCACACCCCAGCCACCGATGACTGTATAGGCAGCATAGTTACCTTCGGGTGGAAAGACTCCGAAAGGATCGAGGTTGAAGGTCAGCGTGAGCGTCAGCACAGCGAAGAGCGCTACGCAGATACCCAACGCCACCTTGCCCAATCGGCGGATGAAGAATACATAGAGCACGTTGGCAATATACTCAAGCATGAGCGACCAGGTGGCTCCGTTGAGCGGATAGGTCTCTGACCAGCCACGCACATCCATGCTGGCTGGTACGGGGATCATCGTCAAGGCAATCAGTAGCAATACGACGAGCTGCGACCACTTGGCATCGGCCATGATGGCAAAATCAGGTCCTCCGCCGAAATAAAACAGCAGGAACCCGATGACAGCACCCATGCAGACCAACGGATGCAAACGGATGAATCTGCGTTTCAGGAAATCCTTGGTGCTCATCTGCCCCGATGCCAGACGCTCGTCGTAGGCATACCCTATAACGAAACCGGAGAGGGCAAAGAAGAAATCGACGGCGAGATAGCCGTGATTGATGACCTGATAGACAACGTCAGGCGAATAGGTCTCAAAGAGGTGGAATGCCACAACCAGGATAGCGGCAACGCCACGAAGTCCGTCAAGGATCTCGTATCGAGGCTTGGATGCCAGATAATTATTGCTCATAAAACGTATGTGTTTTGTTTTCATTCTTTCGTCAGATCGCGTACCAGCAGATTCCTGCTTCGGGTAGTTATCTTCCCATGGATGACCCGAAGCGATCAAGCATATTCCTTTCGCCTTGCATCTCCTCCTCGTATATCATTTGATTTAGGAGGGTAGAATCGATTTGCGTGTATTGCTGATAGTTTCGTGCAATTCGGAAATAGCTGTTCAGGGTATTGCAGAATATTTCTCCGGTTTCGGATTTCTCTTCAATCTGGTAATGCCGATTTGTACCTTGGATTAAGCCTTCCGCGATTATCCTGTTTCTTTTCTCGTTCATGTGCTTTATTGAATAAAAGTGTTAGTTGATTCTATGCTTTGCAGATGATATTGGCGCAAGCCTCCGAGACCTCTGTCACTATCCTTCCGCTGCAGGAACATTTATAGGAATGATCCGCTTGCTCACGGCAAAACATACATTCCACACAGGTCCTGACGGGAGCAAAGCGTTCCACAACTTTGCCATCGGGGAGGGTCACGTCCTCGAAGAACATTCCCTTCGGACGCACCCACGTCTTGCCCTCGCCATAGAGAGCCTTATAGATGACCATCTCTTCGAGCGTCTCGCTATGCAGACACTCGCCCACGTATTCATACAGATTACCTTTGTAGTGACGATATAGTTTTGCCATGATGTTCAGCGATTATTGCCAAAGCGAGCTTCGGTCAGAAACAAATCTCCTTTGGTGCAGCGGTGAACGAGCAGATCGAGGCCTTGGCATTGGTCATGTACCAGACGGCCGTATTCTCGTCGTTCTCGTCGTACATGGCGCGGAGCGAAGGATAATCGTCGAGCATGGCCTTCTTGGCTTCTACACGGTTGTCCTCGACCATCGTTGCCGACACACGGATCCAGTTGCCCTTGCCGTCGAAGGCGCTCAGCTCCATCTTTGGGTTGGCGGCCAACTGCTTGGCAAAGTCCTTCTTGTGGCCTGACTGGATGTATAGCTTATCCTCGAACAGCAGAATAGTGCCGAAGGGACGTACTCGTGGCTGATCGCCATCCATGGTAGCAATGAAGTAGCAAGGGCAAGCCTTGAGGAAGTCGTAAATCTCTTTCATAATGATAGAATGTAATTATTTTTTGGGGGTTGTTTTGATGTTGATTCCTATTATCAAATACTCTATATTAAGTTTCTGACGGAAGATTGAGTATCTTGCTTCGCAGAGGCATATTTTTCGCCAAAAGTGTTCCTCTGTGAAACTCGGAGGAATATTTTTCGCCAAAAGTGTTCCTCTGCAAAACTCGGAGGAATATTTTTCGCCAAAAGTACTCCTCTGCAAAACTCGGAGGCATAGTTTTCGCCAAAAGTGTTCCTCTGCAAAACTCGGAGGAATAGTTTTCGCCAAAAGTGTTCCTCTGCAAAACTCGGAGGAATAGTTTTCGCCAAAAGTGTTCCTCTGCAAATCTCGGAGGCATAGTTTTCGCCAAAACTATTCCTCTGCGCTTCGAGAGCGTTGTTTCAGCTTCTTGGCATTGTCGATGACGTTTTGACGAGCCTCTGCCGTTTGGTTGTAGTCGTAATTTCCATTGCGACGAGCCTTTCCGGTGCGATAAGCAGTTACTGTGGTGCCATGACAATTACGCATGACCGCCTCGAGCACCTTTGACGATGCAAAATGCAGACGACGGGCCACTTCGGTGGTCGATAATTGCGGATTGTCGAGCAGGTCGAGTGCCTGATACGAACGATACCGGTGGATGACTTCGCGAGGAGTGGTACCCACGAAAAACTTTATTGCATCGCACAACAGTCGCTGGGGGATGCCCAGATAGGCTGCAGCATCCTCGATGCTGTTGGACGTATTGAGTCTGATGAATTCCATCAGGCCATCGACAAACTGATTGCCCGTTGCAGCTCCCTGCGATTGGCAGAGCTGCTCGACGGTTGTTATTTGTGAAAATTTGATCATCGTAATTCAGATTTCTGTTATAGTACCACAATTCGCTTCCATCAGCTGATCAAAGGTTGCACCAACGCTTTTTTGATTTCATGATTGGCGATATCTGCTGATCGTTATCTTGTCGGATTGTTAGCCAGTGTCAACTATTCTGTTATGTATTCAAACCAATCGAAATCGGCCGATTCCTTCTTGTCCGTTCCCTGCGCAAATACGCCGAGCATCACGCCTGTGAAGCCGCCGATGACTTCGGTAGAGAGATAGCGGAAATCCATCTTGCAAAGCGTCTCGAACGATTTACCATCCGCTGACACCTGCATGTAATAGTAAGCTCCATCGGAGCTGATGCGCAGATACGCCTTCTTGCCAGTCAATGCGATTTCTTTCTCGGAATGAGCAAGTTCGCCCAGACGGATATTCGGCCGCACGACAAGCTTTCCGCCACGATTCTCTACGATGACGTCATAGTGGTTGAGTGGAGCTGCGTATGCCGTAATGCCAGCAAGTGAACCTTCTGCAAGTTGAGAAGCATCGAGCAGGGTAGTGGCTGCAAATTTCTTCTCCGTCTGTCGTCTTGCCACAAAAGTAGGAGAGGTAGCAGCATCGAGCGATGTAGGCGTAGGATGCAGACGGAGCCAACCCTTACGTTCGGTGAGCGAGTAGCAAGAATAATCGGGTTTGCCGATGCTCATCCATCCCCATGGCAGGCCGATGGCGCTGTAGCTTGTGCCCGGTGCGTTGCGCTTTGTGTAGTTGAACTCCTCACGCTCAGGATCAACAGCCATAGGCACTTGTGGCAAGGTCTTGCACTTCATGTCCACCGTCAGCGTACCGTTGCCATTGACTACGGGCCAGGCATTCTCGTCCCAACGCACAGGGGCAAGCATCGTCTCGCGTCCCATTACATGCAGCAGATAGCCGCTGGTACGATAGCCCAGGCAGATCATCCACCACGATGAGTCGGGTGCCTGCACAAGGTCGGCATGGCCGAGGCCCTGTATCTCGCTTCCCTGCATCTCCATATTGAAGTGCGAGAGGATTGGGTTGGCACGATTGGGTTCGTAAGGGCCGAAGAGAGAGCGGCTGCGCAGGATGTTGACCTGATGACCATGCTCCGTGCCACCTTCGGCAAGCATCATGTAGTACCAGCCATCTTTCTTGTAGATGTGAGGACCCTCGGGATATCGACCACCAAGACCTGTGCCCAGGTGATGAATCTCGCCCAGCTGCTTGCCTGTCTCGACGTCAATCTCACAGATCTTGATGTCGCCTTCCTTCCACAGGAAGTACGTCTTGTCGCCCTCGAAGTAGAGCGTAGGGTCGCACGAGCCGATGGCAAAGTCAATCACGACGGGCTCTGACCATTCGCCTGCAGGATCGTCTGTCCACACATAGAAATGGCGACGCGAAGGAAAGACCGTGGTTACCATGTAGAAACGCTTGTTGCGCTCGTTGTAACGGATGGTAGTGGCATAGATGCCTCCATTCGTCCATCCTAATTCGGGGTTCTGTTGCGTGTACAGACCAGAAAGGTCGAGCTGCGAAGGGCGTGTCAGGCAGTTGCCCACCTGCTCCCAGTGTATCAGGTCCTTGCTATGGAATACGGGCACTCCGGGGAAGTACTGGAAAGTGCTGTTGACCAGATAGAAGTCGTCGCCTGCACGACACACCGAGGGGTCGGCATGGAAACCTGGAAGCACGGGATTCCGGAACCCTTGCGCAAATGTATTGCTACTCAATAGCAACAATAATAGGGATAGTAATATCTTTTTCATAAGTAGTATTGTTGATGTCTCTATGCTGGGAGCTGTCATATCATTCGTTGTAGATAGCCACCTTGATTACTTGTTGACGATCATACCGATGACGTAATATTCCTCAATGCCTTTCAGGATATCTTCGCTCATGGCTGGAGAGATTTCATTTTCCCCACAGAAGCGAAAGTATCCTGTTTCAGCATCATACCAGTAAGCGCCACACATAGCGATAGGAATGAACTTGCCCAGTTCTAATTCCTCAACGACGAATGGTCGGAAACCGTAGCTGTCTTCCACTTCGCCTGTATTGGGGTCTTTACGCTCGTCAAACACCAGCGGGATTTGCATTGCACCAGTCTCGGTGACATGGAAGCTCAACATACGGATAGCCGGATTGTCGCTTGGTATGAAACCAACTCTTACCTTATCGCATATTGCCTGGCTGTCGTGAGTGGAAAAAGCTATCTCGAAATCAAAAGGATTCTCCATCTGCTTGCCGCCTTTGTAGTGGCGGATGACTGGCTTTACCCAATAGTTCTCATCCTTAAGCTCATTGATATCAACAGCATAGGACTGGTATCCTTTTCTTTGAAGCAGCAATACATAATCCTCTGCTGTAGATGGAAGTACTCTTGTCGAGAATACTTGTGCAGTAATGTTCATAGCCAGCAATGTGGCAAAAATTATTGAAAATAACCGTCTCATTATGATTGCCAATTAATAATCTTATTTGAGCTCTTTCCCACAAGAGAAAGCATCGCCTATGACCTTGCCCATCTGTATGTACTTATGGTTTACGGGTTCATAGCTGATGATGTTCATCTTCTCGACGTCGGGATTGCCTTTTTCGTTCAGGTATTTCTCGTCGCAAAGGACGTTGATTACCTCTGCAATGATATAATAACCGGTCTCCGATTCGTCAATCTTCTCTTTGATTCGGCACTCCATCGTCATCGGGAAGACCTTGAAGACCGGGGCATTGATATTGGGCGCTTTTTCTGTCGTCCAGCCCGTCTTTGCCATCTTCTCAGGGTCATTCTTTGCGCTTACGATGCCCACAAAGTCAGCAGCTACCATGGTCTCAGCCGTAGCAAAAGCCACAGTGAATTCACCATTATTGAGTTTCAGATTATCTGTTGTGGCATGGCTGCCCATGCTGATCATAATCTCATGCATATCCCAGGTGCCACCCCAGGCAGCATTCATTGCGTTTGCCACTCCGTTTTCGTTATAAGTGCCGATAATCAGCACTGGCTGTGGAAGCATCCACGGTTTTGATCCAAATGATTTCATGTTTGTATGTCTATTTTGATTGTCTTGTTTCAGACGTAATGTCCATGTATGACCATAAATGGCCTCTTTGATGATCCATCCTCCTTGCTCATTCAGTGACTATATTTCCCAATCAATATTCTTATTTGCTGAAACTCATGTCGGAGAACACCGCCTTGAACGAAGCGCCTTCACCTGGGGAACAAGCATAGACACCGATGCAGACAGCATCTTCGGCCTTATTGATGTGAGTGAAGCGGAGGATGTTGAACTTCTCGCCATCAGTAGAATTTGAAACCACTACGTCACAACCTGTGCGGCTTACCTTGTACCACATGGTCTTCACGTCGCCTGGAATAATCGTTGTTGCCCAATCCGAACGACCCTCCATGTTGTTCACACTGCCGAGGAAACCTCCCTCTTCTCCGGCATTCTCGACCGAAGCCTTCAGCCAGTTGTCACGATCCATATAGACGATAGGGCCGCACTGGTCGTAAAGGGTGCCCGATTCGCTGTAATCTGTCTTGACAGTAAAAGTGAATCGCTGCTCCTGTGTCTTCAGCACGAAGATAGGGGCGTTCGAGAGGTCGGCACCATTGAGCGTATGCTGCCAGAGGTCGGTCTTTTCTTCTGTAGTGAGCACCAGTTTTCCGTCCTCAATGCTGAATTGCTTTGGTTCGTTGACCCAGGAAAACTTGTTAAGTTCGAGCGTCTCGCGTCCTTCTATGATGTCTTTTACGATGTCCTGATCCATAATAGCTTCAGCCGTTGTTTCGTTGTCTGTTACTGTTTGGTTATTCTCACTCTGTCCGCATGAACTGATTAGCAGGGCAGTACCGCATAAAATGATTTGGTAGAGTTTCATAATAGTTCTTATTGTTAGTAATTATATCGCTTCTTATACCTCTCATAGTAATAATACGAGACGAGGAGGCAACAAGCTTCGCCCACAGCCAGTGCAAGCCAGATGCCGTCAAGACCGAGCACAACGGGCAGGAGCAATACCGAGAGTGCCTGGAAGAGGAACGTACGGCAGAAGGCGATGATGGCCGATACCAAACTGTTTATTCGAAGAATCGCTCAAGGATGATCAGCGTCAGAACTCAAAGTGTTCGGCCTTGATCATTCCGCATGCCTCGATCTTCGGCATGAGTTCCTTGAAGGAAGCTGTGGCTATGTGAGCCGCATGAGTCTCCCACGATGACCAGGTCTCACAAAGCATGAAGACGTCTTTGCGTGTACCACTTTCGAAGACGTCGTAGGCTACACAGCCTTCATGCTTCTGCGATTCTGCTACAAGCTGAAGGGTTAGTTCCAAGGCTTCGTTATACCTTCCGGCCTTGGCCTGAAAAAATACGTTGTATCTGATCATATTGTCAAATATTGGTTATTGTTAATATGGCGTTGTTTCGTTATCTGGATCTTCCCATCTCGCTGCAGTAGCACATGCTTTCTACCTTTTCGGTCGGCATCGCCAGATATTCTTCGAGCGAATCGGCAATATGTAGCTCTGTCAGCCAAGTGGTCGCAACAATCTTGCCTTCGGGGGTCTGGAAGACAACGTACTTGGAGCCACTCAGTTCTGCACTCGTGTTGTCTTTCAATACCTTCCAATGCGGATCGTTGAAGCCCTTCACGGACTGCGAACTCACAGGTGCGACCACAATCTTCCAGTCAAGAAAGTAGGGCTTTTCAGTAATCCAGCTGCTCTCGTAATCCTTGGGGACGATGATCACGCCCATAGGAGTTGTGGGCTCTTCGTTTTCTTCCGGTCCAATGCGATTGTGAAACTCTCCCAGTTCATGTGCTTGGGTGAATGCCAGATAGAAATCTCGTCGTGCCTCACCGCGATAGATGTATTGTTTCATTGTCTGGTTCATAACGATATCCTTTCTGTGTCTTTTCGTCAGATGTTGCTGATAGGCTTGCTGGTCGTCCTGTCGCATTTCGCCCAGGCGTTCCGCATAGCCGAAATCCAGTTCCGGACGTCCATCGTCAATCGTAGCAGCCAGGATCTGCAGGAGTGAGTCTCGTCCGATCATCTTACTGTCGACCGAGCGAAATTGCTTGTCCTTCAGAATCATTTTCTCGATTTCGCAAGTCTCGAATCCTGAATGGAGGGTATGCAATACCTCCTCGTCCTGACAGATGTAGGTGCAAGGCTCATAGGGATGCGACCTGATCACATAATCCTTGGCGCGATAGGAGAAGATGATTTGGCCGCTTTTTATTCTTAGATCTAATCCGACTTCGTACATCGTTGAATCGTATTACTCTGGATATTTGGGATTTTTATTTAGCCTGAAGCGAGGTTGGAGCCGACCACGACTGAGCCTCTGCCACCTCGAATGCTGCATTCTGTCGGATGTTCTCGCAGTCAGCACCGAATGACGCAGTATAGTTACCGGCAGTTGTTTCCCAGCTCATTCGGTCCTGGTTGAACGAGGCCAGTTCGTAGTAGCTCACCTTCATGCTTACCACCTGGCTCTCGCCCGGAGCAAGTTCCTGAGTCTTGGCATAAGCCTTTAGCTCTCTGACGGGCTTGTCAAGGCCGCCTGCTGGAGCCGAGATATAGAGTTCCACAACATCCTTCGATGCCATATTGCCATTGTTCGTTACCTTCACGGTGGCTGTGATTCCATCCTTGTCTGTGCTAACTGCAGCATCCGTCCAGTCGAAGGTGGTGTAGCTCAATCCGTAACCGAATGGATAGGAAGCGACGATGTCATGCTTCTGTAGCCATCTGTAACCTACATAAATGTCCTCTTCGTAAATCGTGTAGTCAATGTTGCGGTCGGTCATGCCGATGCGAGTTCGCTTCATGCCGGAGTCGTTGACAATGCCCGGATTGATCGGGAAGTTGGCCGACGAACCGAAGTCCTCGAACCTGACAGGGAAGGTGACGGCCAGTTTGCCCGAAGGCGACTGCTTGCCCGAAAGGATGTCGGTCACGCTATTGCCTCCTTCCTGACCTGCCTGCCATGACAGAAGGATGGCATCCGGAATGTTCTTCCACGAGGCGGTCTCGATAACGCCTCCGATATTGAGGATCACGATAACCTTCTTGCCTACTTTGTGGAATGCATCGGCCGTACGTTTCAGCAGGGACGTCTCGCTCTGCGACAGGCTGAAATTCTCGATCAATCGGTCGTTGCCTTCGCCCGAGATGCGTCCGAAAGTGATGACTGCCACGTCGTTCTCCTGTGCCATCGACGTGAGTGTCTTAGCATCGGGAACAAGTTCCTCTGGGCGTTCGATTACGGCCAGGATATCCTTTTTCGAGGTGTCTTTTCGGGCCAGATTGGCGTCCTTTAGTCGTTCATCGACTTTGTATCCACCGTTCTTCAGGCCATCGAGCAGCGATACGACATACGAGGAATTGACACTGCCCGAACCTGTACCACCGGCAATGAAGTCGAAGGATGTATAGCCGAGAAGCGCTACATTCGAGATTGCAGAAGTGAATGGTAGGGCTGCATTGTCGTTCTTGAGCAGTACCATTCCCTCGAGTGCCGATTGGCGAGTCACCTGCGCATGTGCTTCAAGGTCGGGGGTGTTCGAGTATTTGTAACCCTGGAATCGCGGGGTTCTCTTCACGAACTCCAGGATGCGCTTCACGTCGCGATCAACATCGTCCATGGTGAGTGAACCGTCCTCAAGGGCTGCAAGAATCTCGTTGTATCGCTGCTTGTTGCCCGGCATGATAAGGTCGTTGCCGGCTGCAATTTGTGCACCGCCGTTATTGCCCGACGACCAGTCGGTCATCACCATTCCTTTGAAGCCCCATTCTTCGCGGAGAATACCCTCGATGAGCGGATAGCTCTCGGGAGTAGGAGTGCCGTTGATGCCGTTGTACGAGGTCATCACGGTCCAGGGGTCGGACTCCTTGACGGCAATCTCGAATCCCTTTAGGTAGATCTCGCGCAGGGCTCGGTCGCTGATGATAGCATTGTTGAGCTTTCGGTTGGTCTCCTGGCTGTTGCCCGCAAAGTGCTTTACCGATGTGCCGACGCCCTGCGACTGGATGCCACGTACGTATGCAGCTGCCGTCTTGCCGGAGATCAGCGGATCCTCGGAGTAGTACTCAAAATTGCGTCCGCAGAGGGGATTACGCTGGATGTTGAGCGCCGGCGCCAACAGCACGTCCGCACCATATTCCTTAGTCTCTCGTCCCATGGCCTGGCCTACGTTCTCGATCAGCTCCTGGTTCCAGGTCGAGGCGAGGAGGGTGCCGATGGGGAAATACGTGCAGTAATAGGTCCTCTCTTCGCCTTCGCGGGTAGGGCTGATGCGTAGACCAGCAGGGCCGTCAGCCAGCACGGTATTGGTGATACCCAGCTCATCGAAGGCGAAGGTCGAGCCTGCAGCACCCGGCACGTAGAGCGAATGCTGTCCGACGACGGGACCGCTGTTCTTTTCTTCGAGGTCCAGATTTGTGCCAAGCAGGATCTTGAGCTTCTGTTCCTTCGTCATAGCTTTTACTACGTCGTCCACGCTTGAGGTCTGAAGGGTCACCGGGCCGTTTGAACATGCTGCCGTGGCAAGGATCGTGATGAAGGCGCATGCCGAGAGTAATCTTGTTTTCATAAGTAATAGTCGTTCTGAATTAGTACAATTTCTTCGACGAAGAAATATCGGCCGCAAAGATAAGCAATTTCATCGACATTGCCAAATCTTTACGACCGATTGTCCTATGTTTTAACATTTATGCGGCACAAATCATCTAGTCTGCCGTTTCTGTCCCTATCTGATGCGTTCTATTCTGTATCCCAGCCTTTCGAGCTGGGTAAGGAGGCCTTTGTAGTCAAGTCCGTCCATCAGGTGAGCAATGCCTACTTCGATGAACGAGGGCTTGGCCTGTATCAGCACCGGAATCTGCTCCATCCACCATGCGTTGCGCTCGTCCATTTCTCCGGGCGACTTGCTCATGAACTGAATCCACGACACGTCGCCTTCCAGGTAATTCTGGGCAAAATGGAATGTGCCGGCCTGACGCCCTTCACGGATGCCTAAGATCCTGTCGCCTAAGTATTGCGAATAGGCCTTGCGCTTCGTCTCCGGGCTCCACAGTAGCTCCAGCCGTTCCTTCTCGTCCGTATAGCGATTGACGGCATTCTGCTTGTCCAGGCCGATAAGCTGTAGGTGGTATTTGGGGGCGATTGAATCCATCAGAAACCCAGGAACTCCTTCAATCCGGGCCAGGTCTCCAGTTCTTCACGGGTAATGAAGAAATTCTCGGGTGTATACTTTGCGATGTAGTGCGTCAGAAATTCTTCCCACGTCCCTTCGAACCATTCCTTCGGAAGAACATCTTCGCAGCCTCCACCTTCGTTCCGTCCCCAGCCGGATTGCAGAATGATAGTATACTTCGGATCCTTGCCATCATAGTGGCAGAAGCAATAGTGCTCGAGCCATTCCATCGACTTCGATCCCTCGTGTACAGGGCGAGTATAGCTCTTCCCATTTGGGTTCTTGAAGTCGAAAAGTGAAAATTTTTTCATTTTATCGTCGGTTGATAGCTTTTTTGTTCCAAAAACTTACTGCAAACTGACTGCCAGATCGTCATAGAAGATGTTCTCGCCATTGGTGATGCGTGGTACGTCGAGTCGAAGCAGCTTGGCATCCTGCGGCTCGAACGTAATCTTCTGCCAGATAGGATTGTTGACGATGTTCGAGAATTCGCCTCGTGCCAGCTCTGTCCAATGGTTGCCGCCGTCGGTCGAGTTCCAGAGGATGTATTCGAGCGGCATTCCCTCGCGATGTGTCTGGTCGGGCAGGATGTCAAAGCGGTCGATACGCTGAATATCTGGTAGTTCGATGAACATCGACTTGACGCCATTCACCTTGTAGCCGGGGAAGAAGATGTAGTACTGCGAAGACTTCTTCTCGCCAGCATCTGCAATATCTGGTGTTATTTCGGGGGCTATGAACACACCCATACTGCTAATAACCGGACGCGCAAGGCTCTCGACGATGGTCATGCGCAGGGCTGTGGCCGTGACTGTAGGGAAGCAGATGATACGCTTGCGACCGATGGTTTCAAGTCCGTCGTCCCAATCTGCGAGCTCGTCCTGCAATGGTTGCCACTCTCCATCGACCATAGCCTCCAGACGGAAGCGCTTTACGCGTTGACCAAGGCTGATGTCTTCGGAGGCAAGATAACGGTTGAAGGTAGTTGGAGCCTTGAAGGTGAGTGTATAGACAGTGTCGCCTTCGCTCTTCGGCTTTATGCCCTCGGCAAGGTCATGATCGAATACCTCATGAATCATCTTATTGAATGCTACGCCACGAGCACTATCAATAGGAGATATCAAGCCGTTTGGCATGATTGGGAAATTAAGGAGCAGGGTGGAGTTGCGGCCAACGGACTTGTAGTAGGTGTCCATCAGCTTGGAGAGCGACTTGACGTGTCCGTCTTCGCTTGTGTGATAGAACCAACCTGGACGGATGGAGGTGTTTGTCTCGCCCGGACACCACACGTCGCCGTCCTCCATACCCCAATGCAGGTCGCCCCACTCAGGATCTTTGGTGCTGCTCATCTTGCTCCAGTTGCGATGGCCGATATTGCCGGCTTCGGTACCTACCCAGCGCAGGTCGCCGCGGCGGTCGGCACCATCGTTCCAGATGATACAGTGAGGTTGCAGTTCACGTATCATGTCGTAGGTCGGTCCCCAATCGTAGTAGGTCAGACGGTCGATCTGGCGTGTCTCATTTGCTCCGCCATACCAGCCGTTGCCACCGTTGGCGCCATCGAACCAAACCTCATAGATGTCACCATAGTTGGTCAAGAGCTCTCGCAGCTGGTTGCGGAAGTAGGTGACGTATTCTGGGTTGCCATATTCGGGGTGGTTGCGATCCCAAGGGGAGAGATAGACGGCGAACTTCAAGCCTTCTTCGCGACAGGCTTCGGCAAGCTCGGCCACCACATCGCCTTTACCGTCCTTCCAAGGAGCTGTTTTGACACTATAGTCAGTATATGCGGATGGCCACATGCAGAAGCCGCAATGATGCTTGGCCGTGAAGATAATTCCCTTCATACCCGCTGCCTTGCAGGTCTTGACCCATTGACGGGTGTCAAGGTTCGATGGATTGAAAAGCGCAGGATCCTCGTCACCGAATCCCCATTCCTGATCGGTATAGGTGTTGAGCGAATAGTGCAGGAAGGCGTACATCTCCATATCCTGCAAGGCCAGTTGATCGTCGGATGGCAGAGGGCCGAAAGGTTCTACCTGCGGCTTGTCTGTGCAGGCAGAAAGTAGGGTAGCTGCAAGTATGGCGTATAATGGTTTGCGTCTCATAAGGTTATATTATTTATTTTATGATTGTATTTTTCACTTCAGCGTGGTCGTAGGACCATTCCTTTTTCCCTTCTACCTCTATTATGAATCCGTATTCGTAAGGGTCGGTTCCCGGGTTGGTGTATTCTGGCAATGTGCGACCACCCCATGTATTGATGCCACCCACGCCGTGCACATTGAGGTCGAGATTGAGGTGGATCGATCCGTCACGATCGATGTCCTGCGGATGACGATGCCCTTTGTCCAACTCCTCATCAGCATAATCGTGTGCATTAAAGCACAGAGGCTGCAACCCAGTAATGCATAGCTGATGCGCCTTGGTCGTGAGCTCTACGAGGCGTGTGTCGCAACGATAGCCGTTATCCTGCGGACGGATGTATTCCGTTTCGAACTGCTTGATGTCCTTGATGTAATAACCCAGATGCTGCGAAAGCTTGCGGTCGCTGTAGTTCTCCTCAGGACCACGTCCATACCAGCTAATCTGGTTGTCGGCGCTGGTAACTGCCATGCGCATACCGAACTTTGGAATCAGTGGGATGTCATCGCTCGATGGCACATAGCTGGCATTGACCTGAATGTCTCCCTCATTATTTATATTATAGGTAAGGGTGTAGTTGGCACCTACGGGCAGGTCGAAGACAAAAGTCAACGTCAACTTGCCTTTGCCCTTCGAGATTCTGGTGTCCTTCAGCACACGTTGCTCTCCGCAATGTTGCCATACACCTGTTCGCTCCTTGAATCCGGCCTTCCATTGGTTGTCGTTCTCTGGCTTCCAGAAGTAGGGCTCCAATGGGTGTGCCAGCATGGCTTCGTCATCGGCCAGAATCTGTTTCAATGCACCATTGAGAGCATCGAATATAACCGAACCGTTGTTTGTCGTGACTATAATCTCTTGTGCTGACTGCTTTACTTTCGGACATTGGCCTGATGCCTTAATCCCTGTTGGGTAAGGCGCTGCTTCGATGACGAATTGCTCATGAGCTACTACCGTTCCCTTCTCGCCCCATGGCTTGTCCTCTCGCAAAAGCGCCTGTACTATCATGAGGCTGTCTGTGGCAGGATAGCGGTAGCTGCTCGTCCTGTAATCAAAGTCGTCAACGCTTACGAACGGATCCATGCTCACTTTCTTCACCTCTCCATTCTCATAGCTGAAATGAATGGGCTGATAGACATACTGCACCTCATAGAAATGCGGATTCGGCACACGATCAGGACCTACGATACCGTTGATCAAGAAGTTATCGTCATTAGGTCGGTCACCGAAGTCACCGCCATACGCCCAGAATTCATCGTCATGCTTCGTAAGCTCTGAGGTGTAAGGACGGCCAAGTAATACGTTTCGGGAGCCATCATTATCAATTATCAATTGTCCATTATCAATTGGCATAGCTATGCCCTGATCCACCCAATCCCAGATGGCCGCTCCACAGATGCTCGAATCAGCATAGATCACATCCCAGTACTGCTTGAAGTGTCCCATTGAGTTACCCATGGCATGTGCATACTCACGGGCAATCATAGGCATACGTGTCTCGCCACGCCCCATATCGGCCAATGCCTGAGGCGAAGGATAACCCACATCATGAAGCGCAGAATACTGAGGGTCACAATCGTAGAATGGCAGGCGGGTAGGGTCAAGGCGTTCGATGGTGTCCTTCATCGCCTGGATATTAGGACCTACACCTCCTTCATTACCCAAAGACCATAGGATAACGCTTGGATGGTTCTTATCGCGCTCCACCAGCGCCACAGCACGATCAACATGCGCATCCTTCCAGTCGGGTTGATGTCCCATGTACTCGTTGGCATAGTCGTAACCATGACTCTCCTGATTGGCTTCGTCCATCACGAAGATGCCATAACGGTCGCAGAGCTCGTAGAGATAAGGATCGTCAGGATAATGGCTGGTGCGCAGGAAGTTGATGTTGCATTGCTTCATGAGCGTGATGTCCTTCTCGTAGGTGGCACGATCGACAAAGCGGCCGGTACGCGGATGGTGGTCATGACGGTTCACACCGCGCAGCTTCACATTCTTGCCATTGATCTTGAGTACGTCGCCCTCGGTGTGTATCTCCTTGAAGCCCGTATGATAGTCAAAATGCTCACCTGCAGCGTCGATACTGACAGGATAGAGATACGGATCGTGAGCCGACCAAGGGTGTATGCGGTCGATGATGGTACGAAGCGCAACCTCCACGGTGTCGCCAGCGGCAATCTGCGGGATGGTTTCATCGAGCTTGACATTGACGCCTCCCACTTGCACACTTACTGGCACGTCTTTCACGGCTTTCTTGCCCGTATTGCATACTTTGACCAACGCCTCGAAACTGCCACGCCACACTTCGCCTCTCTGACGCGAGAGCATCGG
>JAZUEP010000017.1:0-33271 GCA_045640225.1 Bacteroidales bacterium | reverse complement strand
ATAGCACAAGGGCTCCACCTCTTACCATTCCGAACAGAGAAGTTAAACCTTGTAACGCCGATGGTACTGCGAAAGCGGGAGAGTAGGAAGCCGCCACCTTACATGAGGACTCGAGAAGCTATATCTCGGGTCCTTTTTTTTTGTTGTTTTAAACGATCCTGGCACTGACTTTAGGGCGCAAGATTGCCAATCCACGACTTCGGAGGCTTTCAATGGTCCATTCCTTCGAGCTTGTGTGTGTAACGCGAATTGAGCATTTACAAATCTAAGTGATACAATCGTTATTTGTATTTAATAAGTAGCAAAAACCGACTTTTTTGATGTTGTAGCATTTATTTTTAGGTATATATTTGGTGATATGCTTAATAATTATCATATTTGCACTTTCAAGTACAATTCTTAGATAGACACAATGGGTAAAAGTCATAAGGACATAAAAGATCTGACTATGGATAAGCCTTATCTCTCGATAGGAGAGGTAGCGGCTAAGTTCGATGTCTCGACTGACTTGTTGCGTAAGTGGGAACGTGAATTTCCCCAGCATCTTCGCCCACGTCGCACAGGTAGTGACAATCGTCTTTACGATCGGAAATCATTGCTTCAAGTAAGTGCTATCTATCGTTTGCTTCGGATTGAAGGCCTTTCTATTGATGGCGCCAAACGCCGTCTTCGTGAAGGAAATACAGAAAAGATTGAAGCTCGACAAGAAGTTATACAACGACTGCAATCGTTACGACTACAGTTACTCTCGACTATCGAGGAACTTGAACTGTCAGTTTCGAAGCAATAAGAATTGACCATAGTAATAAATAACATCATAGTATGGAAGAAAAATGTACGCCAGAAGAGGGTCTGAGAATCGTAGAGGAAGCACGCGAGGAGTTTTTTGCTCGTGTCGCCGAATTGTTGCCTGCCAGTGATCTTCCCAGAATCGAAAATGCATACAATTTGGCAGCCGAAGCGCACTCAAAGCAGATCCGCAAGAGCGGCATCCCTTATATCACACATCCTATTGCCGTAGCACGTATTGCGTTGGTGGAGTTGGGTTTGAAGACTAACTCTGTCATTGCCGCGTTGCTTCACGACGTTGTCGAGGATACGGAATATACCGTTGAGGATATCCGTAAATTCTTTGGCGAAGACGTCGCTTATCTGGTCAATGTGCTGACCAAGAATTCTGACGGTAATTATAAGGTGTCGAAGCAGATCGATAACTTCAAGCACATGCTTGACTCGATCAACTATGATATTCGAGCATTGTTGATCAAGCTCTCAGACCGCATGCACAACATGCGTACATTAGGGTCAATGCGTACCGACAAGCAGATGAAGATTACGTCTGAGACAGACTACTTCTATGCACCGTTGGCCAATCGTCTCGGATTGTACGACATCAAGTCAGAACTTGAGAACTTGTCATTGCGTTGGCGTTCTCCCCAGGAGTATGCGCGTATCGAGAAGAAGATTACTCGTTATATGGAGAAGCACGAGGATGACATCGAGTCATTCCTGCAGCCAATCCGTCTGATGTTGCGCGAAGAAGGGATCCAGGCCAGAGTATATGCTCGCCCACGTTCGGTTTATGCATTGTGGCGAAAGATGCAGAATTCGGGTCAGACCTTCAAGGAACTTGAGCATGTACATCAGGTCAATATCGTATTTACGTTCGACGATGAGTGTGGCCTGTCCGAGAAAAATCAGTGTCTGCGAATCTATTCGATGCTGACCGATTTCTACAACGAACGTCCATACTCGATGATCAATTACATCGATCAACCCAAAGAAAATGGCTATCAGGCCTTGCATGTGCAGGTGATGACTGCTATGGGTCGATGGTCCGAAGTTCACATCTGTACCGAGACAATGTTGCGTAACTCGCAGTTGGGCTGTGTGCTCGATCGTACAGAATCGGTCGAGAACTGGATCAAGAAGTTCAAGGGAGTACTGCGCGACGTAGCACAGGGCGGTATGGAAGGCGGCTTCATGGAGTCTGTGATCTCATCGTTCTATAACGACGATATGATCATCTTCACGCCTAAGGGAAATTCTGTCATATTGCCAAAGGGTTCAACAGTACTTGATTTCGCGTACGAGATTCATACCAATGTGGGTAATCATGCCAAGTACGCCCGTGTGAACGGTAAGTTATGTTCAATCTTTACCAAGCTGAAGCGAGGCGATCGTGTCGAAGTCGGTGATGATCCAAATCAGCTGCCAGAAGCACATTGGCTGAAGCATGTCAGTACCTATAAGGCACGTCGTGCCATCAATGTATCTCTCACCAAGAGTGGTATTTCGCTCGAAGAATTTCCTTTCGAGCTTTGCTCCGAATGTAATCCTTTGCCAGGTGATGAGATTATGGGCTTTAAGCGCAAGGATGGTACTGTCCTGGTACATAAGCGCAATTGCCAGGATGCTATTGCCCTATCTGCTGCCGAAGGTGATTCGATTGTCGATGTCTCATTGCCGATCCTCCCAGGCCGCACCTATTCTACGCGTATCGAAATTGACTCGGTTGACCGCAACGGGCTCCTGATGGACCTGGTCAATATCATCTCAAACGATCTGCACCTTTCGATCGACGAGCTTCATACCATTACGGAGGACTATATCGTTACGACACAGATCAAGATGCAGGTCCCTTCGGCCTTCGAACTGGCCGAGGTTTTACGAACCATCGAACAAGTTCGTGGCGTCGAGGAAGTACGCACATTGTAAAAATTGACAGAGTTCTTTTCCCCCTCATAACGATTAGACCAAGGTTCAGAGAAAATGGCAGATACTGGTTTCGCAACAAGGCTTCTGACGATGTTTTCGCGTCTCGAGATGAAGACATTGTATGCTGTCAGCGACTATCTACTATATCCAATTGTGCATCTCGTTTACCGTCGTAAGGTGGTTAGGAAAAATCTGGCTTTAGCTTTTCCGGATAAGAGTCCTGCTGAGCGTCGTGAGATAGAGCGCAAGTTCTATCATTGGTTCTGTGACCTGGCGGTTGAGACCATTAAAGTCCATACGATCAGTCCTGAGGAAATCAAGGAACGCTTTACCTGGCATGACCTTGATACGTTGGAACAGACCACGTTGTCTGCCGGCAAGGAGTTCGCTTGCTGTTATCTGTCGCATTATTGCAACTGGGAGATGTGCGTTGGCCTCCCCTTCAGCCAGCACGAAATGGGCATGTGCCAGATCTATCATCCGATGCGCAACAAGGAGATGGATGCATGGTTTGTGGGCAGTCGGTCTCGTTTCGGCGCAGAGAATATCAAGATGAAGGATACTGTCCGACGTTTGTTGACCTTGCGCAAGGAAGCCCAAGACGGCAGTAAGCAGTTGCCTAGTGGCGCGAAAATCCGTGGTTGGATGTTTGGCTGTATTGCCGATCAGTTGCCCAAAAAGGAGAATATCCATTTGCGACTTCAGTTCCTGAACCAAAGTACAGCCGTTTTTAGTGGATCGGAGAAGCTGGCGCGTAAGTTCGGGATGACTGTCTGGTATAGCCGCCTCACCATGCCCAGCCGTGGCCATTACGAATGTCATTTTTCACCCATTGAGTTGACTCCCGAAGAGTTGGCTGCCGATGAGTTTGCTTATACCCGTCGTTATTTTGCCATGCTCGAGGAGCAGATCAACGAGCGACCTGAGCTTTGGCTTTGGACGCATAACCGCTGGAAACGCTGATTCTCTAGGAAAGGATTCGAAATCTACTTGAAATTATCGTAGTGCTAAGGAACGTCATTTTATTTTTCTCAATAGTCTTTTGCTGCATCGTGGGCACCGCGGTGTTCATGGTTTGCCACCATACCTTCTATGGCTCTTATCCTTTGACAGACTGGCTCCAGGTCATTTGGCATAGTATACCCCAGCATATGACGGTTGCCGGCTACATCATGGCGTTGCCTTTGCTTTTGGAGTTGTTCCTTCTGTTTTTTTCCGAGCATCCACGATGGTATATACGTTTCCTTTCCTGGTACATGGCGTTCATGTCCGGTGTTCTAGTATTGGGATGGATGGTCAATGTTGTGCTTTATGGCTATTGGGGTATTGTACTCGATAGTACAGCCTTGATCTATCTGCAGGACAATCCTGCCGATGCTATGGCCGAATCGCCTTGGTGGGCTTTGGTTTTGGTGCCGACCCTGTTCGCTTTGACTATTTGGATAGTGAGACGAGGCGTTCAGCAACTTTATGGCTCGCGCAATAAGTTTAGACTCTCCAGAACTCTACGTTCATCGCTGGTTTTGCTGTTTTGTGTATTCGATTTCCTTGCCATTCGTGGAGGATGGACTACATCGACCATGAATCCCGGTCGTGCTTATTTCAGTTCAGAGATGGTACTCAATCATGCAGCTGTCGATCCGGTTTTCAACTTCCTCTATTCTTTGGGAAAGAACAATCGTTTCGATCGGCAGTATCGCTTCATGAGTGATGCCGAGGCCGTAGAAGCCTTAGACGAACTTAATCACACCGTCGCGATATCGGATACCACAGAGTCTTTGGCTGTAAATCCAGTTCTCGTTTCTTCTCATCAACGCCCAAATATCCTTTTACTCTTGTTGGAAAGCTTCAGTGGCAGCGCTTGTCATTATCTGACACCAGACGCTGATGCGGAATGGATGCCCAATCTGAATCAGGCTATGGCCGAGGGTTTGGCGTTCACTCGTTTCTATGCCAATTCCTTCCGCACGGATCGAGGGGTAGCTGCGGTATTGGCCAGTTATCCTGGTCAGCCTACCAATTCCGTGATGAAGGACCAGTCGAAGTGTGACAACCTGCATTATCTTAGTAAGCGATTGGGAGAGGAGGGTTATCGTCTACAGTTCATTCATGGCGGTGATGTTAACTTCACCAATATGCAGGGATTTCTCCGTGCCGGAGGTATCACGAATATCGTAGGAGACACAGACTTCCCGATGTCTGAACGTCTGGATAAATGGGGAGTACGTGATGACCGCATGTTCGACTATGTGGCACAGGAAGTAATTGCCGATGCATTAGCAACGAATGCGGACGTTGCCGGAAGCGAAGGCTCGCATCAGCCATTCTTCAAGGTCTTTCTTTCGCTCAGCAGTCATGAGCCGTTCGAAGTGCCCTATCATCATTATTCCGATCCGTATATCAACTCTGTGGCCTATGCCGATAGTTGTCTGGGCGTCCTGCTTTCGACGTTGAAGTCACGCCCTGAGGTTTGGGACAACTTGTTGGTCATCGGGTTGCCGGATCATTGCTATGCCAAGTTCCCTGCTACTATTCTGCAGCACGATCCTCAGCGTTATCATATTCCGATGTTCTGGACTGGAGGTGCCATCCACGAGCATCGCGACGTAGATGTAATCGGGCAACAGACCGATCTGTCGGCTACACTTCTCGGCCAGTTGTTCATTCCTCATGATGATTTCCTTTTTTCAAAGGATATGTTCGATGCCTCTATCGGCCATTATGCATTTTATGCATTCAGCGATGGCTTTGGATTGATTACCGATTCGTGCAGTTATGTGCAGGACAACAACAGTAATGGCGTTGGTCTGCAGCCGGGAACCGATGATCCGGATGGTGCAGCCGAACGATGGGGCAAAGCCTATTTGCAGAAATTATACGACGACTTAGAACAACGATAAATGAAGAAGTTTCTCAAGACTCCACTTCCAGCCCTGATCTGGAATCTGTTGATGGTGTATATTGCATACACTATCACCCGCCTGTTGTTCGTCCTTTGTAATAACGACCTTTTTGTCGGACACCTGTCTGCTTCCTATTTCTTGCAATTGCTGAAAGCTGGATTGCGTTTCGATACCACTGCGATTCTCTATCTCAACTGCTGGTTGATATTGTGCTTTCTGCTGCCATTTCATATCAAGGAACGTAGCCAGCGCTATTACCGTATCCTGCGCGTTGTCTTTGTGACGGTCAATGCCATCGGTCTGGTGGCCAATCTGTGCGATTGTGCCTATTTCCCATTCACCGGACGTCGTACAACATGGAATGTCCTTCAAGAGTTTGGAGGCGAAAGTAATCTGACGACTATCCTGTTGCATGAAAGTTTGCCTTATTGGTATCTTTTCGTCGTAGGAATCGTGCTGGTGTGGCTACTATGGAAGTGCTTTGCCATACCATCTGAGCGAAAAATCCAGCCAGGACGGTCGTTGATGGGTTATTATGCCGTACAGACAGTTGCCTTGGCCCTATCCGTAGGCCTGACCATTGCCGGTATGCGAGGCGGTTTTACGACGGCCGTTCGTCCTATTACGCTCTCCAATGCCAATCAATATGTCACCCATTCCATCGATGCCGGAATTGTGCTCAATACTCCCTTCAGTATCATGCGTACTATCGGCAAGAAGGCTTTTGTCGAGAAGGAATATTTGTCCGAAGAGGAGGCCGAACGGCTGTATTCTCCGCTTCATCTTCCAGCCGATAGCACCGAGTTCGTTCCGCGTAATGTCGTGATATTTATCCTCGAAAGTTTTGGCAAACAGGCCATGGCGCGCGGTAGGATGCCATTCCTCGACTCGTTGGCTCATATCGGCTGTTCTTTCGAATATAGTTATTCCAGTGGCCGTAAGAGCATAGATGGGATGCCATCCGTGCTGTCGTCTATACCGAGCTTTGTCGAACCCTTCTTCTTGACTCCAGCCTCGCTCAACGACCTGTCTGGTATCGCTGGCGAACTGTCGCGTCATAAAGGTTATCATTCTGCATTCTTCCATGGCGCAGAGAATGGTTCGATGGGCTTCCAGGCATTCTCAACGGCTACAGGTTTTGCCGAATACTATGGCCGGACCGAGTACAATCAGGATTCGCGTTATCATGGCGATGCCGATTTCGATGGTACCTGGGCTATCTGGGACGAGGAGTTCCTTCAGTTCTATTGCGATAAGATGAGCGAGATGCCAGAGCCTTTCGTGACTTCGGTATTCACCGCAACATCGCACCCGCCGTATGCGATGCCTGAACGCTATAAGGATATATTTCCGCCTACAGAGCCAAGGATTTTTGCTGGTATCTCGTATACCGATCATGCCTTGCGTCTGTTCTTCGATAAGGCGCAACAGCAACCATGGTTCCGCAACACCTTGTTCGTGCTCACGGCCGATCATACCTCCGAGTCGATCGATCCTGAGTTCATGTCCGATCTGGGTCGATATAAGGTGCCCATCGTATTCTATGCTCCGGGGATGGAAGAACTGAACGGTGGCGTCGACAGTACGCGCATTGTCAGCCAGACCGATATCATGCCTACCATCCTCGGGTTGCTGGGTTATGACCTTCCTTATGTAGCTTTTGGTCAGGATGTCTTGCATTGTACTCCCGAAGAGACTTTTGCCGTCAATTATGTTACTGCTACCGGCTACTATCAGTTGATGTATGGCGACTGGATGCTTCAGTTCGATGGCGAGCAGTTGGTTCATGCCTATCGATTCAAGGAAGATGTGCTGCAGGAACGAGATCTGAAGGAACAATGTCCGGACGAATGTCTGAATTTGCTGAAGAGCCTTATTCAGCAATATATGCACCGTATGAACAACAATCAGCTGGTAGTTAAATAAAACTTCGAATAGGTACATGAGAAAAAACAATCGCAAGATATGGATCCGCTCATTGTCAGTGCTGCTGGTGATAGCATTGGCTGTGTGGATTGGCTCTCGTTGGAAGGTGTGGTTCGGCAACCCTCCGGAGCCTCCATACGAAGTGTCGTCAGTACCTGATCGTGTATTGTTGACTTTTGGTGACGACGGTGAGCTCTCTCGTTATGTGACATGGATGTGCGATACGGTCGTCGATCCTGATGCACGGCTTCTGATAGCCGAGTCCGAGGATACCGTCGCGGTAAGAGCGATAGGGGAGGTGTTTGTTTCTCGTGCGGGTAAGGCAGCCTATTATCGTGCTCATCTCACCAATCTGGTTGCCGACCGGGAATATAGCTATTGTGTTCAGACCAATGGTTCACAATCGCCTTGGTATAAATTCCGCACGACGGATCCGCATGCCAGTCGATTCTCGTTCCTTTATCTTGGGGACGTTCAGGACACGATCGGTGGTATCTTCAATCAGCTGTTGCGCAAGGCTGTCCGCTTGCATCCTGAGGTCGAGTTCGTTGCCTTTGGCGGCGATCTTACCGAGCGCCCGATGGACAAATATTGGGCCGAAACCTTCCGTGGTATCGACAGCATCTGTACGTCGATGCCCGTAATCACCATCACAGGCAATCATGACTACCTGAAGTATATAGTCCGTAAATGTGAACGTCGTTTTTCCTTGGTATTCCCCTATTTCCTGCAAGGAATGGCCGAGCGCGATGACGAGAATCATCTGTGGAACTTCACCTACCACAATACCGAATTTACGATGCTCGACAGTGATCGTGGCGTTGGATTCCTTTGGCAGCAGCGTCAATGGCTCAAGCATGTATTGGCCCAGAGCCAGGCGGATCATCACATCGCTTTGCTACATCATCCGCTCTACTCAGTGAAGCGTAAGAACAACAATCTGGAGGTCCGCTGGTTGTTCAATGACTTGTTGCAGGAAGCTGGTGTCGATCTGATACTGCAAGGGCACGAACATGCCTATACGCATTGCACCGCATCCGAGCAGCCGCTCACGGGCCATGATTGTACCTGTCCGCCCCTCTATGTCATAAGCCACTGTTCCCCCAAGAACTATCGGATACATCCCGAACCTCGCTTCAGTCCCGTATTGAGCGATAGCCGTTATTATCAGGTGATTTCGGTCGATGCCGAATCGGTCGTCTTAAGGGGATATGACGCCAATACGGACATGATGATTGATAGTGTTAGAGTAACTAAATCCAAACTAAATCATAACGCAAGATGAGAGATTGTTATATTTCGCGAAACTACAAGACCATAAAGACGGGAGGAGGCCGTGTGCGTACCGACCTCGAAACCATCATGACCAGTATGGGATTCACGAACCTGGGATTGAAACAATCGAGGAATAGCAGTAAGATCTATGACTTCTTCTATACCTTTACCAGTACGATGAAGGCCGTTATGTCTATTCAGCCCGACGATGTTCTGGTAATTCAGTATCCGATGAAGAAGTATTACGAGTTTGTCTGTGATGCAGCACATCGCCGAGGTGCAAAGATCGTAACCGTTATTCATGACCTGGGCTGTTTCCGACGTAAGAAGCTGACCGTCGAGCGTGAGATGAAGCGCTTGGCACACTCCGACGCACTTATTGTCCACAATCCCACCATGCATAAATGGCTGGTTGACCATCATTATCAGGGCGAAATGCAAATAATCGGACTATTCGATTATCTGTCGCCCGAACCCATAGCAACCAAACGCGAGTTGCCTCATTCGCCCGCTGATTACAGCCTATTCTTTGTCGGCAACCTCGACACCAGGCACAATGCATTCCTTTACCGCCTGACTGAGCATCTCAAGGATCATAAGTTCTATCTCTATGGTTCGGATTTCAGGAAGGAGTTGGCCAAGGAAGATCTCGTCTATAAGGGATTTGCGGCCGACTATGAACTGATGCAGAATAACTGTGGCGACTTCGGTTTGTCGTGGTATGGCGAATCGTTGACCGAAGGTAAAGGCATGATTGGCGAGTATATGGCCTATAACAACCCGCATAAGATGCTGTTATACCTGCGCTGCCATGCACCGATTGTAATCAGTCGCAATGCCGGCTTGGCTTCGTTTGTCGAGGAGAATGGCATCGGTATCTGTGTCGACTCGTTGGAGGAAATCGGTGCACAGCTCGAGAAAGTAACGCTCGAGGATTACCGTCGTATGCAAACCAATGCCATATTGGTGAGCGATCGTATTTCTTCTGGCTACTATTTCCGCAAGGCATTCACTGAACTCAAGGCAAAGCTGATCAAATAATCGTAAACCACACAGTTTCGTATGAATCTGAAATATCCCATTCCCACAGATTTCCTCCAGGAAGAGGTTCGCAGGGATTATACCATAAGCGAGGTAATGAAGAAGGCCTGGGCCGTGCAGCTCGATCTTCTGCAGGAACTGATGCGTGTATGCAGCAAGCATGGCCTGAAGGTATTCGTCGACTCTGGTACACTCATTGGTGCTGTACGCGAGCATGGATTTATCCCCTGGGACGACGATATCGATGTAGCGATGCTACGCGACGATTATGACAAGCTTATGGCGCTGTCCTCCGAGTTCGAAGATCCTTTTTTTCTCCAGTCTACCGCTACGCACGAGTATTACGTCAACCGCTATGCGCAGCTACACATGCGGGGAACGGCAGCCGTCCGTCAGGATGTGAAGCCACAGCGGCATGCACAGAGTATCTTTATCGATATTTTTGTTATCGATACCATGCCCTCAAATCCTCGTGCTTTCAAGAATCACTACCGTAAGGTGCGAAGTGTGAGTCAGAAGCTCAAGTTCGTGCGTACCCTCACCTTCAAGTTGCCTACATCGATGTATCGCTGGTGTCGCAACCATACGAAGCTCCTGTCCGACAAATACTGGTATGGCGAGTTCGAGAAGGTAGTCCGATCGGTCAGGAAGGACAGTCGTAAGGCTTATGGCGCCATCGTCTGCCAGCGTATGACGTTGCCCATCAAGCATCTGGCCTGTTACGACGAAACCCTGATGATGCCATTCGAGCACATCCAGGTTCCCGTTCCGGTTGGTTACGATGAGTTGCTCCGTCTGGAGTACGGCGACTACATGAAGCCCGTTAAAGCACCTACGCAACACGGTACGATGCTGTTCGATGCCGAACGTTCGTACGAATTCTATGTTAAGACGAAATAACAAGTTCTCCTACCTGTAGCATAGTCTGTCACATTAGGCATTGCGGATGCTTCCTTTTAATCCATCAGACGGTAGCATATAGACCAACAGAGGGAATAATGCCCGTTTCTCCTTGCAAAATATTCATTTTTTAGGTTTTTCATGAGAAATGAATGTTTTGCAAAGTATTTTTGTTCGTTTTTTCATAACTTTGCACCCGATTTCCAAAACATCGTCTGTATATAACATGTTGTGCTGCCCAACCTCACGAATCAGACAAGCGTCTCTGTCGGTCTTTCTCGTAGTATTTCTTGCATTTTTCTGCCAATGCAGTAGCCGTCCCGACGCGGATGGCTATGGCCAGGAGTACCCGCTTGACACCGAAAGTTATGACGTCATCGACAGCTGCATGGCCTATATGGATTCCGACCCTGTCCAGGCTCACCATATGCTCGATTCTGCGCAAGCTGTTGGTATCATCTCTCCCCAGCGATGCGACTATCTGCATGCCATGGTCACATTCTGGGGCGATAACAAACCTGACAGTGCGCTCATGATCTGCAATCGCTTGCTCGATGAGGGTCGGTTCGGCGATGACCATTTCCTCGAGGCCGAAATCTGTGCCTTGGCCACTAACATCACATCCAGCCTGAGCCGCCACATCGAGGTGCTGCAGTATGCAAATCGAGGTATAGCCCTGTGTCATGGACATGAGCGGATGCATAGCGACGAGACCACGATGATGGGACGTGCCGGTGTGGCGTACGTCGTTCTGGGGCGGTTCGACGAGGCAAGCGAGACTTACGACCGTGCCCTCGCCCTCATCCTTGAAGATACCTCGTTCGGCGGTCTCAATGCCCGCATCTCATTGCAGAAAAAGCAGGCTATCCTCTACCACGAAATGGGCGAATATGATCGTGTCATTGCCGTATGTCATGAGATTCTGGAGCTGGTGAATCGCTTCGATCGTGATCCTTCGTTCGTCGAACCTCGTCCGAAGACGATGACCGAGCCAGGCGAGGTAACGCACGGTTTTGCCGAATTCTATCAGAGCCAGATGTATATTCGCATAGCCAATGCCTATCGAATGATGGTGGAGCATGGCATTTCGACCGATCCCAAGGCACATAAGGACTCGGCATCAGCCTATGTCGAGAAGTGGACCCTTATCAGCGATGCACATCAGTTCCAGAACAACATAGCCGAAGCCTTGCCCGAGCTTTACTTTACCGGGTACAAGGCGGTATTCGAGTCAGCCAGGCAGCTGGCTGGCGAATCGTTCGGAAGCGACACTTTGGTCGCCGAATACGTCGATTATCTCACGTTGCTGGCACGGGAATCAGCCTCAAGGCATGCGATGGACCAGAGCAATGGCTATCTGCAGCGTGCCGTATCCGTGAGCGACAGCATTCGCCGCCGTGAGCTGGTGCGGTCCTTTGCCGAGCAAGCTGCTGCCCACATGGTGCAGGAGGCTCAGCAGGCACAGAAGGATGCCGAATACGAACTGGCACGTAATCGGATGTATATTGCGCTATTGGTCACTATCCTGCTGGCTCTAGTGCTCATCAACGTGCTCGTCCTCCGAAACCGACACAACAAAAAGATTATCGAGACCGTTCAGCAGAACCTGCAGGAGTCGCAGCAGGAAATCATGGACCTGGAGCAGCAGTTAGAGGAGGTCAAGGCCGAACGCCAGCAAAACAATACAAAGGAATTATTTCAGCGTATAGAGCAAGTCATGGTCGAAAAGCAACTCTACCTCAATCCTGATTTCGACCTCAAGATGCTGGCCAAGGAGGTAGGATCGGGCCTTACCAACCTCTCGTTGTGTATCAACGGTATTACTGGCAAGAGCTTCCGAATCTGGCTTTCGGAGTATCGTCTTGCCTTGTTCGTGCGGATGCTGGAGGACAATCCAGATGGATCAATCGATGAATTGATGTACAGTTGTGGGTACAAGGAGCAATCTACCTTCCGCCGCCACTTCAAGGCAACTTATGGCGTCACGGTGAGTGAATACCGAAAGAAAATAGCTAAAGAAAAAAACAATAACTAATTTTAATCACTACACAAATAACAAAATGAAAAAGTATCTTAAAAGCGTGCTGCTTCTCGTGGCAGCAATCGTTTCTGCATCGATGTTCGTTGCGTGTGGAGAGGATGACAAAACCAACGAACTGAATCCAGTACAAAAGGAAGAACCTGCCGAGAAGGTTGAGATGGGACATTACGTCGTTAAATTCCCTTCCCTTATGATTCTGAGTTGGCCAGACAACCAGGCAGGTATAGAGGAACAATACAAAGCCTACCAGAAGCGCATCACCGATGCCCTGAAGTATGAGGAAGGTAAGCAATACAAATGGAGCGATATCGAGGCCGATAAGGATCGACTTCAGAAGGTATTCGACGGCTTCGATGGCTTTGAGTACACGGTGAAGGCTTGCAATAACCATCTGAATTATCTGGCTGAGAATATTTCGTTCGCTGCTTACAAGGAAGGTTCAAGCACGGCCGACATTACCTTCGGCGAAAGGAAGGTTACCTGTAAGGTAGATTTTAACGAAGGCGAAACATGCCAGTTATATGTGATGATCACATCGTACGAAGCAACGATACCTTCGGCCGAAGAGTATTGTGCCAATCTGAAAAAACTGTTCACCGACGCCCTCAGGGATGTGTTCGCGGACGAGTATGGCAAGGTTGAGGTATCAGGTACCTCTCCGCGCACCGAATACTACAACTTGGCAAACTTCGCAGGCAACAGCGATGAACTCAAGGAGCGTGTGGCGCAGGCTTGCGATGACGTGAAGATGAAGATACCTGCCCTTCCCGAAAATGTCAAGGAAGAGGCACAGGCCAGCAACGCTAAGATTCCTTACCTCTTTGACGTCACTGTATTTGCATACAACCTCGATCAAGCTTCTCCTGCCAGAACTGAAAAGGTGGTATTCCATCACATAACTGATGTTAAGTAAAAAACTAATTTAAGTTTCTCGCAAGGGCGAAACTTCTTGGGATATTAGAAGGATATTAAGATATTAGGATTTTAGGATATTAGGACGATACCTACAGATTGCCCATTATTTATCGGCAACCATTACATTCGTCCTAATATCCTAAAATCCTAATATCCTAAAATCCTAATATCTTAATATCCTATTATCCTAATATCCTATTATCCTAATATCCTAAAAATCACATCTTCTTGATGGTCTCTTTGATCCAGGACGATGAGATGCCTTCAGTTCGTGGCAGGGTCACCACTTCCTTGCCATGTTCCTCACACCAGGCTACGGCACGCTTGAAGCCTTCGTGCTGCTGATCGGGACCTTTCACAAAGACATCGAAATCTACCTCCTTGACGATGTCGTCTACACCGCGATAAACCACTACGTCGTCGACATAGCGGATGGCTTTCACCATATAGCAACGCTCTTCCGTGCTGTAGACCATGTGGGCTTCAGGTTTGTATTTCAGTATCACCTCCGAGTCCTGAACGGCTACGATGAGGTGATCGCCATAGCGACGGGCGCGGCGGAAGACTTCTACATGACCTATGTGCAGCAGGTCATAGACGCCAACGGTTAGAACCTTTTTCATCTTCTGGGTTTGAATATTCCTTTTAACTTGTGGGTAACGGCTTTTCTGTTCTCAAACTTCTCGGTGGCGGCCAGCACTTCACGGAAGGTCTTGTCCGGATCCAACCCGCCTTGCCGGGCGTATGCACGGGCTATCGCTTCAATCAGATCGCGTTGATGCGACAGGCGGCATAGATTCCTGATGCATTGTTCGTGGCTGGCAGGCTTGCCGACGAAGGTCGACCGGTTGGTGTCGATAACGGCCAGTCGGAAGCCGTCACCTACGGGGTGAAGCCTGAAGTTCGACAGATTGGTATCGCCATGCAGGAATCCCAGCCGGTGAGCCTTGACGAGGAAGCCTGCAAGCGCCTGGATGGCACGATCCCGGGCCGTGGCATCGGCTTTCTCGAGCCATTCTCTGCAGTCGAACCCATCGTCTTCGGCCGATACAAAGTAGTATCGGTCTACCATTCCGTGTCGTCGGTATACGATGGAGGCAATCGGTTCCGGAGTGTCCAGCCCCATCTCCAGCAGTCGAAACCCGTAGCGGTACGATTTGTCGGCCTTGTTGGTCCAGCAGGTACTGTAGCACAGCTTCTGTATCAGATTGGGCCGTTTGAACTGCTTGACCATGAGGCGCATCCCGTCAGGCATGACGAAGCGCCTTACCTGATTGCGCTTGTCGTACAGCAATTCGCCTTCGTTGTTGGCAAAGGCTTCAGGCAGGCGGCTCACAAGGCTTGTGATGTCTGTATTGTTGCTGTATCTGGGATGGAGCGTAATCCTCATGTCTGATGTCGTGAAGTGTGGTAGCCTGAGCACCGTTCGGCTGTCTGATTATTTGATCTTGTCGAAGCCTTCGCCGAATACACCATGGCAGAACTGCTGGCTGACGATGGCATTCGGGTCGAGCGACTTGATCAGGTTGAACAGACCCTGGCTCTCATAGCGACGGCAGAGCACCATCACCACCTCGACCTCTTTCTTCGAATACCAGCCCGTGCCGTGCATGATGGTCACACCGCGGTTCAGCTGCGAATTTACGGCATTGGCAATCTCTTCGTATCGGCGCGATACGATCATGAACTGTACCGTCTGGCGCGAACCGTTGATAACGTAGTCCATCGTGAAGCTGGCAATCAGCGTGAAGACCACACCATACACGATCACCTCGAACGAGTGGAACAGCATGTACGAAGACGAAATGATGCAGATGTCAACCAGCTGCATGGCACGTCCCAGGCTCATGCGCGAATACTTGTTGATCAGCGCTACGATGATATCCGTTCCGCCCGTCGAGCCGTTGTGCGCAAAGACCAGCGCCAGGCCGGCGCCTCCCATCATGGCACCGATCATTACGTGCATGAACTTGTCCTCGCCCGGAGTGATGAGGGGATAAGCCTGGAATACGGGCTGGAACAGCGCGATAAGGCTCGACAGTATGGTTACACCGATGATGGTGCGAAGGACGAATACCTTGCTCAGCGCCTTGATGGCAATCAGCAGCAGCATGACGTTGATTACCCAGATACAGATGGCCGGCGACCATCCCCACGCATAGTAGAACAGAGACGAGATACCTGTCACGCCACCCTGCACCAGTTTCTCGGGTAGGATGAAGGCGTTGTATCCGATGGCGTAGAGCGCAATGCCGCAGAAGATGAAGAAATAATCCTTCGCCATCATCTTGAATTGTCGTGCCTTGACAATATCGTTGAACTTTGTCATTAAGAAATTTGTCGGTTAAAAAGATGTATACTTAGTGGATGGTCACCATCGTGGCACCGAAGCCATACTGCTGGAACGACGCATCCTGTGCGTCACATTTGGGATAGTGCAGTTTCAGGTCGTCGATGATGGCCTTGCGCAACACGCCTTCGCCCTTGCCGTGGATAAAGACGATGCGCTGGCCTTTGGCACCGCGGTAGGCCTGCATCGTCTCGCGGTAGACTCTGAGCTGGAACTGCAGCATCGCTGCATTGTCCATGCCGGCCGTGCTGTCCATCAGGCGTTCGATGTGCAGGTCCACCTCGATCACACCGTTGCGCAGCGTCTCGTACGGACGTGTGGCGATGTTCGGAGCCTTCTTCTCGCTGTTGCGGTTGCCGTATTGGGCCTTCAGCAGTTGCAGCTTCAGGTCGTTGGCTTCGACCTCCAGAATCCGGATCTTTTCCTTCAGCTGACGGTTCTCCTCCTTCAGCTTGTCCAGCTCGGTCTTAGCCTCGCGGGCCGCTTGCTGTGCACGTGTCAAAGGGGCTTGATGCACGGGCGCATGACCCGCCTGTCGCTGATCTTCTTCTTCGCTCACCACTACGCACTGCGAAGCCAGCGTTGGGATTTCGAAGCCGTCCTCGTCTTCTACCATCACCAGACCCTTGCTGTCGAAGCCTTTTACTATACCTCCGCCTTCGGCGTCGAGGAATCTAACTCTATCTCCGATTTTCATTTTTTCGTTTTTTAGGCTGCAAAGATAGTGTTTTTCGCATAAAGTGCCAAATATATTTGGTAAATAATGTTTTTTGACCTATCTTTGCGCCATCAAACTATTATTTGTGCATTACATATTATAAATATATAGGCCTTCGGGCCGTTGCTGCATACTTTTCCGATGATTAATCCACGCAATATAGAGATCCGCGACTACGACTACGCATTGCCCGACGAGCGTATTGCCCGTTATCCTTTGTCGCGGCGCGATCAGTCGCAGCTCCTCGTCTTTGGCCGTCAGACCGATGCTCAGGGCTCGCCGCTCATCCAGCAACATCACTTCTGCGATTTGCCTTCGCTCGTGCCGGCAGGGTCGATGGTGGTCTTCAACAACACCAAGGTCATCCAGGCCCGCCTGCACTTCCGCAAGCCTACGGGCGGTGTGGTCGAGGTATTCTGCCTCGAACCTGAGCGTCCGAAGGATTATCAGCAGAATTTTGCTGCCGATCATGAGTGCTGGTGGACGTGCCTGGTCGGTAATTCCAAGAAGTGGAAGGAGGGACCACTCTCCCTGTCGGTTACGATGCCCGACGGACGTCTGGTGACGCTCTATTGCGAGCGTGCCGGTAGCCTCGGCCCCAGCCAGCTTATCCATTTCTACTGGGATCAGCCCGGTACCGCGTCGACGGCCGTAAGCTTTGCTCAGCTGCTCGATGCCATGGGCGAGTTGCCCATCCCGCCATACCTGAATCGTGCTACCGAGGAGAGCGACAAGCAGACCTACCAGACCGTTTATTCGCGCATCCAGGGCAGTGTGGCTGCCCCTACGGCAGGCTTGCATTATACGCCCGAAGTCCTTGAGGCTCTGCAGCGAAAGCAGGTCGACCTGCAGTACCTCACCCTGCACGTCGGCGCCGGAACCTTCAAGCCGGTCAAGAGCGAGACCATCGAGGGCCACGACATGCACACCGAGTTCATCTCTGTGCCCCGCAGCGTGATCCAGCGCATCCACGACTTCCTTCAGTCCCGTACCCCTGAACATTCCACTCCCCTCCACCGCTCGGGGGAGGGGTCAGGGGGTAGGGGCATCCTGATAGCCACCGGCACCACGTCGGTCCGTACCCTCGAGAGCCTCTATTACATAGGCGAGAAACTTGCGCAACAGGATGCCTCTCGCGCTGTGCAAGCCGAGGATCTTGTTGTACACCAGTGGGAACCTTACGATCAGGAGCATACGCTTCCGACGCTCGATGCGCTTCATGCCATCCTCGATTACCTCGACCGTACCGGGCAGGATACCCTCGTCACGGCCACACAGATACTCATTGCTCCAGGCTTCCGCTATCGATTGGTCGAGGCTATCGTAACCAATTTCCACATGCCACAGAGCACCTTGCTCCTGCTGGTCAGCGCCTTTGTCGATGGGGATGATCTGGCGGGCCCCAACTGGCATCGCATCTATCAATATGCCATGGATCACGGCTTCCGCTTCCTGAGTTATGGCGATTCGTCCATACTTTTCAGACAAAAGTAAGGATAATTGTCAATAGGTATTTGATAATTGTATTTGTCAAACATCGGGCCAAACACCCTTTTTTGCTAACTTATTGCACTATAATTGTACAACATTAGGCAAAAAACATTATCTTTGCGGTGTCAAAAAGACGTAAACAGTGTTTTTAATTTTCAATATTCACAAAACTAATTTAGATTTCCAATGACTAAAGTAGCTATCAATGGTTTCGGTCGTATCGGCCGTCTCGCATTCCGTCAGATGTTTGAGGCTGAGGGTTATGAGGTAGTCGCTATCAACGACCTTACCAGCCCTGCAATGCTCGCTCACCTTCTCAAGTATGACACCGCTCAGGGTGGCTTCGCTGGCAAGTTCGGCGAGGGCAAGCACACTGTAGAGGCAACTGAGAACTCTATCATCGTTGACGGCAAGGAGATCAAGATCTCTGCTGAGAAGGACGCTGCTAACTGCCCTTGGGCTGCTAACGACGTAGACGTAGTTCTCGAGTGCACCGGTTTCTATACCTCGAAGGAGAAGGCTTCTGCTCACCTCGCTGCTGGTGCTAAGAAGGTCGTTATCTCTGCTCCTGCTGGCAAGGACCTCCCAACCATCGTTTACAACGTTAACCACACCACCCTCACCGCTGAGGATAAGGTTATCTCTGCTGCTTCTTGCACCACCAACTGCCTCGCTCCTATGGCAGCTGCTCTGAACAACTATGCTCCTATCGCTTCTGGTATCATGTCGACCATCCACGCTTACACTGGCGACCAGATGATCCTCGACGGCCCACAGCGTAAGGGTGACCTCCGTCGCTCACGTGCAGGTGCTCAGAACATCGTTCCTAACTCAACTGGTGCTGCTAAGGCTATCGGCCTCGTTATCCCAGAGCTCAACGGCAAGCTCATCGGCTCTGCTCAGCGTGTTCCAACCCCAACTGGTTCTACCACCATCCTCGTAGCTGTTGTTAAGGCTAAGGACGTTACCGTTGAGGGCATCAACGCTGCTATGAAGGCTGCTTCTACCGAGAGCTTCGGCTACACCGAGGATCAGATCGTTTCAAGCGACATCATCGGCATGAAGTTCGGTTCACTCTTCGACGCTACCCAGACCATGGTTAGCAAGATCGACGAGGAGACCTATCAGGTTCAGGTCGTTTCTTGGTACGACAACGAGAACTCTTACACCTCACAGATGGTTCGCACCATCAAGTACTTCTCAGAGATCTAATTCTCCAGAAGCTTGTAAGACTTCAGAATATGACCGCTGTTCCTTTCGGAGCAGCGGTTTTTTCATCTTCCTCACCTTCCTGCGTCCTGTCATCAATGGTATAGGCAATTACTACTGCGAGGCACAGACACGTGACCTCACCCGTACCGACATCATCATAGAATCGTATAACGAACGAGGTGAGAAACAACTTGCCGAATATCTTGAACGATACAATCTACAAACTGGTTACCTGGTAAGTTTCTGCTTCAACAAGAAAATTGCAGCTACCGGTAGAATTGAACGGGCGAACATTATTTACAAAACTGCCTCCTCGATTTTCAGAGGAGCAGTTTTGGCGAAAACTATGCCTCCGAATTTTGCAGAGGAGCACTTTTCGCGAAAAATGTGCCTCCGAGTTTTAATAAGGCAGATTGTTGGCGAAGATTCTGCCTTCTCGATTTTCAGAGGAGCAGTTTTGGCGAAAACTATGCCTCTGAATTTTGCAAAGGAGTACTTTTGGCGAAAACTATGCCTCCGCGTTCTGATAAGGCAGAATATTGGCGAAGATTCTTCCTTATGATTTCGATTTACGATTTCGGAACTCCTGGGCGTTCTGATTCACATTGCGGTGCTCTTCTGTTATCTAATCGAAGTCCTGTCGTAAGATTGAGCGGAGAGTAGGGGGAGTTAGGAGAGTTTTTATTTATCCCTCCTTTTCCTTCCTTACACTCTGGGAGCATAAAAACTCCGAGCGGAACAATCTCACTCATCGAATAACTCTCGCAGAGTGTAAGAAGTTGAAGGGAGTTAGAAACACGAGTTACCTTCGTGCTGTACTGGTTGTCGACCGAGGGTGTGTCTTTTGACTCGCCGTCAGTCCATTATTCTGGTACCGTGAACTCAACCTGATCGGAAAGGACGAGCTGGTCATCGTACCTGGTGTAGGCCGTCAGGTAATAGGTCTGGCCAGGCTGGAGGCCTGAGATCTGGGCACTCATCAGATTGTCGGTAGGCTGGGCGGGGTAGCGGGTGGACGCCTCGTAGGTCGCATCGGGCGACGCGGAGAGCAGGAAGCCGTGCTCCCAGCTGTCGCATACGTCACGAATCAGGATGTTGTCTACATAATAGGCGGTGGCCAAGACTCCCCCGGCAATAAGTTCGGCCTGACAATGGAAGATGGCGACCAGAACCTCGGGCAACGTCTGTTCGTAGCACCTCGAATAATACGTACACCCACGATAGGTGACATACGCGCGATAATAATAGGTGGCTCCGGGAATGAGGTCGGCAAAGACCTCGCGGAACGACCGTTCGCTGTCGCCAATAGGGCTACTGCCCACTTCGCGGCTCGATAGGCAATGCTCCAGCGTAAGGTTGGCATCGGTGCCGATCAGGCATCCATAGCTGCCGCCTGCAGGTACACGCTCGAACTTAGGGGTGACCACCATGTGATACGGATCGTAATCGTAGCAGTCACAGCGTTTTTCGATGCCCTCGGTCCTGAAGTCGACCACTTTCGAACGGAGAGTTTCGCAACCAGGGTCGCGGTAGCTGAGTCCTACCCAATAACGGGTCTCAGGCATCAGGTTGCGCAGTTCGTAGTAAATGCCGTACTGCGACTGACTGTAGGGATTGTCTAGCTCGGAACTGATGTCGATCGAATCGCCTATGACGAACGGATCGGCTCCATCCACGTCGGTATAATGCAGCATC
Organism: Bacteroidales bacterium; assembly: GCA_045640225.1. Lineage (GTDB taxonomy): Bacteria > Bacteroidota > Bacteroidia > Bacteroidales > UBA3663 > Liminaster. The sequence goes on along the minus strand of JAZUEP010000017.1, from coordinate 12,086 downwards.
AGCTTGCAACCGTCCTTGTAGTGCTGCACGTCGAACTGCAGACGCATGAAGGTTATCTGGTCGACATAGTTGGTGGCGAAATCAATCGCGGAGAATTCGGCAGGCTTGTACTGATCCCGGTAGTATTGCTCGAGGTCATCGATCTCGTAACAGGAGGCAAGGCACAGCGAGAGAGCGGCCAAGGGGAGGATATAATGTGGTTTCATTGTTTCGTGGATTATTTCTTCAGGTAAATACCTAAGCCGAGATGTCCGACCCAGTTGCCGCCCAGATACTCGGTGCCGGCCGAGAGGTAGAAGCGGGAGAAATTTACGAGCGTGCCGACCTCGTAGGTCAATCCGCTCTGGCCTTCGTCCTGTACTTCGTATCGCTGGCCATCGTCCTTCAGCCAGGTTACCTTGAACGACCCCATGCCAAGGCCGGCATAGACGTGGATGCCCGAATAGCATCGGACGATGCCGCCGCCCATGAAGGATTGATAGACGATCTCAGGATCGGAATAGTAGAAGATAGGATCGGCCACGAACGATCCCTTGATGAGCGGCTGGAAAGGACCGTTGTTGCCCCAGGTGCTGACAAAGCTGCCATACACGCCCCATCGGCCTACGATGCCGAGCCTTGCGCCATAGCCCATCTGGCTCAGGCTGGAAGGCTTGGCTGCTTCCATTCCCGCAAAGAGGGCTACAGGGAAATCGGACGGATGTGCCTTGAGCGTCAGGGCCTCGGCACTACGGGCGGTGAATGTCTGCTTGCTTTTCGGATTGAGGAATCGGCCCTCCTTGAAGGTGTGTTCGCCTTCGGGTACCAGCAGCGTGGTGCCTCGTTTCACGCGGGCATCGTCGATCTTCAGTCGCATCCAGCTGTCGTCTGATTCCACCCGGACTTCGCACATCCTGGGCATCGAAGGCAGCGCCATGGCGCCACCGGCTCCCTGCGGCAACGTGTTGTCGGTCAGTTCAACCTCCATGGCGTAGGTCTTGCCCTCGAGCATCTCCCATTGAGGCACGAAGTAACCGTTGCTGATGTTCTGCCCTTCGGCCATGTGTCCATGGTCGGGATGCATCAGGCGGAAGCGCTTGGTCTCGGTCGTAAAGTAGAGCCATAGCTCGTCGCTATGCTCGGGGCAAGGCTGCTCGATGCGGACCAGCGTCTGGAGGCGTTGCGCATCCTGGGGCGATTCTTTGGCCTGAATGGCTTCGGCCATGATGCCCATTGTCGAAGTCTTGACCTTGACCAGGGCGCAGATCTTGCCGTTGGTGCCAAGCACGGGGTGCTGGATGGCCGTCAGGTCGCTATGGACGGGCGTGTAATTGGTAACCTTGATGTCTGCCTGCATGTTCATGGCCGCAAGCAGTACAAGGACGAGGGATAGGAGTCTTTTCATACAAGGTTGGCGTTATTGGTCGAGCGAAGGGTCGTAGACGATACGAAGGCCTACACAGATGTCGCGTTCGTTGTCCCATTCGTCAAGGCCGACGGCCCAGCGATTGGACACACGGTCGTCGGTGTCGGGTCGGAGCGGGAAGCTGTCGCCACCACGCACTACATGTCTGGTGCCTGAGGCCGGACCCGTAGGATTGAGCGAAGGGCTGACCGAATAATAGTCCGGATCGTACCAATCGCTGCACCACTCGGCGGCATTGCCGCTCATGTCGTATAGGCCCAGGGCATTTGCCTTCTTGGTCTTCAGCAGGGTAGAGCTGCAGTAATAATAAGGTTCGTAAGGGATGACGGCCGCAACCTCGTCGTGGATGTCCGAACCGGCATAGATCCAGTCGCCATCGGCCTTATGACCGCCACGGGCCGCATATTCCCATTCGGCCTCGGTAGGCAGTCGGAAGCCATTGAGTTGCGTCTTCTGGCGTAGGTACTCGAGGGTTTCCACCGCGTCGTCGTAATACAGGCTCATCGCACAGTTGGTATATCCTCCATGCCAGTCACGGATCATGCAGTGTGCCTGATCGTCGATCTCCACCTCGGCCATATAGAAAGGATGGTCGATCGTGACCTCGTGAGCCGGATACTCGTCGGCTTCGGCATAAGGCACCTGTGCAGGCGTTGCACCCATGGTGAAGGTGCCGGGTTCGACGCGGATGAAACGGAGGTAGTAGGGACCGCCCTCCCAGCCAATCTGGATGTCGCACGCCTCGCCACCGAAGCCTCCGAGCGTGCTGAACGTCGACTCGTCGTGCAGGGTCTCGTACAGGCCCGAGCCGCAGAAGGGGCGGACATAGTACGTGGTGCTGGACTTCAGGTCGTCGACCAGGATCGACTGGAAAGGTTCCGGGGCCTCGTAACGTGTCCCGAGGTTGTCGGGGGTGATAGGATGGTCGGCGATGTAGAATCCGATGGGATGCGTGTCGTAGAAGATTCCCTCGTAGCCCACGTCGATACTAAGCTTCGTGCTGTAGGCCTCGTGCAGATAGGCTTTGAGGTTGTAGCGGTTGTTCTTCATCTCGACCGTCTCGCCATAATAGTATTGGCCCATGTAGATGGCAAAGGGGCGGATGTAGTAGGGATGCTGTGGCACGAAGGCGTCGTTCGGGCATTCCAGGTGGTGCGTGAACGAGTCCATGTAGAAGCCGTCGGTGGCCTCGCGAGCCAGCTTCATGGTGACCGATGCATCCTTGAGGTCGGGATCATATCCCTGCTCAACACCGATCTGCATCGTCTCGGCCACGTCGTTGAAGCACGCTACCGGATTGTAATTGCGATATTCGGGGTCAGCGATCTTCATGCTGATAGGCTTGGTCGTATGCTGGTCCGGACGGCCAGGATGCATCGTGCCGCCATAATCCTCAAGTTCGAAGTAGGTGTAATAGGTGGTGCTGGGCATCAGGCTGTCGATACGGATGCGGAGATTGCCGCTCTTGTCCGACTGTGGCGCATAGAAGTACTTGCGCGACAGGCCGTTCATCACGCTGTCGCGATTCTGGCCGATGTAGAAGGCCACGCGCCTGACTCGGGTAGAATACCGGAAGGCGAGGTCGAAGACGATACGATGGGACGTGCGGGTCTCGTAGCTCATCGTGCACTCCTCGAGCATGAAAGTGGGAGCATATTCGTCGTCCCAAAGCTGATTCAGGTCGGTATTTTCGCCACACGATTGGAGCGCGACGAGCAGCAGACATGTTGAAAGGCTGAGAAATAAGATCTTGCGCATCATAGCAGGGCGTCGTTAAAGGATAATACCGAGGTTGAGTAAAGCGATGACGGGTGGCAGCGTGACGTGTTCCGACCGGGCCGAACCCAGGACGGACTGTACGGCTGCACCGACGTAGCAACGGCCTATGGGATAGCCGACGCCAAGATCGACGACCACACCCGAGAGATTGTCGGGCGAATAGACGTGACGGAGGTCATCGTCGGACGATAGCCAGTTGTACTTCAGCGAGCCATAGCCCAAGCCCATCTGCAGGTAGATGCGCCAAGGCGTATAGTATTGGTAACCCGCAACGACCGACAGGTATTCCGACCGCACATCGCTGTAAGGATTGTAGAGTGCATCGACGAGGACGTCCTCGGTAAACTCATCGCCCGTAGCGGTGTTGGCCCAGGTCTTCAGGAAGCGGCCATAGAAACCATGCACACCGCCATAGGCAGCCGTGAGGCCGAGGGGAAAGCCGCCCTGTGGCGCAAGGCCTCCGCTCAGGGCAAGCGTGAGCCGCGGCGGACAATACTGCAGCTGATGGCGGAAGGTAAGGGTGGTGTCGGACGTGAAGCGGAACGTCTCGATATGTCGGCGGTAATCCTTCTGGTGCAGCGTTACGATGTACTGGCTGGCGTTGAGATGCGAATCGGCTGTGCCAGAGGTGTTGACGACGTTCTTCTTGTCGCGCTTGTCGTGGATCGTGATTTCAGCGTCCGATGGCGTTACGTCCCAATGGATGTCGGCCGTATAGGGCTGCAGTACGAAGGTAGTATCGGTGCAATGGAATGGAAACTCGACGATGCCCGAATCGGCATGGCAATACGGCTGGTGTATCTTGTAACGGTATTGCTTGCCGGGATCGACCATGATGCTGACGGGCGTGCGTCCAAAGCCCACCGTGCGGCCCTCGCTGTCGGTGAGCTGGATGTTGGCCTTCGTGGGTGTAGTACTGATGGTGACCTGTAGCGACTGGGCCTTGGAAGGCTGCCATGCTGCAAGCATCATGCAAAAGATGGCGATAAGGTAGGTCCGTGTTGATTTCATATCACTATTTAGAAAGTAATTTTTATCGGGGATACTGCATCGTGACGCAATGCAGCGACCCGTGCTGGCGTATCAGGACGCTACAGTCGATGCCTACGATCTCGCGACCGGGGAAGGCCTCCTGCAGCACCAGGCGGGCCTTTTCGTCGTTGTCAGGCTGGCCATAGGTAGGGTAGAGGACGGCACCGTTGATGATGAGGAAGTTGGCGTACGTGGCCGGCAGGCGCTGATCGCCTTCCTCCTCGACGGCATCGGCAAAGTCGCTCTCGAGGATAGGCGAAGGCATCGGCAAGGGCAACAAGCGGTAAGGCTTGCCGTCGGCCGTGCGGAAGGTGTGGAGCTGTTGCTCCATGTCGTGCAGGTCGTCGTAATGGATGTCGTCGGCATCGAGACACTGTACGTAGACGATCGTATCGTCCGGACAGAGGCGTGCCAGCGTGTCGATGTGCGAATCGGTATCGTCGCCTACCAGGAAGCCTGCATCGAGCCAGAGCACGCGCTTGGCCTCGAAGTCGGTCGCAAACCATTGCTCGAAGCATTCCTTGCGGTCGAACGAGTTGCGGTTCTTCGACATCAGGCACTCGGTGGTAGTCAGTATGGTGCCTTGTCCGTCGCTCTCGACCGATCCGCCTTCCAGAATCTTGTCACGACGGTCCAGATAGGTGGCTTCCCAGAGTTCCAGCAAGTCGTTGTCCTCGAACACTTCGCTGTCGAACAGCGTCTGGTTGATCTGATTGTCGAGGTTGGCCGCAAATTTCATGCCCCAACCGTTGAAGCAGTAATCGTGGAGTACGAGCGAGCCATCGGCACGGCGGATGGTCAGGAAGCCATGGTCGCGTGCCCAGGTATCGTTGGTAGGACATTCGGCAATGACCACGCGCGACAGATCGACGCCACCCTGGCGAAGCTGTTGCTCGACGTCGTCAGGCTCGGGCGTGACAACGAGCAATGGCTCGCGGCGCGTAACTTCGCGGGCAATGGCGGTGAAGCACTGTTGGGCCGACTCGAGGTACGGAGCCCAGTCGGTATCGGCATGAGGCCATGTGAGTTGTACGAACCGTTGCGGTTCCCATTCGGCTGGAAGCATCGTTATGAGTAAAATTACGAATTACGAATTACGAATTACGGGTGCTGGGCACAATTACGAATTACGGGTGCTATGCACAATTACGAATTACAAATTACGAATTACGGGTGCTGGGCACGTAATTATGAATTGTGAATTATGAATTATGAATTATCAATTATGAATTACGAAAGATCTGATGAATCTTCTGTCGCAGGCTTCGGTGCTCGCGTTGCAGCTGGGGGAGGGGCTGACCAGGCGGAAGGGCCTGACGTAGTGCGGCATACACTTCGGCATAATGGGCCAGCGCATAGTCGCCACGAAGCATCTCGATGCGTCGAAGCGAGTCCTTGTCGCGCGTTTGGAGCATGATGAGCGTGCTGATAGGGCAGGGACAGATTTCGACAGCTTCGGCATGCGGCGGGAAGTAATAGCGCGACGCTTTGTCGTCGATTGTCACGAAGTAGACCCATTGAGCGTCCTGCGAGATAACGCGTACCCGGTGCTCGATGTAGAGCGAAGCCTCGCTCGTGGCCGGAAGAAACTGGACACCGACGCGCCAGAAGCGGACATAGACGCCCTGATCCTTCAGTTGCTCGACCTTCATCACGTCGAAGTCTCCCCAAGGCTGCATCAGGCTGATGTCGCGATCCAGGCTCGCAATGTGCTCGCGAATGCCGTTCATCGAGGCACCGAACTGCTCCCAGTGGTTGAGGATCCGCAGGCAGATCTCGTCGGTAGGCGGCAGGGCATCGAGGGGCGGTTGCTCGTCCGGATCGAGCACCTGGCCCATCTCGACAAGTACGCGATGCAGGCGCTCGGTATGTGCGTCGTGCTGGATCGGAGCCGACGAATCGGTCGCCACAGGCATGGCGGCAGGCGAAGCATTTCGGGCCATAGCTTCGTCGCGAAGTTCGTCGAGCAACTCGTTCAGCAAGGTCATGGGCATATATTTGGGGGCAAAGATACTAAAATCTTTGACAAAACGGGCATTTCGGCCAGAAAAAAACACGAAAATCGTAAAAAATGCGGGTAAAACTTCCATATCTCGGCAAATTTGACTAACTTTGCACACCGAAAACCAAACAATTACAGCAATGAAGTTCGACAAGCAAACCCTCGTGAAGATTTATCGTTGGATGTGGCACAACAAGTTCAATACCTTGTGTGGCGCTTTCATCATCTATGTCGGTTTCTTTGGCGAACATAGCGTGTACAACATCATTCAGCTGCAGAAACGCGAGGACATGCTGAGGAGCGAAATTGCCGTCTATCGCGACTCGATCGAGTCGTTCCAGCGTCGTATCGATGACGTAAGTGTCGACGAAGTTGAGCTGGAGCGCTATGCCCGCGAAGTGTTGCGCATGCATAAGGAGAACGAGGACCTTTACCTGCTGGGTAAGTAAGCGGGTCCGACAAAACTAGCCGAAACGTGAAGTTATTAGAACAGATAGCATACATCGCAATCTTGCTGGCTGCAGGCCTGTATCTGTGGTTGCCGTCCATTGCACCATGGCTGATGGGCGCCGGCGGATTGGCCATCACGGCCTGTCACCTCTATCAGAAGTACGGTACGGGCGACTTGCGTCAGCGACGTAACCGTCGGTTGCGCCACATCCTGGGCCTCCTGTACATGGCTACGGCCTACTTTATGTGGCGTGGCGGTATGGATTGGGTCGTGGTGTTGCTCATCGCTGTGGTAATCGAGATCTATACGCTCTTCGTCGCCTCGAAAGGCGAGGAATAATTCCTTTTCCTTTTTTAGAATTATATGAACCGTAGCCTACGACTGCTGGCATTCGTGCCATGGCTGCTGGCTGCTTCGGCAGGTGCACAGTCCTTCACCGAGGGATTGGAGCAGACCTACGAATGGCAGCTATCGGCCAGCGATGGCCAGACACCGTTGTGGCTGAACGCCAATCGCTACGGAATGAGCTCGTTGACGGATGCCAACGGCTATGTCCGTGGTCGTGTAGAGCGTCCGTTGGCCGTCGATTCGCTGAGGCACTGGGGATTGGGTTATGGCGCTGATGTGGCCGTGGCTGCAGGTTATGCCAGTACGGTGGTCGTGCAACAATGCTATGCACAGCTTCGCTACCGGCATGGCGTATTGACACTGGGCCAGAAGCAGCAGCCAATGACGTGGCTGAACGAGCGACTGAGCAGCGGTGGACAGACGTTAGGCATCAATGCACGTCCGGTGCCAGGTCTTCGCCTGGAACTGCCCGATTACTATGCTATCCCCCTGACCCGCGGTTGGCTGAGCCTGAAAGGACATGTCGCCTTTGGCTGGATGACCGATGGCGACTGGCAGGAGAAATGGACGCGTGGCGAAACGAATTATGTGCAAGGCGAGATGCTGCACACCAAGGCCGGTTATCTGCGCATAGGCCCCGCTGACGCGGCTCATCCTTTCAGCCTTGAATTGGGATTGGAAATGGCTTGTCAGTTCGGCGGAACGATGTATCACACCAGTTACGGTACGTTACAGAGTCCCAAGGGACCACGTGCGTGGCTCGATGCACTGCTGGCACAAGGTAGCGACGAGGCCGATCCTACCTATCACAACGTGGGCGGTAACCAGTTGGGTAGCTGGGTGGCACGCGCCAGTTACGAGTGGCCGGCTCTGCGACTGTCGCTTTATGCCGACCACTTCTTCGAGGATCATTCGTCGATGTTCTTTGTCGACTACGATGGTTACGGTACTGGAAATCAGTGGAACGAGCGCGTCGAGAATCGTTACCTGATGTATCCGCTGCGCGATATGCTGTGGGGCGTCGAACTGCAGCTGAAGCGTTGTCCATGGCTGAGCGGAATCGTGCTTGAATACCTGGATACCCGCTATCAGAGCGGCCCAATCTATCATGACCACAATCCGGGCGTCAGCGACCATATTGGCGGTGATGACAACTACTATAATCATTACCTCTATCAGGGCTGGAGTCATTGGGGACAGGTGATGGGCAATCCGCTGTATCGTTCGCCATTGTATAACGACGATGCTACACTGACCATCCGTAACAACCGCTTCCGTGCCTGGCATGTAGGCCTGGAAGGCTCGGCGGGCGCGGTAGATTATCGACTGCTCTACAGCTGGCAACGCGGTTACGGTACGTATCAGTATCCGTTGTTCGAGCCGCAGCATAATCAGAGCCTGATGGCTGAGGCTACCTATCGGCCGCGGACTAATGGCTGGCTGAATCATTGTGCCTTCCGTCTGGCCGTCGGCCTCGATCGCGGTGAACTGCTGGGTAATAATACAGGCGGTCAGCTGACGCTGATCTATCACATCAACTAAAAACGGCCTATCGCGATGAGACAGATTTTTCTCTTACTCCTGACTTCGCTTCTGCTCGGCTCGTTGTCGTCGTGCGATATCCATCTGTCGGACAACGGCACGCTCGACGGCTTCTGGCAGCTGGCTCGTATCGATACCCTGCAAGGCGGAGGTGGCGCGGATGTCAGGCCGCAACGACTGTTCTGGTCGGTACAGAACAACCTGTTGCAGGTTTCGGACCTTACCTATCGTCATGATGCCTATATCCTGCGCTTTGAACATCAGGGCTCGACGTTGAGCCTGTCGTCACCCTATCTGGTAGATCATGCCGGTAGCGACGTGGCACTTACCGACAGCCAACCCTTGCATCCCTATGGCATACTGCAGCTTGAGGAAGTCTTCCGCGTAGAACGGCTCGATGCGGACAAGATGCTGCTGGTAAGCCCGATGCTCCGGCTGGAGTTCAATCGGTATTAAAAACGATGAGGCATAAATGATAAAGCCATCCCCGCAGAAAGTAGCGAGGATGGCTTTTATCATTTAATATTTATTATTTATTATTTGCTCATAAAGCAGCAGGCTTACATCATGCCGCCCATACCGCCCATGCCTGGAGCAGCAGGAGCTGCTGGCTCTGGAGCTGGCTTGTCGGCGATGACGCACTCGGTGGTGAGGAACATGCCGGCAATCGAAGCAGCATTCTCGAGGGCTACGCGGGTAACCTTGGCTGGATCGATGACGCCTGCAGCGAGGAAGTTCTCGAACTTGTCCAGACGTGCGTTGTAGCCGTAGTCCTTCTCGCCTTCCTTGACCTTCTGTACGATGACGGCACCCTCCTTGCCAGCGTTGGCAACGATCTGGCGAAGTGGCTCCTCGATAGCGCGCTTTACGATCTCGATGCCGAGCTGCTCGTCGTCGTTGTCGCCCTTCAGGCCTTCGAGGTTAGCAATAGCGCGGATGTAAGCTACACCACCGCCAGGAACGATACCCTCGGCCATGGCTGCACGGGTAGCGCAGAGAGCGTCGTCGACGCGGTCCTTCTTCTCCTTCATCTCGACCTCAGAGGCAGCACCTACGTGGAGCACAGCCACGCCACCGGCCAGCTTGGCCAGACGCTCCTGCAGCTTCTCCTTGTCGTACTCGCTGGTGGTCTTCTCGATCTGCGACTTGATCTCGGTTACACGGTTGGCAATCATCTCCTTGTTGCCAGCACCATCGACGATGGTAGTCTTATCCTTGTCGACGGTGATCTTGTCGGCCTGACCGAGCATCTGTGGGGTAGCGGTAGCGAGGGTGAGACCCTGCTCCTCGCTGATTACCTGGCCACCGGTGAGGATGGCGATATCGCGGAGCATCTCCTTGCGGCGGTCACCGAAGCCTGGAGCCTTGACGGCACAGATCTTGAGCGAGCCACGGAGTGAATTGACAACGAGGGTGGTAAGAGCCTGTGAGTCGACGTCCTCGGCGATGATCAGCAGTGGACGGCCTGACTTGGCGACTGGCTCGAGGATGGGCAGCAGGTCCTGAAGGTTCGAGATCTTCTTGTCGTGGATGAGGATCATTGGCTGATCCATCTCGCAAGTCTGCTTCTCGGCATTGTTCATGAAGTATGGCGAGATGTAGCCGCGGTCGAACTGCATACCTTCAACCACATCGACGGTGGTGTCCATGCCCTTGGCTTCCTCGACGGTGATGACGCCTTCCTTCTTGACGGTCTTCATAGCCTCGGCAATGAGCTTGCCGATCTCGTCGTCGTTGTTGGCCGAGATGCGGGCTACGTTCTCGATCTTGGTATAGTCGTCGCCGATCTCCTCAGCCTGTGCCTTGGTGCTCTCGACAACCTTGCTGACGGCCTTGTCGATGCCACGCTTCAGGTCCATAGGATTGGCACCTGCGGTAACATTCTTCAGACCTACACCGATGATGGCCTGAGCCAGAACGGTCGCGGTGGTGGTGCCGTCGCCGGCATCGTCACCGGTCTTCGAGGCTACCTCCTTCACGAGCTGAGCGCCCATGTTCTCGAATGGATCCTCGAGCTCAACTTCCTTGGCTACGGTTACGCCATCCTTAGTGATGTGTGGAGCACCGAACTTCTTGTCGATGATTACATTGCGGCCCTTAGGACCGAGGGTTACCTTTACGGCATTGGCGAGCTGATCGACACCGCTCTTCAGCAGGTCACGGCTCTCAGTATTGAATTTAATGAGTTTTGACATAGTAAAGCCCCCATCTCCGGCCCTTCCTTCCGTGGGGATGAAGGGAGTGTATAGTTTCGGAGGGTACATCCTGGGGGAGTGGATGTTTTTAGTTTTGTTATTAACTTAATGTATTAGGAGCGATGACACCATTTCCCGATATGATTTCCCATGCTAAGGTAATCACTCCCTTCATCCCCTACGGGGGGAAGGGCCGGGGATGGGGGCCTTATCCCAGCACTGCGAGAATCTCGCTCTGCTTCATGATCATGTACTTTACGCCATCGAACTCGAGCTCCTGGCCGGCATACTTGCCATAAAGTACGGTGTCGCCCACCTTGACAACCATTTCTTCGTCCTTGGTGCCATTGCCGGTAGCGATAACTTCGCCCTTCGAGGGCTTCTCTTTTGCGGTGTCAGGAATGATGATGCCACCGATGGTCTTCTCTTCAGCAGGAGCGGGCTTAACGAGCACGCGATCTGCAAGTGGTTTGATGTTCATTGTTGTTATGTTTTTAAGTTTGTTGTTGCTTTTTAATGCGGATTGTCGATTGCCTGGTGCCCTAGTAGCGTAACAATCTGTTCCGTACACCACATTGTATGCAAAGACCGTGCCAAACAAAGCTTTGACACGGTCCTTGACAAATTGTCGGTCACAGAATGGCTACTTTTGCCACTTTTGCCCGTCGACGAGATAGATGCCGTGAGGCAAATCGTGCCAATCGGCCTTCGTGGGCGAGCCATCGAGGTTGTAGATTTCCTTGCTGGCCTTGGGAGCATCGGTGGAGATTTCAGCGATGGCTTGTTCGTCGCGACGGAAGGCGCCAAGCTCATAGAGGGCAGGAAGGGCCTTGTGGTCGTTGTTGTTCCAGAGTCCACGGTCCAGCCATGAATTGATGACGATGGTATTGGCGTTCCACGTCGGGCCACCGTTGCCATTCTCTTCGGGGAACCACCAGTAAAGACCCGTGACGTTGGAGTGGTCGCTGAGTTCGGCCACCAGATCCTGGGCAAACTGCTGCTGACCCTCGATCGAACAAGGCCAGGTCGAACGGGTGTCGTAGTTGACGCCGCTGTTAGGCCACCATTCGTAATTGTAGGCCGTCTCGACAATCTGCACCTGCTTGTCGGGGAACGACTGTTCAAGCTTGTTGAGTGTGCCTCGGAGTGTGCTCAAGGGCGCATGCCAGATAGGGTAGTAGCTGAGGCCGATGATGTCGTAGTCGAGCGACGAGAGTTTCCGGTAGAAGTACTCGGTGTCGCTGGCTTTGGCCGCTCGCTCGGTGTGAATGATGATCTTGGCTTTCGGACAGCATTCGCGAACGGCTTTGCAACCCTCGGTCAACACTTGCA
>JAZUEP010000016.1:0-2093 GCA_045640225.1 Bacteroidales bacterium | reverse complement strand
GGGGCATACCAGAGCTGACGCCCTGTGCCCTTGAGCAGCTTCTTGTCGCTCGAACCCCAGAGGAAGGCGAGCTGCTGACCATCTTCGCTCCAGCTGATGCCTTCGGCCTTCTGTCCGATGCCCTCCTTGACAAGGCGAGGCTGCATGTCGGGCAGAGCTACTGCATAGAGCTGACAGGTATCGGGCTTGCCAGTGCGTGTAACGGTGAAATAGAGCGACTTGCCCTTGGTCGAGAAGCCATAGTCGGTCACATGATCGAAGGTGACAGCCTCGCTGCCGGCATTGAGGGCGCGAAGGTAAAGGGTGCTGTCTTTGGCCTTGAGCTGATAGGCGATGTAGTCGGCTTCGCCAGCTAGCTTGTGACTGCGGACAGAGTCGATACGCTCGATGTGACGGGTAGCGAGCTGATAGATGTGGAGGGTGTCGAGCTGCACATCCTTATCCTTCTTCTCGTCGCCACTGTTCTGCAACTTCAGCAGACGTGCGGTACTGGCAGCCTCGTTTTCGTGCGTCTTGACCACAAGGTACTGCGACGAACGGGTGAAGTCGTAGGCATTGATTGGGAAGAAAGACTCGAGTTGCTGACCCTTGGCATCGAAGAGGAGGGCGGTGGCATCGGCAGCATAGTCTTTGACTCGGCCGTTGCGGTCGCCATCTCCACGCCATCCTTCATGGACGATGAGGCTGTAGCGACCATCGTCAGAGAGTGAGCGATGGGTGACGCGCTGATAGTCCATGATGTCGTCGAAGGTCAGTGCGCGCTTGGGCTGGGCAGAGGCTGTGAGGAGCGTGCCGACGGCCAAGAGGGAGAGAATTGGACGAAGATTCATGATGAATGTGGAACGTTGGTTGTTGATTATTCTGTAATTACGAAGCGCAAATTTCGTGCTTTTTTGCGAGAATTCCAAACTTTTGTATCGAAAACTGCTTTACGGAGGCTCGAAATGCCATGACATGGGGCAAAAAATAACCGCAAACACCAGTTTATGCTGATATTTGCGGTTGAATTATGTCGATTGCAGAAGCAATCAAAAGGCTTATTTAGAATACGCCCTGAGCCATCATCGGAATGGACCTTGATGGCATCCGTGCCTATTTAGAATACGCCCTGAGCCATCATGGCCTTAGCGACCTTCATGAAGCCCGCGACGTTGGCACCCTTAACGTAGTTGACGTAGCCGTCAGCCTCGGTACCATACTTAACGCAGTTGTCGTGGATGTTCTCCATAATCCAGAGGAGCTTGGCGTCAACCTCCTCAGAGGTCCAAGAGAGGCGCTGTGAGTTCTGAGCCATCTCGAGGCCAGATACAGATACACCACCAGCGTTAGAAGCCTTACCTGGGCAGTAGAGGATCTTAGCATCCTGGAATACCTTGATAGCGGCAGGAGTGGTAGGCATGTTGGCACCCTCAGCAACAGCGATACAGCCGTTGGCTACGAGGCACTTGGCCTGCTCCTCGTTGAGCTCGTTCTGGGTAGCGCAAGGCAGAGCGATGTCGACCTTCTCACCCCATGGCTTAGCGCCCTCAACATACTTGGCGTTAGGATACTCGTTGATATACTCCTTGATACGGCCACCCTGTACCTGCTTGAGGTCGAAGATGTAGTCGAGCTTAGCGCGATCGATGCCTTCTGGATCGTAGATGTAACCGTCAGAGTCAGACATGGTCATAACCTGGCCACCGAGCTGGAGAACCTTCTCAGCAGCGTACTGTGCAACGTTGCCTGAACCAGAGATAGCTACCTTCTTGCCAGCGATCTCGAGACCCTTGGTCTTGAGCATAGCGCGGAGGAAGTAAACGGTACCGTAACCGGTAGCCTCAGGACGGATGAGTGAACCACCGAACTCGAGAGCCTTGCCGGTGAGAACGCCCTGGAACTGACGGCAGTACTTCTTGTAAGCACCGAACATGTAGCCAACCTCGCGGCCACCTACGCCGATATCACCTGCAGGAACGTCGCAGTCAGGACCGATGTGACGATAGAGCTCGAGCATGAAGGCCTGGCAGAAACGCATAACCTCAGCGCTTGATTTGCCACGTGGAGAGAAGTCTGAACCACCCTTGGCACCACCCATAGCAAGGGTAGTCAAA
>JAZUEP010000015.1:0-41903 GCA_045640225.1 Bacteroidales bacterium | reverse complement strand
ACATAATTATTTTAAAGCGCCGCAAAGATACACATTTTTGCGGATATAAAAAAGTCCGAGCTTGTGAAAGTCCGGACTTTTAATTTAAATTAGCAAATGAGGGTGTGTCAGGGTATTTATACCTTTTGACACACCCTCATTCTGGCACAAGAATGCGCTTCCGCGAAACGCGAAGCACAAATTTGATTGCAAAATTGTGCTCTGCAAATCGAAGGAGGTGATTATGCCGCTGGTGGCATCAGGTGGTATTGCGAGATGGGTGGTGGTGGTATCTGGGTGGTATTGTTCATGGCAACGGGTGGCATCATTGGTGGCATTTAGGCTAAATTTGGCATTTCAGAGGCGATTTTAAGGGATTTTGTAGCCATTTTGGGCGCTTCGGAAGCATTTTAGGTGGTGGTGGGTGGCATTGGTGGCATTGGTTTTTAAAACTTTTAAACGCGTGTCCAAAAATTCCCGACCCACTCGGAGTGCCTCGGGAATTTCGTGCACATTTTTAAAAAGTTTGGTTTTCCACTGCCACCCAATGCCACCTATTAGCGAATAACCATCTTCGCTACTGTGCATTGTAACGAAGATGGTCAACCTTTTATGCTATTAAAATTTCGTGGCTTTTGACTCGCCCCCTATAGAATGCATGGGATCAGCGGGCGCTTACGTACTTGTGGAGGGTAGCGCGGACGGCGCCGGGGCCGGCATAGAGTTCACGGACCATGCCCTCGATCTGCTGGCCGAGGCCTGCCTCGTAGAGGTCGAGGCCGAAGACGTCCTTGCGGCTGTAGAGCTGGCGGAGGCACGAGTAATCCTGGTCGGCCTTGCCGAGCTCGAGGGGAGCGACGATGGCCTGCAGCTCGTCGAGCAGTGGGTCGGTAGATGGAGTGAATGGCTTGCCCTCGTCGTCGAGTGCCTTGAGGAAACGAGCATAGCCAGCGAGCGTCAATGGGATGAGCACGAGGTTGGACATGTCGAGGCCGCGAGCCACGTACTTCTTGATGGTCTCGCCGAAGCGGATTGGGAGCTTCTGGCTGGTGTCGGTCGAGATGCGCTGTGGGGCATCGGGCATGAATGGGTTAGGCAGGCGCTTGTTGATGACGGTGCCGATGAACTCGTATGGGTTGAGGACGCCCGGATCGGTGACTACCGGCATGGCCTCGATGTAGCCGATCTTCTGGATGAAGGAGCGAAGGTCTGGGTCGGCCATCTCGGCCGAGATAAGATCGTAACCCAGCATGACGCCGTAGATGGACATGGCGGTATGGAGCGGGTTGAGGCAGGTGGTGACCTTCATGGTCTCGACCTGATCGACGGTCTCGCGGGTGGTATAGAGAGCACCGCCAAGCTCGAGTGGTGGACGGCCGTTGGTGTAGTTGTCCTCCACGACGAGATACTGCACCTCCTCAGCATTGACGAATGGTGCGGTGAAAGTCTTCTTCTCGGTGATGATGGTCTCGTTGTCCTCGAAGCCATCGGCTGCAATCATGGCCTGAACCTTCTCGTGTGGACGTGGGGTGATCTTGTCGATCATCGACCATGGGTAGGTGACCTTGGTTTCGTCCTGGAGGTAGGCGAGGAACTCGGCTGGAGCCAAGCCGTCGCTGACCCAGCGCTGGGCGTAAGCCAGCACGCCAGCCTTGACCTTGTCGCCATTGTGCGAGCAGTTGTCGGTGCTCTGTACGGTGAGAGGCAGACAGCCAGCCTTGAAACGCTCGAGCATCAGGGCGCAGACCTTACCCATGGCAAAAACTGGAGCAAGACCGCGTGCGAGGTCAGCATCATTATAGGTATAACCCTTCTCGGTGATGGTGAAAGTGATCATCTGAAGCGATGGTGCACGGAAGATCTCTTCGAGACGTGCCCAGTCGTCGCCGAACTGCTTATCGGCCTTCAGGCTCTCGGTGACGGAGGCGATGACCTTCTTCTCGATGGTGCCGCTGGACTGCAGACTAACGAGCAGCGAGAGGTTCTGGTAGGGGCGATAGGCCTTGTCGATGATCTCGTAGTCGAAGCTCTCGGCTACAATTACGCCACGATCGTATTTGCCCGAATTGAGGGCGTCATTGAGGATAGCAGCAGGGAACGCACGGAAGATATTGCCGGCACCAAAGTGCAGCCAGGTAGGCTCGTCGTGGGTCTTCTTGACGACGGCAGGAATATCGAACTTGGGAAGCTCGTAACCCTTGGCTTCCCACTCAGCGGCGTTGAAGCCAGGCTGAAGAATATCGGTTAGTTTCATATTTTAGAGATATAAGTTATTAGTTAAAAGTTAAAAATTACGGGTCCGACGCATTTTTTCATTCTTTCATTTTTCATTCTTTCCCACCCGTGGGCTCTCGTTGCCGAACAAGTAGGCTGGGTCGTAGCCACCGAAGTCGATGACCACCTTTTCGAGCACGAGGCCCGGGTCGAGCGGAGTGATGTCGAGACTGTGGAGGTTCGGGCCAGCAGTATTGATGGGCAGAGTGACAACGGTCTCGATGATACGAGAGGCAGCGATGTCGTACATCTTCCAGACATCGCGGTCCTCGGCATAACGTTCGTTGTAATTGACCTCCTTGGCATTGACCTGGTCAATCGACAGCGTGAAGCGATGGCCGTCCTTGCGCAGGAATGGCAAGGTGCTATTGGTGATGATGTGAACCTTGACGCTGTCAGCCTTGAAGTCAGCAGGCACCTGGAACTGGTATCCCAGCTCAGCGCCTTCGCACGATGCGTTGTGCGGCAACAGGGCTACAGCACTCTTCGTACGGCCCAGGGTCGGGATGACAGTCCACTGGCCATCCTTGCTATCAACAGCCTCGGCATAATGCTCGGCCTCGATAGCCACAACTCCATTGTAAGGCAGGAAGACGTTGAACTTGGCAACACTGCGGTTTGGCTGGAAGTTATAGGGTTCAGCGACGCTGGCAGATGCCTCAACGCGCTTCACCATAGGGCACACCTGCTGGTCGGGCTGCTGCCATGAGCGATAGCCGATGTGGGTCTGGTCCATCAGATGGTTCCACTTGCCACCACCGATGGCGTGATAATCGGCCGTGAGTTCGGCATCGCGGGCAAAGCATTGCTCCACGAGGTCGGCATAGCTGTTGGCATCCGCGTCATTGACGCTGGCCAGATAGAGGTTCTGTGCCTGGGCGTAATACATCTCGTAGATGTTGGCCATCGACAGGATCGGGTAGAGTACGAGCTGATGGTAGGCATCGGCAGCCGGAGTATCCTTCAGACGGAGCCAGAGGCGGAGAGCGTCAGCCTCGAGGGCCTTATACTGGTTCTTGACCTGCTCCCATTCGCCTGACTGCAGGTTGTAGGTGCGATGCGTAAGGAGCTCGGCTGTAGAACGCGAGTTGTACTGCAGGTAGGACATCATGAGGCGGCTGACCTCTGCCACATCAGCTGCCGAAGCAGTAGCGCCCAGCATCTCGGTACAGAACTGCTGCATGTGGCTGGCTACGCTGCTGACGTCCTTATAGTCATCCGGACGCCATGCCATCTTGAGGAAGAGGTCGATGGGCTGCTCCATAGGCTTGAGGTCGCCCACGTTGAGAATCCATAGGCGGTCGATGCCGTATTCGTAGGTAAGGCGCATCTGCTCCCACAGGTGGTGCGGGTTGGTGACGTTTGCCCACTTGGTATTGCGAGGAGCACCTACATAATCTACGTGATAGTACATACCCCACCCACCCTTGCGGTTGAGCAACTTCTCGCGGGTACGGAGGGCCGAAGCGTTGGCCTCGGGGACGTTGCGGATGTCGCCCCAGTTGTCGTCGCAAACCATGATCAGGACATCATCTGGCACATCGAGGCCGATATCGTACAGATGTTGTACCTCCTTATAGAGCGCCCACATCTGTGGCGTCTTGTCGGCCTTCTTGCCGGTGACTTTCTCGATGATCTTGCGCTGGTTGCCCAGGATGCGCTCCATCAGTTTCTTGTTATATTCGTCCATGTTCACCGCCTCGTCGTCGTGGCCCTCCTTGCCACCCAGGCCGGTATCGCCATCGCCACGCATGCCGATGGTGATGAGGTCCTCAGTGCCACGGGCACGCTCGATGCCCTCGCGGAAGAACTGGTCGATGACTGTCTGGTTGACGGCATAGTCCCAACGCGCCTCGGCTGGAGCTTCGTCAGGATTGCGCAAGCCTGCCTCGCGCATCGTCTGGTTCTTGATTCGTACCCACTCCTGATGGTTGCGGGCCATAGGCTCGTGATGCGAGGTGCCCATGATGATGCCCATCTCGTCGGCCAGCGGACCGTTCAACGGATCGTCGGCATAGAATGCATTGCCCCACATAGCCGGCCAAAGGTAATTACCCTTGAGGCGCAGAAGGAGCTCGAATACATGTTCGTAGAAGAGATGGTTGAAACCCTTGGCATAGGTGTTACCCCAAGGATCGACGGGTAGATTATCGCATGCAGAGTCGGGGAACTTCTCCTTAACCCAGCCGGAGAGACAGGGAGCCTCGTCGTTGAGGAAGATGCCACGATACTGTACCGTAGGCTCGCCATCGGTATAAAGACCTGGGCGGACAAAAATGCTATCCTGACGAACCACTGGCATGTCAGCCCACCAGCTCCATGGCGAAACACCCAACTGGCGCGAAAGTTCGTAGATGCCATACTCGGTACCACGCTTGTCGCTACCAGCTATGACCAACACCTGACCGGAAGCCTGTTTATCGAATGCCGTAGCGTCGACAAGAGTGATGATGTACTTCTCGCGAGCGCCTTTCAGTAGCTTACCGTCGAGAACCTTTGCCTTGACCAGCTGCTGGATGCGGGGACTCTTGTCGAGCGAGCCGACAACGATACGGAATCCGGCAGACACGGCCGACTCACTACCCGACTGGATTTGTGGCTTACGGCCTGTGACCTGCTCGATGTCGTTAGCCAACGAAGCAGCGGCGCGACGGATGCCGGGATAATCTGCAGCATCGATATCGATACGAATGGCTCCCTGCTGCGAAGGATACAGACAGACGGCATCGGCCGAAGGAGCGTGAAAGGATACAAAGCAATCGGCCGCCTGGGTAGCAGACGGCACCAATAGGACGGCACTAAGAGCCAAGGCGTGAAGAATTCGACTCATGGATAAGGTGTACAGAAAAGGAGAGGTAATGTATAAGTATTTAAAAGGTCAGGAGGTAGCGATGCAACAATGCACCACTACCTCATACCCTGAAGTAACTGCGGATCGGCCTTGATCAAACGGGCATTGTACAAACGTGGGAACGATGCATTGCCTGGACCGATGAAACGGATGGTGATGGACTTCTTGCCCATCAGTTTGTCTGCGCTGAAGACTACTGGCATCTCGAGGAACTTATCCTTCGAGGCGTTCTTGGACGAAGCCGGGATGACGACCTGACCGACCTTGGCACCATCGACAGCCACAAAGCCGCCACGGCCACGATCGTTAAGCGATACACGCAACAGGACGGCTACACTATCGGCAGCTGCGAGCTTGAACTGCGAAGCCTTGCTGACATCGAACGAATACTCGAACCACTGCCCAGGCTGGCAATCGCGGAAAGTCTGCTCGTTAAGGGCACCGCATGAACCGGTCTCGCTGGTACGGATTGAGTGAATACGCTCGTCGGCCTCCTCGCCCACATCGACCAGATCGAAGGTAACCTTCTCCATCTCGACGTTGCGGACCTCGCGCAGATACATAGGATTGCGCTCCCATGCCGACTGACTCTGCTGGTTCCAGTAGACAGTATACTTGCTATGCTGTGCGGCAAAGAAAGGCTTCATCTCGACATGCTGCCAAGGCGAACCGCTGGCCGATGCATCGACATCGAAGATCAGACGCGAGGCGTCCTTTACCTGAATGCGCGAAGGGACCTGGCTGCGATCGGTGATGAGCATAGGCGCCATAGCAAGGCTGGCGAACTTCTGAACGTTCTTGTTCGAGTTCTCGCCTCGTTTCACACCGGCATACTCGGCCGGGAATGGCTCGGACTGTGAGCTGGTAGAAGTAACACCGGCCAGGACGGTAGGTCCGTACTTGAGAGCGATGTAGGTAGGCACATTAGGACACTCTACGAACGAGAGCGACATCGGATAGGAAACTTCGATAACGTCGCCAGCCTTCCACGACTTACCACAAGTCACGTAGTACGAACGGGCATCCGGACGTGATGACTTGAAGCCCTTAGGCTCCTTGCCATTGACCTTGACGCTGAACGAAGCGTTGGTCCATTCGGGACGACGGACGGCCAGCACGTAGTTGCCCGGCTTCTTGATGGTGATGCGTGAGGTCGAGCCGTAAGGGAAGTCGGAATCCTGGGTCAGGGCGACACGAGCATTGTTGAGGTCGCTGCCGATGAAGAGGTTGACGAAAAGTGTATCCTCGTTGATGGTATAGATAAAGTCGCCGTACTTGGAATGACTCTCCATGCCGGTGCCGACACAGCACCACATGGCCTGGTTGACCTTCGAATAGACGCGATAGCTCTCGGGACGAAGCGAAGTGTAGTAAACATAGCCGCCAGTCACAGGATCCTGGTTCGAAAGGATGTGATTGATGAGCGTGCGTTCGTAATAATCGGCCAAGGCAGCATTGCGGCCCATGTCGAACATACGCTCAGTAAGCTTCAGCATGTTGTACGAAGCACAGGCATCAGGTCCGTCAGGCTCGGAAATATAGCGGGTTGACTTATTGGCAGCCTGGAAGAAGCCTACGATACCGGTACCGCCAATGGCCGTACTGCGACGGTTGACCACATCGTCCCAGAAGAGGCGGACGGCACGGCTGTAGCGGTCGTCGTGCTTGAGCTCGGTAACTCGGGCAAAACCTACGAACTTGGCAGCAGCCTCGTTGACGCTCTTCTGATTCAGGAAGTCGTGCTTCTCGTCACGGATCATATTTTCGATCATGATCTGGTGCGAGAACTTCTGTGCAGCCTTGAAATACTTGCTATCATCGAATATGAGCGAAGCATCGGCCAGCACCTCGTTGACGCCGCCTGGCTCCCACTGCAGAATCTGCATCTCCATGATGTCCTCCTTGAAAAGACGAACCTCGTCGATCATCCAGTCGCAAAGACGACGGAAGGCGTTCTTGGCTGCCGTGCTGCCGGTATAGACATAGGCATCGCGCAAACCGGCCATGATCTTATGCTCGCAATAGAGAGGTACCCAGTTACCACGCTGGTTGTAGACGCGGTAGTCGCCGGCATACAAGTCCTTCCAGACATCGTTGTCGGGAATACCGCCGATGAAACCCTTCAGACCGCTCTTGTCGTTGTCGTAGGCAGCCTGACAGTCGCACAAAACGGATACCATATAATCCAGTCGCTCCTTGAGCTGGGCCTTGAGGGCAGCATCCTGACACGAAGCATAGCTGATGGCAAGGGCTGAAAGATAATGTCCACCCAGATGTCCGTCCATGGCCATCTGAGGATTCCATGCAAAATTCTCGAAGTTGGGATGATCCTGCTCCCAGTTGGCATACTTACCGCTCTTGCTCAGGCCGGCCTGACGAATAAAGGGAGTAAGCAGACGTTTCTCGTCGTACTGAAGCAAAGTCTTGTAATTACGCTGCTGGGCATCGAGGAACGGGCCGTCGTGAAGGACGACCTCGCCAAGATCGAAATGGGAGGGATAGAGGACATGCTGAGCCGAAGCGGTAGTGACCACTTGCCCCAAGATCGTCAGGAGCGACGCAAGCACGAGAAATGTGAAGAATCTTTTCATGTCCTAAGGTAGTTGCTAAGAAAAAGAATTACTTTGCCAGAACAACGCGGAAACCGCAATGCATGATGGCTGACTGAAGCTGCTCGGTATCGTTGGCGCCACGGGTGTATTCCTGTCGGCTGCCTGAACCGAAGGCGAACGACGCGGCCTGATACCACGATCCGCCTCGAAGGATCAGCGTATCGCCCTCGTAACCCTTGTCGGCATGGAGAGGCAGATGGCGCGCATTGAACGAAGCATCGGCAATGCTGTCGCGATAGGTGTAGCGATAATAGGTATTCTGTACCCATTCCGAGACGTTGCCTGCCATATCATAGAGACCCAATTCGTTAGGTTCGAGCTGGCCATGAGGATGCATACCGAAATTGGAAGCTCCCAAGCCAGGAGCAAAGGCATTGGAAGAGCACCAGGCAACATCGTTGAAGTTGTCGCTACCTGGATAGCGATAGCCACGTGAGTAACGTCCGCCACGCGCCGCGCATTCCCACTCGGCCTCGGTAGGCAGGCGGAAGCTGTAACCCTGCGCATTTGGCAGGCCACAGAGCTGATTAAGCTTGGCACAGAAAGCCAAAGCGTCGTCGTACCATACGTTGTAGGCCGGATAATCATCGCCAAGGCCTACAGCGGCATACCAAGGGCTGTTGCGCTGATCGTTGGCCTGAGCCTCGATGCAACGACGACCTGTCGGCCAGTTGCCCTGACCCATGACGGCTGTCCACTCGGCCTGCGAAACCTCGAAGCGGCCGATGTAGTAATCGTCAGGCATAGAAATGCCAGTAACCGGGCCTACCCACAGGTTGCCGTTATCAGGGCCAGTAGCCGTTGGCATACGATAGATCTGAGTGAAATAGATGGTATCGGTACGAACCTTGCCATTGGCTAAGGTATGGCGATAGGTGCACTTGTCGGTAAGGTGGACAAGGTCAACGTAGAAGTTGTTCTTTGTGTAGGTGGTATTGCCATTCTCGTCGACGGCCATGGTCAGCTTCATCGAATCGCTCAGAGCCGTATAGGCAGACAAGTAATTAGGGCGAGACGTAGCACGCGACTGTGCACCCATCCAGAACTGACCGCTTTCGACCTTTACCATATTGTCGAGGAGCGACACGATTACGTCACGCTGCTGACCAGTGACCTGCGACTGAAGGCTGATCTGTGCAGCGCCATAGACGGGCGCATCGACATCGAGTGAAGGGTCTTCGGCATCGCATGCGGCAAAGAAAGCACCGCAAGCGGCTGCCAGGGCAAGATATATATGCTTGTTATAAGTCATTACAAAAGTTGAGGCCACAAAAGGGCATAATTAAAGATTTTACGGGGGCAAAGTTACAACTTTTTGCCGAACTGACAAATTTATTGCTGCTTTTTAAATGATATTTTTAGTTTTTCGACACAAAACATACGATTTAGCACACGATTTTTGCATTTTCGCGCGATATTCTAGCCGAGTTTCTTGGGTTTGTCATTTTTTTATCCTATCTTTGCGCGACCCATTCCAGATTTATTCACAATGATAAAACAAGATAAAGAGCTCCCGCTCAACATCTATCGAGCCTCGGCCGGCTCGGGTAAGACACACCTGCTGACAGGCTTCTATATCAAGATGCTGTTTCGCGATGAACTGAGGCCTGAGAGCCATCCTGAGGAGATGAAGTTCAGCGAAATTCTGGCCGTTACCTTCACCAACAAGGCGACGGCCGAGATGAAGGGACGCATCATAGAAAACCTCTACCAACTGGCCACAGAACCGCAGGAATCGCTGTTCTGGGAAGACGTAGTACCCGAAGGGACCGAGAAAACCGACAACGCAGCGGTTGAGCGAGTGAAAAAGAAGGCCACACGTCTGCTCGTCCAGATTCTGAACGAATATTCGTCGTTCAACATCTCGACGATCGACAGTTTCTTCCAGAAGATTGTACGAAGCTTCGCTCGCGAGCTGAACATCCCGGGCAACTATGAAGTGGAGCTCGACTCAGACCGTGTACTCGATGCATCGGTCTCGGCCTTCCTGGACAAACTCGACGCCCGGAACAATCCTATGCTATTTAATTGGATGGTGGACTTCTCGCGCAAAAAAATGGCTGAAGGCTCTGGCTGGGACGTCCGGAAGTCGCTCCTCGAAATGGCGGACAAACTACTGAACAGCGAGGCTTATCGGCAGCAAAGCCAGGCCATCCGCGAACTGACAGCAGACAAGAATGCGCTGAGCAGCTATGCCAAGATGCTGGCCAACGTCCAGGATGAATGGCGCAAAACGCTGAAGGGACTGGGCGAAGAAGGCACACTGCTGCTGGAAAGCCATGGAATGTCGGTCACCGACTTCAAATACAAGGGAGCAGGCAGTGTAGGTAACTTTGAGAAATGGAAGAACGGAGAAGAAGCTCTGCCATCATCGCGCTTCATCACCGGCACGAATGACCCTGACTCGATGTTCCTAAAAGACAAACGTCCGAGCGAGGCGTTCAAGACAGCGCTGCAACAGCTGATGGAACGATGCATGGAGCATACCACAGGCATGCCTTATCGCCACTACTGCACGGCAAAAGCTATCCGCGCAAACTTCTACGAACTGGGCATAATGGCCAACCTCGACCAGGAGGTAACCGACTATTGCAATGAGCAGAACACGATGCTGCTAAGCTCGACCACCGAGATGCTCTCGCGACTGATCGGGAACGATGACGCGCCATTCATCTACGAGAAGACCGGCACCCGAATCCATGCCTACATGATCGATGAGTTTCAGGACACTTCGGCCATGCAGTGGAACAATTTCAAGCCACTGATCAGCAACGCTTTGGCCGAACAATACCAGAACCTCATCGTAGGCGACGTGAAGCAGAGCATCTACCGCTGGCGTGGAGGCGACTGGAACCTTCTGAACTCCGAAATCAACAGCTACGAACCTGGTCTTCATTACGAAGACACGATGGACACCAACCAGCGTTCGCTGCCCTCCATCATCGACTTCAACAATGACTTCTTCCCACGGCTGGCCAAGCAGCTCGACCAGGAACTAGATTCAGCACAAACGCAGATCCAACAGATCTATGCCGACGTAGAGCAGAAGGTCCCCCTGAAAAAACGCGGCGATGACAAGCCTCGTGGCATGGTACACGTCGAATTCCTAAAACCGACGGACGAGGAAGGGCAGCTCATCGAAAATCCGAAAAAGGAGCAGAACATGGAAGCGGCCGCACGCCGATTGCCGGAGATGGTCATCGAGCTGCAACGCAATGGTTTCCAGGCTCGCGACATCGCCATCCTTTGCCGATACAATAAGGAATGCCGATGGGCAGCCGAAACGATGCTGAGCTACAAACAGGCACACCCAGACTGCCCCTATACGCTGGACATCATATCGAACGAGGCGCTGCAGATCTCGAAGCGTCCGGCCATACAGGTACTGATCAACCTGATGCGCCATCTGAACTCACCCGACTCGTCGATACTGACGATGATAGCGAGGTCGAGCCTGCTGCAGCTCGAAGGTCACACGGCCGAGGAGGCACTGGCAATCTACTTTGCCCTGGATGAAGATGATCGCGCATTCCATACCGAGCTGATTCATAGCCCGCTGTACGAGATGGCCGAACAGCTGATCGCCTTGTTGCCCCGCGAGGCCTACAAGGCCGACGCCACGTACCTCCAGGCCTTCCGCGATCTGGTACTGGAATACGCCAGTTCACAAAGTTCTGACCTCAACGGATTCCTGACCTGGTGGGACCAGACTGGCCACAAGCGTTCGATAGCGATACCCGAGGAACAGAATGCAATACAGATTCTATCGGTTCACAAGTCGAAAGGTCTGGGTTGTCCGGCCATCATCCTGCCTTACGCTTCGTGGGATATGGACATCGACACCTCGCACGGAGAGATTGTGTGGTGCAAACCCGAAGAAGATCCTTTCAAGCTGGATGCCTTGCTCCCGATCAAGCTCGACGCAAACCTGAGCAAAACAATCTTCGAGAAGAAATATACGGAAGAGCGCAGGTGTGCCATGATCGACAATCTGAATACGGCGTACGTTGCCTTCACACGCGCTAAAGAAGCAATGATAATCATTGCTCCTCCCCCAAGCAAGTCGGGTCTGGCATTGGAAAAGTGGCTGAAAAACTACTGTGAATACAAAGGCACACCCGATGCCCTCACGATAGGGTCATGGCAAAGAGCTTCCGAAAAAAAGCACGAAGCAGAAAGTACTGTTAACAGTGAGACTACGGGAAGCCAACCCGTCTTGGAGGCAGAGCCATCCGATGCAAAACCGGAGGCAGTTGAAGGAGTGACAGTGTTGCCAAAGATTTCGATACTGCACAATCCGAACAAACCGGATGTGACAGCCAAACGTCGTGGCACTTACATCCATACGGTACTACAGGACATACGTACAGCGGAAGAGGCCCAGAGACAGATTCGACGTCTGTATATGCGAGGAGACATCGATCCGGACGTAATATCCGAAACCGAGATGAGCCAGACCATCGAGAGATTGCTGTCAATGCCTGAAGTAAAGCCTTGGTTTGCAGAAGGGCTGACCGTGCTTAACGAACTGACACTGATGGACAACGGCGGACACCAGCAACGTCCGGACCGCATCGTCATCGATCAGGAAGGACGGGTCACTGTAATTGACTACAAGACCGGTGCCAGTCATGCGGGATACGAACAACAGGTTCGTAGCTACATGAATCTGCTGAGACAGATGGGGTATACCAATGTATTGGGATACCTACTCTTCATCAAGGACGAAAAAATAGTGCAGGTCAAATGACCCGCACTATTTTTATGTATGATAGCAATTTACTCCCAGGCTATCTCGCCTGATCCAAGGCAAATGCGACCATCGGGGGTATAAATCACACAGAACTGGCCAGGAGCTACACCGTTGGTCTTCTGATCCATCTTGAGATAGTAGCCACCATCCGCCAGAGCCGTGAGTGTGCCGGTATGCAATTCGGCAACATGACGAATCTTGAACTTGACAGCCAGGCTACGTATTGCGTTACCATCCTGCGTGGTATTAATCACCGAGAAAGGATTACAAGTAATCCAATGCATGTCACGCATCACCAACTCGTCCTTCATCTGCGCCTCTGGCTGGTAACCACGGCTGACGTAAACAACGTTCTCGACAATATCCTTCTTGACTACGAACCAAGGACCGCCACTCAGGTAAAGGCCCTTACGTTGACCGATGGTATGGAACCAGAATCCCTGATGATGACCTAAGACCTTACCAGTCTCGACCTCGACAATCGGTCCCTCCTTCTTGCCGAGGAACCGCTCAATGAACTCGTTGTAGTTGATCTTACCCAGGAAACAGATACCCTGCGAATCCTTGCGATGGGCAGCAGGCAATCGGGCCTCGTCGGCAATGCGACGGACCTCGCCTTTGGCCATCTTTCCAATGGGGAAGAGTGAATGGGCGACCTGCCATCCCTCGAGCTGAGCCAGGAAATCGGTCTGGTCCTTAATGGGATCAGGAGTAGTAGCGAGAAAGGTCTGAGTAGTGGAATCAGAGTTCTGGGCAGACAAGAAGTTGGTTGAGCAAGGTATGTCATCTGTACTCAGTCCAAAGCTCCCGGCCAAGACTCCTACCCCTCCTTCGATAGTCGAAGCATAATGGCCGGTAGCGGTCTTGTCGTAGGTATGGCCTACCTTCTGATCGAAAGCTCCGAACTTGATGAGACGATTGCACATCACGTCGGGATTGGGCGTAAAACCACGACGCACCTTGTCGATGGTATAAGTCACGACATTGTCCCAATACTCCTTCTGCAAATCGACCACCTCGTACTGAAGACCATAGCGATGAGCCATGGCACGCACAATCTCGAGATCCTCTTCCTGAGGACACGAGTAGCCATCATCGTCCATACCTATCTTAATATAGAACAAGTCCGGACGATATCCCTGCTCACAGAGCAGATGTACGGCGACGCTACTATCGACGCCACCCGATAATAAGGCTGCGATAGACATAGGACAGGAATTATTTCATCGGAATCAGCTTGACCGATGAGTTCAGGCCGCCAGGCATGACGTCCCAATTGCCATAATAGCTGACAGAACCGCCCTTGAGGTTGGCGATGTTGGCGTTCTTGAAGATGCGCCACTTGATGTCGCGGCGATCCATCTCGGCCACATAGTTGGCGGCCAGACCCGTCACATCGATATCGATGGTATTGGCACCCGATTTGAGCAGCCCTGTAACATTCAGGCGGAACGGAGCAGCAAAGGCTACACCTGCATCCTTACCATTGATGTAGACATGGGCACTTTCGCGCACATCGCCAAGGTCAAGCATCCACTGCTTGACACCTGACAGCTGTGCAGCCGTGAGGTTGACCGTAGTGGTATAACGAGCGGTGCCCTTGCCATGCTTCCAGAGGTCATCGAGAGCCGTCCAAGGCTTGAGGCCAGAAAGTTTCTGTGACGATACGCTACCCCAAGTATCGAAAGCGACAGGAGTAAGTGTCCAGGCATTGGCAGTGATGTCGACAGGTGTTCCCTCGGCATACTGCTGCATGAGTGGAAGCTGATGAGCATCGGCCTGCTCGAGTTTCTTCGAGAACTCGGTCTGGACCTGCTGATATACATCGGCCAACAGAGCCGTCGATTCGGGAGCGGCCTTGACAGTCTGTATGATGCAGCTCTCGCCGCTGGCCAACGACATCCATACCTCGGCATGGCCATCGCGCTGACGAAGACGAGCCTGCTGCACATCGCCAGTCATAGGATTGAAGATGTAGGCAGTCTGTGCTTCGACCGACAGACGAACCCAGTCGTGAACACCCTTTGGCTGCAGACAGCTGACGAAATAATGATGTCCACGCTGGTTGCGACGACGGATAAACTTCAGACCATGACGGCTGGTGACTTCCTCTGGGACAATACGGCTATACTGACGCAGAGCAGAACCATACTCTTCAGGATCGGAAACCGTGATGATTGTAGCGCCCTGAGCCTCGAGCGAACGAATTCGCTTCTGAGTTGCCTCAGGCAGGTACTTGACTTCAGGAAGGACGAGCGCCTTGTAGCGCACGCCGCCCGGCGACATCATGTAGCCTTCGCCATCGACACGCTTGATAGCCTGAATCATACGATCCGAGCAATAGTCCATATCGTAACCTGCCACGTAGATAGCATTGACGGCATGGATGAAGCGAGGAGCTTTCTGTGCCATCGAGTGGATATCGAATTGCAGCAGTCTGCCTGGATATTCGTGCCAGATATCGTGGACCGGCAGATATACAAGCAAGTCGTTGTCAGGCTCGCCATACTGCATCCATGACTGCACACGGGTGATATACTCGAAGAAAGCCGGAGCATCACGCCAGATGGTGTTGATAGGCGACATCTCCATCGAAGCATAGAACAGGTGGCCTGGCCACATGGCTTCGCGTGGAGAATAGGTTGTGCCATGGAAGTAGCAATGGTTGACACCGGCTACCATCATCAGGTCGAAATCGGGCTTGCACTGGCTAAGCGAGGTACGGAAATGCTCGGTCAGCCAGGTAAAGGTCTCGGCCGAAACAAATGGCTTGCCATAGAAATGTGCCACCGAGGCCGGATACTTGAGCATCGAAAGGTCTGAATCGTTCTTCTTCGACAATGTATCAGTACGCAGACCTGCGATACCGAAGTCTGAGAGGCCATAACCCTCAATCTCAGGGATATCGACACCGGCATAGACATCGAGCAGGTTAGCCGGACTTCCGTGAGCCTGGTTACGGACAATGGCACGATGATTATGCGCCCAACGCGACCACGTCTGGGTAAATGACTTCAGGACGAGATCGCTTACGGTCTCGCGATAGTCGGCGATCAGCTGATCGCGAGTGATAGGGCGACGAGGATCGACGGTTGGATTCTCGGATGGATAATGGCGCAACGTCGTCGGACAATAGCCGGGAATGGCCTCATCGACGAAGAGCGGCAAATAGTGCTGCAGATTGTAGCCACGACGAGCCTCAAACTCATCGAACAAGGCAGGCGTCCAGTCGGCCTCGTAAACCTCGTAACTATCGTTGAAGAAGGTGGAAGGATAGTTGACACCGCTGGCCGAGAAAGCGCGATCGAAACGGTCGAGGTAATGCTTTACGGCATCAGGGTTGAGATGATCGAGCACATAGCCTTCGCCACCAGGAGCGGCACGCTTGACCTGCTGACGCGTCTTGGCCAGATAGAAAGCGACATAAACCGTATCGACCGGGTGTTGAGCATAGTAAGCTGCACGCTTCTTGGGATTCTTGATCTGCATTGCTTCACGCTCGTTCGCATCGATCTGTTCGTTGTTCAGATAGGTATAGACAGCCTGCAGCTGCGGGAAGTTCTTCTGCTCGCGTTCGGTGAGTTTAGGCTGTGGCTGTCCGGAATGCCAAACTTTGAAATAGGCACAAGTAGCAGCCTCGTCGACAGTTACCTCCGGACCACCGAATGGCCAGCCGGTACCCGTATTCATATCAATCTGTATACCCAGGCGTTCGCCTTCGGCCTCGGTATGACGCAACATCTGCATCCATTGTGGCGAGAGGAAATCGATGTCCTTGGCCTCATTGCCTACAACGCCATAGATAGGCGTGATCTCGACGGCTCCGATGCCGGCCTTGGCATAGCTCTCGAGATTGTAGGTAAGATTGGCGCGATCGACAGCGCTTCCCATCCACCACCAACGTGTGCCGGGACGAGCCTCTGGATTAACATCAGGCCATGTCTGAGCCGACACGGATGCTGCTGTTGACAGCATTATGGCGGCAAAAAGCGTATTGACTGTTTTCATTGTTTCTGCGATTTATTTGTTTTGTGCAGCAAGCTTACGGGCTCCGAGACCCTGCTCGCCAGGCGAAAGTTTATAGACCTCAGTAGCAGCCAGCAGCCAGCAACCGATGCCGAAATCCTCGAAGTCGAGACGTCCATCGCGCGTCACTGGCTGACTATCCTTTGGCTCCTTACCGGTACCCTGAATGTAGCCGACAAAACCATTGGGCTGTACAGCACCAGCGATAGCATTCCAGCCACGGACGATAACAGGCATGAAGACATCAGCCGGAAGATAGCCCTTACGAACTCCCCATGCCATGCCATAGACAAAGAGTGCGGTTCCGGTAGTCTCAGGACCTCCATAGTTGTCAGGATCGCCGAGGTCACAATTCCAGAATCCATCCTCGCGCTGACGATCTACGAGGGCCTTGCACATGGCAATGAAGTCGGCCTTGTAATCGAGGTAGTGATAAGGATCTGCTACGACCATGTTCTTGGCAGCCTTGCCTGAAGCCGGAAGAGCAGCAACAGGCTCCGGCAATTCGTCCATCGTACGCACATAGGCTGCGACGACCCAGCCATTACCACGGCTCCAGTAACACTGACGGCCATTGGGGGTCTGATAAGGAGGATTGAAGTCGTGATCACGCCACCAAAGTCCGTCGGCAGCATTCCATAAGCCGCCATCATACTCGTTGCGCGTATATTGATACATCTGCCACATCTTATCCCAATACTTATAGTCACCGGTAGTACGTCCTAACTTGGCAAAAGCAGGCATACCCATCTGAAGAGCATCGATCCACCACCAATCGCTGTTGTCAGGCGTATTTACAATACCATCCAGGCAAGCGATAGATTGACGAAGCTTATACGCATCAGGCTCAAGACGATAGAGGTCGACATAGGTCTGGACGCAGGCATAGTTGTCTGCATCGCGACTGGTGGCGCCATACCGTGGCGTCCAATTATTGGCCTCAGCCATCCGGAGGTTATACTGATAATATTCCTCGCGCGGATCGATGCTGTAGAGTGCGCAAAGACCTTCGTGATAGACCGCACGCGTCCAAAGGTTTGTGGTACGCACCTTACCACCGCCGAGGAAAGCCTCAGCAGCATCGTACTTGTGCATGAACCAATTGTTGACCTTAGTGGCCAGCTTCAGGACATCGGCACGTGGTGGCAACTGCTCCTGAGCCATAACAGCCGGAACTATGAGTAGAGCCGACAGAGCGGCAAGAAAAATTCGCTTCATATCGAAAAGATTTGAAAAAGAAGTATAAAGACCTTATTTCTCGGTCCAGAAGACATGTCCTCC
Organism: Bacteroidales bacterium; assembly: GCA_045640225.1. Taxonomy (GTDB): domain Bacteria; phylum Bacteroidota; class Bacteroidia; order Bacteroidales; family UBA3663; genus Liminaster. The sequence goes on along the minus strand of JAZUEP010000015.1, from coordinate 24,127 downwards.
GGTATCGTCAAGACGAGGAGCCTTCTCCGGACTCTTCTCGGTGACTTGCATATGCTCGAAAACGAAGTTTGTCAGTTCGTATTGATCCGGCTTGACTTCCATATCCTTATAGATATCGCATTCGAGCACACAATTGCGCAATGTAATGTGATCGCTGTACGACATTGGCACATCCGTACGATCCTTCAGGTCGTAGAACTGCGTCCAAGGGTGGACGTACAACACACGCGACACCTGACCAGTAATATCCTCGACCGTAATGTATTCGTAATGCTGCGGTGTATCGGGACGCATCTTGAGCCAGAGGAGACGCGTAGCATGGTTGACCTGAATGCGACGCAGAATGATGTTATGGTCGAAGACCGACTCAGAGCCTAAAGTGAGGCATCCGTGGCAGAAGCCATAGTTACAATCCTCGATAATCACATTGCGATTGGCACCATTGCCGACACTCTTGGATGGGTCGTCTGCCCATGGTCCCTTGCCTCCCTTCATCGCTACGGCGTCGTCGTTAACTTCCATATAACAGCCATGCACCAGGATATCCTGTACGACATCGAGATCGATAGCATCGGTCGAAGGTCCTTTGTGACTATTGGGAGTAGCGAGGCTGAAGATCGAAACATTCATGATCCTTACGCGTGCGCTATTATATATATGTGTGGTCCAAAAGGCCGAATTCTGGAGGCGTACACCTTCGATACGCACATTCTTCGAATCGGCGACGTAGACGAGCCGAGGACGTTGTTCATCCTTATTGGTGCACTTAGGATTCCATTGACGACGCATCCAGAAAGCGCGATGGTATTTGAGTCCGTTGCCGTCGATCGTGCCGCGACCTGTGAGCGTGAAGCCGTCCAATCCCTTGACATTGATCAAGGCTTCGAAATATGTACACGTCTCGCCCTCCATGCGTGTAGTGGCCAACTGGTAATCACCGATGAAATCCGACCCTTGCAAAGTTGCGCCTTCGAGCAGATGCAGATGCGTACCCTGACGGAAATAAATACCGCCAGTAAGATAAGTTCCGGCAGGAACTACCAGCACTCCGCCACCTTCATCAGCCATACGATCAATGAGTTCCTGAATCTGGCGGGTATGGATTGTCCCATCCGCAAAAATACCATAGTCGGTGAGTAGATACTGCTTGCCCAACGAAGCTACGTCGACCGGCGTATAGTCATGGAACCAGTCATCGACCTGCGAACCATCTGGCCAAAGGTCGACCATAGGCTTAGCCTTAGGCTTGGCGATAAGCGACAACGGCACGATGAGCAGAAGAGAAGCCCAAAGGATTTGAAGTGTGTGTCTCATTGTATAATTATTGTGTACTTGATTAATCAGCATTATCGGATGTCCAACCCTGCGCACGAAGGGAAATCTCGCTGCATCCATCACGGGTGATGAGAGCAGCGCCTAGACGCTCGTCGGTGATATGGCCAATAAGACGGATGCCTGGAATCTGCTGGATAAGTTCGTGCTGAGCCAATGGTACTGTGAAGACGAGTTCGTAGTCGTCACCGCCATTGAGAGCGACGGTCGAGACGTTAAGATTGAACTCTTCGGCCTGTACAGCGGTCTGATAATCGATTGGCAGACGCTCCTCGTAGATACGACAGCCCACCTTACTATCGTGGCAAAGGTGCAACATCTCGCTGGACAATCCGTCCGTGACGTCAATCATGCTGGTAGGCGTGATGCCTGCTTCGGTAAGCGCCTGGACGATGTCGCGTCGAGCCTCAGGCTTGAGCTGTCGCTCAAGCAGATACTCACGGCCTTCGAACTTGGGTTGGAATATAGGAGCCGAAGCCTCGGTCGCACCCGAAGCTGCCACGCTACGACGCCAGTCGTCGTACTGCTGCAGATAGATGGCCTTTTCGCGTTCGAGTAGCTGCAGGCCCATATAGGCTGCACCTAAATCACCACTGACGCATACCAGGTCATTGGGTTGCGCCCCACTACGACGGACAGGATGCTGTGCGACGCCGATACAGGTAACTGAGAGCGTCAGACCCGTAACCGACGATGTGGTATCACCGCCCACAAGGTCAACGCCATAGATATCGCATGCGAGCCGGATGCCGGCATAGAGTTCGTCAAGATCTTCGACCTTGAAGCGCTTGGATACGCCAATCGAGACTGTAAGCTGACGCGGCACGCCCATCATGGCATAAATATCGCTGAAGCCAGCGATGCACGCCTTGTAACCCAGATGGCGAAGCGGGCAATAGATAAGATCGAAATGTATTCCTTCGAGAAGAAGATCGGTGGTGACAAGAGTCTGTCCGTCGGCCGGCGGGTTGTCAATAATCGCACAATCATCGCCTACGCCACAAACCGTACTGGGATTGCGGAGCGGGAACTGATCGGTCAGACGACGGATCAAGGCAAATTCACCAAGAGAACTGATTTCCATAATGAACGTCTACATGAGGTTTTCGCCCAAAGGCAAATAGAACAATACTAACGAGAACGACGCACGTAATCGAGAACGATCCGGTCGAATTTCTCGTCCTGCTTCTGCAGGAAGAAGACCTCGGTAGGGAGGTAATAGATACGTCGGCGGAGATCGTCGGTCACAGCCGGATGATCGACAAGACGTGCGGCGTCCTTTTCGGTTGTAATGATGACGGCCTTGCTACCGCTATCGGTAGTGCAGAATCCTTGCTCATTAACGCCATCGAGTCGCTTACGGATATGCTGAATATCCTTGTCCGAGAAATGGTGATGATCGCCGAAAGTGAAGATATCGAGTAGGCGATAATGCTTGTGCACATAATCCTCCATTACCTTCGGATCTGCAATACCCGCCACGATGAGGACTTCGCTGGAATGCGGAATCTCACAAGGTTCGCCCGTCGAGAGATTTACCAGATTGCCATAACGATAGGCTGAATAGAAGATAGGCTGGTCGAGACGGGTGGGCAGATTGGCAGTAATCTCAGTTTCCTCCTCACGACGCAAGGCTCCCGGACACTTGGTGACGATGACCAGATCGGCACGGGTAACGTTCGAGGCAGGTTCGCGCAGGCGGCCAGCCGGCAACATCATGTCCTTGTACAGAATTCGGCTATAGCTGGTGAGACAGATCGTAAGACCCGGCTTGACGTAGCGATGCTGCATGGCATCGTCGAGCAGTATGACACCTGGTGGCTCAGGCAACTGCATCAGCTGAGCAATGCCATGCACACGATCAGTGTCGACAGCGACAATCAGATGCGGGAACTTGCGATAGAGCTGATACGATTCGTCGCCCAGCAGCTGAGCCGTTACCTTCCCATCTGCAGCGGCATCCTGCCGGCGAGGCAGTGCTACCTGAAAGCCCTTACTATGACGCTTGTAGCCACGACTCAGCACAGCGATAGGGCCAATCCCGTTACGATGAAGGAGGTCGACCAGATATTCGGTATGAGGAGTCTTGCCCGTTCCTCCTACGGCAAGATTGCCGATGCAGATCACGGGCACGTGGTCTTCGAACGAGATGGACGGCTTCTGGCCCATATCGAACAGCTTGTTTCGCACCCATACGCCCAGGCCATACAGCCAGGCGAATGGTGCGAGAACAGTATAATTGTTGACTTTGGGAAGGTACACGGAACGAAGAGTATATTACTGAAGAGAATATTAGAAAACGACAGCGTCGAACGAACGTGCCTGAACACGGTCGGCATTCTGCAAGTGGTTGACGAACTTGAGAGCTTCACGATCGGCTGGAGTAGTACCAATGATGTGATCGACGATGCGGATCGTGAGGTCGTCCTTCTTGTCGTCGAACAGTTCCATCATAGTCTCGAACGAAGTCTTTGGCAATGGATATACCGAACGGCAATAAGCCTCAGGCTCGATACCTGCCAGTTCTGCTGCCTTATCCAAAGCGGTCTCGAGGTTACCCAGTTCGTCGACAAGACCGATGGCGAGTGCATCCGAACCGGTCCAGACGCGACCGCCGGCAATGGCCTTGATGCTATCCTGATCCATGCCACGGCCCTCGGCGCAACGGCGGGTGAAGAGTTCGTAGAACGACTCGATGCCCTTTTGGATCTGAACCTTCTCGGCATCGGTAGCAGCACGCATGGTGTGGAGTGTACCATATTCGTGGGTCTTGACCTCCTCGAAGTTTACGCCGAACTTACCGGATACCAGACCGCCCAGGTTAGGAATCACGCCAAAGACGCCAATCGAACCGGTCAAGGTTGTAGGCTCGGCTACGATATAGTCAGCCAGACAGCTGATGTAGTAACCGCCACTGGCAGCATAGTCGCCCATCGATACAACGAGTGGCTTGCCGGTTGCCTTGAGGTCCATCAATGCCTTCCAGATCTGTTCGCTGGCAAAGCCGCTACCACCAGGACTGTTGACTCGCAGGACAAGGGCCTTGATATCGTCGGCCTTGGCAATGGTACGGATATCCTTGATAAGGGTGTCGTAATAGATTTCGTCATCGACGCCACTACCCTCGCTGGCAATCTCGCCTGAAGCATAGAGAACGGCAATCTTCTGCTTGCCTGCCTGTGGGAAGATGTTTTCGTAGTTATTGATGATCTGATTGGCAGAGACAGCGTGCTTCTCGATTTCCGTAACACCCATCTTATCGAGGATGATCTGCTCGACCTCACTCTTATAGCGCATACCATCGACAAGACCGGTAGTAGCCAGTTCCTCTGGCTGCATGTACGAGACAGCAAGGTTGGCCAACGAGTCAATCGCCTCGACCGTCATATTGCGGCAGGCAGCCATATCCTGAGCGTAGCAATTCCAGATGCTGCCCAGGTAAGCCTCGATCTGCAGGCGATTGGCATCGCTGATGTGATCGATCATATAAAGCTCGACCGCGCTCTTGAACTGACCGACACGGAAAACCTGCATATCGATACCCAGTTTGTCGAGCAGGGGTTTAGGATAGGCCAATACCGATGACATACCGTCGAGCGAAATCGAGCCAATGGTATTGACATAGACCGAATCAGCAGCCGACGAAACGTAATACTGTCCGAGCGAGTAGTTGTCGTTATAGGCAATGACCCACTTGCCGCTGGCACGGAAATCTACCAGAGCATCATGCAAAGCCTCGTAGCTGGCAGGCGAGCCCGTCATTCCATCGGTGTTGAGATAGATGCCACAGATGTTATTGTCCTGCTTGGCACAGGCAATGGCATTGAGATAGCCGCGCAAGCTAAGGTTCTGGGTCATTGAGATGCCGCTCAACAAATCCAGAGCATAGGGCATTGTCGAAGGAATCTCGGTGAGTTCGCCATTGATCTTGAGCAGCATTATATCTCCAGGCTTAGTGGTAACAGGGGCTTTCTCGGTGTCCATCGACGAAACCATACCGATAAATGCACATGTGGTAAAGAGTCCCGATATGAGGCTCATGATAATCGAACCGACGATGACAGCAAGCACCGTCTTCCAGAATCCATTTTTCATTGTTGTATGAATGTTTATAATTGTTCTATATTTGTATCGGTCGACAAAAGCCGTTGCATAGCCTGTCGACATTCGGCCAGAGGGAGTCGTACAAAGTCGCGATCAGCAATATGTGGATGAGGGAGCGTAAGTCTTTCGGTCTCGAGCCGGATATCATCGTAGACAAGCAGGTCAATATCGATAATCCGGTCGCGATACCCCTCACCAGCCTTCCGTTTGTGAGTGCGGCCCATCAGACGCTCGATCCGCTGGGTCACGTCGAGCAACGGAAAGGGTTCGAGGGCAGTACGGAATACAGCCACAGCATTGGTAAAGCTATGCTGACTGACAAATCCCCATGGCTCGCTGGTCATATAGGACGATACACAGAGGAGTTCTCCTACCTCGGTCTGCAACAGGCTTATGGCCTTATCGAGATTCTGCGGACCATCGCCAAGGTTGCTACCTAATCCTATATATATAATATGTGTATCCATCACGACTGCCGAACGGCATGATCATCAGTCTGGCAAGATGAGCATTGCATCGCCATAAGTACCGAACATATAATCGGACTTGATGGCCTGCTTGTATGCCTCCATCACGAAATCATAACCACCGAAAGCTGCTGTCAGCATCAATAGCGTGCTGTATGGCTCGTAGAAGTTAGCCACCATACAATCGGCAATCGAATACTCGTAAGGTGGGAAGATGAACTTATTGGTCCATCCTTCATAAGGCTTGAGATGGCCCGTGGTCGACACACTCGACTCGATAGCACGCATCACTGAAGTATCGACAGCACAGACGCGATGACCTGCATCCTTGGTGCGGTTGACATGTTCGGCCAGCGATTCTGGAATGATGATCTGCTCAGAGTCCATCTTGTGCTTGGTAAGATCCTCGACATCAATCTCGCGGAAGTTACCCTGGTTGCTATGAACGGTGATGAAGTCGTAGTCAACGCCTTTGATCTCCATGCGCTTCAACAATTCGCGGCTGAAGTGCAGTGCGGCCTGTGGAGCCACTACACCACCCTCATTACGGGCAAAGATGGTCTGATAACGCTCGCGATCGGTAAATGGATGTTCGTCGTCGACAGGCTCGTCGATGACGTCGCGACGCTCTTTGAGCGATGGCGGAATAGGCGTCTCGCCATAACCATAAAGAGTCTCGATGAACTCGTCGTGAGTACCATCGAAGAGGAACCGAAGTGTACGGCCTCGCGAGGTGGTATTGTCGATAACTTCGGCTACAAGACTCTCGTCCTCGCCAAAATACAGCTTGTTGCCAATACGGATCTTACGGGCAGGATCGACCAGCACATCCCAGAAACGGATGTCGGCATTAAGCTCGCGCAGCAGGAACACCTCGATACGGGCTCCGGTCTTCTCCTTGTTGCCATAAAGGCGGGCCGGGAAGATCTTGGTATCGTTGAAGATGAAAAGATCCTTCTCGTCGAAATACTCGATGATATCCTTGAACTGTCGATGCTCGATACGATGGCTCTTCTTGTGGAGCACCATCAGACGGCACTCGTCGCGATGCTCGCTTGGCACCAGGGCGATTCGCTCCTCAGGGAGCTTGAATTTGAACTGACTTAACTTCACTTTTTATAGGTTTTATCTTTATTTTTCTTCTTGATGCTCGATAATCGGTACTTCCTGGCACCACTGTTCGACATTCAGTACCGGCAGGCAATCGGCCAATGCATAACGACCAACACGGGTGCGGCGCAAGCCGATGAGGTAGGCACCACTGCCAAGAGCCTGACCAATGTCACGTGCCAGAGCTCGGATATAAGTACCTTTCGAGCAGACTACACGTATCTGTAGATAAGGAGGAGCAGCTTCCGAGGAGGTTTCGGTGGCTTCCAGATCATCGATATCCGTAGCATAGCAGGCCTTGAAATCCTTGATATGTATGCCCGCACGTGCCATCGATGCTACTTCGTCCGCATGAGACGAAAAGATACCTTGTTCCGGCAGATGGAGGTCGAGCAGCTCGAGTTCGTCAATCACGAGTTCCTTGGCCTTGAGTTCCACTTCCTCTCCCTGCCGCACATAGTCGAACGCCCTTCGGCCCTCGACCTTGCAGGCCGAATAGACCGGCGGCACCTGCCAGATTGAACCCTTGAACTTCTCTAACGCCTCTCGGACACTCTCGGCCGTGATATGCGCTGTAGGGAATGTTGCATCGATAGGATGCTCGGCATCGAACGACGGCGTGGTACAGCCAAGACGCAAAGTCGCGATATATTCCTTGGTGCCCGCCTGCAACTGATCAATCAGCTTGGTGCACTTTCCGGTACAAAGGATCATCACACCGCTGGCCAACGGATCGAGCGTACCGGCATGACCGACTTTCAACCGTTTGATTCCTAACCGGCGGCTCAGGTTGTTGCGAACCACCTTGACAAGGTTGAACGATGTCCAGGTCAATGGCTTGTCGAAAGCGAGGATCTCACCCTCGATAAAGTCGTAAGTTTTCAATGACTGAGAACGAATTACAGATTACCAATGACGATTACAGACAAATGAGCACGAACAGGCCTGCCAATGCACAATAGACGGCGAAATACAACAGCTTGAGTCGCTTGACCAATGCAATCATCCACTTGCAGGCAAAACAACCGCTGACAAATGCTGCCAGGAAGCCGACCAGCAAAGGAATCATACCGATAGGCTCCTCGATGCCATGCTCGGCCAGATACTCGGCCGATGGAGCAACGATGTGCTTGAAGTCGAGCAATGCCTCGCCAAGGATGGGAGGAATAACCATCAGGAACGAGAACTGAGCGAGAGTCTCCTTCTTATTGCCCAACAGAAGGCCGGTTGCGATGGTAGAACCCGAACGTGAAAGACCTGGCAACACAGCCAATGCCTGAGCGACGCCGATGACGAACGCATGAACAGGCGAAAGCTGTTCGCGTGGCTGCGGCTTGTAGTAATGGGTCATAGCCAAAAGGGCGGCTGTAATCAGGAGGCAGCAGCCAACGACGGGAAGGATATTATCGGCATACAAAGCCTCGATGCTGTCCTTGAACAACAGACCGACCACGCCTACAGGAATCATCGACACGATAATATTCAGAACATATTTCTGCTCGGCGTTCATCGCACCATTCTTGAAAGGCTTGAACAGGCCCTTGAAAATCCAGGCCACCTCTTTCCAGAGGATAACCAGAGTGGCCAGCACGGTTGCCACGTGTACTACGATATCGAAAGTCAGGCCGCCAGCCTCGGCGCCATCGCCCAGCAGGGCTTTACCAATCTCGAGATGTCCACTCGACGAGACTGGAAGATATTCGGTCAGGCCTTGTACCAGGCCCAGAATCAATGCTTGTAACCAATCCATCAGAATTTGTGAATAAGGAATGAGTTATTGGGGAAAACGATTTTTTTATGGTCAGGACAATCAGGCAGACTTCTTCTTGCCCTTGACGCAAATGCCTACAATCATGAGCAGATAGCCAGCGAAGCAGAGGTTAGGGCCATAGACGATACGACGATCGCTGAAAACTTCAGGATTGAAATGATCGGGAGTGCTGGCATCACCGCCAGTCATGATGAATCCCACCAGAATCATCAGGGCTGCAATACACATGATGATGAAATTGATTTTTGTTAGACAAAGACGCATAATATTGACTATTGGACTATTTTTACAAATTTGACTTTTTTCGAACTACATCAGATAGAGATCATCGATGCTACGGCCCATATACCGGTCGGCAGCATACCACGCAGCAACGGCTGGAATCAGAATACCCAGCAGTGTCACCGTACCTACCAGGACGATAAGCGGCAACGGCTGGAGCAGAACTTCGGCAATGGCATTGGCGAATCCCTGGCTTGCGCCGCCATAGATAAGCAACGCCAACGCAAGCAAAGCAATGACAGTGGCAATCAGGCCACAGATGACATGCGTAACGATGAACGGACGACGCACGAACCATTTGGTAGCGCCTACCAGTCGCATGGTGTTGATCAGGAAACGATCAGCATGCAACGTCAGGCGAACCGTATTTCCGATCAACGAAATACAGATAATAAGCAGTACGACGGCCAGAACGGCCAAAGCCATAGCGAACCGCTGCAAGTTGGCATTGACGACATCGAGCAGGGTGTCGTTGTAATCGATCTGCGAAATGAATCCCTTCTGTGAACGCTTCAGTTCGGCAACGATATTGCTGATGCTGTCGGCTTCGGCATAGGCAGATTTGAGTTGCAGTTCGACGGTAGGAGGAAGAGGATTGTAACCCAGGAAGTCCTGCGGGTTCTCGCCCAGCTCCTGACTCAGCACACGCAAGGCACTATCCGGACTGACATAGACAGCCGAGGCAGTATAGTCAGCTTTGAGCAGGCGTTTGACCAGGCGATCGCCGTAATCAGACGATGCGGCCTCGCTCACGGTTATCGTGACCGTGAACTGCTCGCGCAGATGCTGGGCCAGACGTGCGGCGACCAAACCGCCCACCGTCATCAGTCCCAATACAAAAAGTACCAGGGCGATGCTTAGTGTCGACGTGAACTTGGCTCCAATGAAACGCTTCATATCTTTAGTTGTACGTATTTATACAGAAAAATGAACAAGGGCTTCGCAAAGGGCGAAACTCCCCAAAATCGGTGCAAATATAATACATTTTTAGGCGAAAAGCAACTTTTTTACTTTAAAAAGAATAAAAGATAGGGCATAGTTGCCTCTTTTCGCGAAAAATGTATTATTTTTGCACCCAAAAACTGACAGAATATGGCGTTTACAAACAATAATTATACCGGACGTCCATCCACTCCGGTCACAACGAATCTCATCATCATCAACGCGCTGATGCTACTTGCCGACGTGGTTTTGCAGCGTCAGGGAATCGACCTGGGCAATCTGCTGGGCCTACATTATTACGACTCGTCGCAATACCACGTCTGGCAGGGTCTGACCTATATGTTCATGCATGCCAATTTCTACCATCTGTTCTGCAATATGTTCTCGCTCTATATGTTCGGCCGATTGCTCGAGATGGTATGGGGTCCGCAACGCTTCATTATCTACTATCTGGTTTGTGGTGTGGGTGCCGCCATCGTACAGCAGGTTGCCTGGCGCTATGGCGTAGTGAACGACTGGCTCCAGCAGATCCAGTTACAGGATGCAGAATATACCTACGGACAACTGATGCAGGAAGGCGGACGAGTACTGAACCGACTGACCACCGTCGGTGCCTCAGGCTCGGTATTCGGAATCCTGCTGGCATTCGGCATGATGTTCCCTGAGGCACGTATCTTCCTGCTGTTTCCTCCCATCCCGCTCAAGGCGAAATGGCTAGTCATCGGATATGGAATTTTCGAACTTTATGGCGGCGTTGCGCAGACGGCCAACGATAATGTAGCTCATTTTGCCCACCTGGGCGGCATGTTGTTCGGATTCCTACTCATCATGTTGTGGAGACACGATAAACGTGCCGAATTCTAACCTTTCAAAACTTTATTGACAATGATCAACTATAAGACCTTACCTGTATACGGCAAGATCATTTACGTCACAACGGTAGTATACGCCTTCACACAGTTGTGGAAACTGGCGGCTGTCCTCTTTTGCTGGAGTGGCTACGACTGGTCGCACTGGCTGGCACTGCCGGCCAATCTCAACGACTTTGCCCTGCGTCCATGGACTATTCTTACCTACATGTTCTGTCATGCCAACCTGACGCAGGACCCGTTCCATCTGCTTTTCAACATGCTTTGGCTATGGTGGTTCGGTCAATTCTTTATTCGTAACCACACGTCAAAACAATTAGTATCATTCTACATCTGTAGCGGACTCGCAGCCGGTGCGTTCTTCCTGATATGCTACAACGTATTCCCCTACTTCAGTCTTGAACGTTACTACAGCGAAATTGTAGGTGCCTCGGGAGCCATCTTTGCGCTCATCGTAGCCGTAGCCATAGAACGCCCGGACGAAGTACTCGGGCTCAATCTTTTTGTCAAAGTTGTATGGGTTCGAATGAAGTGGCTTGCGCTGGTAGTTCTGGGCATAAACCTGCTTTGTTACCAGACCGGCAACGATGGCGGTTTGGTCTGCCACATCGGAGGCGCTTTATTCGGACTGCTCTATGCCTCGATGGAAAAACGCGGAAAGGACATCACATCAGGCCCAACCCGAATGATAAGTGCCATAGGCCGCTGGATTGACGAGTTGCGTCGACCACGCATGACCGTGAGGCGCGGCGGCAAGCGCGAACCTATCAGCGCGGACAAGAAACGCGATATGGACTATAATGCCGAACGCCACAACAGCGACGCACAGATCGATGCCATCCTCGACAAGATCTCACGCGAAGGATATGATGGACTTACAGCCGAAGAAAAGCAGTTATTATTCGATGCTTCGAAGCGTAAAAACAGGAGAAAATAATTCCAAAAAGGCGTACAAAAGGAACATTTTTGCGGTTTTGATACAAAAATGACAACGATTTTCTGTCCGATTCGTTTCAAAACATGGCATTTTCCGTTCATTTCATACCTTGGCACAAATATTATAAGGGTTTGAGCGGTTTAGGTTTTGGCATATCAAGAATAATGCCTATCTTTGCAGCGTTAAAAAAGAAATTTGATTCATCTTATATAGAAATAGGTTATATAAGACCGGTTATAAAGATAGTGTGTGTTTATTAGAAATTTAGCTATTCATGTGTGTTTGAAGACGGCGGGCTGTGAAGCCAGCCGCCCTTCGTTTTAAATCAGTGGTGATGCTTGCTACGAGGCATTCCTCGGCGACCTAGCAACATGTGAAGCGCAATGCAGATAACGGCCACAGGAGCCATAGACATGCGTGCCATGTGCAAATCGATAGTATTAGGCATCCAGTAGTGGATCTGCCAGATAAAGCCTATTACAATGCCCATAATGGCCAGGAAACGATCCTGAGCGAACAACAGACGCAAGATACAAGGAACGATGATGATCATAGGCCACCAGTGCTTCAGGAAGTCAAGATCGTCGAACCAGTTCATGACAAAGCCGAGCCAGATAATACCAGCCACGAGAAGCAATACGCCCCAGAAGAATTTACCGAAAGAGTTCATTAGATAAATTGTTTAATGATTGGTCAGAAAAGTATTGCCCGCCATCTGAACGTTGAAGGTGGCGGGCAATACACATTATTTATATATACGCGCGTATAAGCGGCATACAATCGAGATTACGATCAGTCAGCAAGCTTGGCCTTGATGAACTCACGGTTCAGGCGAGCGATGTTCGAGATCTTAACAGACTTAGGGCACTCCATCTCGCAGGCACGGGTGTTGGTACAGTTACCGAATCCGAGCTCATCCATACGAGCAACCATTGCCTTAGCACGGCGAGCAGCCTCGACCTTGCCCTGTGGCAGGAGAGCGAACTGGCTAACCTTGGCCGAAACGAAGAGCATTGCCGAACCGTTCTTACAAGCTGCTACACAAGCGCCACAGCCAATGCATGAAGCTGAGTCCATAGCCTCGTCGGCATCAACCTTCGAGATAAGGATAGCGTTAGCATCCTGAGCTGCGCCACAGTTGATAGAGGTGTAGCCGCCAGCCTGCTGGATCTTGTCGAAAGCAGAGCGGTCTACCATCAGGTCGCGGATGACAGGGAAGCCAGCCGAACGCCATGGCTCGACAGTGAGGGTCTCCTCGTTCTTGAACTTGCGCATGTGGAGCTGGCAAGTAGTGATGGCATCGTCGATGCCGTGAGGACGACCGTTGATATAGAGCGAGCAGGTACCGCAGATACCCTCGCGGCAGTCATGATCAAATACGATAGGCTCCTCGTGCTTGTTGATAAGCTGCTCGTTGAGCGTATCCATCATCTCGAAGAAGGACATCTCGGTCGAAATATGCTCGACACGATAGGTCTTGAATTCGCCCTTCTCCTTTGGGCCACGCTGACGCCAAACTTTGACGTTGACGTTAAGGAATTGTTCTTTTCCCATATGTTTTATTTGACTATTGGACTATTTACTATTTTACTATTGCTTGCCTAGGTACAATATCTATATCGGCGACTGTTGTCAAATAGTAAATAGTCAAATTGTGAAATCAATTAGTTTTTATAGTTACGAGTCTGTACCTTGATCTCCTGGTAGTTGAGCATTTCCTTCCAGAGCTCTGGCTCCTTATCCTCGCCCATGTACTTCCAGCAGCCGACATACATGAAGTTAGCGTCGTCGCGCTTAGCCTCGCCTTCCTCGGTCTGGTGCTCCTCACGGAAGTGACCGCCGCAAGACTCCTCACGATGCAGAGCGTCGCGTGCCATCAACTCGCCGACCTCGATGAAGTCGAGCAGACGAACAGCCTTGTCGAGCTCTACGTTGAGCGAATTCATCTCGCCTGGTACGTATACCTCCTTCCAGTAGGTAGCGCGCAGCTCCTTGAGCTTCTTGAGACCTTCCTCGAGGCCAGCCTTGGTACGGCCCATGCCGACGTGCTCCCACATGATGTGGCCGAGCTCCTTGTGCAGCGAGTCGACGGTGCGTGAGCCCTGAACCTTCATGATCTTCTCGAGCTTAGCAGTGATAGCCTTCTCAGCCTCAGCGAACTCAGGCAGATCGGTCGAGAAGCGTGGAACCTGAATCTGGTCAGCCAGATAGTTCTGGATGGTGTAAGGCAGGACGAAGTAACCGTCGGCCAGACCCTGCATCAGAGCCGAAGCACCGAGGCGGTTAGCACCGTGGTCAGAGAAGTTAGCCTCACCAGCGCAGAACAGACCCTTGACCGAAGTCTGGAGCTCGTAGTCAACCCAGATACCACCCATGGTGTAGTGGATAGCCGGATAGATCATCATTGGGGTCTCGTATGGATTGTCGTCAGTGATCTTCTGATACATCTGGAAGAGGTTGCCGTACTTGTCAGCAACGACATCCTTGCCGAGGCGCTTGATAGCGTCAGAGAAGTCAAGGAATACAGCCAGACCGGTACCGTTGACACCGAAGCCCTTGTCGCAACGCTCCTTGGCAGCACGCGAAGCAACGTCGCGTGGCACGAGGTTACCGAAGGCTGGGTAACGACGCTCCAGGTAGTAGTCGCGATCCTCCTCAGGAATCTGGTGGCCACGGATCTCGCCACGCTGCAGCTTCTGAGCGTCCTCGAGCTTCTTTGGAACCCAGATACGGCCATCGTTACGCAGAGACTCTGACATAAGGGTCAGCTTCGACTGAATGTCGCCGTGAACAGGGATACAGGTTGGGTGGATCTGAGCGTAGCAAGGGTTAGCGAACATAGCGCCCTTGTGATAGATCTGGATAGCAGCGCCGCCGTTGCACGACATAGCGTTGGTCGAGAGGAAGTAGGCATTGCCATAACCGCCGGTAGCGACGATGACAGCATGAGCCGAATGACGCTCCATCTCGCCGGTAACGAGGTTACGAGCGATGATACCACGAGCGCGCTCTACACCGTCCTTATCCTTGATGAGGACAACGTCGAGCATCTCGCGACGGGCATACATCGTAACGTTACCCTTCTCGATCTGACGGTTGAGCGAAGAGTAAGCACCGAGCAGCAACTGCTGGCCGGTCTGGCCCTTGGCATAGAAGGTACGCGATACCTGAGCGCCACCGAATGAACGGTTGGCGAGGGTTCCGCCGTACTCACGAGCGAAAGGAACGCCCTGAGCAACGCACTGGTCGATAATGTTGTTCGAAACCTCAGCCAGACGATATACGTTAGCCTCACGAGCACGGTAGTCACCACCCTTGATGGTATCGTAGAAGAGGCGATATACCGAGTCACCATCGTTCTGATAGTTCTTGGCAGCATTGATACCGCCCTGAGCAGCGATAGAGTGTGCACGACGTGGAGAGTCCTGGATGCAGAAGCACTTTACCTTGAAGCCCATCTCGCCAAGGGTAGCAGCAGCAGCGCCACCAGCGAGACCTGAACCTACGACGATGATGTCGAGTTTACGCTTGTTAGCAGGGTTCACCAATTTCTGGTGTGCCTTATAGTTAGTCCACTTGTCAGCGAGCTTACCCTCAGGGATCTTGCTGAGTTCGGGAGCCAGAATATTTTCAGCCATAATCTTTCGAAATTAAAGAATGAAAGAATTAAACAATTATAAAATTAGCAACCGGTGAAACCACCGTTGTTGATGATGGCAGCCACGACAACGCAAGCGAAACCGCAAACGATGATGGTAGCCCACCAGTAGCTGGTGGTGATCCAACGCTGCAGCCATACCTTGCCGTTCATGCCAAGGGTCTGCATTGAAGACCAGATACCATGAGTGAGGTGATACCACAGAGCCGCGAACCATACACAGTAAATCACTACGGTAACAGGGCAAGCGAATACGAGGTTGATCCAATCATAACCTGCAGTAGGAGCGAACTGTCCCTCGACGCCTGCGAGCTCTGCAAACATCATGTTGTACCAGAAGTCCTTCAAGTGAAGGAGCATACCGAGAGCGATGATGATACCAAGGACGAGCATGTTCTTTGCAGCCCAGTGTACTGGCTGCTTGCCCTTGATAGCGTACTGGTCGTTACCACGAGCCTTACGGTTCTGAATGGTCAGAACGAAAGCCATCACAAAGTGAACGACAACGAGGAATGCCAGACCGGCAGTTGCGATGAGCGCATACCAGTTGGTACCCAGGAACTCACATACCTTGTCGTAGTAGTGCTCGCCAGCACCAGTACCTACAGCTACGTCATAGACGTAAACAAGGTTCATCAGCATGTGGAAGGTGAGGAAGAGCACCAGCGCAGCGCCAGAAACGCCCATTACCACCTTACGACCGATCGATGAAGATGTTAACCACATAGGAATAGTTGATTGATTTGTTAGTAAATATTGATTAGTAAATTGTTTTGTTGGTACGACTTAATACCGCTATTTTGCGGACTCCATTTTATTTTACGCTGCAAATTTAATTATTATTAAGCAAAAAAACAATTTCTCACACCTAAATTGCACGCATTTGCGTAAAATTCGTTATCTTTGCCGTATCAAAATAGCAATTCTATATGAAAATAGGTAACGTAATATTGCCCGATCAGGCCGTAATGCTGGCTCCGATGGAGGACGTAACCGATGTTGGTTTCCGTCTGCAATGCCGCCATTTCGGTGCTGATATGGTATACTCTGAGTTCGTGTCGGCCGACGCCCTGATCCGTTCGATCGACAAGACCATGCAGAAGCTTCGCGTCCTCGAAGAGGAACGTCCCGTAGTGATCCAGATCTACGGACGCGACTTGCCGTCAATGGTCGAAGCTGCCAAAATAGTCGAGGAAGCCAAACCCGATATCCTGGACATCAATTACGGGTGCCCGGTCAAACGAGTGGCCGGGAAAGGAGGCGGCGCCGGCATGCTACAGAACATTCCGCTCATGCTCGAAATCACACGCGCCGTGGTCGATGCCGTCAAGATTCCGGTCACGGTCAAGACCCGCCTGGGATGGGATTGCGAGCACAAGATCATCACCACGCTGGCCGAGCAGCTACAGGATTGCGGAATTTCGGCCTTGGCTGTTCACGGGCGCACGCGTTCACAGATGTATAATGGAGAGGCAGATTGGAGCCTGATTCGCGAAGTGAAACAGAACCCACGAATACATATTCCAATCATCGGAAATGGCGACGTGACGTCGGCACAAATTGCTCGTCAGCGTTTCGAGGAGACCGGCGTCGACGGCATTCTGGTAGGACGTGCCACTTTCGGCCGCCCTTGGATATTCCGCGAGATAAAGCACCTGCTCGAGACCGGAGAGGAAATGCCTCCTCTCCCACTCGACGAATGTATTATGGCACTGAAGCATCAGGTAGAAGAAAGTGTTGCTCGTATCGACGAATACCGCGGCATCCTGCACATCCGCCGCCATCTGGCAGCAACGCCCGTTTTCAAGGGCATACCGAACTTCCGCGACACGCGCATTGCCATGCTTCGTGCCGAAACAGTGCCCGAGCTCTACCAGATTATGGATCGTGCCGTCGAGATGATTCAATCTGCACACTAAATGCTAACACCATTCGAATGGTGTTAGCAAAATGAACTGAGATTGCTAACACCACTCGAATGGTGTAGGCAAAATGAACTGAGATTGCTAACACCACTCGAATGGTGTAGGCAAAATGAACTGAGATTGCTAACACCACTCGAATGGTGTAGGAAAAACAAACTGAGATTGCTAACACCGCTCGAATGGTGTAGGAAAAACAAACCGAGATTGCTAACACCACTCGAATGGTGTTAGCATTTTTCAATTCAGACAGGAATTCTCAGATTTCGGAAGCCATTTTATGCTCTAAAGCTAGTATCATGGCCGAAACAAACCGGTTTATGGCACAAAATGCGCCACCATCCGAAACAAAAAGAACAAAATCGAACCAGAAACCAGGCTTATAAAAAAATCCAAGCCGTCATCCCGACGGCCTGAATTCACATTACCTTAAATCTAATACCATGAAAAACACGCTGCAAAGGTAGCGCGTTTCCAAAATAATCACAAACTTTTTGCTGTTATTCTTACAAAAAATTGCCAATTTCGTGTCAATATGGCACAAATTGGCAATTTTGCTTATCAATTTCGAACAACTACCGAGCACTAAGCCAGAGGTTTACACTTTTGTTCAAGCCAGAGACGATCGTCTGTCGAGAGAAGCGGAGATAGCATGTCGAGACACCAACGGTTGTAGTTATTCAGCCATTGCTTCTCGTCACAATCCAGAAGTTCAGGCAAGATGCAAGACGTGTCGAGATAGCAGAGCGTCAGCGTATCGAGGCACTGGAATTCGCCATGCTCTTCCTGCAGACAAGGCGTCGCATCGACTGCTTCCTTCGACACATCGAATGGCCGAACCAACACACAGTTTTCGTGGCGAATGCCATACTTCCCGTTCAGATAGATGGCAGGCTCGTTCGAGAAGAACATGCCATCGAGCAGCACTTGCGGGTTATGCTCCATGCGCACCGATTCCGGTCCTTCGTGTACGCTCAGATAATGACCGACGCCATGCGACGTACCATGGCGATAGGTCTTACCATCACGCCAAAGGTCCATGCGTGCCAACACGTCGAGCTGATCGCCACGAGTTCCACGAGGGAAGACGGCACGTGCCAGGCTGATGTGACCTTTCAGAACCAGGGTATAATCGCGTTTCATGGCGTCGGTCACCTGGCCGATGCCGATGGTACGTGTGATGTCAGTCGTACCATCGAGGTATTGTCCTCCGGTATCGATCAGCAGCAATCCATCCCCCTTGATAACAATGGGCACCTCGTCCGAAGGTTCGTAGTGCGGCATCGAGCCATGATCGTTCCAGGCTACGATGGCAGGGAATGACTCCTGACGGTATAAGGGCTGTTCACGACGGTAATAGATCAATCGACGTGCACAATCCATCTCCGTAATCTTCTCACCGGCTGTCAAACTGTCTTCCAGCCAATGATAGAAGCGGGTCAGTGCCACGCCATCTTTCAGCATGGCCGAACGGAATCCAGCGATCTCGACCTCATTCTTCACGGCTCGCATCACCGCAATAGGCGACTTGCCCGATTTTTCGGCATAATGACACAGCACATTTGCTGCCTCTTCATAAGGACGGACACCGATATTCAACTCAGCGAGATGTTGACGAACCTCGTCATTCAACTTATTGCCGTCGACAAACAACACCGAACCCTCGCGCGCCAACCACAGATAGGCGATGAAGACGGGAGTGCAGGCTATGTCGTCGCCACGCAGGTTCAACACCCACGCGATTTCGTCGAGAGTAGGAATCCAGAGACCTTCGGAACCCTGAGCTTCAACTTCGCACAGTACACGATCAATACGATGGGCCGTTTCCTCGCCACTGTATTCTACGGGATAGACCTCGATCTGACCTTGGGGCAATGCCGGGCGATCCGTCCACAGCCGGTCTATCAGGTTGATGTTACGATCTACGGTATTCGAGAACAGGATTCTGGCATCGCCACCCATTACGACCGAAGAATGCTGGCCTCGATAGCCATCGAGCCACTCTCCGACCGTAGGATAACCATCAACCTTCATCTTTATTAATTTAAAAGGTGTATCGGCCAGCTGCTGCTCACCCGAGATGAAGAATCGCGAATCGGTCCACAGCAAGGCGTCTTCCTGCGTGACGATGACGGTAGCCACTTCGCCACGGAAGCCGGTTAGCCATTCAATCTCCTTCCAGTGG
The DNA here is from genome assembly GCA_045640225.1 of Bacteroidales bacterium. GTDB lineage: Bacteria > Bacteroidota > Bacteroidia > Bacteroidales > UBA3663 > Liminaster. Next base: position 4,548 of record JAZUEP010000015.1, on the reverse strand, counting down.
TCGGGTAAATATTCACTCTCATGCGGATCGTTATTCTCCATGATGTAGACGTCCAGGCCCTGCTCGAGCATGAGCCGACGCAACGCTTCAATGCGTGATTGTGCTTGTTTCATAGGTTCTTTTGCTATTTGGATGGTGCAAAAATACAAAAGATTTTCGAGACAGAAAAGAAAAACGAGCAGAAACTGCAAAAATCCCTACAAATATTTGGCCGAACCAGCCAAAATGACTATCTTTGCACCCGCTTATCAAAGTGATAGGCAGCCGATGAACCCGAGGCCAGGTTAGAAATGGAGATGTAAAAAAAGGGGGCCAGGCGATTCGGAACACTTAATAACCCGTACAGATATGATTATTGTACCAGTTAAGGAAGGCGAGAACATCGAAAAGTGCCTGAAGAAGTTCAAGCGCAAGTACGAGAAGACCGGAGTCATCAAGGAGCTCCGTCGCCGTCAGCAGTTCGACGCACCATCACAGGTGAATCGTAAGAAGATGGAACGTGCTATCTATGTTCAGCACCTCAAGGAGTCTATCGCCGAGTAATTCAGCACGATGCTCCAAGTCTAAGGGATCGGATTCAGTTCCGGTCCCTTACTTTTTTATCCTTCATCGACCCCGCCAGAATCGGAAGAGGAAACAAAACCAGCCACCAAAAACACCCTGTTTTTGTGAAAATTTGTAAACATCTATTATCAATTTCCTAAATAATGTTCAAGAAACAGGGTCTCACGAAAAAAAACGCATAAAAATTGAGCGAATATCAAAACTTTTCATTACCTTTGCGGCCGAAATTAGTGTTTATTTGCAATGAAAGAAGTATCACTCAAGCCTGACTACCTGTTTGAAGTTAGTTGGGAAGTCTGCAACAAGGTAGGCGGCATCTACGCTGTTCTCTCGACCAAGGCCGCTACCCTCAAGAAGCAATTGGGCGACAACCTGGTCTTTGTAGGTCCTGATCTATGGGAACAGACCGAATCGCCATTCTTCGATAACGCTGCCGCTCCATCTGAGCTGATCGATTGGGCGCAGAAAGCACAATACGAAGGTCTCAAAGTACGTGTAGGTCGCTGGAAGGTTCCCGGCGAGCCTCTTGTCGTGCTGGTTGACTTCCGTCCATTCTATGCCGAGAAGAATGCCTTCTACGGCCAGATCTGGGAATGGTATGGCGTCAATTCGATGGCTGCCTATGGTGACTACGACGAAGGTTGTACCTTCGCACACGCCTCAGCACGCGTCATCGAGAGCCTCTTCAAGCACCTTTGCCCTCTGCGCAGCAACGTCGTAGCTCACTTCAACGAGTGGACCACCGGTATGGGCGTCCTCTACCTGAAGCATCAGGTTCCGGCCATCGCCACCGTATTTACTACACACGCTACCTGCGTAGGCCGCAGCATCTGTGGCAACAACAAGCCACTCTACGACTATCTACCAGGCTACTTCGGCGACCAGATGGCAGACGAGCTCAATATGACCTCAAAGCATTCGGTCGAGAAGCATGCTGCCATCGAGGCCGACTGCTTCACCACCGTCAGCGACATTACCGCTGCCGAGTGTGCACAGTTGCTCGAGCGTATGCCAGTCGTCACTCCTAACGGATTCGAGAGCGACTTCGTACCTAAGGGCACTGCCTTCAGCCGCGAGCGTAAGGTCAGCCGCCAGGCATTCAGCCGTGCCGTTGAGTGTCTTACCGGCCAGGCTCCTGCCGACAATGCCATCTTCGTAGGCACGGCAGGTCGCTGCGAGTTCAAGAACAAGGGCATCGACGTCTTCCTCGACGTGATGAACCGCCTGCGCAGCCGTAACCCTGAGCGCGAAATCATCGCCTTCATCATGGTTCCAGGCTGGGTACAGGAAGCACGCGCCGACGTGGCCAACCGCTATCACAGCAATGCCTCGTTCGTTTCGGGTGTCAGCGATCCGGTATTCACCCACGCTGTACACAACTACTTCGACGACGTTATCCTCAATCGTATCCATCAGCTTGGATTCCGCAACGAGAAGAACGACAAGGTCAAGGTCATCTACGTTCCTTGCTACCTCAATGGCGACGACGGACTCTTCAACCGCAGCTACTACCTGATGCTGGCCGGTCTCGACCTGTCGATCTATCCAAGCTACTACGAGCCATGGGGCTATACTCCAATGGAGTCGTGCGCCTTCGGAGTTCCTACCATCACCACCAGCCTCTCAGGCTTCGGCATGTGGTGCCAGAGCATCGGCAAGGACACGGATATCCTCGATGCCGTAGGCGTAGTTCCACGCGGAGATGCCAATTACGAGCAGGTTGTGGCTACCATCGCCGAACTAGTTCTGCGCTTCACCGACGTGCCTCAGGCCGAGGTGAAGGCTATCCGTCAGGAAGCCCGTCGTATTGCTACCCGTGCCGGCTGGCACAACTTCATCAAGTACTACGAGCAGGCATTCGACCTCGCACTTCGCAAGGCACAGGTACGTAAGGGCATCTAAGCACTGAACGACGGTCTACAGTCATCGGACACGATTCCAGAACGACTACACAATTATCCGAACAATCATTACACATATTTAAATAATAAACAAAACTATGAAAGTACAGGTATGTAATACCAACGCCCCTGTCTGGCGTGATGTTACTGTCAAGTCAAACCTTCCTGCCGAGCTCGAAGGTCTGCACACTGTAGCGCGTAACCTCTGGTGGGCATGGGATACCAACGCCCGCGAACTCTGGCGTCAGCTCGACATCGAGCTGTGGCGCTCAACCGGTCATAACCCAGTAGCCATGCTCGAGACCATGTCGCTCGACAAGCTCCAGGCTGTCATCGCTGACAAGAAGCTCATGGCAAGCGTCAAGGACGTTGTCACCCGCTTCAATGCCTACATGGCAGAGCCAGTCAACACCAAGCGTCCATCGGTAGCTTACTTCTGCATGGAGTACGGCCTTACCGCTTGCCTCAAGATCTACTCTGGTGGTCTGGGCATCCTCGCCGGTGACTACGTAAAGGAGGCCAGCGATTCGAACGTTGATTTCTGCGCTGTAGGTTTCCTCTATCGCTACGGCTACTTCACACAGACTCTCTCGGCTGATGGCAGCCAGGAGGCTAACTACGAGGCTCAGAACTTCGATCAGCTCCCAATCGAGCAGGTCAAGAACGCTGATGGCTCACAGCTGATCCTCGCCGTTCCTTTCCACGATGGCGTTACCGTCTATGCCAAGGCATGGCAGGTCAATGTCGGCCGCGTCAAGCTCTATCTGCTCGACACCGACTTCGACCAGAACTCTGAGTACGATCGTTCGATCACCCACCAGCTCTACGGTGGTGACTGGGAGAACCGTATCAAGCAGGAGTACCTGCTCGGCATCGGTGGCGTAATGCTGCTCAACAAGCTGGGCATCAAGAAGGACGTTTACCATGCTAACGAGGGCCACGCTGCCCTGATGAACGCTCAGCGTATGGCTGACCTCATCCAGAACGAAGGTCTCACCTTCCCACAGGCTCTCGAGGTTGTTCGTTCAAGCTCGCTCTACACCTGCCACACTCCAGTACCTGCAGGCCACGACTACTTCGAGGAGGGTCTGTTCTACAAGTATATGTCACACTTCGCTCCAAAGCTCGGTATCGAGTGGGCCGACCTCATGAACCTCGGTCGTGAGAATCCAGGCGAGGGCAAGTTCTCGATGTCTGTATTCTGCCTCAACACCTGCCAGGAGGCCAACGGTGTATCTTGGCTGCACGGCAAGGTTAGCCGCGACATGTTCCAGCCAGTATGGAAGGGCTACGCTTCTGACGAGCTCCACGTAGGCTACGTCACCAATGGCGTTCACCACCCATCATGGGCTGCTTCTGAGTGGAAGGCATTTTACACCAAGCTGTTCGGCGAGGGTTACTATGCTAACCAGACCAGCGAGGAGATGTGGAAGAAGATCTACGAGGCTGACGACGAGGAAATCTGGAAGATCCGCAAGGGTCTCAAGGCTAAGCTCTTCGCCTTCATCAAGGAGGAGGTTGCCAACAACCTGCGCAAGAAGCAGGAAAATCCTGCCAAGATCCTTCAGGCTGTCAACGCTCTCAACCCAGAGGCACTGACCATCGGTTTCGCTCGTCGCTTCGCTACCTACAAGCGTGCGCACCTGCTGTTCACCGACCTTGAGCGTCTGGCCAAGATTGTAAACAATCCTAACTATCCCGTACAGTTCCTGTACACCGGTAAGGCACACCCCGCCGACGGCGCAGGTCAGGGTCTTATCAAGAAGATCTACGAGATCAGCCAGCGACCTGAGTTCCTCGGTAAGATTATCTTCCTCGAGAACTACGACATGCAGCTCGCTCGTCGCCTTGTCTCAGGTGTTGATATCTGGATGAATACTCCTACTCGTCCCCTCGAGGCATCAGGTACCTCGGGCGAGAAGGCGCTGATGAACGGTGTTGTCAACCTCTCCGTACTCGACGGATGGTGGCTCGAGGGCTACCGCGAGGGTGCCGGTTGGGCACTCACCGAGAAGCGTACCTATCAGAACCAGGCACACCAGGATCAGCTCGATGCAGCTACCATCTACTCGCTGCTCGAGAA
>JAZUEP010000014.1:0-9573 GCA_045640225.1 Bacteroidales bacterium | reverse complement strand
ATCTTTGCAGCGAATTTGAAGCAAATCACAATAAGGATTTTTCCGTTGTGAAAACATTCAGGTGCCCTCGCCTTACGGGGGCTTTTTTTGTACCTATAGCGCTGCAAATATAAGTGTTTTTTCGTCCGCTTCCAAATTTTCGGTCATAAAACTGCAATTGCTGTTATCGTTTATCCCATGAACCGCACTTTTTTGATCTAATATTTGGCCACATCGAAGAATTGTCGTATCTTTGCAGCGCAGTATACAATGAAAATCAAATCGCCATGTTTCTATACCAAAAGTTGATAGACCGTTCGACGCTCAGACAGGGATTCCAGATTCCTGTGGAGTTTCATGACCTGTTGCGTGCAATGCCAGGAGGAATGCCTGTGCATGGAGAAACACGAGACATCAAAATTTTGATTGACGGTATAGGATACGATGCTCAGCTCAAGAACCAAGGCTTCGATACCAAGAAGTATGACGGACATGCAGACGTAATACAGATACGGTATAACGAAGGTGGCGAATTAGCGAAACGTCTGAGGGAGGTTTTCTGCTCGACCTGGAACTATGTAGAGAGTATTAAGAACCTGCCGGAGAACGTAAACCGTAAGTTCGTGATCCGTATTCCTGACGAGATTCAGGAATTCCTAGCTCTGAGCTCAACGACCTTGCCTAACGTATTCGTTGTGGACTATCTGACGACTTCGGTCAAGGCAGAGATCAAAACCGAAGTGAAGGCCATGTCGGAGCTCGATTTTGAAACCTTCGAACCACGCGAAGACAAGACCGCTGACATCAAACTGGTGACACGTCTGCAGAAGATCCGTCGTCTTGATCACTCGATAGGAGATTTACTGAAGCGGCTGTATGACTATCGCTGCCAGATGACCGGAGAACGTGTAGGCGAGAAGCAGGATGCTCTATGCGTAGAAGCTCATCATATCATCCCGTTCACTCAATCGTTGAATAACGATACCTCAAACATCATCATCCTTTCTCCATCCTATCATCGCATTGTCCATAAAGCCAATGCCGTATTCGACAGGCAGGACCTCTCATTCCATTTCCCCAATGGATTGGTCGAGAAGGTAATGCTGGATAAGCATTTGGGGATATAATCAATAGATGCCACCAACCTACCGAATCAGGATTGTTGCTTCGAGATAAATAGATCACACCTTCCACGCTGTCTGCTATGACGGGGTGGAAGGTGTATCGTTTAATCCAAGTATTATGCCGTCTTCCTCTTCGATCAGGAACAGCCGTACGATTATCCGGAGCATCCGAATCTGCATGAAGGAGAATATACCTGTATCCCTAAGCTCCGCCAGCTGTGCGATTTTATGGGGTTGAGATAGAAGGGGGACGTGTTTGAAGACTCGAAATATTAAAGGATAAATAACACGCTCACAGGGACTGGTGTCTCGACTATTTGTAGTCAGAGGTACCAGTCCCTGTGATCTTGAAGGCTTCAAAATGAGTTAATGAGATGACAAAAGCTTGGTTTGATCAATAAATAATAAGAATAATAATGAGAATTTAGCCAAAATCTTTGCTCTATTCGATATTTTGTCTTACATTTGCAAACCAATAATAGAAATAATTTATATTATGAGTTCGCAAATGAACGTACTGGAAGTGATTCTGAATAGTTCTCGATCTGTTTTCAATGTCCAATCACTTAGGATGTTGACAGAGTGTGAAAATAGTCAGAAGCTTACTCAATCACTTCACTATTATACAAAGGAAGGCAAGATACGCAATCCTCGTCGTGGTATCTATACAAAATCTTCGTACGACGAACAGGAGATGGCTTGTAGTATCTTTCGTCCTGCCTATATCTCGCTGGAGTATGTGCTTCAGCGGGCTGGCGTCGTTTTTCAGTATGACGATGCGATAACATGCGTGAGTTACCTGAATCGTATTATCGATGTAGATGAAAAGACTTATCAGTTCCGAATAATCAATCCTGAATTATGGATTGGTATGGAAGGTATTGTGCAGCAGGATAACATCCTGATAGCATCACCTGAGCGTGCATTTCTTGATATGGTTTATCTGAGTGCAGGTAACTGTTACTTCGACAACCTTCTTCCATTGAACAAAATAAAAGTCAAGCAGTTGCTTCCGCTTTATCAGTCGAAGTCGCTATCTGAGAGGACCACCGAACTACTAAATCTGAAATAACGATGGACAAGAATAAGCACAAACTCTATATGGCTCAGATCTTAAGTCTCATTTTCAAGGACAAGGATCTTTGCAATGTAATGGCTTTCAAGGGAGGAACTTCGTTAATGTTCTTCCATAACCTCAACCGTTTCTCCACCGACCTGGATTTCAATCTTCTAGATTCGGAGAACCTGGATATGGTATATGATAAAGTGAGGGCTATACTTACACGTTTTGGTACGATTGATGATGAAGCTAAGAAAATTTTCGGTCCTGTGCTTGTACTGAATTGTGGGAAAGGCGAAAGAATGCTAAAGGTTGAAATATCTACTCGCCAGTATCCCAATCACTATGAGATGCGCTCATTGGCAGGAACCGATATTCGAGTAATGACGATGCCAGACATGTTCGCTCATAAGCTTTGTGCGATGGGAGAACGCCTCTCTCCACGTGATATATACGATGTATGGTTCTTCTTACAAAATCATACTGAGATAAACGAAAAGATTGTGATGATCAGAACTGGGAAAAGCGTAAACGAGTATGCTGCATGGTGTGCTGAGCATGTGCGCGAGGCAAGCCCAAAACTACTGATGCAAGGACTTGGTGAGGTATTGAATGATACGAAGTCGAAGAACTTTGTCAAGAGTAGCCTCATTGCTGAGACTTCGTCTGCATTAGAATTATTCTCGGCTTTTCCTTTGATTGCTAAGCAAGATTAATTACTGAAGTTTCGCAAGTGCTCAACTTCTTAAGCTCCGCCAGCTGTGCGATTTTATGGGGTTGAGATAGAAGGGGGTGCGTGTCTGAAGACACGAAATAATAAATATTAAAGGATAAATAACACGCTCACAGGGACTGGTGTCTCGACTATTAGTAGTCAGAGGTACCAGTCCCTGTGATCTTAAAACAGACTATGCTTACGGATTATTCAACGCCAGGAGAAATGGCCGTTCTTTATTACGATACCCTTCTGCTGAGTGTTCACACGCTGGCCCTGTAGGTTGTAGCAGGGGGCTGCGGCTGATGGAATGACGGAAGTGATGGACGGCATGGCGGTGACCGGCTCGTCTGACTCGTAAATCTTCATGTATCGGGCTGCTTGCAGCGTCTCAAGGGCATTCTCGGCCTGAAGGTCAACGGCGACGGCACTCTGGGCGTCATTGCCTGCCGTAATAATATATTCGATGCCTGACTGAGTGCTTTCCACTACCGGGAGCTGAGCAATAGGTGAGAAGTATGCGCTCTGGGCTGTCACTTCTATCTCCGTATCGGTGAATTCGGTTTCCGCTCCAGCAGCGATGCCTCGGCCATAAGGACACTGCACCGTTATCCGGCTAGCGTCTGTCGTGAGTTTGAGACCTCCAAACATTCCTATCTTGTTCTCGCCGCTGGCAAGGGTATTCAGCTCATATTCGCCACCGCCCAGATATCCTTCATTCATCGGGTATAGGCAGAAGGCCGTGTTCTCGCCATGGTTATTGACTGTAATTTTGCCGGTGAAGTACTTGAAATCGGCTGCTGACATTTCAAGCAGCTCCATCGTGCGGGGTGACGTACTCGCTATGACAGCGCCCAGGATGCCAGCGCTCAATCGTATGTCCTGAGCCATGTTTATCTCAAGTGAACCATCGCCCATGAATATCAGTATCTGGCCCCCCACACCGGCGGTTGCGCCAGTGTTATTGGGATCGCCGATAACCGAAATACTGTTCTGTCCATTCAGGTCAAGGACTAAGGGGGTACCACCAGAATATTTGATGCCACCCACTCCATCGACACCCGTGCCTTCATACTCATAGTCGTTGAGCGTCAGTACCACGCAAAGAGCGCCGGACATTTCGCGCTTGTCGATGGTCAGGCTTGCAGTGTTGAATGCGCTTATCGACTCATCGTCATCGAGGTCAATGGTATTGTCACCGATGTGGATCTTGCCGAGTTTCTGTTCTTCATCCTGTCCGTTCGAGTCGTCGGCCCACACCCTGCCGGGCATGAGCGCGGTCATCACGAGCATGAGCATCGTGACGATTCGTCTTGCTGTTTTCTGATTGTTCATTTTCGTGTTTGTTTTAAGGTTGCGTGGTGCGAAGATACTGATTTTTCCGAAATTCGTATCAAGAAAATGTGAGGAATGGCCGAAAATGGTACAAAAAAACCGAAAAACGTACCAAATAATCAAGTTAAAATGCCATAATTCGTATCAAAAGTTATTCTCTGCCCCGCTGGAGGTGAATAGTTGGGGCCGCATTCAGTTTTCGCCTCATGGCACAATAAAACGCAGGTTTTCTCGTTTATTTAGTGAGTAAATGTATCTGCTAGCATTGTTAATCGCAGGAATAATTATGCCGAATTCCTCTTCGATCAGGAACAGCCGTACGATTATCCGGAGCATCCGAATCTGCATGAAGGAGAATATACCTGTATCCCTAAGCTCCGCCAGCTGTGCGATTTTATGGGGTTGAGATAGAAGATGGTTACAAGACTCTGGAACTTTTATCCCATGAATCACACTTTTATCGGCAATTATTTGGTTACATCGGAGAAATGTGCTATCTTTGCAGCGGAATTTAAAGACTATCTGTAATGAAAGCGATTTGTAATTTATTCATATTTCTTTGTGTAACAATCATTGGTTGTGTGCACTTCTCGGCTTGTGAAACAGAGCAAGACGAGGGCGAATGGAATAAGGAGCCTTCAGCTACTTATCAGTTGAACTTAAGCAAGGCCACGATCGTAGCAAGCGCAGAAGGGACGAGTGAGACGTTCGACATTTCGAGCGATGATAGTTGGACGGTCAAGGCTTCTGATGCCTGGATCAAAGTATCGGACACCAAAGGAGCTGGAGACAAGACAATAACTGTAACTGTAGAGGCTAACACGGGCATGGAAGCACGTACTGGAACCATTACAGTGGAAGGCCAGCGCAGCGGGATGAAAAGTATCACGGTGTCTCAGTCGAGGATGGACTATGTTTTGTCTGTCGATATGGAAGTGATTGAGGTTGGAGAAGCCGGTGCAAGCAAAACTCTCACGATTACGAGCGATGACGAATGGACTATCAGCACGTCAGATACTTGGGTGACGGTTTCGGATACTTCGGGCAGCGGCAACAAGTCCGTCACTGTGAGCATAGGCCAGAATTCTGCGATCAGTGAGCGTATAGGAGAAATTACTGTTAAGGGGTTGAATAGCAATATTGAAAAGACAATTGCAATAATCCAGATCAAAACGAATGGTTATGAGTATGTTGACCTGGGCTTGCCGAGCGGTCTGTTATGGGCAACGTGTAATGTAGGCGCAAGTAAGCCTGAGGATTATGGTGATTACTTTGCGTGGGGTGGGACCAAACCACAGTCGGTATATGATTGGGTGAATACTCCCTATCAGACGCAGGATACGAAGAGTTATAGTTCGACAAAATATACGAAGTATTTAGGCTCGACAACATCGTTGTTTCAAGATAGTTCTGCGCTGGAATCAGAGGTAATGGAGACGGTCCTCGATCCGGAAGATGATGCCGCTCATGTGAATTGGGGCGGTAGTTGGCGTATGCCGACTAAGGAGGAACAGGACGAGCTTATAGATATGAACAATTGTACGTGGAGGTGGACCACACAGAACGGCGTGAACGGCTATAAGGTGACGAGTAAAAGGAATAACAATTCCCTCTTCTTGCCTGCCGAGGGCTACCGCTCAGATGGGGGTCTCTACCTTGAGGGATCGTTCGGCTGCTATTGGTCGTCGTCGCTCAGTGAGGACAATCCGTGCTATGCGTATTGCCTCTCCATCAGTTCGACCGATGTGTGCACGAACTACTACTTCCGCGAACTAGGACACTCTGTCCGGCCGGTCTGCGCTTTTACGAGGAGCTTGGCGACTAACAGTAACACACGCTGAGGGGTTTATCCTTGCAGCGAATATTTACGACTATGGAAGAGAAGCAGGCGAAATACATCGAAGGCGTAGGGTGGAGGTATGAGACGGAGCATAGGATGACGAGACGGATGGATGAGCACGACTATCAGTCGCGCTGCATCTATATGATCACGATGACCGTAACGGACAGGAAACCCTTGCTGGGCAAGGTGCGATGGACGGCAGACGATGGCAGCGATGCTTACCTGGAGGCCAGCCTGTTGGGGGCTGAGGTGGAGCGTTGCTGGCATGAGATACCTGTGCACTATCCGGAGGTGAAGGTGCTGGGTTTCCAGCTGATGCCGGACCATATACACGGGCTGCTGTTCGTGAAGCGCGAGATGGCGGTGCATATAGGGAAGGCGCTGAAGGGGTTCAAGATCGGGTGCTCGCGGAGCTGGTGGAGGATGAAGGGAGAGAGAGGGGGTGATGGAGCGTTGAATTATAATTCAACGAACGGAAACACGAACGGAGACACGAACGGGACGACGAACGGGGCAACTAACGGAAACACGAACGGGACCACGAAGGGGACGACGGACAGGACGCCGCTGTTTAGTGCGGGGTATCAGGACTCGATACTGAAGGGGAAGGGGCAGCTGGAGAATATGTTCAGATACATGGAGGATAACCCGAGGAGGCTGGCGGTGAAGCGACTGAAGCCGGACCTGTTTCGCGTGGTCAGTAATCTGAGCGTAGGCGGGATGAACTTTGCGGCGATAGGTAACCGCTGGCTGCTGGATAGACCGCAGAGGATGCAGGTGCGGTGCCATAACAATACGAGACCGGAGAACCTGCAGCTGATAGAACGGCAGAAGGAATACTTCGTGAACAGAGGAAGGAAAGGTGGGGTGATAGTCAGCCCCTGTATTTCGGCTGGAGAGAAGGAAATTGCACGCGCAGCACTGGATGCTGGCGTTCCGCTGGTGGTGATACTGGAGAACGGTTTCCCGCCTATGTACAAGCCGCCAGGAAAGTATTTCGAGGCTTGTAAGAAGGGGCTGTTGCTGATGTTGGCGCCTTGGCCTTACCACATGGATAGAAGGACGATAACCAGAGCCCAATGCCTGGCCCTAAACGATATGGCTTACAGTCTGAGCAACGAGCCTTGGACGGAAGAGAGGGAGGAGAAGGTGAAGATGGGAAGGTGGAAGGGATGAGATGAAGGAAAGGACGAGGAAGGGGTCTGTGATTGTAATCACAGACACGGGACGAGGGCCGGAGGAGCGGGTGGTGATGGCTGGCGATCAGCGGAGGGGAGGGAGGAGATTGCGGCAGCCCTGAAGGCCGGAAGAGATAAGGTCGTTGAGCTGATCTGTGGTGAGGCGACGGGTGCCGCAATCATGGAGTTCGAGGAGGGGGTGCTCGTCTGTGTGTGTACCAAGGTAAAGTCGGCCTTGCTACGAACCTGAGTGGCGTAGCTTTTGTGGCTGATCATCTCGACAGCCTTGTGCAAGGACTGATCTGCGTTGATCTGGTGTGCGAAAGCTGCAAGCGTGGAGGTACACGAAAGGAATAGGAGAGTATAGATTCTTTTCATGATAAGTAAACAGAAATCCACAGGGACAGGGGTGTCGTCTGATAGCTGACACGGGTGCTGTGCCTGTGGATTGTTGGATTAGACCTTACTTGACGATGAGTCCGCGGTAGTTGGCCGAGACGCGACGGCCGAAGAGGTCGTAGTGGCAGTCGTCGGATGCAGAGCGGATGGTGCGGATAGAAGTAGGATCGTCGGCAACCTGGAACTCGTTGATCGTTGAGTAGCTGACTTCGTCACCTACGCGATAGATGAGCTGAAGGCCAATCTTCCAGATGTCCTCGACCTGGATGTAGTTCTGTACACCGAAGTAGGTGATACGATTGAGGAAGGTGTTGCCGGTGAGGGTGTAAGGGATCTCGATGAGATCCTCGTCGAGGCCGTAGAGCTCGGCTGGGAAGGTGTAGAGCTCGCCATTGATGTAGAAGCAGTAGCTGAGGTGCTCGGTGTTGAGGTACTTGCCCTCGACGCTGGTGGTCTCGAAGCTGAAGAAGACGCCCCAGTCGCCCTCAAGATCCCAGTAGTTGGCAACGTCGATGATCTGTGGCTCCTGTGGGGTGAGCAGCACATCGTCGTATGGAGCGATGGAATACACGCTGAGCAGTGTCCCTGAGAACTGGCTGCCGCGAGAATAGACACGGATGGCCATGTTCGGATCGAGTTTATAGCCGTCGGTAGCCTCGTCGTAGACGAGGTCGAAGCTGCTGACGTCCTCGGTCGTCACGTCGCTCCAGCCCCATTCGTCGGGTTCGGAACGCGAAACGATGGTGGCCGTGATCTCGTAAATATAGCCACTAGCGATTCCGACGAACTGAGGACCTTCGAAGTGCAGGTTGTCGCCCTGACGTGTGCCCTTGATGGTGAACTGCTTGCGGTCAGGATCGACGCCCTTGATATAGACGTCGTCGCCCAGGGTGTAGAGGGTCACGTAGGCGTTGGTTACGTCGAAGTTGTAGACGTTCGTGCTGCTCTGGATGTACGACTGTCCGACGGCTTCGGCTGGGACGGTGACAGGGGCCTCGTCGAATGGCTTGAGCACGGTGCCGAAGTCTGCACCGATGTTCCAGGCTCCGTCGTGATCAGGGCCGAAGCCGGTGAGGATGGCACCGAGGACGCAGGTCTCGGAAGAGTTGCAGAGCGAGATGGTATTGTCCTCGATGGTGAGCGTGATGGGCATATCGGGAACCTCGACGAAGGTGGGCAGTTCGTACTCGCTGTGGGCAGGCACGTAGTTGAGCATTACGGCCTTGAGCCAACCGGTGTGCTCGTACCAGATGCCGTCTTCGCCCTCGAACCACTGTGAGGCGGTAGTGATCTTGTTGTCGGGATCGATGGTGACGGTCTTGCCGTCGTCGGCGATGGTGCCATGCAGCCAGTTTTCGTTGTTGAGCTGCTGGATGAGGTTCTGGAAGTAAATGTCGTTACCATTCTGGACTACGCCGACTACGCCCGATTGTGTCTCGGTGACAGGGCCCATCCAATCCATGGCGAGATAGCTGCCTGAGCGCTGATAATACTTGATTTCACCATCAGGAGTGGTGATCTGGCCATAGGAAGCAAGTGCTGCGGTCATGGCCAAGCTGATTAAGAGAAGAGCTTTTTTCATAATTTTGATGTTTATGGTAGTTTATGTAATTACGATGCAAAGATAGGTGTATGATTGGATTGACGTGCTAGAATGCGCGAGAAATTGTCAGATTTCCGGAATTTTGGCTCATTCTTGCAGAAAATGACATGCGGAAGTTGAATTTTAGGGACTTTTCGCCTTCGAATGTAGAAGAGCGTCGGAGCCAGGGTCACAACCGGGCTTCCAGGGTCAGAGATTGGCCGGTATGGGGGTGGATGAAGGAGAGCTGTTCGGCGTGGAGGAGGAGGGGATTGGGGATTGATGATGGATGATTGGGGATTGGTGATTGATGATTGATGGTTGATGATGGATGATTGATGATTGGTGATGGGGGATT
>JAZUEP010000013.1:0-2580 GCA_045640225.1 Bacteroidales bacterium | reverse complement strand
CAAGGCGGTTATAGCACAAGGGCTCCACCTCTTACCATTCCGAACAGAGAAGTTAAACCTTGTAACGCCGATGGTACTGCGAAAGCGGGAGAGTAGGAAGCCGCCACCTTACATGAGGCTCATGGAGCTATACTATGAGCCTTTTTTTTGAAAGTTCGCCGTCAGGCATCTAAACATAAAGAGAAACGTAATTCGTTTCTTCCAAAGTAAGGCAGTTATAGCACAAGGGCTCCACCTCTTACCATTCCGAACAGAGAAGTTAAACCTTGTAACGCCGATGGTACTGCGAAAGCGGGAGAGTAGGAAGCTGCCACCTTACAAGACCTCAAGCAACACTGCTTGGGGTCTTTTTTTGTGTCATTACTCTATTTATCGGCGATGAGTTGCAAAAAAGTCTCCGATTCTTTTGATTATTCCGAAAAACTTTGTATCTTTGCACCCTATAAAACGATAAATAATGGCAGACTATATAGTTTCAGCGCGTAAGTATCGTCCATCGACCTTCAATACGGTTGTTGGCCAGAAGGCTTTGGTGCAGACACTGAAAAATGCAATTGCAAGCAACAAGCTGGCGCACGCCTACCTGTTCTGCGGACCTCGCGGAGTAGGCAAGACAACATGTGCGCGTATTTTTGCCAAGACGATCAATTGCGAACATCGTACGCCTGATGGCGAGGCTTGTAACGAATGCGAAAGCTGCCAGTCGTTCCACGAACAACGTTCGTATAATGTCTACGAGCTCGATGCTGCGTCGAACAACTCAGTAGATAACATCCGCGAGCTCATCGAGCAGGTACAGATTCCGCCACAGATCGGACGCTATAAGGTATTCATCATCGACGAGGTTCATATGCTCTCGACAGCGGCTTTCAACGCCTTCCTCAAAACTCTGGAAGAGCCGCCGAAGCATGCGATCTTTGTGATGTGTACCACTGAGAAGCAGAAGATCCTGCCTACTATCCTGAGTCGTTGTCAGACGTACGACTTCCAGCGTATTTCTGCGCAGGATATTGCTGACCAATTAGCATACATTGCTACCCAGGAGCAGATAACGTTCGAACCTCAGGCCTTGCAGGTGATTGCCCGCAAAGCCGATGGTGGCATGCGCGATGCTCTTTCGGTCTTCGATCAGATAGCCTCGTTTACGGGCGGCCGTGTCACATATCAGTCTACGATCGAGAATCTGAACATCCTCGATTACGAATTGTTCTTCCGCATTACGGATGCCGCTTTGCAGAATAATATGCCTGCAGCCCTGATGATGCTCGACGAAGTGATTCGTCGTGGCTTTGATCCGCAGTATTTCATTGGGGGATGGGCCGGACATCTGCGCGACTTAATGGTGGCTCAGGATCCTGCCACGGTGCAGCTTATCGAGGCAGGGCCGGAGGTGGCACAGCGTTACAGACAACAGGCGGCTGCCTGTCATCCGGCATTTCTGTACAATGCGGTGATCATAGCCAACGATTGCGATTTCAATTACCGCAATTCGCGCAACAAGCGATTGTCGGTCGAAATTGCTATCATGCGCATCTGCCAGCTTACTCGTCCTATCCCTGTTGGCCCACAGCCTCAGCAGGCTCCGATTCAGCGTCCAGGTGTGCAGCCGACGCAGCCAGGTCCGGCTCCAACAGCAGCGGCTCAGCCACAGGCGCGACCCGTAATGGTGCAGCAGCCAACACCGCAACAGTCCGGTGCTCCTCAGCCACAAGCGCCAGTTTCGCGTCCTGTCGTGCCACAGACGCAACCGGCAGCGGTGCCTCAGAATCCTCGGCCACAGCCGCAGGTCGTACAGCGTGGAGCTGCGATTCCCGGCCGTTCGATGATGGCTTCGTTACGCGCAGGGACGCCGGCCGCTACGTCTACGGCTCCTGCACAGGCGTCTGTGCAACAGGCTGAGATGAACGAACCAGTCGACGAGTCGGCGCTTCGGCGCACATGGAAACAATTCTCAACCACAATTCCCGAAGAGAAACTGCTGGTGACTGCAATACAGAATAGCGATGTACAGCTCTTCGACAATGTAAAGATCGGCGTCCGCGTGACAAGCCAGGAGCAGATGCAGCGTCTTGCCGAGCGGCGTTCCGATATTCTGGATTACCTGTGTGCCCAATTGCGCAATAGCCACCTCGATATGACTTTTACCATTGTCGAGAGCGAAACGGCCAAGGCTGCCTTCACACCCCGTGAGCGTATGGCCGAGATTCGTGAGTCGGCACCAGAAATCATTGACGAACTTGTCAATACCTTCGGACTCGAGTTGTCTTGATGTATCTCATCTATAATAACAAAGCAGGGAACAACATTTTTGTTGCTCCCTGTTTTGTTGTCTTGTGCAAAGGATTGCTTATCGACGGAGGCTAATGCTCCTTGAATCGATAAAGCAGATTGCTTATCGACGGAGGCCGAGCTCCTTGATAAGCGCGCGATAGCGGTTGATGTCCTTCAGCTTATAGCATTGCCCTGGCTTGAATGCGTATTGAATGGCTTTGGTTACATCATTGATTGCTGATGCTTCATGAATTAGGGTGTCCATTGAGGTTTTAGAATAACCACATTTCTGACATTGTACTGTTCCAA
>JAZUEP010000012.1:0-30897 GCA_045640225.1 Bacteroidales bacterium | reverse complement strand
CAGCATGGCCACCTAATACTCCAATAGAAAACTATCGAGACCTGCTTCCCGACAGATGGATGCATGCAAAGTAATAGCCGCCCAGAAACCCTGGACGGCTATCTTTTTTACATCTACCTGCTAACGCGGATGGTTATACCTTGAGCGAGGGTAAGGGGTTATTTAAGTTTAAAGGATTGCTGGATTACTTAACAATCTTCTTGCCGTTGCGGATGTAGATGCCCTTGCCAAGTTCCTCAGTGCTCTTGGCAATCTTAACACCCTGGAGGTTAAAGATGGTCTCGTCCTTATTCTCTGAGTCCTCCTTTACGTCCTTGATAGCTTCAGGATCAAATACACCCTGATATACTACGATAGGTGCTTCGTTTTGCACACCACGACCCAGGATGTAGATATTCGCACCACGGCCAGTTACATCAGCAGGAAGAGGCTCTGCACGGAAGGTAAGATAGAATGTGTTGGTTGATGAAAGATCGGTGGTATCGGTATAAATGGTGAGCCAATCGAGGTCGTCTTCAGATACAAAGTCGTAGCTCTCAAGGTCGGTTGCGGCAACCTTGACCATAACCCAACCACCGTTAACGCTCTCAGCTTCCTCGCCGTCATCAGAAACCTTAACTACGTTGCAATCATCGTAAGCAGTACCAGCCTGATCATAGAGAGTAGTAGGAACCAGAACGATATCCTGATAAGCCATAAAGCTCATGTAGAGACCAAGGCCCTGGTAGTAGTGATACTTAACGCCATCAGGATAGTTTACTGCAAAGAGAGCATAGTTGAGATCCTCCTCATCTTTGCTATTGATGTAGGTGAAGTCAGCAAAGTCCTCAACCTGAAGTTCATTACCCATTGCGCCGAAGTCAGAGCCCTCTTCCCAAGTGATTACAACCTCAGAAGCAAAGTCGAGTACGAATGGCTCCTGCGATTCGAAACCATCCTCGTCAGTGATGATGTTGTTGAACTGTGCCTTTACGAAGTGGATCTGCTTGCCGTTACGGGTGCTCATCTCGTTGAATACTACGTCCTCATCAGTAGCTACGAGGGTATAGACTGGCTCGTCAGAATCAGACTCAGTATTATAAATTTCCATGTAGATGGTGCCAATATTGCCGCTGATGCTGATAGCAGGAACAAGAACTGACTCGCAGTAGAGAGGAGTAGCTGGCTTTGGATAATCCTGAATAATGCCAACACATGGGCTATCGTTGATAGAACCAGTACCAAAAAGGTTGTCATTATCAAGTGAACCCCATGCGTAGTAACCAGTATGGTCATCAATCATACCCATTGTCATAGGTATACCCCATGAGCAGAGCTGTGAAGGATAGGATGCGTTATCCTCGTTATTCTCACCAAGCTGGAAAGAACCCTTACGATTAGAAATCACAGGATTCTGCATACCATAACCGTAGTCCATGGTCGAGGTAAATACACCGTCCACAACATATTCGGTAACGTCCTGGCTTGCGATTTCCCACTTGGTAGCAGCCGGTTTTGAGCCATCGACATAAGAGAATTCAACAAATGGTGCTACAGTTACGATAGTTGGATAGTAACCACGGAATTCGGCGTCATAGTGATAATACAGAGCACCGGCTGGCTTAGAATAATACAAGCTGTTCTCGGCTGAACGACGTGGAGCGACGGTAGCCTGTTCTTCAGTTGCGATGTGACGCTGTACGTTGCGCATCAAAGAAGCAGGGTCAGCCTTCATCATCTGCATGTTTGGACGAGAAGGTGTGAGACCGACACGACTGGTGGTCAATGCACGATTAGGCTGTGCAGAAGCCATGCATGCAGCAAGAGCTACTGCTGAGAAGAGGAAAAGTTTCTTCATATTGAACAATTTAAAATATAAGAGAAAAAAAAACTAAAGTGTCATAATGGAGGATTCTTCGCCCACCAAGGCTTGGGCAGGCGAAAAATCACAATGAGTTTACGCTGGATCAGAACTTAGCCTGGAATGAGAATGAAGGATTATCAGTCTTAGTCCAAGTTACACTGGATGGACGGAATGGATCATTAGCTTCGAGCGTGTACGTGCCCACCATTGCCTTGACAATATCAGTGAACGAATCGCCCAAACCCTTCTTAGAATAATTCTGGAAGTTGGTCGAATAATCATCAGCATCGGCTGTGATGGTAGCAGTCTGGTTGTTGACATCGACAGTGATGGTAGCAGTAAAGCCAGTCAGATACTTCGACTTAGAGGTAGTGACATTGAACACAATGCCTACACGTGCATTGTTGCCGGACTCAGAAGACTTGCCGAAGGTGATGCTATTGAATGTCTGTGCAGGGAAATTCTCTTTAATATCGTTGGCAAGCTTGTTGAAAAGTGCAGCGAATGACTCGCTGGCACCATCGGCTGTAATAACGGTGGAATTAGCCGTAGCAACTTTACGCTTAACACCACGCATCCAGAGTGGAGTCATGACCACATTGCCCGAGGTGAGCTGAGTGAAAGAAGGATCAATGCTGAAGAACTGAATGCTATCATTCTTCATCTTGTACTGATGCTCCATACGGAAGCCACTGGGCGTGAAGACACAAGAGTGCGTAGAACTCTGCAATGGATCATCGAGACGGTCTACGATATTGAAATAGCCATGGTCAAGGCCCGAGATATAGACAGTAGTATCGCCATTGGTTAGCATATACTCGGTGACAAGGTTGTTGGCTATATGATCCTTGAACTCTCGCACATCGCTGGCATACTGCTCTGGATTGCGGTCAAGACGTGAGAAATAGACCTTAGCACTATGACGCTCGCCACGGAATACTAACTGGTCCTTATCGTAATATACCATTACGAGGCGATCATCGCCCTTCATGCCCTCACCATCGCCAACCATACTATTAGGCGCAGCGGAAGGGCTGACGGGATCGACAAATACGGTGATGACGTCATTCCAGGTGCTGAAACTCAAGACTGAGCCTTCCTCCTTGAGCAACTCGTAAACACTTGAAGCCTCGGTGTACTTGCCAGCATTGCCATTGCGCAAGAAACGATGGTCGCTCGAAAGGGTCACCTTGCCGCTCTCGTAGAAACGGCCGTAGAGGTTGAAGCCCTCAAAGTCCTGGTCGTCGGTACCAGCTACGAAATACTGGATCAACCAGCCATTGCCCTCAGTGCTGCCCGACACAAGAATATCCTTGATATCCTGGTTTGTATGCTCGATACGAAGTGAAGCTGGCTCATCGAAGAAGTCATCCTGCTCAAACGTACAAGCCGAAAAGGTGACAGCCATTGCCATTGCTGGCAAAAGGTTATAGATTGAAATATACTTTTTCATGACGCAATGCTATTACTGATAATCAAAGATTGCGAACTGGTCGCTGTTGATGAACTTGTTGAGATTGTCCTGACGCTCACGAACCTCACGACGCATGGTGAAAAGGTGTAGACCCCAAGTCTCGGTATACCACTTGGTAGCAAGCTCGTACTTCTTGAGGATGGCATTCATGCCACCATTGTTGTCACTAGTGTCAAATTCTACCCAATCGAGGAATTCCTGGAATGAGGTAAATTTCTTGAACTCAGTGAAACGAAGTTTTACTTCAGAATGACCATTTGCATCAGCCAGGTGGTCATCCATGACATAACGGCCAGTAGGTTCATAGTTGCCGGTCTCTTCGCTCAAGGCACTCTCGGTGTAGATGGTGAAGTGATTCCAGTGCTGCTTAGGATCATCGAAGTTCTGAATCCCGAGACTATCGATGAGAGTCATTACCTGCTCCTTGTCACCTGTCTTGACACCTCCATTGAGGCAAAGGTCAATGATAGTGTTCATCCAGCGATTGTCAGAGTCGGTAATGGTACACGAGAGGAGCTCTACGAAGTCCTCATAGCTATCCTTACAAGAATAGTGGGTAACATAGCCCAATGCGTGAGCCTGAGTAGAGTCGCGCTCCTGCCAGTTACGAGGGTCATAGGAACCTGCTGTTACCAGGGCATAAGCCGTTGGATAATACTTGGTCTGGTGAAGGATGTGAGAAAACTCATGATGCATGGTGTGGAACTGATAGTAGTTGAGCTCATCGATATCAGCCTGCGAGAATGACATACCAGGCTCAACAGTACGCAGCTTGTTGACACCAATCAGGGTAATCTTTACACCTGCAGAAGCATAACCGAGGGTCTCGGTTCCAGTAGTTGGACTGAATGCATCGGAACCAATGAAGTGGAAAATACGTGGACCGTACTTCTTCATGAAGATCTCGTTGCCGTTAGCATCCTTCTCGCCATATTTGTTGTATACGTCATAGAACAGATACTTGATGAAACGGGCAAGCATTTGCGACTTCTTATAGTCGGCCGCAGCAAGCTGGAACTCGAGTGATGATGCAGGATAATTGAACTTATACTGAATCTCGGTGTTATAAGGGACTACGAAAGTGTCATAGAGCCACTGATCGAAAGGTGCAGTAGTAGCGTCCTTATCTACCGAAGTAATCGTTGTATCGAAGATTGACTCTGTGAAGTCGTCATTCTCCTTACAAGAGGCTGCCATAACCAATACTGACAGCACTACGAATATCTTATACAAATTTTTCATAACTACAGTCAGATTATTGTGTGATGTATGGGATAATAGTACCTGAGTTCTTTGAATGAGTATCGATCATCATGCCCGATGAGCTTCCACCCATTGACGAACTTTCACCACGGTTGCCAGGATAACCAGCGTCGATGACGTTCTTAGGGAGCTGGAGGACACGACGAGGATCATTCCAGGTCAGAGAGTCAGTGTGAATCTCATCCTCGTTAGCGCCACGATAGTGGTGACGAACGGTGATGCCATAACGCTTGATATCATACCAGCGCTGACCTTCGAACATCAGCTCGATACGACGGAAGTGAAGGATACAGTCAAGGACAGCAAGATCATCGCCAGTAAGAACCTTCTGGAATCCCATCTCGGCAGGATGCAAGTCGCTGACGAACTGGTTACCTGAAGTGCTGCGGCTATACTTACGGGTAATCTGAGAAAGGTTGAGTGAAGAGGTTACCATCTTTGAGTTGGTCCAGAACTCAAGGTCAGAAATGGCAGCATCACGGTTGCCAAGATACAGGTTGGCCTCAGCACGGCAGAGCAGAGTCTCCTCGGCCGAGAATGGATGGTAGAGCATGTGGACGTAACCGATACCAGCAATCTTGTCTGTATACTCAAAGTACTCATATACTGTAAAGAGCCAGATACCATATTCCTGACCACCATAGATGAACATATTACCATCGTAAGCTGGGAGCTGGCCTGACCAGTTAGGGCCACCGCCAGTATAGAGAATCTGGATAGTAGAAGGCACGGTATAGGTCTCACCATTGCTGGTAAAAGTTGTACCAGTATTGATTGCATAGCGGCAAGCAGAAAGCAGACGATCGTGCAGTGAATAGGTAGACTGAATCATGAAGTTGCAAGGAGCCAGTTCATTATTGTAGTCGAGCTGACGTGAGTTCATCGTATTCTGATTCAGTGCACTCCACTTGCGAAGCATTGCCGATGGGTTACCACCCAGAGCCAGGTTAGCATACTCAACAGCCTTCTGATAATCGCGCCTCCAAAGATAGAAACGTGCAGCAAATGCGTTGGCAGCATTCTTGTTGAAGTGGTAGGCCGAAACCTTGTAGATAGCATCGTTAATGTATGGAAGGCCTTCCAAAAGATCCTTCTCGATGAGATCATAGGTTTCCTTAACGCTATGAAGGTAAGTAGAGGTGCTATAGTCGACACGCACTACAGTTTCTGGTTCGGTAACATAAGGAATACCACGCTCCTGCGAGCTCATTGCATCATCCTTATAAGCCTCGGCAAAGACATTGACCAGAATGAAATGGAGGTAAGCTCGCAGTACATGAGCCTCGCCCCAGGCAGCCGAGAGATTAGGATCGTTTGCAGGATCGTCGCTCATCTTGAGCATAGCAGCAATGGCATGGTTACAGGTCGAGACACCACCATAATATGCCTGCCATACAGAATATGGAGTATCCTGAGCACCCATACTGTAGTTGTTGATATCCTTCCACTTGTAAGCCTCCTCATGGAACTCCTGATAAGGAGCATTGTGGGTAGCAGGTACTACCACGTTATCATCAACGTAATTGTCGCCTGAGAGCTCACAAATAACCGAAGCCGTATGATCAGGATATGCCGATGTCAGAAGAGAGATTACCTTGCCGGGAGAATCAATCTCCGTACGGTTATCAGGCACCTCATCAAGGATGTCGGTACAAGAGGCCACCATGACAGCACTCACTGCCAAAACAAGACTCTTATATATATATTTAAAATGTGTCATCTTCGTTTAAGATTTGACTTTTGAAACAATGGTTAATCTCTCAAATTAGAAGCCAAGACGGAGCGTAGCCGTAAACTGCTTTGAAAGCGGTGAAGCTACACCGCCTGCATTTACGAACTCAGGATCCTGACCATTGAGCTTCTCGTCAGCATAAAGCAGGAAGAGGTTGGTACCTGCGATCTTCAGCGATGCACGGCTCAGGAACTTAGTCTTGGCCAAAACTGACTGTGGCATGTCGTAGGTGAGAGCGATCTCCTTCATACGAACGAAGTCTCCCGATGCGACACGAGCAGTTGAGTTGTTGTAAGCATTGTAAGCCATGCTAAGAGCGGTGCCACCAAAGCGATCATACTGGTTGTACGAAGCAATGACAGGAATGTTGGTCTTGGCCTCATCGCCCGAGTTCATCCAGCGGTTCTTAAACTCACGTGGGAGTGAAGAAAGGTCGCTGTATGCGGCGCTGAACACACGGTCAAGACGGATAGCATTGCCACCTGCGTATGTGATATACACATTCAGGCTAACACGGCCGCCCTTACCAAAATCATAGTTGAAGGTATTGCCCAAAGAACCGTTCCAGGTAGGTTCGCCTGGGCCCTCGTATACGAGGAAGTCCATCAGGTGTTCGGTCTCCTGGAAGTTGATATCACCAACGGTGACTTCACCAGCTTCATTGGTTACCATTGGGAGGCCTTCTTCGTTCAGGCCCTCGAACTGATAGCTGAAGAGGGAACGAGCAGGGTAACCTTCAACACCATAACCAGCACCGGTGACGAGGTCGATGGCACGGTCGGCTGTATTGAGACGGGTGATCTCATTCTTTGAATAAGTGTAGTTGAAGTCGAGCATCCACTGGAACTTAGGAGTCTTGACAGGAACCGTCGAGAGCGAGAACTCAACACCACTTGACTTCATATCAGCCACGTTAGCCATCTTCGAGATGACACCACCTGCGCCCTGAGTAAATGCCTGACCGATGAGATCGAAGTTGTTACGCCAATAAGCATCAGAGATAATTGAGATACGATCGCCAAAGAATCCAAGGTCGAGACCAACATTGAGCTCATGCTTCTTCTCGTAGGTCAACTCCGAGTTAGCAATATCAGAGAGATAAATCATAGACTCTGAGGCAGAAGTGGTAGGACGCCAGAGGTTCGCAGTATGATAGATAGCAGTAGCATTGGTTACCCAAGCCGGTCCGGTATCAGCAGTCAGCGAATAAGAGCCACGAACTTTGAGCATCGACAACCAGTCCTCAGCAGCCTTCATCCAAGGCTCGCTTGCGATATCGTAACTGCCAGAGATGTTCCATGTAGGAAGCCAACGGCTCTTGGTAGCCTTACCCAAACGGTTAGTACCCTCATAACGGAAAGTACCTGAAATAGTATAACGCTGATCGTAATTATAGGTTGAGGTAGCATAGTAGGCCAATGAATTGGTTTGAGTGAAGCTCTCGCCAAAGTACTCGGTATTCTCCTCATTGCCTTGCTTCAGCCAGATGTATGGGGTATAGGTGATACCACCATTGTTGTACTGGTAGCCCCAACCGGTCCAGCGCGAAGATGTACGACGAACGGTGGTTAACTCAGAACCAATCATTGCATTGATGGTATGAACATCGTTGAAGACGTTACGATAGTCAGCAGATGCACGATAGCTGTACGAACGCATTACATCGTCATACTGATACTTGATACCGCCCACAGGGAGGACAGACACTGGCATTGCGAGGTCGTCATCTGGGTCAGTATAAAGCAGGGAGTTCGAACCACGGACAGTCGAGTTGTCATCGGTAGCATCGGTACCGGCACGATAAGCGTTGGCCTGGTTCGAATCATCCATTACATTCTGCACGCGCTTGGTAGCAGTCATACGGGTTGACACGAGTCCGTTGAGCGTAAGGCCACGAACAGGCTTCCATTCCAACTCGCCACGGAACATCAGCTCGTTGATGCTGATGTCGTTGTAGTTGTTGTCAAGCTCGTCGAAGATGTTGAAACGGGTATAGAAACGAGTGTAGTCGATATTTGGATCCAGACAGCGGCTGGTATTCATGGCGTAGCTGAATGGGTTGATATCGAAGTCGCGCTTTACCTCACCGGTCACAACGTCAGTGGTCTGATTGAGCGAACCTGGAGCCTCCTGATCACGGTGGGTACCCTGAGCAGCGACACGAACGGTAAAGTTCTTGACAATATCGTATGCAGTATTTGCATTGAAGGTATAACGACGCACCTTGCTACGGTTGACGTACTGACCAGGATCATCGAGCAGAGACATTGAGAAGTAGCTCTGCGACTTCTCGGTACCAGCCGAAACGCTGACAGAATGCGACTGCTGAACCGAATTGGTGAACAACAGGTCGAACCAGTCAGTGTTGCGGAACTCTGCTTCCTGAAGGTAAGCGTTACGAGCAGCCTCAGTGTTCTGAAGGCCGAATGCACCACTTGACTGATCGTAAGCACGAAGCTGCTGGAACATGTAGCCATAGACACCGGTGTTCATTGCGTTTGAAAGTTTCTCAAGCTGCAACCAACCCTTGTCCGACATTTCCTTGTAGACGCCCATGATCTCCTGTGAGTTCATGATGTTGTAGTCGCGGTACGAAGGCTTCAGACGGGTGGTAAACTCGCCGGTGTAGCTGATAGCTGCACGACCCTTCTGGCCCTTCTTGGTGGTGATAACGATCACACCGGCCATGGCGCGCGCACCATAGATAGAGGTAGCCGAGCCATCCTTAAGGACGGTAAACGACTCGATATCATCAGAGTTAAGACCTGCAACGGCAGATGAGATAAGAGTCTTGGCATCGCCTGAAGAAAGCTCGTCGGAAGTAACCTCGACGTTATCCTCATAGATTACGCCATCAATAACCCAGAGAGGCTTAGAGTTACCATAGATGGATGTTGCACCGCGGACACGGATCTTTGGCGCAGTACCGAACGTACCAGATACGTTGGTAACCTGTACACCGGCGACACGGCCTTCGAGCGAACGGCTGACATCGGTAGCACCGGCCTGCATCATGGCATCGGCCTTAAGATTAGTAGACGAACCGGTGAAGAGTCGCTTGTCGACCTTACCCATACCGGTTACTACGACTTCCTCGATTACCTGCTGATCAGGTTCAAGGGTAACTGAAACTTTTGGCTTCACAGCCACTTCCTGGGTTCGCATACCGAGATACGAAATCTCCAGGGTCTTGGCCTTTTCAGGGACCTTGAGGCTGAAGTTGCCGTCAATGTCGGTCGTGGTACCTGTCTTGGTTCCCTTCACAAGGACAGCAGCGCCAATAATTGGCTCACCATCCTCGGCCGAGATGACTGTACCGGTCACCTGAATCTGTGCCATCATCATTGTGAAGCTCATCGTAAGAGCCACAATGAGAGATAGGATTTTTTTCATTGGACTAATATAATGTTTTTTAGTTTGTTTACGATGCCATCTGCCCTATTTATAAAATATAAGGCAAAAACACGGGCGCAAAGTTAACAAAAATTCTTCAAAAATCCTATTTTTCGCCTCAAAAACAAGCAAAAAACATCATAGTACAACGCAAAAAAAACTATTTTGGCATATAAATATGTATATTTTGCTAATAAATAAATAAAAAAGGGCCAGCTCAACGCTGGTCCTTGATATTGGCTCGACACTCATTTATATAGGCCAGAAGGCGCTCACTATCGTGCTTCCGAATGATATCTGAAAGCTCTTCGAGACGTGCACAGATCTTATCAATCTGGCCCGGGCTATGAGGGTTAAAGAGGATCTCGGTTAGCAGGAAATCGTCCTCGGAAAGCAAGCCTCGTGCAATGGCCATGTGTTTCTTGAAGGTAGTACCCGGAGCATCCTGTGGCTTCATCACGCCAGTGAACGCAAGGGTCGAGACGAACGGAATCGAGAGCGAATATGCAATCGTCTCGTCATGCTCGGCAAACGTATAGTCGTAGATATTGAGTTTCAGGCTGGCATACACCTCGCGGAAAAAGGCCTTTCCGAACGGATCGGACTCCTTGATGATGACGGTATAGTTCTGCGACAGATCGCTGAGATTGGCAAACGTCGGACCGAACATCGGATGGGTTGACACGAAAGGATGACCGCTCTGGGCATAGAATTCCGGCAGACCGGTCTTGACCGAAGCTATATCCGACAACATACACTTCGGACTGAGATAGGGCAACACCTGCTCGAATGCCGAGAGCGTATTCTTGATGGTCACACAATTGATAAGCAGATCGGGATCGAACTCCTGAATCTCCTGCATCGTGGTGAAGCGACGCGTATTGAGGCAATACCTCAACTTTTCGGGGCGGCGGGCGTAGACAGCCACATCATGGTCCATACACAAAGTATCGGCCAGGAACATGCCCATCTTGCCGGCGCCAAGAATTACAATTTTCATTGGTTAATGATTTCCATTTGTTTACGTACTGACTCGGCGTGGATTGACTCGAACACCTCCTTCATAAATTCTGGCGACATACCGAGTTGAGCACCCTGCTCGCTACGCTTGGTCAGGATCTCGTCGTAACGGCCTGCCTGAAGCACCTGCATGCCATGTTCCTTCTTGAACTGAGCGACCTCGCTCGAGATGCGCATACGCTTGGCCAGGATAGCCAGAATCTGATCGTCGATTTCATCAATCTGGCGGCGCAGGTCGCTGAGGTCCTCGGTATGAACTGCATTGCCGCGAATCACGAGACTCGAAAGAATCTCGCTGAGACGCGCTGGCTCGACCTGCTGCTTGGCGTCGCTCCAGGCTGCATCGGGATTACAATGGCTCTCGATGATCAGGCCATCAAAACCGAGGTCCATCGCCTGCTGCGAGAGGGGTTGGATAAGATCGCGACGACCGGCGATGTGCGAAGGATCGCAGATGATCGGGAGCTTGGGCAGACGTCGACGAAGCTCGATAGGCAGATGCCACTGAGGGACGTTACGATAGATGGTCTTGTCGGCACTCGAGAAGCCGCGATGAATCACACCGATGCGGTGAATACCTGCACGATAGATACGCTCGATACCGCCGATCCAAAGTTCTACATCAGGATTGACAGGATTCTTGATCAGGACAGGCACATCCTTACCCTGCAGTGCATCAGCCAGTTCCTGCATGGCGAAAGGATTGGCCGTGGTACGGGCGCCGATCCACAACAGGTCGACACCGAATGCCAAAGCCGCATCGACATGAGCCTTGGTAGCGACTTCAACACCGACAAGCATACCTGTTTCCTGCTTCAGCCGCTGAAGCCATGGCAGGCCAATGACACCTACACCTTCGAAACCTCCTGGCTTGGTACGAGGTTTCCAGATGCCGGCGCGGAATATCTTGACACCCTGAGCAGCCAAGGCACGACCGGTTGCGAGCACCTGTTCTTCACTCTCAGCACTGCAAGGGCCAGCGATGACCAGAGGTCGCTTGCTATCGAGTTGTGGCAATAATGCCTCAAAATTCATTTCCATAATAGGATATTGATTGATTAATTGATGTCTTTCAGATTATTGTGTTCAAAGACCTGCCGCCTTGATGCGCAACAAGGCTTCCTGCATCTTCTCGAACGGAGCACAGAGCGAGATACGGACAAAGCGCTCGCCGTTCTTGCCAAAGATGAAACCTGGTGTCAGGAATACACGCGCTTTTTGCAGGATGGGCTCGGTAAGTTCCTCGCACGATGCATAACGATCCGGAATACGTCCCCAAAGGAAAAGTCCACGTTGTTCAGGATCGAATTCGCATCCCAGGTACGTCATGATCCGCTCGGCAGCAATGCGACGTACACGATATGCTTCGTTGAGCTGCTGGAAGTACTCGGCCGGAGCAGACAAGGCAGCAATGGCAGCCTTCATCATCGGACGGAACATACCTGAATCGACATTCGACTTGACGCGCAGTATCCAATCTATATACTCGCGATTGCCGGCCACGATACCCTGTCGCCAGCCAGCCATCGAATGACTCTTGGACATGGAATTGAACTCAAGGCAGATGTCACGGGCACCCGGAATCTGCATAATGGAGAGCGGCTCGTCGTTGAGGATGAACGAATAAGGATTATCGTTGATGATGACGATGTTATGACGGCGGCCGAAATCTACAATTCGCTCCAACAGCTGGCGCGAGGCGCAATGGCCGGTTGGCATGTGCGGATAATTCACCCACATCAGTTTTACGTCATCGATCCCAGGCGTTGCTTCGAGGGCTTCGAAGTCAGGCTCCCAATTATTCTCGTATGTGAGATCGTACTTGATGATCTCGGCACCTACAAGGCGGCTGACCGAAGTATAGGTAGGATAACCGGGATCTGGCACAAGCACCTTATCGCCAGGATTGAGGAATGCCATCGACACATGCATGATTCCTTCCTTTGAGCCGATGAGCGGAATCATCTCGCAAGTAGGATCGAAATCGACGCCATACCAGCGATGATAGAAGTCGCTCCATGCCTTGCGAAGGGCCGGCAAGCCCACATAAGGCTGATAAGAATGAGCATCAGGCTTCATCACGTCCTCCATCAGGGCAAAGATAGTCTGCTGTGAAGGCATGAAATCGGGGCCTCCGATGCCAAGGCTGATGACAGGCACTCCCCCATCAGCATTCATCCGAGCCACTTCCTTGAGCTTTCGGCTGAAATAGTATTCCTCAACGTGGCTGATTCGGTCAGCGGGACAAATCTTTTTCATACGTCCAAAGGATTTTCGGTGTATTCGCCAAGGATCATAAAGTCCGTCGTGAACGGCATGATGGCGTCGAGGGCCTTGCGATAGGCCATATAATCTGAGAATGTCAGGTCGACGAAGAAGCGATACTCCCACTCGCGGCCGATGATAGGCATAGACTGAATCTTCGTGAGGTTCATCTCGTAGAACGAAAGGATGGTCAGAACCTTGGTAAGCGAGCCCTGGGTGTGCTTGACGCAGAACTCGATGCTGGCCTTGTTGAGGCGGCTGCGCTCAACGCTGACAAGCTCGGAATACTTGTCCTGCAGGATCAGGAAGCGGGTAAAGTTACGCTTATTGGTCTCGATTGCGCGTGCCAGGATCTGCATGCCATAGAGATTAGCCGCAAATTCCGAGCAGATGGCCGCATGTCCCAGCATGTTATTATCGCGAATGATCTTTGCCGAGCCTGCGGTATCGACCATCTCGACGACCTTGGCATTGGGCAGTTGTGACTGCAGGAACACCTCGCACTGAAGCAAGGCAATAGGATGAGAGTTTACCTCGATGATATCGTCCATCGTCTGACCGGGAATACAGCACAGGACGTGGCTGATATGAAGACGCTGTTCGCCTACAATCTGGCGCTGCGACTGGCGCAACAACTCATGATTGGTAAGGATGTTGCCGGCAATCGTATTCTCGATGGCCATAATTCCCAGCAGATGAGGATCGGCTGCCATTGTCTCGAACTCGGCCTGGAATGTCTTGCAAGGTACAATCTCGACCTCGCGGTCGCTGAAGTACTGCCTTGCTGCCAGTTCGTGATAACAACCCTCCTGGCCCTGGATGGCCACTCGTAGTTTTTGTTCCATTTATATATTAAATATGTATCTATAATCGACGAAAAAACCCGGCCTTATCATGGTCGGGTTTGCATTATCTCATAATGTTAGGACACCTACACAGAATTACCCGACCTTACTATCAGCAAAGTAATAATAGTAATAATAAAATCGGCCATACAGATTATTCATAACGATAGTCCTTTTTAAGCGGTGCAAAGATACGACAAAGTTACAAAAACTCCAAACTTTTTGCCGTTTTTTTTCACTCTACATTACGTTTTTTATAAAAATGCATGGCATTTGCGCATTTTTTGCACCAAAAATTGCACGATTACGCCAAAATGCGTTATCTTTGCAACGTCAACAAAATGGTTTTCGATTGACACTTAGAGAAACAACATAACAACAATAACAACAAAACATTACTTAAAGTTATGGTAAACTACAAAGAACTCGGCCTTGTGAACACCCGCGAGATGTTCAAGCGTGCCGTTGCTGGTGGCTATGCTATCCCAGCTTTCAACTTCAACACCATGGAGCAGATGCAGGCCATCGTTATGGCTGCTGTCGAGACCAAGTCTCCTGTCATCATGCAGGTTTCAAAGGGTGCTCGTAACTATGCTAACGGTACCATCCTCCGCAACCTCGCTAAGGGTGCTGTAGAGTATGCTAAGGAACTCGGCTGCGAGGCTCCGGAGATCGTTCTTCACCTCGACCACGGTGACAGCTTCGAGCTCTGCAAGGACTGCATCGACAACGGTTTCTCTTCAGTCATGATCGACGGCTCACACCTCCCATACGAGGAGAACGTAGCTCTCGCAAAGAAGGTTGTTGAGTACGCTCACCAGTTCGACGTTACCGTTGAGGCTGAGCTCGGCGTTCTCGCTGGCGTTGAGGATGAGGTTAGCGCTGCTGAGTCACACTACACCAAGCCAGAGGAGGTTATCGACTTCGCTACCCGCACCGGCTGCGATTCACTCGCTATCTCGATCGGTACCAGCCACGGTGCTCACAAGTTCACTCCTGCTCAGTGCACCCTCGTGGACGGCGTTCTCGTTCCACCACCACTCGCATTCGATATCCTCGCTGAGATCGAGCAGAAGCTCCCTGGCTTCCCAATCGTTCTCCACGGCTCTTCTTCAGTTCCTATGGAGGAGGTCAACACCATCAACGAGTTCGGTGGCAAGCTCGAAGCTGCTATCGGTATCCCAGAGGAGCAGCTCCGCAAGGCTTCACAGTCAGCTGTCTGCAAGATCAACATCGACTCTGACTCACGTCTCGCTATGACCGCTGCTATCCGCAAGCACCTCGCCGAGAATCCTTCACACTTCGATCCACGTCAGTACCTCAAGCCTGCACGTGACAACATGAAGAAGATGTACATCCACAAGATCGTCAACGTTCTTGGTTCGGATGGTAAGCTCGCTTGCTGCTAATACGTCGGACAACGTATCGACATAATACAATAAACTTCGAGGCAGACCTTCATTATCCGAAGGTCTGCTTTCGTTTTACTCCTATTTAAAGTTTTTTAACAGCACGGGGTTATTGTATATTTTTCTATTTCTTTGCAATCGGTTGCGCGGTAGGATTTTCCCCGATTTCAGTCCATGTTATTGTACAAAATATGATAACCTCTCACCCGTACACGAAGATTGCCCGCGAAAAAAGTGGAAAAATTATTTGGAAATACGCGCGATTGTATGTATCTTTGCAGCGCAATTACAATTAGATTTACATTATCTATCAAAATACCACCATTAAAACATGAACCAGGACGCATTGAATTTCGACCCTCACGTATCTGTCGATTGCGTTATTCTCGGTTACGATGGCGAGTCGCTTCAAGTACTCCTGTCCCGTCGTGGCAGCGAGGCGCCCGAGGAGCAATACAATAACCTAAAGCTCCCGGGACGCCTTCTGCACACGAATGAGGACCTCGACGAGGCCGCCCTGGACATCATTACCGCCTGCACCGGCAAACACCACCCTTTGTTCAAGCAGTTCCGTGCCTACGGCTCTCTGACACGCACTAAGAATCCAAAGGACGTCTTCTGGCTCGAGAATGCCATCAAGCAGAAGATCCAGCGTATTGTCACAATTTCGTATCTGGCCCTGATGCGTATCAACAGCCGCACAAGCAGCTTCATCGAGGACTCGAAAATGGATTGGTATCCTGTCCAGAATCTTCCGCAACTGGCTTTCGACCACAACCAGATCATCCAGGAAACGCTGCAGGAGCTTTATCGTCTGGCATCGCAACAACCACAGATGCTGTTCGAAATGATGCCATCCAAATTCACGGCTGCCCAATTACGTCGTCTGCATGAGCAGATCAGCGGCAAACTGATCGACGTACGCAACTTCGCCAAGCTCGTCATGAACAAGCCGTACATTGTTCCGCTCGAGGAATTCGAACAGAACGTCAGCCACCGTGCAGCCCGTTATTATCGCTTCAAAGGATAGTGGAATTATCACAAGACATATTTTTTAGGAACATATTAAAACACAAAAAACATCATGAACTTACTTTTAGGATACGACATTGGCACCTCATCAGTGAAGGCTTCACTGGTGGATGCAGAGACCGGTAAGACAGTAGCAAGCGCTCAGTACCCCGACGCCGAGGCCCCCATCATCGCAAAGCAGGCCGGCTGGGCCGAGCAGGAGCCCGAAATGTGGTGGGAAGAGCTGAAGCAGGCCACCCAGCGCGTAGCCGCCAAGGCCGAAGCCACCAATGTACTGGCCGACGTTAAGGCAATCGGCATCTCGTATCAGATGCACGGACTTGTCTGTGTCGACAAGGAAGGCAACCCACTTCGTCCATCAATCATCTGGTGTGATGGCCGCGCTGTACCTTATGGCAACGCAGCCTTCGAGGCTATCGGTGGCGAGCAGTGCCTTTCGCACCTCCTCAACAGCCCGGGCAACTTCACAGCTGCCAAGCTGGCATGGGTCAAGGAGAACGAGCCAGAGCTCTTCGCCAAGATCGACAAGATCATGCTCCCTGGCGACTACATCGCCATGCGCCTGAGCGGTGGTGACAAGAAGACTACTGTTTCTGGCTTGTCAGAAGGCATGTTCTGGGACTTCAAGAACAATGAGGTGAGCAAGGACGTCATGCAGTACTTCGGGTTCCCGGAGTCAGTCATTGCCGAAATCGTTCCAACCTTCTCGGTTCAGTCACGCGTCTGCAAGGCTGTAGCCGAAGAGCTTGGCCTGCCTGAAGGTGCTCCTATCAGCTACCGCGGCGGCGACCAGCCTAACAACGCCCTTTCGCTCAACGTAATGAAGCCAGGCGAGATTGCTGCTACCGGCGGTACTTCGGGCGTAGTCTATGGCGTTCTGGGCGAGGTTAACTACGATCCAAAGAGCCGCGTCAACACCTTTGCTCACGTCAATCATGGCGAGCAGGATCAGACCCGTCTGGGCGTTCTGCTTTGCATCAACGGCACGGGCATCCTCAACGCCTGGGTAAAGCGCACCATCGCACCAGAAGGCATTGGTTACGCCGAGATGAACGACCTTGCCGAAAGTGTTCCTGTCGGAGCTGAAGGACTTTCGATCATTCCATTCGGCAATGGTGCCGAGCGTGTACTTCAGAACCAGAACCCTGGTGCCAGCCTCCACGGCATCAACTTCAACATCCACAAGAAGGCACACATCATCCGCGCCGCACAAGAGGGCATCGCCTTCTCGTTCGCTTACGGCATGGAGATCATGGCAGGCATGGGCATGGACATCAAGACCATCAAGGCTGGTCATGCCAACCTCTTCCTCTCGCCACTCTTCCGTCGCACATTGGCTGCCGTCACAGGCGCCAGCATCGAGCTCTACGAGACCGATGGTTCTGTCGGTGCAGCTTACGGCGCTGGCATCGGTGCCGGAATCTACAAGGATTCGGACGACGCCTTCAAGACCTTGAAGCACATCGCTACCGAGGCTCCAGTTGCCGAGACCGCAGAGTATAAGGCTGCATACGAGCGCTGGAAGGCTTGCCTGTAAAAACAGAATCTCCTATTATGTATAGTGAACCCTGAAAGTTTTTTATCGAACTTTCGGGGTTCACCTTTTTCGTTCTTCCCCGTTTCGCGGAAGAGCATTCCGGAAGTAAAATGCAGCTCCCCACTCCGAGGAAGAGCATTCCGGAAGAAAAATGCAGCTCCCCGCTCCGAGGAAGAGCATTCCGGAAGAAAAATGCAGCTCCCCGCTCCGAGGAAGAGCACTTCGCCAGCAAAATGCACTTTCCCGCTCCGAGGGAGCCATTTTTCGTCGATCCGAGCGGTCAAAGCCCGCTTACTTGCATAGTTAGTAACATGTTAGTAGCACATAGTTACATGTTAGTAGCATCGGCATCTGATCATAGATAATTGTATATCAATATGTTACAAACGTTAGTTGCATTTTTAGTTGCATTTTGCCCCCCCCGGGCACTTTTTCAAGTAAAACATCACCTTATCCGCCAGCCTTGACACCTATGAAGTACAGTACTATTGATCCCCAAACAAGCAGATATTCTTCCATGAAGCACCGTCGCACCCTGTTGATCTGACATCTGATAAAACAATGTAATCTAGGTGTTACAAATGTGAGAACGGAAAATCTTTTTGAGCTGATTTATTGTTAATTTCGATAACCAATACACGTAATACGGAGATTTTATCTATCTTTGCGCCCTAAAAACCAGCATATATGAATAAATCTTTCTTTATTTTATACGTTGCAATCCTTGGCCTTTTCTCCCTGAATTCCTGCACGGAAGAGGATTTTGGCTATACGGCCAAGGAGATTGCTTATCAGAAGGCTTTCGAAGAGATGTTCCCCAACGTCGATGCCAATCATACCTGGTGCACCACGGCTACACACGAGCTGAAGGTCACCACATCGCGTGTGTCGGACATCGCTGTGTATAATGTACAGGGCAATGAGCTGCTGGCACGCTATACCGACGTGACGGGTACCGAGCGCATTGTGTTCGATGCGGAGATGCGCACCTCGCGTGTGATGGTTACCGATGGCCACATGGCCTTCGTGGTGGGCCCAGATGATGCCGTATCGTTCGACGCTGCTACGCGCGCTCTTGGCGCGGTGAGCGAGGCTATCGACGTGGAATCCATCGGACGCCGCATTCCTGCCCATGTCGTTTCGCTCCGGATGTCCGAAGCCGTTGGCATGCGCCGGATGTACCGCTCGACGGGTTCGGTAATGCTCTTTGCCGCACAGGGCATGGATGAATATGGCGTATATTACCTCGACGCTGACAACCAGGTGGTACGCATTGCGGCCAACACAGCGGCTGATGCTGCCTGCATCACGTTGCCCGAGGGGCTGCTCTACGGCTTCTACCAGCGTACGGATGCTGGCTACGTGTATTCGGACAGCCGCCTGAACGAGGCACCACAGCAGTGTCTGCACGGACTTTCGGCCATGATGGAGCAGCAAACCCCTACCCGCGCTGCTGCCGATACGGATCCGGCTGCCGAGATTGACCTCGATGCCGGCACCTGCCCATACTACTTCCTGTTCGAGGATCTGGGTAGCGAGGCCGATATGGACTTCAACGACATCGTACTGCGTGTGGACTATACGCCTACCAACGCTGAGAGCACTGCTACCGTCAGGCTGATGGCTGCTGGCGGCACCTTGCCCGTCACGGTGAAATATGCTCCTGAGGATGGTACACTGGGCGGCACTGCCGTCGCCGATCTGTTCGGCGAGCTGCACGCTGCCTTCGGTGTGGACACCAAGGTACCCGTGAACGTAAATGCCCCGAATGGTGCCAGTGTTGCTCAAAATCCAACGGCAACCCTTTCCGTACCTGGCTACTACTCTGTGGCTCGCCACATCAGCAGTTTTGTGGCTTCGGTTACGCAGAAGGGCACTACGTATGAGATTTCGGCCAACGTGGCTTCGCATCAGACTTCTGAAGCGCTGCACGAGGTATCTGCTCCACGTGTCATCGTGTTCCGTCATCACTTCGGAGGTGCCAAGGGTACTGCCGATGGCTGCAGCTGGACATGGCCCGACGAAGGCGTGTATATCGGCACGGTTTACACCCAGTTTACCGATTGGGTACAGAACCATAATGACGTAAGCTGGCCGAATTATATGTCGGACGGGGCAACGGGCAACGTGGTGTACGACACACCTTACTTCTACGTTTCGGTCAATGCATTGTCGATGCAGGCCGGTTATGTCGAAAACGGAGCCGTTAAGGCTCAGAGCGGGTCGGTCACTGCTTTGATCATCCCCAAGCGTCCGTATCTGGAGGCCAACCAAGGCGTAACCGCTACGTTGAGCAACAGCCTGGCCACCATTTCTGCCCCCGTGAACGATGCCGCCAACGGCTACACGTACACCATTACCGCCAACGACAAGAACTGGGAGGGCCAGCTGTATCTGCAGGTACATCTGGATGGTACCGACTACACCCGTCCGGTGGACGAGAAGATTCTGCTCAAAATCAACAAGACTGAAAATGTGGGGCAGGAAATCCAAGAAGAAGGTGAAGTGGAGATAGGAGTTAAGACGCCATTGCGTCTGAAGAGAGCGAACCAGGCTATAGATTCTGAAGACTCGAAGCCAAAGACCAATATACCATATGCCAGCAATATTAAGTACGTATTCTTCTACTTCACACCTTACTACGTCAATCTGAATGGTGTAGATCCGGCTGACTATGACAAGTACGAGGTTGTAATTGATGTTCCGGCTGACGTAACCTTCCAGAACTTCAGCGTTGAGAAGCAGGGGGATATTTGGCGAATGTATTATAACCTCAATCTTCCTGAGGCTCAGCGAAGCAATAAGCTAAGCATTCCTCTGGATGAGTTCCTGAAGATTGCCTATATGACCTCCGAACTCGATGCCGAGGGCAATAAGCCAGAACCAAGGACGAAGCTCGAGAAGTTGCTTATGGTGCGTGGCGCCAATGGCAACGGCCAGATCGGAAACGGCTTCTACGTCTATCTCACCATCAACGAGAAAGAATAACCGGCTCAACTTTGGCAATATTAAAGCATAAATGATAAGGCAGCCCTCGTTACAAAGCATTGTAGCGGGGGCTGCGATTCTTTAATATTTAATATTTTGACGCGACATTGCGTAAAAAAGTGCCCGGGGGGCAAAATGCAACTAAAAATGCAACTAACTTTTGTAATCAATTGATATTCCATTAGTTACAAAGAAGACCCATGCTACTAACATGCTACTATCTGCGGGAATTTGAGCGATTTCGGCAAAGTACAGACCTTAAGGACGATCAGTATCGTGGGGGGGGGCGGTTCGTCGGTATCTTTTACCTTTGCACCTAAATAATGATTATCCAAGTGCAAAGGTAAGAGATACTTCGTTCTTTTTACTTCACGGTCAGTGTCACTACACTGTGTGCAGGCAATGTCACCAGAAGCTGTCCCTGCTTGTTAACCTTAGCGCCATCGAAGGCCGAAGTCTTCACCTCGTCGGCCTTGCCGAAGTCGTTGTAGGCATGGACATCCTTGGCAGTAATGATCTCGCCTGTTGCCGACTTGATCTTCATGCCATCGACATTGACAGCTACGGTATGCTGCTGGCTGAGGTCGAGGTTGGTCAGCGAGATGTGAAGCACGCCGTTCTTGTCGCGCGAAACGGTACGGCTCACGGTTGGCACTTGCTCGCGAGCATTGACGCTGATGTAATTACAGGTCAGGTCCGAAGGAACATAGGTAGCCTCCTTGTGTACGTTGTACATCTTGAACACGTGGTAGGTAGGAGTAAGCACGCAAGGATCGGCAGGATTCTTCTCGTTGGTAAGAATCATCGACTGCAGTACGTTCACCACCTGAGCGATGTTGGCCATCTTCACACGATCGGTATGACGATGGAAGATATCGAGCGACGAAGCTGCAATGACGGCATCGCGCATGGTGCTCTGCTGGTAAAGCCAACCAGGGATGGTGCCTGGCTCGACGTTATACCAGGTTCCCCACTCGTCGAACATGATGGCTACGCGCTTCATCGGATCGTAACGATCCATGACGGCACAGTGTGCTTCGATGATATCCTCCAGCTCGAGCGACTTCGACACGATCTCGTAGTACTCCTGATCGGTGAACTTCAGGGCCCAGCCCTTCTTGCCCATTGGGATGCCGGTTATCGGATCGTCCTCGGTTCCCCAATCGCGAACTGCATAGAAGTGAACCGAGATACCATCCATATTGCCACGACATTCCTTCATTGCGACATCCATCCAGTGGGTATCGCCGCCATTGGCGCCTGAAGCGATACGGAACAGACGGTTCTCGCCATAATTGCGTGCATAGGTATTATAGCGACGATAGAGGTTGGTATAGTATTCGATCTTCATGTTACCGCCACAACCCCACGACTCGTTACCTACGCCAAAGTACTTGACGTTCCATGGTTTTTCGCGGCCATTCTTCTTGCGCAGTTCGGTCATTGGCGACTTGGCATCCGAGTTCATATACTCTACCCACTTAGCCATCTCCTCTACGGTTCCCGAACCTACGTTGCCCGAGATGTAAGGCTCGCAACCCAGGAGCTCGCACAGGTCGAGGAACTCGTGTGTTCCGAACGAGTTATCCTCGGTAGTTCCACCCCAGTTGGTGTTCACCATGCTCGGACGCTGATCGCGTGGGCCGATACCGTCCATCCAGTGATACTCGTCGGCAAAGCAACCACCTGGCCAGCGCATTACCGGCACCTCCAATGCCTTCAAGGCTTCGAACACGTCTTTACGATAGCCCTGTACATTAGGAATATTGCTGTCGGGGCCCACCCAGATACCGCCATAGATGCAGCGGCCAAGGTGCTCGGCAAACTGTCCGTAAATCTCTTTTGGAATCACATTCTGTGCCTGATCAGGATGCACTGTGAGCTGCACGTCCTGAGCCATTGCTGACAGCGGCACGATAAGGCCTGCTGCCATTGTAGCCAAAAACTTCTTCATTGTATAAAATATTAATTAGGTATTGATTTGTCGGGGACAAAGATACACATTTTTGTACAAACTTGCAAGTATCAACATGGCTTTTTGTCAAAAAAGCAAGTTTTTCGCACAACGGAAATGGTTTTTCTCCGATATTTCTCGTTTTTTCAGAAAAACATATTATCTTTGCACCGAAATTGCAACACATTCTACACAATGAAAACACCTCTCCTACTCCTTGCGGCCCTTACCGCCGCTCCATTGTTGGCCGAAGTCGAACAGACTGCCACCGTCGCAAGCCCGGATGGCCGCCTGGTAGTCACCATCCAGAATCTGCATGGCCAACCTACTTATAATGTCACCTACGATGGCATCGAGGCCATCAAGACATCCTCGCTCGGACTCACGACCAACGAGCAAGACCTTACCCATCGCCTGGCGCTCAGCAATACGACCTCCTCGAAGATCGATGAGCAATACGACCTCGAGCGTTCAAAAGTCAGCCACGTGCACTATGTTGCAAACCGACTGGTCTGCGACTTTGCCGATGCCTGGGGACACAACCAACTGCAATTAGAGCTACGCGTCAGCAATAATGACATTGCCATGCGCTATCTCCTGCCTAAAGTCGGAGAGACGGGCAGCGTACGCGTCACGGGTGAGGCCACCAGCTACTGCTTCCCCGAAGGAACCACCACCTTCCTTACCCCTCAGAGCGAGGTCATGGTGGGCTGGAAGCGCACCAAACCCAGCTACGAGGAGCTCTATTCGTGGGATGCGCCAATGAACCAGATGTCGCAGTATGGCCATGGCTACACCTTCCCGGCCCTTTTCCACGTGCAGCATCATAGCCAGAGCATGAAACTCACGAAGGACGAGGACGAACTGTGGATCTTGCTGTCCGAAACGGGCGTAGATAGCCATTATTGCGCCTCGCGTCTCAGCGACGTGCATCACAATCCGCTGACCGAGACCAGCATCTTTGCCGGCGCCGAACTCGATACCTACACCATCGAATATCCTATGCCAGGCGAGAACAACGGCATCGGGACTACCGACGCAGCCATTCAGCTGCCAGGCGCCACCCCTTGGCGCACCATCACCGTGGGCCGCACCCTCAAGCCTATTGCCGAAACCACCGCCCCATGGGACAATGTAAAGCCGCTCTATACCTCTACGCATCAATACAAGATGGGCCGAGGCACGTGGAGCTGGATTCTCTGGCAGGACGAATCGATCAACTACGACGACCTCTGCAAGTATGTCGATCTGGCCAAAGCCATGGGCTACGAGTATGTGCTCGTCGACAACTGGTGGGACACCAACCTGGGCAAGAACAGCGACGGCACCGCCAAGAATCCGGACAAGAGTATCGAGAAGCTCATCGAATATGCCCATTCGCAGGGAGTCGACGTCTTCCTGTGGTACAGCTCGAGCGGTTACTGGAATGACATTGTACAAGGTCCGACCTCGCGCATGGACAATAGTATTGTTCGCAAGCGCGAGATGCGCTGGATGCACGAGCAGGGAGTCAAGGGTATCAAGGTTGACTTTTTCGGAGGCGACAAGCAGGAGACAATGCGCCTGTACGAAGAGATTCTGTCCGATGCCGACGACAACGAACTCATGGTGATCTTCCATGGCTGCACCATCCCTCGCGGATGGGAACGCATGTTCCCTAATTACGTTGGATCAGAAGCCGTTCTGGCGTCCGAGAATATCGTCTTCGATCAGCGTCAGTGCGACCTCGAGCCTACTTTTGCCACGTTACATCCTGTCTGCCGTAATGCCATCGGATGCATGGAGTTTGGAGGTTCGTTCCAGAACAAATACATGAATCGCGAAAACCAGCCGCGCGAAGGCCGTCACGTCAATCACCGTCCCGGTACCTCGACGTTCAGCCTGGCCACTGCCGTGCTTTATCAGAACCCTATCCAGAACTTTGCACTGGCCCCCAACAACCTTGAGGACGCTCCTGCCGTGAGCATGGACTTCATGCGTCAGGTACCGACCACATGGGACGAAGTACGCTGGATCGACGGTTATCCTGGCCGTCACCAGATTATGGCACGTCGCCACGGCTCGACCTGGTACATTGCTGCTGTCAATGCGCAGCCCCTGCGCATCTTCGACATCGACCTCAGCTGGCTACCCGCCGACGCCAAGCTCACGCTCTATAGCGGAGGCGACAATCCTACTGCTCAGACTATCAAGGCCGACAAGAAGGGCCGAGTCAAGCTGACGCTGCAGTGTAACGATGGCGCCGTCATCGTAGCACAATAAGGCGCAATACCGACCAAACAACAATAATCCCAACCCTGTCAATTGTGACTGCGGTTGGGATTATTATTTGGTATCTACTATAATTTTGTTTCTCTCGACGGTTCAGATCTTATCGTTTTCGATCGACTGAACCAATTCGTCGCGAATCTCGGCATATTCCTTCGTGGCCAGGAACTTACGAATCAGCTGAACGTGGCGCATATTGTGCAGATCCGAGCCCAGGAAGTTGACGTATCCTTCGTCCAGCAGCTTGTAGGCCATCTTCTGTGCCGTCTCGCCATAATAGCCGCTGAAGCTAAGCAGGTTGCACTGGAACTCTACACCATTGTCCTGCAAGTGCTCGTAGGCCTTGAGCCCACGTCGAGAGTAATACTGATAACGCTCGGGATGCGCCATTATCAGATACCAACCTTCATCTTGCAGGCGGAACAGAATTTCATCCAGATTCAGCAATGGCTGAACGAAACTGTTCTCGACCAGCAGATAATGATCCTTCAAGGGGCGCAGCTCACAAGTTGACGAGCCGAATCGGCCTGCCGACTCCATTCGCAGGAAACTTTCGTCCAGTCGGTACTCGAAACTGAAGTCCTCGCATTCGATCGGAATATTGTTTTCCTTCACCTGCTCTCGCAGCTCATTGAAGATCGGTTGGATCTTATCAGGAGTATTCATAAAGTTGGGCTCGGTATGATGTGGCGTGAAGATTACCTTTTCCAGGCCCATTTCCGATAGCTCCTTCAAGTACTGCAACGAGAATTCCATTTCAGGCGATCCATCATCCACTCCGGGGACGATGTGACAATGCATTTCCCGTTTATAGGGCAATGGCAGCATCTCGCGTGTACGCTTAAAAAGAAAATCTAAAAACATGTCTTTTTGATAGTATCTATGCCGCAAATTTAGTTCATTTCCGACAAACCAGCAAATTTTCGTTCAGAAAAATGCCATAATTGTCCAAAAAAACTGGATTATTGTCCATATATTACAAAAAAGATTACAATAAATGACCGACTAATTCAAATATTTCGTATCTTTGCAGCGGTAAACTATGCTCCTTAAATCACGCATAGCATAATACCATTTTTATTGCAACACATAAACTCTAACAAATATTCTTCGAAGAATGAAATCAACACTTACCAATTGCGGCAAGCTCATCGCAGTTACCGCTCCATTCCTTCTGGCCGCATGTACTGGCAACAAGCCAGCACAGACCGAGCCTCAGCTCACCAAGTCGGGCCTCGACCCTCAGAATTTTGCTGCTACCATCAAGGGCAAGACCACCGCGCTCTACACCCTCACCAATGCCAATGGCCTTGAGGTGTGCATCACCAACTATGGCGGCCGTGTAGTATCGCTCATGGTTCCTGACAAGGACGGCAAGCTCACCGACGTAGTACTTGGCTTCGACAATGTCGCTCAGTATGCCGACACCGAGAACTCACCAAGCGATTACGGCTCGTCAGTAGGTCGCTATGCCAACCGCATTGCCGGCGGCAAGTTCACCCTCAATGGCGAGGAGATTCAGCTCACCCAGAACGATGGCCCTAACTGCCTGCATGGTGGTGGTGCTACCGGTTGGATGCACCAGGTTTACGACGCCGAGCAGGTAAGCGCTTCGCAGCTGAAGCTTACCATCGTAGCCGAAGACGGCGAGAATGGCTTCCCTGGCACTGTTACAGCCACTACAACCTACACCCTTACCGACGACAATGTGCTCGACATGGTATGGGAGGCAACCACCGACAAGGAGACCATCATCAACCAGACCAACCACAACTATTATAACCTGAACGGCGACTTCACCAAGCCTGGTACCGATATGCTTCTCTACCTCAACGCCGAGAACTATACTCCATCGGACGCTCTCTATATCCCAACAGGCGAGGTCAAGCCAGTCGAGGGCACTGTATTCGACTTCCGCACCCCAACCGCTATCAGCCAGGCTATCGGTGCTGACTTCGACCAGGTACAGAACGCACGTGGCGGTATCGACCACAACTTCTGCCTCAACACCGCTGGCGACGACACTCAGGTCTGCGCTTCGCTCTACTCGCCAAAGACGGGTATCTTCATGGAGATGTATACCAACGGGCCAGGCGTTCAGTGCTACACCGGCAACTTCCAGGGCGTAGATGGCGAGACCGAGATCGCTCACAAGGGCGGTGTATATCCTCAGTACGTAAGCGTCTGCCTCGAGAGCCAGAAGTATCCTGATTCTCCTAACAAGCCTGAGTGGGCACAGCCAAACCTCAAGCCAGGCGACAAGTACTACAGCCACGCTGCTTACAAGTTCTCTGTCAAGTAAGATGTGGGAACGCTAGCAAAAAAACGACAATAAACACAACCAAATAAACAATTTTTCATTAATTCAATCTTATGGCACAACAAAAACGCAACTGGGTAGCCATCATCACGATGTTCTGCATCTTCGGTATGATCGCATTCGTCACCAACATGGCTGCACCTTTCGGCAACATCTGGGGCATGTCGTACGACTGGGCCGGCATGATGGGCAACATGATGAACTTCGCTGCTTACCTCTTTATGGGAATTCCTGCTGGTAACATGCTCATCAAGTATGGTTACAAGAAGACCGCCCTCATCGCCCTCATCGTAGGCGCAATCGGCCTGGGCGTCCAGCTCCTTTCAGGCATGATCAGCAACATTTATGTCTATCTGCTCGGTGCATTGATCTGCGGCTTCTGCGTCTGCATGCTCAACACCGTAGTTAACCCAATGCTCAACCTCCTCGGCGGTGGCGGCAACACCGGCAACCAGCTCGTACAGGCAGGTGGCACCCTCAACTCGCTGACCGGCACCCTCACTCCAATGCTCGCTGGTGCCCTTGTCGGCACCCTGACCAAGGACTCTTTCCCTGATGTCGCTCCACTCATCATCACCGGTATCGTCGTATTCCTTGCTGCTTTCGCTATCATCTCGTTCATCAAGATCGAGGAGCCACAGGGCAACCTCTCAAATGTTACTTACGAGCACTCTCCATGGGCATTCCGTCACGCTGCTCTTGGTTTCGTTGCTATCTTCTTCTATGTAGGTATCGAGATTGCTACTCCTGGCATCATGAATCAGTGGATCAGCCGTGAGAGCTGGGAAGGCGCTGCTGCCGTTGCCGGTTCTTTGGCCGCTATCTACTGGCTCCTCATGCTTGTAGGCCGTACCGTTTCTACTGCTATTTCGAACAAGGTTTCTTCACGTGCACAGCTCAT
Source organism: Bacteroidales bacterium (assembly GCA_045640225.1). Classification (GTDB taxonomy): domain Bacteria; phylum Bacteroidota; class Bacteroidia; order Bacteroidales; family UBA3663; genus Liminaster. The sequence continues at coordinate 2,653 of JAZUEP010000012.1, read as the reverse complement.
CACTGCTTCGGCAGTCGGTATCCTCCTGATCATCGCAGCTATCTGCACCGGCGACATCCAGATCAACCTCAACCTTGATCTCGGCTTCATCACCATCGAGAACGCTACCGTACCTCTCTCTTGCGTCTTCATCTTCCTCGTTGGTCTTTGCACCTCTGTCATGTGGGGTGGCATCTTCAACCTCGCTACCGAGGGACTTGGCAAGTACACCGCTAAGGCTTCAGGTATGTTCATGACCCTCGTTGTGGGTGGTGGTGTCATGCCTCTCATCCAGGAGCAGCTCATCGTTCCAGCTGTAGGTTACCTCACCTCTTACTGGTTCATCGTTGCCATGTTGGCATACATTCTCTACTACAGCCTCATCGGCTGCAAGAATGTCAACAAGGACATCAAGGTCGACTAATTCTTCCCTTATTGACAGCAAGGCCCATCAGGCTTTGCTGTCCACTTCAGACCTTCGACATACACATTATTACATATAAAGTACATCATGAACGTTTTAGAAGCACTTCAGACCAGCGGTTTCAAGACCGTTGACTTTGTGATCCTCATCGCCTACCTGATTGTCCTCGTAGGCCTGGGTCTCTTCCTTAGCCGTTCGAAGGACGGCAAGGAGAAGAGTGCCAACGACTACTTCCTGGCAGGTAACACCCTGACCTGGTGGGCCGTCGGCGCTTCGCTTATTGCGGCCAACATCTCGGCCGAACAATTTATCGGCATGTCGGGTACCGGCTTTGCCGACGGTATTGCCATTGCTGCCTACGAGGTCATGGCTGCCATCACCCTGGTTGTGATCGGTAAGTTCCTCCTCCCAGTGATGCTCGATCGTAAGATCTTCACCATCCCACAGTTCCTCCGCGAGCGTTACAACGATGGTGTAGGCTTTGCATTCTCGGTACTGTGGCTCTTCCTCTACGTCTTCGTTAACCTCACCTCTGTAGCTTGGCTCGGCGCTTTGGCTATCGAGCAGATCCTGGGTCTTCAGGGCTTGGCTGTGAGCTTCCTCGGCATGGAGGTCAGCATCCGTATGATCATCGTCTTCCTGCTCTTCGTCATCGCAGGTATCTACTCTATCTACGGTGGCTTGGCTTCTGTAGCATGGACCGACGTTATGCAGGTTGTCTGCCTCGTCGGTGGTGGCTTGATTACTGCCTACTTCGCGCTGAAGGAGATGGGCCTGGTATTCGACACCGACGCCATGGGTGCCCTGGGCAAGGTTTATACCGACCTTACCACTGGCAACTACGCTACCGATACCCACTTCCACCTTGTCATCCAGCAGTCGCACAATGCTGATGCCTTCGCCAACGTGCCTGGTATCGCTGCCGTCGTAGGTGGCGTATGGCTTACCAACCTCGGCTACTGGGGCTTCAACCAGTACATCATCCAGAAGGGTCTGGCTGCCAAGAACGTCGAGGAGGCCAAGAAGGGTCTCATCTTCGCAGGTTTCCTCAAGATCCTCATCCCATTCATCGTCGTACTGCCAGGCATCTGCGCTTACTACATCGCTCAGAATCCTGAGGCATTCGCCAACATGAACCTCCAGGGCAAGATCAACATCCCTGACGATGCTTATCCTTGGCTCATCCGCAACTTCACCCCAACCGGTATCAAGGGTCTCTCGTTCGCAGCTCTCACCGCAGCCATCATCTCTTCACTGGCTTCGATGTTCAACTCGACCTCTACCCTCTTCACCATGGACATCTACAAGAAGTATGTCAATCCTAATGCTTCGGACAAGAAGCTGGTCAACGTCGGTCGTCTGACTTCGATCTGCGCCCTGATCATCGCCCTCATCACCGTCAAGCCATTGCTCGGTGGCATTCCACAGGCCTTCCAGTACATCCAGGAGTATTCAGGCTTCATCTATCCAGGCATCATCACCGTCTTCGGCCTTGGCTTGCTCTGGAAGCGTGCTTCTTCACTGGCTGCCGTATGGACGGCTATCATCACCATCCCGTTGGGCGTGCTGTTCAAGCTCACCTTGGGCGATGTTCCATTCCAGTTCCGTGCCGGCTACATCTTCATCATCGTTGTCAGCTTCTTCATCATCGTTTCTCTGCTCGACAAGAAGTTCGTTCATTGCGACGAGCCTGCCAAGGCCGACAAGTCGGCTATGGAGCGTTGGGCTAAGATTCTGGGCGGCACCGGTATCGCTCTCATCATCCTTGCTGCCATCGTAGTTTGCATGGGCGATGCTACCGAAACCACCGCTTACCTCAACGACATCGGCTTCCAGGCATTCTTCTTCTTCGGCGTGCTTGTTGGCTGCAATGGTGTATGGCTCTGGAGCAATGCTCATTCTGACAAGCAGGATCCTAAGGCACTGCCTATCAACCTCAAGCTCTTCTCTACCGACAAGAGCTACACCTGGGGCGCGCTCGGCATCGCTGTCATCACCATGATCCTCTACGCTGCTCTCTGGTAATATTTACCAATTCATAATTTGGCTTCGCGGACCTATTTTCCTTAAGAATTCAGGCCGCGCGAAGCCAATTATGAATTATGAATGATGAATTAAAACTATGCTAGAAGAACTCAAAGAAAAAGTGTTTAAGGCCAACCTCGACCTGGTAAAGCAGGGACTGGTAATCTTCACTTGGGGCAATGTCTCAGGCATTGACCGCGAAAAAGGCCTTGTAGTAATCAAGCC
>JAZUEP010000011.1:0-77087 GCA_045640225.1 Bacteroidales bacterium | reverse complement strand
GACATAATTATTTTAAAGCGCCGCAAAGATACACATTTTTGCGGATATAAAAAAGTCCGAGCTTGTGAAAGTCCGGACTTTTAATTTAAATTAGCAAATGAGGGTGTGTCAGGGTATTTATACCTTTTGACACACCCTCTTAGATATTTATTACTGATAAACCAAATCAATTACACAAAAAATGAAGAAAACACTTCATATTTTTTGTGCAATGTGTGCGTTCATGGCCGAAATGCGCTGAAACTATGGTTTCTGGAGTCGTATTTATGGCCAAAAACAGGATAAAAAACAAGAATTGCAGGAAATTATTTGGATGTATCGGAGAAATGTCTTATATTTGCGGCGAAATTGATAAACGATTGTATTATGATAGCTGCTGCCCCTACTCTTTTCGGTAATGAAGCCGTGTTGTCAAATATGCAAGACATGACTTCCTTCAGATATGGCGACTATAATATCCGCTTTCGTACTCCATCGATCCTTAAAGCATACACTGAGGTTAAGGAGTGGGACAACGGTTATCTGGTTGTCATGGCCGACTACGAAGGCATTGGTATTACGGAGGAATATATTGACCTGAGACCAATTCTCCAAAATCTCTATATCAATCCAGATACATTCCTTAAGAACATCCAAACCGTTAAAATTGCCCCCTATGAGCCTTGATGAAATACAAAAGGTATGTAATAATGCCGACATGATTGTTTGCGGATACGCTTTCTCTAGAAATGAAGAAATGAAGATACAAATTCTTCAGATTCATCCACCCCATCACGCACTTCTACTCTCGGCAGATGGTGAAGTCTTGGAGACATCAATGGATGATGTCGAATTAGCCATTGTGAAAGGATATTGGTCGAAGAATCATAAATATATGGAGGAAGCGTATGCCTAAATATTACGACTTCATGATTTGCGGGTATTACCTGTACTTTACCTCTCATTGTATCATTGAAGCCATGCACGTGCATGCAAGTGACAGACACCTGACAGAATCTGGTTCAGCAAAACTCTTTGTAATGGGCAATGGAGACACCGTAGTGAAAGAACGAGGCGTTTTGAATGATAAAGAACTCCGTATTATCCGAGAGTTCATAAAAGACAATTACAAGGAAATGTATATCAAATGGTCAAGCATGAGCAAAGAGGGATTCTTTAAGGGCTAAACCCAGGCATTGATGCCTCCTCTAAATTCACCACTGATAGCGAATAGTACTCGGAATGGAATTAACCGAGAAAATAACCGTCTATTTGCATTTTATGGGACATTACTTTCGGCTGCCGTCGAATATCAGCCATCGGAGGCCGGCACGGGCTGACAGATTGCTGCCAAGATGCACGTTGCCCTGCTGCCAGCCGGCGCTCTTGGCCGAGAGCTCGAGATAGGCCAGCCAACGCTTGCCCAGGAGATATGAGGCATCGGCCGTGAACATACCGCCGAACTTGCCCTGGGTGGTGGTGAAGTCGGTAGGCTGTGACCACACCTTGGCCGTGGCGTTGACAAGGAGCTTGTTGCTGAGGAACGGATAATCGACAACACCTACTTCGAAGCCCATGAAGTGGCTGTCGTAATTACTGTAGATGTGAGGAGCTGCAACAAGCTTAAGCGTGGGAGCTTCGAGATAAAGGTCGAGCGAGATGTCGTCGCCAAAGTGCGTGAGGTAATGGCGAACAGCGAAGTTGCCGTACCATTCGCCGGACGGGGTACTGCCGAGGCGTATGCGGTTGATACCGAACATCATAGGCGAGATAAGGTTGAGATACTCGAGCTTGGATTGCTTCTTGAGGTAGTCGAGACCCTTGTCGCCAATCTGCTCGGAAGTGATGTAGCGGTTTTTCACCCAGAATGTACACGGAGTGGCAAAAAATGGGAGGAATCGACAAAAATCGTGGCGAGAACTATGAAAAATGAGCGAAGATGATACAGCGTGTCGAAAAAAAGTGTATCTTTGCGGACGTAATTCGTCAACCATTCACCTAACACAGTTAATCCTATCCTACCCTCATGCAACGCATCACGCTGGTCGATTCGCTTCGCGGCTTCGCCGTCGTAGGCATCATCCTGATCCACTTTCTCGAGCACCTGAACTTCTACGCCTTCCCCGCGCCATCGGCCTTCGAGCAAGGGCTGTGGGACACGGTATTCTACCTTGGCGCCAGCAAGATGTATGCCATCTTTGCCTTGCTGTTCGGCCTGAGCTGCTACATTCAGCACCACAACGAGGAGAAGCGTGGTGGCGACTTCCGCGCACGTTTCGCGTGGCGCATGCTGCTACTGTTCGGATGGGGAATACTCGACCTGGTGTTCTACAACGGCGACATCCTCTGCACGTACGCCGTGCTGGGCCTGCTGCTGATTCCGCTGGTGAAGGCCCAGGACAAGGTGCTCTACTGGACGGCCGCAATCCTCTTCTGCCAACCTATCGAGCTGGTATACATCGTGCTCGGACTGATCGACCCGACACAGACGCCCATGAACATAGGCATCGGCCAGTATTGGCGCGAATGCTTCGAGGCTTGTGCCAATGGCGGCTTCCTCGACGTGGCCCTTGTGAACCTGAAGGACGGCCTGCAGATCAACTTCGGCTGGGCCATCGAGCATGGACGACTCACACAGACGCTCTTCCTGTTCGTGGTGGGCATGATCCTGGGCCGGAAGCGCCTGTTCATAGACGAAGGCAATCATATCGCCACCTGGAAGAAGCTCTGCCAATACTCGGTAGTTCTGTTCGCCTGCATGCAACTGCTCACGACGCTGCCTGCCAGCATCGAGTGTAAGGCGATAGCCCAGAGCCTAGACATTCTGATTACGGCATGGCGCAACTTTGCGATGATGACGTTCTACGTATCGGGCATCACCTTGCTTTACTACCGCACGCGTGCGCACCGGGTGATCGAGCACCTGTCGTACATCGGCAAGATGAGCCTGACGGACTATCTGCTGCAGTCGGTGGTCGGAGCCTTCCTGTTCTACAACTGGGGCCTTGCGCTCTACCAATACTGTAGCCACGGCCTCAGCTTCCTGATGGGTATCGCATTCTGTGTAGTGCTCTACTGCTTCTGCCGCTGGTGGACGAAGGGACATCGTCGCGGACCGCTGGAGGAGGTTTGGGCAAGGCTGACGAGAATATAAAAGACTCTCTCCCCGCTCTCCCTGTAGGGGGGGAGCTAAACTGTCCCCACTCTCCCAATAGGGCGAGCGGGGACAGTTTATTTTTCGGTTTAGCAAATTCTGGCTTCAGCCAGGCCCTCTCCCTACAGGGAGAGCGGGGAGAGAGTCTTAATTCTTGAACGAATGGATCGGCGCAGGAATGCGGCCGCCACGGTTGACGAAGACGTCGCACGAGAAGCGGTTGACGGGCATGATAGGCGCATGGCCCAGCAGGCCGCCGAACTCGACCGTCTCGCCTACGCCCTTGCCAGCTACAGGGATGACGCGAACGGCGGTGGTCTTCTGGTTGACCATACCGATGGCGGCCTCGTCGGCTATGATGCCAGCGATGGTGGTGGCAGGCGTATCGCCCGGGATGGCAATCATGTCGAGGCCGACGGAGCAGACGCAGGTCATGGCTTCGAGCTTCTCGATGGTGAGCGCACCCTCGTTGACGGCATCGATCATGCCCTGATCCTCGCTGACGGGGATGAAGGCACCCGACAAGCCGCCGACGTACGACGAAGCCATGACGCCACCCTTCTTGACCTGATCGTTGAGCAACGCCAGGGCGGCTGTTGTGCCTGGAGCACCTGTTCGCTCAAGGCCGATGGCCTGCAGGATGTCGGCCACCGAATCGCCTACGGCAGGCGTAGGAGCCAACGAGAGGTCGATGATGCCGAACGGAATGCCGAGGCGACGCGAAGCCTCCTGAGCCACGAGCTGGCCGACACGGGTGATCTTGAAGGCGGTCTTCTTGATGGTCTCGCACAGGACCTCGAAGTTTGTGCCTTCGGGCAGATTCTCGAGCACATACTTGACGACGCCAGGGCCTGAGACGCCGACGTTGATGATGGCCTCGGCCTCGCTGACGCCATGGAAGGCACCAGCCATGAAGGGGTTGTCGTCGGGTGCATTGCAGAGCACCACGAGCTTGGCACAGCCGAGGGAGTCCTTATCGCGTGTGGCATCGGCCGTGAGCTTGATGATGTCGCCCATCAGGCGGACGGCATCCATGTTGATGCCCGTCTTGGTAGAGCCGACGTTGACGCTCGAGCAGATGAGCTCGGTCTCCTTCATGGCCTGCGGGATGGAGCGGATAAGTAGCTCGTCAGCATGGGTCATACCCTTCTGGACGGTGGCCGAATAGCCGCCGATGAAGTTGACGCCCACCTCGTGTGCAGCACGATCTAGGGTCTTCGCAATCTGTACGAAGTCCTGTGGCGTACGGCAGCACGAAGCACCGACGATGGCAGCAGGCGTGATGGAGATGCGCTTGTTGACGATAGGGATGCCGTATTCGCGCGAGATGTCCTCGCCCGTACGCACCAGGTTCGAGGCCAGGCGGACGATCTTCTGATAGATGTTCTGGCACGTCTGCTGGACGGAATCGGTAGCACAGTCGAGCAACGAGATACCCATCGTGATGGTGCGCACGTCGAGGTTCTCCTGCTCGATCATCTTATTGGTCTCGAGGACCTCAGAGATATTGATCATATCAAATTACGAATTACAAATTACGAATTACGAAATCAGATACGGTGCATCGAGTCAAAGATCTCTTCCTTCTGGCACTTGATCTGTACGCCCTTGGCCTCGCCGATGGCATTGAGGCCGTCGCGGAGTTCGTCGAAGGCGATGGTGCAGCGCTTGATGTCGACGATCATCATCATGTTGAAGAAGTCCTGGACGATGGTCTGCGAGATGTCGAGAATGTTGACCTGCTTGTCGGCAAGGAAGGTGCAAACGGCAGCGATGATGCCTACGGTATCACGGCCTACTACGGTTATGATGGTACGGTTCATTGAAGTTAAAGAGTTAAAAAGATAAAGAGTTAAAGAGTTCGGGACGGTCGGTATTTTTGTCCGATCATGTGGCCGAACCCTTTGATCGACCATACAATCGACAAACGGTGACGATCAGTCGCGACGGAAGATGTCGCGGGTGTAGACCTTCGACTCAACGTCGTCGAGACAAGTGTCGTAACGGTTGGCAATGATGGCCTGCGACGAGGCCTTGAACTCGTCGAGGTTGTTGACAACACGGCTGCCGAAGAAGGTCGAACCGTCCTCGAGCGTAGGCTCGTAGATGATGACCTCGGCACCCTTGGCCTTGATGCGCTTCATGATGCCCTGGATGGCCGACTGACGGAAGTTGTCGGAGTTGGACTTCATAGTGAGGCGATAGACACCGATGACGCAATGGCCGGCATCGCCCTTGAACTCGGTGTTGCTGCTGTAGGCATACCAACCGGCCTTCTGCAGTACGGCATCAGCGATGAAGTCCTTGCGCGTACGGTTGCTCTGCACGATGGCGGTCATCATCTCCTGTGGCACGTCCTGATAGTTGGCCAGCAGCTGCTTGGTGTCCTTAGGCAGGCAGTAGCCGCCGTAGCCGAACGAAGGATTGTTGTAATGCGTTCCGATGCGTGGATCGAGGCCTACGCCATTGATGATGGCAGCCGTATCGAGGCCCTTGACCTCGCTGTAGGTGTCGAGCTCGTTGAAGTACGAGACGCGCAGGGCCAGGTAGGTATTGGCGAAGAGCTTGACGGCCTCGGCCTCCTTCATGCCCATGAAGAGGCAAGGGATGTCCTCCTTGATGGCACCCTCGACCAGGAGGTCGGCAAACAGACGGGCATGCTTCTCGGCCTCGGGGTTGCCGATGGCGGTGATGGCAGCATTCTCCTCGGTGAAGTTGCGGTCGTCGATACGGATGAGCTTAGGGAAGCCTACGATGATACGCGAAGGATAGAGGTTGTCGTAGAGTGCCTTCGACTCGCGCAGGAACTCGGGCGAGAACAGGAGGTTGAACTTCTTGTCCTTGAGCTCGGGCTTATAGAGGAACTGGAGGGCGTACTTGACGAAGAGCGAACGGGTGTAGCCTACGGGGATGGTACTCTTGATGACCATGACGGCCTCGGGATTCGTGGCGATGACAAGGTCGATGACCTCCTCGACGTGCGACGTGTCGAAGTAGTTCTTGACCGGATCGTAGTTGGTAGGAGCCGCAATGACCACGAAGTCGGCATCGCGATAGGCCGCAGCGCCATCGAGGGTGGCTGAGAGGCAACCCTTGTTCTCGGCCGAATGGCCCTTGACTACCTTGGGCAGATACTGCTCGATATACTCATCCTGGATAGGACTGATGCCCTTGTTGATCTTGTCGACCTTCTCGGGAATGACGTCGACAGCAACTACATCATGGTTCTGAGCCAGCAAAGTGGCGATAGAAAGGCCGACGTAACCAGTGCCGGCAACTGCAATTTTCAGATCTTCGAAGTTTCGCATATGATTGTGGAGTTTGATGTTTCGGGGGTGGACACCTACATGCAGGCAGCATGTAGGACTTAATGCATCAATTGATAAAAGAGTTCCTGCTGCAGATCGGGATCGGGCGTAGAGCCGCCACGTCCGCCCTTGCTGCGGGCATCGAATTCGCGAAGGATGGAGATGTTGCGCATCGTGACACGCGCATTGTAGTGCTTCATGCCGTCCATCACGCATTTGGCCTTCGGATAACTGAGGCCGACACCGCTCATCACGCCATTGATGCTCGAGCGGTCAGGACAATAGTAGGCCAGCATCAGGTTCTGGAAGAAAGTGAAGAGCGTAGAGATGACCATGGTGGTAGGGCCAGCCTTGGGATTGCGCATGAAGTAGCGACGAATCATCTCGACCTTCAGCACATTACGCTGAGCCATGGCATCGACCAGCTCGAAGACATTGTATTCGCGCGAGATGCCCACATGATCGGCTACGTCCTGCTGCGTAATCTTACTGCGGGTGCCCATCGTGACGTGCAGCTTATCGAGTTCGTGCGACAGACGGGCGAAATCGGCGCCGATGTAGTTCTGAAGCATTTCGATGGCGGCAGGTTCGGCCGTGAAGCCCTGCGTGCGCAGGAAGTCAGGCAGGACCTTTGCGAGGTTGTAGTCGGCCACCTTGTCGCTCTGGTAAACCACGCCTACCTTACGGGCCAGCTTGAGCATCTCGGCACATCCGGTAAGCTCGGCCGTCTTGTGCGTGATGACCAGGATGGTCGTAGGGCTGACCTGCTTGAGGTAGAGCGCAAGGTCGTCGAGCCGGAACGAACGCTTGTCGAGTGCCTGTGCCTCGCGTAGCATGACGAGCTGACGCTGAGCTACCATCGGGAAGCGACGACAGGCTGCAATGACATCGCCCACGGTAAAGTCGCCCGCACCGCCATAGAACTGGGTGAGGTCGAAATCCTTCTCCTCGTCGGTAAGCACACGGGCAAGCAGCAGGTCGGTAAGCTGGTCGATGAAGAAGGCCTCCTCGCCATGCAAAACGTAGACCTGTGCATACTCACCGGCTTCGATTTGAGCCTTCAGGAGCGGAAAATCGTCGGTTTTCTTTGCCATGTCGTTTTTTTGTTATATCTTTGCAGCCACATTTTAAATAATAATAGAAGATGGAAGCCTTGAACCTCCCCCACTACGATGCACGCATACGCCAGAATCCGAACAGCGGACAACAGGAGATATGGGACACACAGCGCCGACGCTGGGTACGGCTGACACCCGAGGAATGGGTGCGCCAGCACTTTGTGCACTACCTGACGGACTCGCTGAAGTACCCTACCGGTCGCGTAGGCAACGAAATCTCGATCCGCGTAGGAAAGACCGAACGACGATGCGACAGCGTAATCTTCGGCGACGAGGGCCAGCCCCTGGCCATCGTGGAATACAAGGCTACGACCGTACAGCTGAGCCAGCAGACCTTCGACCAGATCAGCCGATACAACATCGCACTGCAGGTTGACTGGCTGATGGTAAGCAATGGCCTACAGCACTTCTGCTGCCACCTGGACAGGGTCAGCGGTCGATGGACGTTCCTTCGAGGCCTTCCAGCATATCAGGATCTGAGGCCTCAATCACCTGAGCCCGCGTGTCAGGCTTAGCATCGCCACCTACCTCGACCAGCTGACGATTGTGCAGATGCAGCACACGGCCAGGATACTCGTCGAGATAGCTTAGATTGTGCGTGGTCATGATGACCGTGGTACGCTGCTCGTGGCATATGGTATAGAGCAGCGACACGATGTGACGAGCCGTCTCGGGGTCGAGGTTACCCGTAGGCTCGTCGGCCAGAATCAGCTTAGGGCTGTTGAGGAAGGAACGCGCAATGACGACGCGTTGCTGCTCGCCACCAGAAAGAGTGTTGGGCATACGATCCTCGCATCCCTGCATGCCTACCATGGCCAATACCTCGGCGATGCGCTGCTGACGCCGCGAAGCTTCTTTCCAACCGGTGGCACGAAGTACGAAGTCGAGGTTGGCCGACACGTTGCGGTCGGTCAGCAGCTGGAAGTCCTGGAAGATGATGCCCAGCTTACGACGAAGGTAAGGCACCTGGCTCTGGCGCAGGTCGAGCAGATTGTACTCGTCGAAGATGCGGGCTTCGTCGGCCTGCTGGATCTCCAGATCGTAGTACATCGTCTTGAGCAACGACGACTTGCCGGCACCTACCTTGCCGATGAGGTACACGAATTCGCCCTCGCCCACGGTGAGCGAAAGGTTCTCGATCAGGATATTCTCCTTACGTTGTATGGTGACGTTGCGATAGTTGATCATCAGTGTTTCTTCCAACCAGGTTGATGACGCTCGGCCAGTTCGGCAGCCATATCTTCGATGCGCAGACCCTTACTGGTGAGCAGTACGATGAGGTGATAGAGCATGTCCGATCCTTCGTAGATCAGACGGTCGTTGGTACCGTTGGTAGCCTCGATGACAAGTTCGAGGGCCTCCTCGCCTACCTTCTGGGCCATACGGTTCAGGCCGTCCTTGAAGAGGGAGGTAGTGTACGAGCCTTCAGGCATCTCCTCGTGACGCTTGTTGATGAAGTCCTGAAGTTCGGTGAGGAAGAGCAGCGGATTGCGCTCGTTGGTCTCGTTCCAGCAGGTGTCGGCACCCGTGTGGCAAACAGGGCCGGCAGGATTGGCCTTGATGAGGAGGGTATCCTGGTCGCAATCGTTGAGGATCTCGACCACCTTCAGCACATTGCCCGAGGTCTCGCCCTTGGTCCAGAGACAATTGCGTGTACGGCTCCAAAACGTAACCAGACCGGTCTCGACGGTCTTCTGATAAGCCTCGGCATTCATGAAGCCGAGCATGAGGACCTTGCTGGTCACTGCATCCTGAATAATGGCAGGAACGAGGCCCTGCAGCTTGTCGAAATTAATTTCCATATTGAGTGGAGAGTTTAGATGTTTAGAGTGGAGAGTAGTTTCTGTGGTGAATAGTTCTATACTTGTCTTACATTGATGCCATTATCGGCCAGATACTGCTTGAGGTCGCGCATCGGGATTTCGCCGAAATGGAAGACCGAAGCAGCCAGAGCAGCATCGGCATGACCCAGGCGGAAGACGTCGAGGAAGTGCTCCTTGGTGCCCGCACCACCCGAGGCGATGATAGGGATGGAAAGCTCGTCGGACAGACGGGCAAGGGCTTCGTTGGCAAAACCCTGCTTCGAACCGTCGTGGTTCATCGAGGTGAAAAGAATCTCGCCAGCGCCACGTTCCTGTGCCTCGTGCGCCCATTCAAAGAGGTAACGCTCGGTAGGCACACGTCCGCCATTGAGGTAACAGCGCCACTGTCCGTCGTCCTCGAGACGAGCATCGATGGCACATACGCACTCCTGACGGCCAAAGCGTTCGGCAATCTCGGTGATGAGTTCGGGACGACGGATGGCCGACGAGTTGACCGACACTTTATCGGCACCGGCAGCCAGCAGACGCTCAACGTCCGAGAGCTCGTGGATGCCGCCGCCAACGGTGAAAGGGATCGAGACCTCGGCAGCAATGCGACGTACAAGGTCGGTAAACGTGCGACGACCCTCGTGCGAGGCGGTAATGTCGAGGTAAACCAGTTCGTCGGCACCCATCTGGCTGTATTGCTTGCCTAACTCGACAGGATCGCCAGCATCGCGGAAGTTGACAAACTGTACGCCCTTGACGGTCTTGCCGTCCTTGACGTCGAGGCAGGGTATGATTCGTTTGGCGAGCACGGAGTAGCTGAAGATTAAATGTGAATAGATAATTGTTTACAGGCGCGACTGATAGTCGGACAGCTCCTGGAAAGTGATACGGCCCTCGTAGATGGCCTTGCCCATGATTACGGCTGGCACACCGGCAGCATCGAGCTGATGCACATCGTCCATACAGCTGACACCTCCGGAAGCAATGACGTAGAGACCAGGGAATTCCTGCATCATATCCTTGTAGAGCTCGATTGAAGGGCCAGAGAGCATGCCATCGCGCGAAATGTCGGTCGAGATGACCTTGCTCACACCACGATGAACGTAGCTCTGCAGGAATGTCTGCCAACGGGCATCGCTCGATTCGAGCCATCCCTGTACGGCAATGCAGCCATCCTTGATGTCGGCACCCAGGATAATACGATCGGCACCATAGCGCTCGAGCCACGCCAGGAACAGTTGTGGCTGCTTGATGGCAATCGAACCACCGGTAATCATCTGTGCACCGCTCTCGAAGGCGATACGCACATCGTCGTCGCTTTTGATGCCACCGCCGAAGTCGATGGTGAGCGACGTGCCGCCGGCAATCTGTTCGAGGGTACGATAGTTGACGATGTGTCCGCCCTTGGCACCATCGAGGTCGACGACGTGAAGCCGACGGATGCCGATGGCCTCGAACTGGCGAGCCACCTCGAGCGGATCCTGGCTGTACTCCTTCTTGCTGTCGTAGTCGCCCTTGGTGAGGCGTACCAGTTTGCCATCAATGATGTCGATGGCAGGAATTATCTCAATCATGACTGTTGGGGATTCGTGATAAAGTTTCGAAGAATCTGTTCGCCTACATCGCCTGACTTCTCAGGATGGAACTGTGTGGCCCAGAAATTGTCCTTGTGCAAAGCAGCACTATAAGGTCCGGCATAATCGGTCACGGCAATGGTGTACGGACAGAGGCCAACATGATAGCTATGGACGTAGTAGACATACGACTGCGGAGCGATACCGGCAAAGAGCGAATCAGAGCCGCCAGCAGCCGTTGTTGGTTCGATGGTATTCCAACCCATCTGTGGTACCTTGAAGGCCGCATCGGACGGACGGAAACGGACCACCGGCACGTCGAAGATGCCGAGGCAATCGACATCGCCCTCCTCGCTATGGCGGCACATCAGCTGCATGCCGATACAGATGCCAAGCACGGGTTGACGAAGCGAGCGGATGACGTCGGCCAGCCTCGTGGCATTGAGATGCTGCATGGCTGCGCGTGCCTCGCCTACGCCAGGGAAGATAACACGATCGGCCTGACGGATGACGGCAGGATCGTCAGTGATCTCGGCTTCGACGCCCAGGCGACGACAGGCGCAATAGACGCTGTAGATGTTGCCTGCGTTGTATTTGATGATAGCTACTTTCATATTCGATTGAAACTGGTGAGTACAGACTTCATTAGATGAACTTCAGGACAGGACTAATCGTCGTACCAGTCGATCTTGTTCGACCGCGATACGCTCGACTTCTCGTACTTCAGATCGGACAGCATCTGGCTCTTCACGGCTACGTTGACGTTGAATGATGCATACTTGCCCATAGGATTAAGCGAGGCCGTCATGGCCCAGCAGTGCATGTCGCGGCTGCAGTTGATGTTCATGAAGGTAACCTTGCCTAGGTTGAAGTCGTATGACGCGTTGAACGAGAAGTTCCATCCCTTGGTAGGCTGGATGGTGCCACTCAGCGTGGCGCTATGGATGATTCCGAGTTTGAACTCGCACTCCTTCTCGTCGAATTCGCTGGTGTAGGCGTAACGCATGGTGTATGAGAAGTTGAGCGTCCACGGTATCTTCCAGATCAGATAGCCGTCGCCATCATATTTGCCCGTTCCTTCGCCCTTGTCGCGCTTGCGACGGTTGCGCTTCTCGGCCTGCTGCTGCATGGCCTTGATGCTCGTCGGGTCGAGATCCTCCTCGATATAGCCATCCTCGCTATCGAGGTCGAAGCTGTTGTCCTCGTCTTCCTCGTCGTCGGCATCGCTGCCACGGCCGAAGAGCTTGGCCAGCTTATCGTTGCTCAACGAATAGCTCCACGAATAACCCGTCTGCATCAGGCGAGGCAGCTTGCCTACCTCCCATCGTGCCTTGTTGTAGTGTCGCTTATTCTTGTCGTAGAGATAGGTATCGAAGGTGGCCGAGAGATTCATCGTTGAGTTCTTGCCCCACTTGAAGGTAGCCGAGACAGGGATGGTCTGGCTCCATCGCATCGAGTCGGCCATCAGGTTGTACGAAATGGAGGTCTGCAGGTTGTCGACAATCGATATCTTCTTATAACCGGTCGAATCCTGATCGGAACGGATCTTGGCCTCGATGTTATTGCCCAATGAAAGGTTGATCGAGCCACTACGACCCGCAGGGGCCGAACCCTGTGAATAACCCTGGAAGAAGTTGTACTTTACCTCCTTCATACCTCCGGCAACGGTGCTGTCCGGCTGATAGAAATGTCCCCAGCTACCCCATTTACGTTCGCTGAAGTCTGGCTGATAGCTGAACGACAGCGAAGGTGTGAGTACGTGGCGGACGGCAAAGAGCTTCGACTTCCACAGCGGCTTATACATACCATAGAGCTTCGTATTGGCCGAAAGACTTGTCTGGAAATCGTAGGAATTGTAAAAGCCATAGACCGTATCCTTGGCGATGCCGCCAAACGAGCCATCGGTGTTGCGAAGAGAA
The DNA here is from genome assembly GCA_045640225.1 of Bacteroidales bacterium. Taxonomy (GTDB): domain Bacteria; phylum Bacteroidota; class Bacteroidia; order Bacteroidales; family UBA3663; genus Liminaster. The sequence continues at coordinate 64,224 of JAZUEP010000011.1, read as the reverse complement.
GGATCGTACCGCTGAATAGTCTTATGGCTATAAGTGCGGTCGTTGATGCTGATACGTGGCGAGACGTTGATGTAGTTCAGCACATTGAAGGTGGCGCTGATAGGCAGCTGGTGCTTGATGCCATTCTGCCAGTCGCGCAGGATGTTCTTCTTCAAAAGCTGATCCTCCTTGGTCGTCACCGAGTTATTCATCGACATGTTGTAGGTCATCTGGATCTTCTCGTACCAACGGTCAGCGCCACTCTTGTGCTTACGCTTGAATGGATACCACGTAGTCATCGAAGCCGTCAACTGCGGGAACGAGATGACCAGCGTCGAGTCAGTAGTACGCTGCGTGATGCTCGATGATGCCGAGAGCGACCAGTTTGAATTCGGGATACGATAGGTAGCATTGACAGAAGATGACTTGGTCGAAGTCGTCAGGTCAGGACTGTAGATCGACGTGGTATTCGAACGCTCGAAACCAGATGTAGAGAAGTTGACCGAAGCCGACAGCGAAAGGTTAGGATTGAAACGAGAATCCTGCGAGTGGCTCCAGGTGATACGCATGTTCTTCTGCTCCTGATAGTCCTGCAAGCCTTTGTCGCCGGTCTTGGCTACCAGATAGTTGAACGAGAAGCTACCCTTGAACTTATAGCGGATGGCATAATGAGTGTCGGCCTGAATACCCCAGGAACCCTTGGTATAGATTTCGCCCTTGAGCGAGAGGTCCATGTAATCATTGAGCGCAAAATAGTAGCCACCATCGCGCAGATAGAGGCCCTTGGCATTGTCAGCACCATAACTTGGCACCAGCACACCGCTGGAATACTTCTTGGTGAACGGGAAGAAGCCGAATGGCACAGCCACGGGCAGAGGAACATCGGCCACCACAAGATAGGCAGGGCCGGTGACGATGTTCTTATTGGGACGAACTCGAGCCTTGGTAAGCTCGATGTAGAAGTGAGGGCACTCGGTCTGATCGCACGTCGTATAGCGTCCACCCTCGAGGAAGATGTCGTTGTCCGGCATCTTCTTGGTAGTACCGCCCGTCACATAACCATCGCCCTGCTGGGTGGTAACATCAGTGATGAAGCCTTTGCCGGTCTTAAAGTTATACGACATGGTGCGAGTCTCGTACTCACCCGAGTTATCCTTGAACACCGGCTTGCCCGTCAGCTTGCCCGTCAAGGTATCTGGCTCGCCTAAAGCGTGAACCAGCGAACTATCCAACGACATCTGGATGCGGGCAGCATCGAGCTGAATGTCGGTATAGGTAACCTCGGCATCGCCGAACAGCCAAGCCATGTTTCCGGCCGTAAATACCAGCGAATCCTTGGCCTTGTAGTTCACCACGGCATCGAGGCCGCTCTTCGACTTACGGATCGTATCGGTATTCACCACCAATGAATCCTGTGGACGCTGAAGGCTGTCGGACAGAAAAGCAAGGCTATCGTTCGGCAGGGAAAGCGAGTCGGATGCCAACGATAGGGAATCACCCACTACCCAATCCTGTGGTAACGCTGCGAATCCCCTACCGCAACACAAAGGAAGCAGCAGAAGAATCAGCGTCAGTAGAATTGGAGCATTGCCCCTGTTTATATGTAATCTAGATCGATTGCGCACTAAAGTTCAATATCGTCCTGAAAGCAGGACGGCTGAGTTTCTTAAAAAAGTGCCGCAAAGGTAGGCATTTTTTGCGACTTTGCCAAACCTTTGCAGCACTTTTTATCTTTACGCGCGCAAAAAGACGTTTTTTTTGACTTTTTTAGGAGTTCGAAGCGTCAAAAGGGAGCCTCCAGGCACATCCGGTACGCCAATTGGCGCATCCATAGGCAGTTTTTCCCTTGAGGACGGCACCGCCACAGAGCGGACAAACTGAAGGGACAGTGGCTTGAACCGGCTGAGAGGCGACATCTGATTGCTGAGTCTTCTTGGCTCGCGGCTTCTTCGGCTTATTGGGATCTGCAGCCGCCGTCTTGCGCTTCTCGGCAGCAGCAGCCTTCTTTTCGGCAGCAGCGGCTTTCTTCTCGGCCTCAGGATCGACGTACGCCACCTGACGATTCGATTGATCGCTCATGACGCTCTGGATAATATCAAGCACCATCTGTTTCAGTTCGCCGATGAAGACCGGAGCCTCGTATTCGCCACGCTCGATCATTCGCAGCTTACGCTCCCATTGTCCGGTCAGTTCCGGACTCTTGAGCAGTTCTTCGTGGATAACCTGAATCACGTCAATGCCTGTCTGTGTGGCTATCAGGTTCTTCTTTTCCTTACGAATGTAACGACGTTTGAAGAGTGTCTCGATAATGGCAGCACGCGTCGAAGGACGACCAATTCCATTCTCCTTCATCGCATCACGCAGCTCCTCATCCTCGCATTGCTTACCGGCAGTTTCCATGGCGCGCAAAAGTGTTGCTTCGGTATAGAGCTTAGGCGGTTGCGTCCATTTATCGAGCAACGACGGTTCGTGAGGTCCGACTTCGCCTACAACGAATTCGGGCAAGATTGCACCGCCTTCCTTATCATCGTCATCATCCTTTTCTGTGCCATAGACAGCACGCCAACCAGGATTGGTTATCAACTTGCCCGTGGCCTTGAATTCGATGTTGGCGACATTGGCATTCCCGTCCACAGCAGCCTTTTCAGGATCAGGCACGGTCTGTCCGAGTACCGTTGTAGTATCGAACTGACAATCGGGATAGAATGCAGCAATAAACCGTCGTGCAATCAGGTCGTACACCTGTCGCTCGACAGCGGTGATGTTGGTAGCCGGAACGCCTGTAGGAATGATGGCATGGTGGTCCGTCACTTTCGAATTATCAAAGAACAGTTTTGACTTAGGCAGCTTCTTGCCGCTCGACAACAAAGGCTGCGTCAGTTGCTCGTAACCACGCAATCCACCGAGGATTCCTGGGCACTTGGGATATACGTCATCCGGCAGGAAAGTAGTATCGACACGAGGATAGGTAGCCACCTTCTTTTCGTAGAGTGACTGAATGAGCTGTAGTGTCTGTTCGGCCGAGAAACCGAACTTACGATTGCAGTCGACCTGCAACGACGTAAGGTCGTATAATCGCTTGGGAGCTTCTCGTCCTGATTTCTTCTGTACATCAGTGATTGAGAATAGGCTATCACGAATTCCAGCCAAAGCTTCATTGGCCTCTTCAATCTTGTCGTATTTGCCCTTTGTACAATTGAATGTAACGTCGCGATATTGCGTCTTCAGCTCCCAGTATTGCTGTGGCACAAAGTTGACAATCTCGAAATGACGCTTCACGATCATGGCCAAGGTAGGGGTCTGGACACGGCCTATGGAGATGATCTGACGCTGACCGGTCTGGCCATAGCGGAGCGTGTAAAGGCGAGTGGCGTTCATGCCCAACAACCAGTCGCCAATTGCACGGCTCAGGCCAGCCATGTAAAGCCGATCGTATTTCTGCTGCAGCTCCAGATGAGCAAAGCCTTCGCGAATGGCCTCATCGGTCATCGAATTGATCCAGAGGCGGTAGATGGGCACCTTGCCGTTCTTCTCGCGTTCGATGGCTCCAGACTTCTGCATTACCCACCGCTGAATCAGTTCACCCTCCTGTCCGGCATCACCGCAGTTGATGATGCATTCGGCAGTTTCGTACAAACGCTGGATGACTTCAAACTGTCGTTTGACGCCATCGTCGTTCTTGAGCGAGATACCAAAGCGCTGTGGCATGATAGGCAGCCAGACAATGCTCCAGTTCTTCCACTTGGCATCGTATTCCTCAGGCGCCTTCAGCTCACAGAGGTGGCCAAAGGTCCAAGTCACCTGGTAGCCATTTCCTTCGTAATATCCCTGGCGGTTGCCTCCCTGTGTAGCACCAAGAATATCGGCTATGCTCTTGGCTACGGAGGGTTTCTCTGCTATGCAAACCTTCATTATTTACACTTTTATTTTATAATTTCGCCATTTTTGACGAAAAACGGGTGCAAAGATAAACATTTTTTCTGAATTTTGTACCATTCAATCGAAAAATTTATTACCTTTGCGGCAAAAATAGCATCTATAATCCATTTTGACATGAAATTTACCGACCTCTGTGACGGCATCTTCAAGCAATCGATCGCCGACTATCACAAGACCGACAACGTTGATACACCCATACAGAACCCATATCCACAGGGCTCGATCGAGTTTTTCCTGTATCTCAAGAACTGGATTGACACCGTACAGTGGCACTTCGAGGACATCATCCGCGATCCAGAGATTGATCCATCGGCTGCACTGGTGCTGAAGCGCCGTATCGACAAGTCGAATCAGGACCGTACAGACCTTGTCGAGATGATCGATTCGTACTTCCTCGACACGTACAAGGATGTTGCCATTCTGCCCGATGCGACTATCAACACCGAGTCGCCAGCATGGGCCATCGATCGCCTGTCAATCCTCTATCTCAAGATTTATCACATGCAAGTCGAGGTTGACCGTACCGATGTTTCGGCCGAGCACCACGATAAATGCCAGCAGAAGCTCAATGTGCTCCTCACACAGCATCAGGACCTTACCTTAGCTATCAGCCAGTTGCTCGACGACATCGCTGCCGGCAAGAAGTACATGAAGGTCTATAAGCAGATGAAGATGTACAACGATCCGAATCTCAATCCTGTGCTTTACGCTACCGCCAAATAATCAGCAATGCAGACCATCCGACGTCTTCTTGTCATCCGTCTCAGTGCGTTGGGCGACATCTGTATGACGCTGCCCGTCATCGACAGCGTCTGCCGTGCCTACCCAAACATCGAGTTCACACTGCTCACCAGCCAGGCCGGTGCCATCGTTGCAGCGACGGTCTTGCATCACCCTAATCTCAAGCTCCGGAGCATCAACAAACGCGATTATAACGGAATTACCGGTCTCAATCGTCTGTACAAGGAGCTACAATCGCTGCGCTTCGATGCGGTGGCCGACCTTCACGACGTACTTCGCACCAAATGGCTGACCTTCCGATTCCGTTTGTCAGGCAAGCCAGTTGTCCGCATCGACAAAGGGCGTCAGGAGAAGAAAGCCCTGGTAGCAAAGGCCATCGAGCGCCAGCTGAAATCGGGCATCGAACGTTATCAGGACGTGTTCCGACAGTTGGGCATGAAATTCGAAGTCGACTACAGCAAGCCGGAACTGGACGGCCAACAAGAAGAAAATGCCATCGGTATTGCCCCATTTGCACAACATCAAGGCAAAATCTACCCCGCACCGTTGATGCGACAGGTTATCGATCAGCTGGTTGCAAGCCGTCCTGATTTGCGCATCTATCTGTTTGGCGGCAAGGACGAGCAGTCGATCCTTGATGTCTGGGCTTCAGCGCATCCTCAACAGATCATCAATCTGGCCGGACAGCAGAGCATCGATGCCGATATCCGTAAGATGGCATCCCTCCGCCTGATGCTTTCGATGGACTCTGCCAACATGCATCTTGCATCGCTAGTCGGTCTCCGTTGCCTTTCGATCTGGGGGGCTACACACCGATATGCAGGTTTCCTAGGGTACGGGCAGTGCGAAGAAGATTGTATCGAACTCGAGATGCCTTGCCGTCCGTGCTCGATTTACGGCAACAAACCTTGTACTCAGGGCGATTATCCTTGCCTGAATGGCATACGGCCAGAAACCGTAGCGGAGCGAATCCTCTCTGCACTCTTATATCCCTCAAGACGATGACCATCTATATAGCCGAAGACGAACCACTTGCAGCCCAGAAACTGCAGCTTTTCCTCCAGAAACTCGGAGAGCGATCTGAAGACATCAAGGTTTTCGGCAATGGTGCTCTGCTCGTCGAAGCATTGGCCCAGCAACCCCTTCCGGAACTCATATTCCTCGACATTCAGATGCCTGCCATGACAGGCCTCGATGTCCTCAGCCACCTGCAACAGACATTAGCAGACAAGGCACCCCGTGTCATCATCACATCCGCATTCGAGCGCTATGCCATCGACGGCTTCAACTTCGGAGTAACTGATTACCTATTGAAGCCTTACACTCTGGACAGATTGAAGCAAGCCCTGTCAAAGGTCCGCATCGAACCGACAATAGATATCCGCGTGCAGGGACGCACTGAACGCATCCGCATTGCTGACATTGTCTGCCTTGAAGCCGACAAAGACTATACAATATTTACGTTGGCCGATGGCCGTAGTTTCCCTACCCTTGGCACCCTGACCAGCTTCGAGCAACAGCTGCCGACCCAGAGCTTCACGCGCGTTCAACGTTCGCATATTGTTGCCGTCGCTCATGTCCGCAGCTATTCTTCTCAGTCGGTAATCCTCTCTACGGGTACCGAAGTTCCGATTGGGCGCACATACCGCGACGCCTTTGCTTCGCTTGTGAGCCAACGATAACGTGTTTCATCATTCCCCTCTCCCATCCTAAGTCCATTATGCTTGTCGTACTGACGCTTCTCGGTTCCATCGGCCTCTTTCTCTATGCGATGCAACTTATCAGCGAGAGTCTGCAGAAGATTGCAGGCGATCACTTGCGTCATGTCCAGTCGGCAATGACGGGTCACACCTTCAAGGCGATGCTCACAGGTTTGGGATTCACGGCATTCGTCCAGTCTTCGACCGTTACCACGTTGATGGTCGTTTCGTACGTCAATGCAGGCATCATCACTCTGGCACAATCGCTTGCCGTGATTATGGGCGCCAACATCGGCACCACCGTCACGGCATGGATAATCGCCACCATCGGATTCCGTTTCGACGTCATCATCTGGGCCTTTCCGATCATAGCACTGGCACTACCGATGTTCAGTTCGCGTCGAAGCACTACCAATGCCTGGGGCGAACTTCTGTTAGGACTGTCGTTGCTGCTGATAGGCCTTGCGGCACTCGAGAACTCATTTCTTCAGCTCGACACTCCTGCTTTTACCGAATGGCTGCAAGGTAATGGCGATGTTTCATCCTTCGTCATTGCATTGATTGTCATTGCGCTCATCGTTGGATGCATCTTGTTTACGATGGCTGTACGTTCATCCAGTGCGACGTTTGCCCTGATTCTGTTGATGTGCGTCAGTGGATGGATTCCGTTTGATCTGGGCTGCGGCCTCCTCATCTTTGCCAACATTGCTACCTGCATCCTTCCCTATTGGGCCTCGCGCAAAGGCAATGCAGCTGCACGTCGTGCGGCCTTAGGTCATCTGCTGTTCAATACCACCGGAATGATCTGGGCCATATTTGCCATCCATTATTGCACGCCACAGATCTGTTCGTTCTGTCAGCTCATCGGTCTAGGCGATCCGAATACAGCGGAAGGCGCTCCTTTGGGACTGGCCTTCTTCCATACTGCATTCAATGTCATCACGATGTGTCTGTTCCTGCCATTGTCAAAGGCTATTACCAAGCCGTTTGCTCGTATTGTGGACCAAGACAACGATGATGACGAGACATTCAAACTGAAGTATATCGATCTCTCGGACCTTCCTTCTTCGGGCGAGATGGCGCTTGTCCAGGTATCGAAGGAGACGTCGCGCTATGCCGAAAACGTGTATCAGATGTTCGAGCACATCCGCGAGATGGTGAAGGAACCTATGGGCAGCGAACGCCAGCTGGAACTGATGAGCCGCGTCCGTACCATGGAAGACGACTGCGACAAGGCTGAGCTTGAAATTGCCCAATTTCTGAACAAGATTGAGCCTCAGACTTTGTCGATGTCTGGCGAGATGCTTTGCCGCGGACTCTACAAGGTGGTCGAAGAGCTCGAATCGATTGCGGATAGTATCTATCACTGTTCAGCCACCCTCTATCAGAAGAGCGAACAACGCATTCGCTTCAATGCTTCGATGAACGCCGAGCTGGGACACATGCTTCAGCTTGTAGAAGATGCCATGCATCACATGACGCACGTCCTTTCACTCGACGAAGTTCCGGCCAATGCGCTTGACCGTGCCTACAATTACGAAGATGAGATCAACAATTTGCGGAACCAGTTGCGTCATCAGATGCTCGACGCCATGGAACGACGCGAAGTGGAATTCCAGCAGCATACCTGTTTCATGTTCCTCATCAACGAATGCGAAAAAATTGGCGACTATGTCATCAATGTCATAGCCGCCGCAAGTATCTAAACCAGTAAAAACAACGTGGCAGTTTCAAGGCCGAACCGTTGCCTGTAGCATCATACGAAACGCAGGAAGAAGCGAATCAGCGAAGTTCCTACAGCACCTAATCCGCACCAAATCCAATAAGGATTGGGCATATCGAACCAGCGCTCAGCAGCATAGCATACCAGCGTTGCTGCAACAAACACGTAGAAAAGGACGCGCAACAGCTTCATGAAGAATACAAAAGGATCCATCTCGTTGTTCTTTTTTCTCGATTACTTATACTTCAGTTTACGGCCGATCTGCAATTTTGCATCGGCCTTAATGCCATTCAGCTTACACAGACGGCTGACCGTCGTGCCATATTTACGGGCGATGGCACCGAGCGTGTCGCCCTTCCGGACGGTATGTACGCCTCCACCACTATTGCCGTTACTACGATTAGCATTCGATCTTGTACCGGGCGAAGCCTGTCGCTGCTGTGTGGCAGCCTTAGGATTGTATGTAGCACGGCCACGACCCTTATTGTTCTGAGCCCATTCTGCACGCTTACGATCCAGGTGATATTCCTGCATGCGAGGTTCGAAAGTATCCAGGTCAATCAACTCCGAAGGATCGAGGGCAATGCCCATGAAGCGCATCTCGAAGTGGAGGTGCGGGCCGGTACTGCGGCCGGTACTTCCTCCAAGGCCAATAGCCTGTCCGGCTTTCACGTAGGCATCCTGCTGAACGATTTGTTTCGACAGGTGGCCATAAATGGTTTCAAGACCATTATCGTGACGGATCACATAGTAATAGCCATAACCTCGCTTCTCAAATTTTCGGATACGCACACGGCCATCGAATGCAGCACGCACGGTATCACCAACAAAAAGTTTGATATCTACGCCCTTGTGCATGCGCTTCTTGCGCCAGCCATAGGGTGAGTTGATTCGGCCTTTGATGGGCGCATACCATCCTGCCAGACTGATGTCGTATGCATCTTTCAGTTCCGATGGACGAATGCCGCCTGTCGGGTCGAAGTTATCATTCCAATCGCTATAAAGGTCAAGCGTAGGGTGCAGTTCGAAAGGAGCTTCACCCTGAATGGTCTCGACCGAATCGACCATTGTCTGGAAATAGCTCGAGATGGACTGCTGGGCCTGCAGCTCACGATGTATGTCGCGATGCACCTGTGGCACCACGTCGGCATACACTGCGACATTGAGCATCACAAGCATCAATGACAGTGCGGAAATCAGTCTCTGTACGCTGTTCATGCTGCAAAAATAAGCAGATTCTTGGAAAATTCCAAAAATCTGCCTTTTTTTTAACTTAAATTGTGTGTTAATGCGCTGATTCGAGTGCTTTTGCCAATGCAATTGACAATTGATCAGGGCAAGAAGTCGGTCTGCCGTTGCACGAAATTCCACGTACGCGACCGATTACATCCTCGGCTTTCTGGCCCTTTACGAGGGCTGCGATTCCCTGCAGGTTGCCGTTACAGCCACCCATAAACTGAACGTCCTGAATCACGTTATTGTCATCCAATACCAGATGAATCAGTTTCGAACAGGTTCCCTGTGTCACATAGTTAATTTCCTTCATAAGATTTGAGTTTTATCTGCTAAAAAAATTCTTTAACTTAGTAAACAACGACTGCCGCTTCTCCTCATTCGGATTGGAGTTAGGACTCTCGGCCAGTTGTTGGATAGCCTTACGATCCTGGTCGGACAGATTCTCCGGAACGTATACCAGTACCTGTACCAACAGATCGCCCTTCACATCCTCCTTATTGGGCAAGCCTTTACCCTTCAGGCGAAGAATCTTGCCAGGCTGTGTACCCGCAGGAATATTGATACGCACACGACCGTCGAGCGTTGGAACTTCGACCGGACCGCCAAGCGCTGCTGTAGGGAATGATATCAGACAGTTGTAGATCAGGTCCTGATGATCGCGTTGCAGTTCGGAATGCGCGATCTCCTCGATATTGATGATCAAGTCACCTGGCACGCCTCGGCCTCCTGGCGCAGCATTGCCCTTTCCTTTGGTCTTGAACTTCTGTCCTTCGATAATGCCCTTGGGCAGTCGTACAGGAATCACTTCTTCTACCTGGCGGACGTTGCCGGTCTCGTCGGCTACCGAACGACGGATCTTGATCTTCTTGTCGATGCCCTGTGCTACTTCTTCGAGGGTAACACGAAGTGTGATGTTCAGATCCTGTCCCTTTACCTCCTGCTGGAAGCCGAATGGATTGCCACCACCGAAGCCGAAGCCACCGAAAGGATTTCCGCCGCCTCCCATATTGGTATAGAAGCCGCCTCGACGTCCACCACCCGATGCACCTTGTCCGAAGAAGGCGTTGAAGATCTCGAATGGGTCGAAACCTTGACCACCGAATCCTTCGAACGGATTACCGCCACCTGCACCGCCAAAACCTCCGGCATTCATTCCGGCATGACCGAACTGATCGTAGCGTGCACGCTTCTGGTCATCGCTGAGTACAGCGTAGGCTTCGCCCACCTCCTTGAAGTTCACCTCGGCATTTTTCTGTTCAGCTTCTGATGCCTGCGTCCATTTGTCAGGGTGCCACTTCATGGCCAGCTTGCGATAAGCCTTCTTTATGTCGTCAGCACTGGCCCCTTTCTGCAGGCCGAGTACCTCGTAATAATCTCTCTTTGTTGCCATTTCTTTCGTTATTATGATCGCCCTAGTTGAGGGGATTAATGGAAATTACTGGCCAACGACCACCTTAGCAAAGCGGATTACCTTGTCAGCCAACTTGTAGCCCTTCGTAGGACAGTCAACAACCTTTCCTTTAAGCGATGGATCCGGTGCCGGAAACATGGTAATGGCTTCGTGGATCGAGTCGTCGAAGTCTGCTCCTGGTTCAGCTGGGATAACAGTGACCTGTTGCTGCTTAAGAAAGCCCTGAAACTTCTGCATGATCAGTTCCACGCCCTCCTTAACGCTGTTGATGTCATCTGCCTTATCGATATGCTGCATGGCGCGCTCCAGATCGTCAATCACAGGCAGGAGTGCCTCAATGCACTTCTGGCTTCCGTACTTGATCAGATCAGCCTTCTCCTGGATGGTACGCTTACGGTAGTTGTCGAATTCTGCAACTCTGTACAATGCATCCTTCTTCAGCTGATCGACCTCTGCCTCAAGTTCGGCAATGCGCTCCTCAGGCGTCTGTGGAGCCTGCTCTTCGGCTGCTGTGGTCTCGGTGGTTGCCTCTGCTTCGGCCGTTGGCTGCTGTTCTACGGTCTGCTCGTTCTCGTTCAAATTTTCGTTCTGTGCCATATTTTTCTTATTCATTAATTAGCGAATGGAATGATTTACAATTTTCGTTTGCAAAAACTATGCCACGACATTTTGTCATTTTTTCGGTCTAAATATTTCGTCATTTCAAAAATTCTGCCTATCTTTGCACCGCAAAACTGTCAATCTTCAGTAGTCTTCAACTTACACATATTATATATATGATACTTTTTCCCCAAGCCAAGTTGAACATCGGACTTTTCGTCACTCGTCGTCGTCCCGATGGTTATCATATTCTTCAGACCCTCTTCTATCCCATTGACTGGTGCGATGCACTCGAGATTCTCCCGGCCGAAGGACCAGGTCCTGACGTCCGTTGGATACAGCAGGGTATACAGGTGGATTGTGATCCTGAGCTGAATCTCTGCGTCAAGGCCTATCGTCTGCTTCAACAACGTTATCCAGACCTTCCACCCGTCCAGATGTGCCTGCAGAAGCATATTCCCTTCGGTGCCGGCTTGGGTGGAGGTTCGTCCGATGGCGCCCATGCATTGCTCATGCTTCGCCAGCTGTTCAACCTCGATGTGACTGATGCGGAACTCGAAGCCATGGCCGCTAAGATGGGCGCAGATTGTGCCTTCTTCTGCCGTTGCGGCAATGGGATGAATACGGCTGCAAATCAGGGCCAGATGCAGGCACAATATTGCGAAGGCATCGGTCACGAACTGCAGCCTCACCCCCTTTCCCTGCGCGGACATTACATCGTGGTTATCAAGCCACCATTCGGTGTCAGCACGCGTCAAGCCTACAGTGGCGTACACCCCGTCGTACCAGAGGTCTCGCTTGACCAACTCCTTACGCGTCCGATCGATCAATGGCGCGACTGCATCCACAACGACTTCGAGGACTCAGTCTTTCCGCTTTTCCCCGAACTGGCAGACATCAAGCAGTCGCTCTACAGCCGCGGAGCCGTCTACGCCAGCATGTCCGGCTCTGGTTCGGCTATGTTCGCCATCTTCGACAACGAGCAACCCGATTGCGCAACCTGGTTCGGCCCAGACTACCAGACCAGAGGCCACTGGGCTTTAGTGTAAACGATTGCTCATATTTGAGGCGAAAATGGTGTTTCTATGCAATTTATCGGCCTTGTTGCGCATTTTTTTGTCTCAAAATTTGGAATCTTCGCCCAAACCCCTTATCTTTGCAGCACGAAAAGCTAACAAAACTCCCGACTAAACATTTACACCACCATGGGCGAGAAAGGAAAGGTCACGATCTACGATCTGGCAATAAGGCTGCACACTACAGCCTCGACCGTATCGCGTGCCCTGCAGAACAATCCACGAATCAGCGCCAAGACCCGCGAAGCCGTTCAGAAGCTTGCCAAGGAGCTCAACTACATACCCGATCCTGTTGCTCACCATTTGCGTACCGGCAAGGGCAATGTACTGGGCATCGTCGTTCCACGTATCGACCGCAACTTCTTCGCCTCGATCATTTCGTCGTTCCAGGCCGAAGCCCAGAAGTACGGCTACCAGATCATCATCGCTGCCAGCGGCGAGAGCGAGGAACAGGAAGCCAATGCCATCCGTGCCCTCATTACCAAGAAGGTTGACGGAATTGCCATCTCGCTCTCGGTCGAGACGCGCAATCCTATCTACGAGGAGCTGTTGGCTCAGAACAACATTCCGCTCGTCTACTTCGATCGTCTGCCTAGCCAGAAGACCTCGTGCGACACGGTCTGCAACGACAATGTCCAGATCGGATACGATGCCGTCATGCAGCTCTATCGCCAGGGCTGTCGCAAGATCTGTCACTTTGCCGGACCGCTCAATCAGCTGGCTTATGCTGAGCGATATAAGGGTTATACCAAGGCTCTGACCGAACTGGGATTGCCTCAACGCGACGAATGGGTATTCCACAACTCCATCACTATTGAGGCCGGCACCGAAGCCGCCCAGCGCATCCTGCAGATGGAAGAACGTCCCGATGGCATCTTCTCGGCCGGTGATTTCCCTGCCATCACGGCTCTCGACACCTTCCGCCGCAAAGGTATCCGTGTTCCGTCCGAGATAGCCATTATCGGTGTGGCAAACGAGCCCTTCGATAACTATCTGTCGACACCACTCGCCTCCTTCGACCTGCATCAGCAGCGCATAGGCGAGATGGCAGCCCGTCTGTTGCTATCTCATATTGGCGAGATTCCTGAAATGAAGCATCCTTCGCACCTCATCGTCAACCACGACCTCATCCTGCGCGAGAGTGCCATCTGACAATCCTGTTACACTAACATATTAAATCTTTATTTCCAATGACATCACTTCAAGATTTCTCCCTCAAGGGTAAGAACGCCTGGATTACCGGTGCTTCGTATGGTATCGGTTTCAACATCGCCCGTGCATTCGTAGCCGCTGGCGTTGACAACATCATCTTCAACGACATCAACGAGGCTGCCCTCGAGCGTGGCCTGGCCAACTACCGCGAAGCTGGCATCACCAACGTCCATGGCTATGTATGCGACGTTACCGACGAGGAGGGCGTCAAGGCTCTCGTCGAGAAGATTCATGCCGAAGTAGGCAACATCGACATCCTCGTAAACAATGCTGGTATCATCAAGCGTATTCCAATGCACGAGATGAAGCGTGCCGAGTTCCAGCAGGTTATCGACATTGACCTCGTGGCTCCTTACATCTGCGCCAGCGCTGTTCTGCCAGAGATGATGGAGCGTCGCGAAGGCAAGATCATCAACATCTGTTCGATGATGTCCGAACTGGGCCGCGAAACTGTCAGCGCCTATGCTGCAGCCAAGGGTGGTCTGAAGATGCTTACCCGCAACATCTGCTCAGAGTACGGCGAGTACAACATCCAGTGCAACGGCATCGGCCCAGGCTACATTGCTACACCTCAGACCGCTCCACTGCGCGAGCGTCAGGCCGATGGCAGCCGTCATCCATTCGATTCGTTCATCTGTGCCAAGACTCCTGCTGGTCGCTGGCTCGATCCAGAGGAGCTCGGCGGTCCTGCCGTATTCCTTGCTTCGAAGGCTTCGGACGCCGTCAACGGCCATGTGCTCTACGTCGATGGCGGTATTCTGGCCTACATCGGCAAGCAGCCTAAGTAAGCAGTATCTGGGCGGCACGTTCAAGGCTCTCGACCTTACCGCAGTCCACCCAGGCATTTCCGGTCACATCATAGCCTGTCAGCGTCAACGTCTGGCAGGCTTTTATGTAGAAAGGCACTATCGGGAAAGCATCTGCCGTCTCGCTCTGCAACAATGGATACAGAGCCGGATCGATGACATGGATTCCCGCGAAGGCCATTTTCTCGCCTACATTACCCTTTACCTCTCCGGTATTTACATTGGTCCACCCACAAAGGTGGCTCTCTGCATCGAACATCAGGTAACGCGAGGTCGTCCGTCGATTCACAGCCAAGGTCGCACCTAATGCATCTGTCATCTGTGCCGCACTTGCGACATGGGCACGGTACAGGGCATCCAGATCGATGTCCGATACGATATCGACATTATGTATCAGCAAAGGCTGCGAGGAATCAATCAGATCCAACGCGGCCTTTACGCCACCACCCGTATCGAGCAACAGCTGACGCTCGTCGCTCAGACGAATGTCCAATCCATAGTTGTCATGAGCCTGTAGGAAGGTCTCGATCTGGTCGGCAAAGTGGTGCACGTTCACTACAATGCGGTCAAAACCCGCACTGCGCAGCTTCAGTATCGTATGTTCGAGTAAGGTACGACCGGCTACGTCCACCAGCGCCTTGGGCCGATCGTTGGTCAAAGGCCGGAGACGAGTACCCAGTCCGGCCGCAAATATCATCGCCTGCCTCATACCGGTCAGAATGCTATCGACACGCCATTACGTTCCTCCTCTTCGTACTCAGGGTACTCGAACTGCTCGAGCGTCATCTGTCCCTCCTCGTCCATCACGGCATACGAATAGTGCTGAATCCAGTCGCCTAATATCATCATACGCGTTGATCGCGAAAGCATCAGGTCGAGCATAATATGACGATGTCCGAAGACGAAGTAATCCACCTCCAGCCCCTCCTTCATGCGCCGCTTGGCGTACTGTACCAAGCGTTCCTTCTCCTCGCCCTGATATTCGGGAAAATCGTTGCCGGAAAGGCGGCTCTTGCGGCTCCACCAGTGCGCAAAACCTGTCGTAATATCAGGATGTATCCAGCTGAACAAGCGCTGACAGACGCGGTTATGGAAGAAGCCTGTCATCAGCTTCAGCATCTTTGAATCCTCACCCAGTCCGTCGCCATGAGCCAAAAGCAATCGCTGGCCACGAAGCTCTACTACCTCGCCGGCACGATGGATGGTGCAGCCTATCTCACGAGGCAGATAGTCGAAGATCCAGATATCGTGATTGCCCGTAAACCAGTGAATCTTCACGCCACGGTCGCTCATCATTGCCAGCTTACCCAGGAAACGTGTAAAACCCTGGGGTGCCACGTGGCGGAACTCGAACCAGTAGTCGATGATGTCGCCCAGAAGATACAGTTCCGCGCAATCTGCCTCGATCGACTCCAGAAACCTCACTACCCTACGCTCGTACTCCAACGGATTGTCGAGCGAAGTGGCTCCGAGATGGCAGTCGCTAATAAAGTAGATCTTGCTCATAAGAAACCTAAATCCAGCTTTGCCTCTTCGGTCATCATATCCTGATTCCACTCAGGCTCGAAGGTAAGTTCTACCTCACACGAGGCTACCTCGCGGAGGCCTTCAACCTTCATTCGCAGGTCTTCCATCAGGAAGTCTCCTTCAGGGCATGACGGTGCCGTCAACGTCATCTTGATGTGGACGTGTCCCCCTTCGCGCACGTCGATGTCGTACACCAGACCCAGGTCGTAAATGTTCACCGGAATCTCAGGATCGTACACCAGTTTACACACGTCTACTACCTGCTTCTGTATCTCTAATACTTCGTTTTCTGTCATATTCAGTATAAGTTTTGGGCGCAAAGATAAGGAAAAAATCGGACAAATTCGCTTTTTTGCACGTTTTTTTCGCTATTCCATTTAAAAATGTGTATATTTGCGACGTTTTTTAGCGTTTCGCTATCCTTCAGCGATCCGTAATCCGAATATTAAACAATACAATATACGTAATCCAACATGCAAATCGAACAGCAACTCGCCGGCGCCGTCAAGGCTGCCATCAAGGCGCTTTACGACCTGGAACTGCAGGACAAGCAGATTCAGCTCGGCCCTACACGCAAGGAGTTTGAGGGTCACCTCACCCTGATGGTTTTCCCATTCATGAAGCAGACCCCCATCAAGAATCCTGAGCAGCTTGGTGCTGCCATCGGCGACTGGCTGGTAGCCAACGAGTCTCTCGTAGCCAAGTACAATGTCGTAAAAGGCTTCCTGAACCTCTCGATCAACGATGGTCAGTGGGTAGGCAAGCTCCAGGACATCTTCAGCCGTCCGAACTATGGCGTGCAGCCGGTGACCGAGCAGTCTCCGCTCGTCATGATCGAATATTCGTCGCCTAACACCAATAAGCCTCTCCACCTCGGTCACTTGCGCAACATCCTACTCGGATGGTCGCTCAGCAAGATTCAGGCTGCCTGTGGCAACCGTGTCGTGAAGACCAACATCGTCAACGACCGTGGCATCCACATCTGCAAGTCGATGCTGGCCTGGCAGAAGTGGTTCGACGGTGCTACCCCCGAGTCAGCCGGCAAGAAGGGCGATCACCTCATCGGTGACTGCTATGTAGCCTTCGACAAGCACTTCAAGGCTGAGGTGAAGGACATTCTCGCCAACGACGAGGAGGTAAAGGCCATCGTAGTCAACAACGAACAGGGCGCACTCGACGAAGAGAAGACTGACGAGGCCCGCAAGGCTGCAGCCGAGGCCAAGAGCCCACTGATGCAGGAAGCCCGCGCCATGCTGCGCAAATGGGAAGCTGCCGATCCTGAAGTCCGTGCGCTGTGGGCCAAGATGAACGAATGGGTATACGCCGGCTTCGACGAGACCTACCGCATGATGGGTGTAGGCTTCGACAAGATCTATTACGAATCTAACACCTACCTCGAAGGCAAGGATCTCGTGCTCGAAGGCCTGGAGCAGGGCAAGTTCTTCCGCAAGGAGGATGGCTCGGTATGGGCCGACTTCACCAACGAAGGCCTCGACCAGAAGCTTCTGCTTCGCAAGGATGGAACCTCGGTCTACATGACACAGGACATCGGCACGGCCAAGCTCCGCTATCAGGACTACCCTATCCACAAGATGATCTACGTCGTGGGCAACGAGCAGAACTATCACTTCCAGGTACTCTCGCTCCTCCTCGACCGCATCGGCTTTAAGTGGGGCAAGGATCTCGTACACTTCTCTTATGGTATGGTCGAGCTGCCAAACGGCCGCATGAAGAGCCGCGAGGGTACGGTTGTCGATGCTGACGACCTGATGGCCTCGATGATCGACGATGCTCGCACGGCATCGAGCGAGCGTCTGGCCGACATGTCCGACGAGGAGAAGGAGAACGTCTATCGCCAGATTGGCCTCGGTGCGCTGAAGTACTTCCTCCTCAAGGTCAATCCTGTCAACAACATGGTGTTCAATCCAGCCGAGTCTATCGACTTCAACGGCAACACCGGCCCATTCATCCAGTACACCCACGCCCGCATCAAGTCGCTGTTGCGAAAAGCTCAGCAAACTACTAATGACGAATTACAGATTACTAACGCTGACGTAGAGATCAGCGAGAAGGAACAGACGCTGATCCAGAAGCTGCTCGACTTTGAGTCAGTCGTACTCCGCGCTGGCCGCGAATACTCGCCTGCCCAGATCGCCAACTATACCTACGATCTGGCCAAGGAGTACAACCAGTTCTACCACGACACTTCTATCCTCAAGGAGGAAGACGCCGACAAGCGCTCGCTCCGTCTGGTATTGAGTGCATGCGTGGCTCGCGTCATCTGCACCGCTATGAATCTGCTCGGCATCGAGGTACCAGAGCGCATGTAATACTTGCAATCCGAACGACAATCTCTTTCAACTATGAAACATATCACATTACCTTTAGTTCTGGCTGCCGTAGCAACAATGAGTGCTACGGCCCAGAACCCTTACCTGCCTCTGTGGGAGCACGTACCCGATGGAGAACCTCGCGTATTCGAAGATCCTGATCAGCCAGGCAAGCTCCGTGCCTACATCATTGGTTCGCACGACGTAAAGAACACCGATTACTGCGGACCCGACATCCGTATGTGGTCTGCTCCGGTCGAGGACCTCAGCCAGTGGCGCGACGAAGGACCAATCTTCACGCACTACGTCGATGGCCAGTGGGATACGATGTTCGCGCCTGATCTGGTCGAGGTCATCGAGAACGGCAAGAAGGTCTACTACCTCTACCCTCACTCGCGCGGCTGGCGTCGCGTGCCGATGGTAGCCAAAGGCGATCGTCCGAACGGACCTTTCACCCCTATCAACCTCACCGAGGACGGCCGTCAGTGCGTCGAGGGATCGATGATCGACTTCGACCCATCGGTCTTCATCGAGCCTGTCACCAACAAGAAGGATCCTGACTATCAGAAGGGCTTCCGTGCCTACGTCTTCTACGGCTTCCAGCATTCGACGGCTGCCGAGCTCGACCAGGAGACCATGTACTCAGTCCGCCCTGGCACTGACATCCGCGATTACTTCATCCCTGCTTCGGCACGCTACGGCGTGGTACGCGATCCTGAAGGCACCGAGTATCCAGCGCTCTATAAGGGTCAGAACCCTGGCGAGTTCAACTTCTTCGAAGCTTCGTCGATCCGTCAGGTCGGCAACAAGTACGTGATGGTCTTCTCGGGCTACTCAGGTCCTGACTACGGCTTGGGCTCGACCAACTCGGCCCTCCGTTATGCTTACGGAGATACTCCGCTCGGCCCATGGCGCTCGGGTGGCGTGCTCGTCGATTCGCGTGGCGTAGTGCTCAACGAGGATGGCTCGGCTCTGGCAACCACCAACTTTGCACACAACACCCACGGCTCGCTGCAGGAAATCAACGGCCAGTGGTACGTCTTCTATCACCGTCCGCCACGCGGCTTCGGCAATGCGCGTCAGGCCATGGTGGCTCCGGTCAAGATCGAGTGGGACAAGAAACCTGTTGCCAAAGGCGGTCAGGTACGCATCACCGGCTACGATCCATACGCTGCTGACAATGAGTGGAGTGCCAAGGCTGCCAATGGTGACCACTACACCGGCGCTGAGGTCACTTCTGAAGGTTTCCAGATCTTCGGCCTCGATCCATTCAAGTACTATTCTGCAGGTATCGCCTGCTACATCACCAACAACGAGGCAATGCAGGATCAGCGCGATATCTGGAACAATTCCATGGATCTCGCAGGCTTGAAGAATGGCGACATCATTGGCTTCAAGTATTTCAACTTTGCCGGTCTTGCCGAGGACACAAAAGGCTGTAAGGCTTTTGAAGGCTCGAAGGAAGGTGAGGATGTCTATATCACGTTCGATATGACCAGAACCACTGACCAGAACTTCAACATCAAGATCATGCTCGACGCTCCATACGCCAACGACGTGCATAACGGCAAGGAACTGGCCACTCTGCATATCGGAGGCCCTATGCAGGCCGACCGCAGCCATCAGCATGCAATCAAGCTGCCAGGCCTTGGAGGCTTGCAGGGCAAACATGCCATCTACTTCGTAGTCGAGGGTCCTGAGCTCAAGGAACCAGAGCGTCCACGTTGGGGTGGTCCTCGTGGCCCACAGCGTCCTCGTGGTCTCTTCGATCTCCATGGTTTCGGCTTCCACAAGAGTCCCGACAATGGTCCGGTGGCTCCAGAGGTTCCACAGATGAATATTGCCATCGATGGTGTCAAGCTCACCGTTCCTCAGCAGCCATTGCTCTCGACCAACCTCAATGGCTACACCATGAACAATCACTACCAGCTCTATGGCCGCATGAACGCCAACTCGGTCATCACCGCTACGTGCGATAACAAGGACGTCAAGATCGAGATTGGCCAGATCGCCGATGGCCGCGCTACGGTCAAGGCTACCTGGAAGGGTTTAACCAAGGTGTTCCTGATCAACTGATATTTCTAAACCGTAGTTCTAATGAAAAAGTTTCTTTATCTTGTACTCGTACTGTTCACCGCGCTGGTAACAGCTTGCGGTACCGTATCGACCGTGCCTGTCACCGGACGTAAGCATACGCTTCTGGTCGACGATCAGCAGGTGTTGAGCCTCAGTACACAGCAGTATTCCGAGTTCATGAAGCAGGCTGCTCCGTCAAAGGACGCCAACAGCAGCGCTATGGTGAAGCGCGTAGGCCAGCGTCTGGCCACAGCCGTCGAGACCTATCTGAAGCAGAATGGCTTTGCCAACGAAGTGAACAACTTCGCATGGGAGTTCAACCTGGTGCAGAACAATCAGGTCAACGCCTTCTGTATGCCTGGTGGTAAGATTGTTGTTTACGATGGACTGTTGCCCGTCACGCAGGACGAGGCTTCGCTGGCCGTTGTTCTGGGTCACGAGATTGCCCATGCCGTCGCCAAGCATTCGGCCGAGCAGATGTCAACCCAGTTACGTCAGCAATATGGTGCTCAGATCGTCCAGCAGGTACTCAGCCAATATACCGGCACCAATGTAGCCGGCATCGCCACGGTAGCCGCTCAGATGGGCTTCTCGTTCGCCAACCTCAAGTACAGCCGCGAGAACGAATCGGAGGCCGACATCATGGGCCTCATCTTCATGGCCATGGCGGGTTACGATCCACAGGCAGCCATCCCGTTCTGGCAACGCATGTCGGCCGGAAAGACCGACCAGAGCGACCTCTTCAGCGATCATCCGAGCGATGCCAAGCGCATCTCTACGCTCCAGCAGGTAATGCCTACCGCTTTGCAGTACTACACTCCTGCCGCTACCTCTTCTTCGACCAGTGCAAAAGCCTCTGCTACGAACAAGAAGTCGACAAGCAAGGCTCCGACCAGCACGTCGAAATCGGCAACCACAAAAAACAAGAAGTAACGGCTACAATTCGGCAACACTTTCTAGCAAATAACAGATAATTAATCAGTTAACCACCCATGCTACAGAATCGTATAGCATGGGTGGTTTCTTTCATAATCCAGTACTTATTCTTTGCATTGTGCGGCCAGCAGCAGCTGACGTTGTTCCGCAATTTTCTGTTCCACAACACTGGGTTTCACTCCCCATCGTGGCCAGAGCACCATACCGCTAGGACCTTGAGAGGCAAAACGTTCGAGCACGATGTCGCTCCTCAGGCGCGACACAAACTCTGCCACCAGACGAGCATAATCCTCGAGCGTGAAGGCGACGAAGTCTTCGGGATGCGAATGCCATTCGTCAGCCATCCGTGTACCCTCGATTACCTGCAATTGATGCAGCTTCAGGCTTGCTATGGGCAGCTGGGACACGATGTCGGCCTCGTCCAACATCATCTGGCACGTCTCGCCAGGAAGTCCCAGTATCAGGTGGATACCCACGCGGATTCCATGCTCGGAAGCACGTCGAAGCGCATCGACCGTACAAGCGAAGTCGTGGCCACGACCTACACGTTGCAAGGTGGCATCGTAGCACGATTCTACGCCCACTTCAAGAGTCACCGCGGTGCGTTGCTGTAATTCGACCAAAAGGTCGAGCACATCGTCACCCATACAGTCCGGACGTGTACCGATCGTCAGGCCTACTACACCTTCGACGGACAATGCTTCTTCGTAACGGACCCGCAACACATCAATCGGAGCATGCGTACCCGTGTAGGACTGAAAATAAGCAATATACTGTACTTCTCCTCGATGCTTCCGGCTATAGAATTGCTTACCGGCTTCGAGTTGTGCAGCGATGCCTTGGACGTCGCGGCAATACGATGGCGCGAACAACTCGGTGCGACAGAACGAGCATCCTCCATGTCCGCAGGTTCCATCGCGATTCGGACAGCTGAAACCGCCATCAACCGGAATTTTTTGTAGCTTCATCGCACCGAAAAGAATTACTTTACATTAGCTTATTATTGGAATCTGCTTCCTAATCTTGCAAGTTAGCGCTTCAGAAGAAAATTTGGCTTCCTCGTTTCGCGGACGAGCATTTTGCCAGAAAAATGCGCTTCCCCGTTTCGCGGACGAGCATTTCGCCAGAAAAATGCGCTTCCCCGTTTCGCGGAAGAGCATTTCGCGAGAAAAATGCACTTCCCCGTTTCGCGGAAGAGCATTTCTCCAGAGAATTGCGCTTCCTCGTTTTGTGGAAGAGCATTTTGCGAGAAAATTGCACTTCCCCGTTCCGCGAAAGGGAAATTCGGTCATACGACGCTATCGACCTTCAATAGCACGAATGAAACTGAAGCGACTCGCTCAATTCTGAGGCAGGTCTCTCCAATCGACCGTATAGGTGTAGCTGTTCGTACGGCCACCGATTCGCTTCATCACCCAGGCACATCCGTCGTGCTCCTCGCCGCAAAGAATGTTGTTGCGCTGAGGCTTGAACGTATAGAGGCAATAACCGTTGGTCGTAATTGTCGACTCACACTGGTGAACGTAGGTCGTACCATCGGAGAACGTGAAAGTAACCGCGGGAACACGATCTGGATGCTCGGTAAGACTAACGCGCTGATCATCGGGGATTTCGACCTGTTTGCCAGCCTTGACTTCGATGACGTAAGGCTGATCGTTGAGTTGATAGGTAATCACCACATCGAGCTCAGTAGTGTTGCTTACAAACGAGTGACCTTCGTACTGGTCGAGTACCTGATTGACGATTTCCTTGCACGACGTCAGGCAGCATGCAAGAAGAGCGATGATGAAAAGACGAAAACGCGTCATAGTAGTTTATTTTGATTGAAATTAGTTTCGATGACCATGGCTACTGTCTCAGCCAGATTGGCCGAGGCAACCGATGGTTGTAGAAGGACGGACAAGGGCCGAGAATCCGAAGCATTGATCGAACGGACCGATGCAAAACCTGCTTGCAACAAGGCCTCAACGTCCGAAACGGCACCAGACAACAGATGGACAGGGACACCGTGACGAAGCGAACGTTGCAGGACGCCTTGTGGCACCTTTCCCATCAGGGTCTGGCTGTCGGAACTGCCTTCGCCCGTAAGTACAAGCGTGGCGTCCGTCAGCTGCTGATCGAAACGCAAATGCGTTAGAACAAGGTCGATACCCGAACGAAGCTCGGCATCAAGATAAGCCATCAAGGCGTAACCAAGGCCACCGGCAGCACCGGCTCCGGGATGGTAGGCGTACTGAGGCGAAATGCCACGCTCAGCCTCGGACAGAGCGGCAAACCGGCGCAATCGCTCGTCGAGTTGCTGTACCTGCATCGGCGAAGCACCCTTCTGTGGTGCGAATACGTAAGCAGCACCTTCTGGGCCATACAACGGGTTGCGGACATCGCAGGCCACCGTGATTTGAAGCGGAAGAGGCAGAGCCCCCTGAAGCGCCTGCAACATACCCTCGCCAGCATCGCAGGTAGCGCTGCCGCCAATGCCCATGACGACGCGATGACAGCCACGACGTACGGCATCGAGCAACAACTCGCCGACACCATAGGTGGTAGCCAGCATCGGATTACGTTCGGCAACATCGAGCAACGTCAGGCCGGCGGCCGCAGCCATCTCGATAAAGGCCGTCGATCCATCGGCCGAGACAGCATAACGTGCCCGCAAAGGCCGCATCAAAGGATCGTGCACCTCGGCCTCGACCCATTGCAGCTCGAGAGCATGGACAAGACATTCGACCAGACCTTCGCCGCCATCGCTGAGGGGTAGCTGCACGACCTCGGCATCGGGACAGATACGACGCACGCCAAGGGCCGCAGCTTCGCAAGCCTGCGGAGCCGAAAGGCAGCCTTTGAACGAATCGAACGCCAGGATGATCTTCATACGCGATGTACAGTTTTTGATGTGATTCGAAGCAGCGAAGGACGGGCAGATAAGCCGTCCGACGGTGCAAAGATACGAAGAATTCGGATAGGTTGTACACGTCCGTCGAGAAAAACTACGAAGGACCTGAAAGATGGCTTACAGCAGGGCATTAGCACTTCTTTTTTGACACCCAAACTTTTCAAACCTTCGTCCGAAGCCAAAACGATGGCGGCATTTCGAACAAAACAAAGGCGGCAGTGTACGACGTAACACATTATTTAATATCTTTGCACGCGTATTTGATTTTTAAATCGAAAAATATACCAACAATCATCAACAAATAAAAGTTATTCTTAATGGCAAATGTTATTAAGCTCAAGAAAGGCTTGAACATCAACCTTGAGGGAACACCTGAAGAGAAGTTCGCCAGCGTGAAGGAGGCCAAGAAGGTCACCCTCGTGCCCGACGATTTCGTGATGTGTACCCCTAAGCTGGTGGCTAAGGCCGGCGATGCTGTGAAGGCTGGAGACGTGATCTTCAACGACAAGCAGTATCCAGAGATTAAGTTCGTGAGCCCAGTGAGCGGCACCCTCGAGGAAGTCGTTCGCGGCGACCGACGCAAAGTGCTTGGCATCGTCATTGCGAACGATGGCAAGGGAACCAGTGCACAACTGCCCGTAGTTGATCCTAAGTCGGCCAAGGCTGAGGACGTCAAGAAGGCAATGCTGGACGGTGGCGTATGGCCATTCCTTACCCAGCGTCCTTATGGCGTGCTGGCTAATCCAGACGCTCAGCCACGCGACATCTTCGTCACTGCGCTCAACACCGCTCCTCTCGCTCCTTCGTTCGACGTAATCGTCAAGGGTCAGGAGCAGGACTTCGCCAACGGTCTGGCTGCTCTTGCCAAGCTCACGGCTGGCAAGGTATACGTCAGCGCTGCTGCCGCTACTACGGTTCCTGCTGTCAATGGCGTCGAGAAGGTCGTTGTCGAGGGTCCTCACCCTGCAGGCAACGTCGGTGTACAGATCAACCAGATCAAGCCTATCAACAAGGGCGAGGTTGTCTGGACTGCCAACGCTCAGGACGTAATCATCATCGGCCGCATCCTCAGCGGTAAGGCCGACTTCAGCCGCATCATTACCGTTGCCGGTTCGGAGATCGTTGCTCCTGCCTACGCCAAGGTACAGGCTGGCCAGTCACTGGCTGAGATTCTGGACGGCAAGATCAAGCACACCGAGTACAACCAGCGCGTAATCAACGGCGACGTTCTCACCGGCGAGGCTACCGGCCTCCAGGGCTCGCTCAACTTCAAGGGTCAGACTGTGACCGTCATTCCTGAGGGCGACACCACCGACGAGATGTTCGGCTGGATTACCCCAGGCCTCGGCCGCTACTCTACCTCACCTACCGGCCTGTCTGGCCTCTTCGGCATGTTCAAGTCGAAGAAGTGGGTCCTCGATGCTCGTCTGAAGGGTGGTCCACGTGCCATGATCGAGAGCGGCAAGTGGGAGGAAGTCTTCCCAATGGATATCTATCCTGAGCACCTCTATAAGGCTGTCCTGGCATTCGACATCGACAAGATGGAGGCTCTGGGCATCTACGAGGTCCTGCCTGAGGATTTCGCCCTCTGTGAGTTCGTATGCTCGTCGAAGACTCCTGTACAGCAGGTCATCAGCGACGGCCTCGTGAAACTTCGCAAGGAAATGGAGTAATTTGACAATTTGACTATTTACGATTTGACTATTCCACCCCCGATCCGCTCGGTTGCAGTAACTGTCAATTGTAAAATTGTAAATTGTAAAATTGTAAATTGGAATTATGAAATTAAACGATTATATCAACGAAAAGATTGACCCCCTTTTCCAAAAGGGTGGCAAATACGAGAAGCTGTGGTCGGTTTACGATTCGTTCCACACCTTCCTCTTCGTTCCTCGCCACACCGCTGCCCGCAAGGGTGTACAGGTGCATGACTCGGTAGATTCGAAGCGCGTGATCATCATGGTGATCCTCGCCCTCATTCCTGCCATGCTGTTCGGCTGCTGGAACGTAGGTTATCAGCACGATCTGGCCCTTGGCATCAACGATGGCTGGTTCATGCAGTTCCTTTATGGCTTCGGCGCTTTCCTGCCTAAGGTCATCGTGAGCTACGTCGTAGGTCTCGGCATCGAGATGACCGTAGCCTGCATGAAGCGCGAAGAGGTTGCCGAGGGCTTCCTTGCCTCAGGCCTCCTGATCCCAATGATCGTACCTGTCGAGACTCCACTCTGGATGATTGCCGTGGCTACCGCCTTCTCGGTAATCTTCGCTAAGGAGATCTTCGGCGGCACTGGTATGAACATCTTCAACCCAGCATTGATTACCCGTGCATTCCTGTTCTTTGCCTATCCTAAGGCAATGTCAGGCGACGAGGTTTTCGTACGTACGGGCAACTGGCTTACCGGTGCTCCTATCGAAGGCACTCAGGTAGTCGACACCTTCACCGGTGCTACTCCTCTTGCTCAGGTTGCTGCTGGTCTTCCTATCAACTGCTCTACCCTCGACGCATTCCTCGGTCTGATCCCAGGTTCTATTGCCGAGACTTCTACCCTCGCTATCCTCATCGGTGCAGCTCTTCTCCTTATCACTAAGGTAGCTTCATGGCGCATCATGGGTGGCGTATTCGTAGGTGGCGCCGTTGTTTCGGCTATCATCGCAGCATTTGCCGAGAACGCTCCTACCGTCATGCAGCAGCTCTGCCTCGGTGGTTTCGCCTTCGGTGCAGTGTTCATGGCTACCGACCCTGTTACCGGCTGCCGCACCAACACCGGCAAAATCTGGTACGGCCTCTTCATCGGTGCTATGGCTATCGTGATCCGTATGTTCAACACCGGTTATCCTGAGGGCATGATGATGGCTATCCTCCTTGGTAATGCCGTCGCTCCACTCATCGACTACTGTGTTGTCGAGAGCAACGTATCGAAGCGCGCTAAGAGAATGAAAAATTAAAAATTAAAAAGGAAAAATTAATACTAACCAAATTAATAATTAGAATTTAGAATTTGTGCTATGTGCTCATCACCACTCAGGCTTCTGTCGATACGTTCGGCAACAAGGCTCTTTATGAGTACAAACAATTTTTAATTTTTAGTTTTTAATTTTTAATTTGAAAAAATATGAATCGCAATAGTAACGTTTATACCGTAATTTACGCGGTTGTCCTCTGTGGTCTCGTAGCAGTACTGCTTTCAGCAGCTGCCCTCGGTCTGAAAGATCAGCAGAAGGCCAATACCGACAACGAGAAGAAGCAGCAGATCCTCATGGCCGTTGCCGGTCCTCTGCAGCAGGCTGGTATCTGTGACGAAGTTACCTTCGACAACGCTGCCGAAATCTGGGAGAAGCTCGACATGGATAACAACATGGCATGTGTAACTCCTGCCGGCGAGCTCATCACCGACGGCAATCCTTTCGAGACCGTGGCCAAGAGCCTCTTCGCTAAGGGTGTTGTCAAGGAGGAGGCCAAGCTTCCTTTCTTCTGTGCAAACATCAACGACAAGCCATATTATATAATGTGTATGTATGGCGCAGGTCTCTGGGATGCCATCTGGGGCTATATCGCCGTTGAGGGTGATGGTTCTACCATCGCTGGTGCATCGTTCGACCACGCTGGTGAGACCGCTGGTCTTGGTGCCAAGATCAAGGACGATCCTGCCTTTGCTGCCGCTTTCATCGGCAAGCAGGTTTTCCAGGGCGGCGACTTCGCTCCAGTAGTAGTCACCAAGAAGGCTGCCGACAACAAGGTTGACGCCATCACCGGTGCTACCAAGACTTCTGACTGTGTTTCTGACATGGTTCGCAACTCACTCCAGGGCTACGCTGCTGCTCTCAAGGATCTGAACTCTCTCAATGCTGGTGCTCCAAGCTGCTGCTCTGAAATGGCAGAGGGCGAGTGCTGTGGCAAGTGTCAGGAAGGTGCTGAAGGCGAATGCTGCGAGAAGGCAGAAGGTGAGTGTTGTAATGAAGCTGAGGGTGAATGCCCAAAGGCTGAGTAAATATTGTTAATAGTCTAAATGTCTACAATTATGGCAGAAAAGAAACCTGGTGTTTTCACCGGTCCTCTCTGGACTAACAACCCTGTCGTAGTACAGGTTCTCGGTATCTGCTCGGCTTTGGCCGTCACTACCCAGATGAAGCCAGCCCTCGTAATGGGTATCGCCCTTACCTGCGTGCTTGCTTTTGCCAACGTGATCATTTCATTGCTCCGCAACACCATTCCTAACCGTATCCGAATCATCGTTCAGTTGGTAGTTGTTGCCGCGCTTGTAATTATTGTAAACCAGATCCTTAAGGCATACGTTTACGACGTATCGAAGGCTCTTTCGGTCTACGTAGGTCTGATCATCACCAACTGTATCCTGATGGGTCGTCTCGAGGCCTTCGCTCTCGGCAACAAGCCTTGGCCAGCCCTCCTCGACGGTCTCGGAAACGGCCTTGGCTATGCCGGCATCCTCTTTGTCGTAGCTACCATCCGCGAGTTCTTCGGCGCTGGTACCCTCTTCGGCATCGACGTGATCGCTCGCTTCGTCAACGAGGCAGGCTACGATGGCTATCAGAACTGCGGCTTCTTCGTGATGCCTTCAGCAGCGCTGATCATCCTCGGCTGCATCATCTGGTACCTTCGTGCCAAGAACCCAGAGTTACAGGACAAGTAATCGCGCCTTGCGCGAAGTGAAAAAGTGAAATAGTTAAAAAGTTAAATCGCCTTCGCGAAGCCAGATAAGACTTTACGACAAGATTATGTACAACAAGTTTTTTCGACCCGCTAGAACTCTTTAACTCTTTAACTCTTTAACTCTTTAACTTTAAGATACTATGGATTTGTTAAATCTTTTCATCAAGTCAATCTTTATTGACAATATGATCTTTGCACTGTTCCTGGGTATGTGTTCTTACCTCGCAGTGTCAAAGACTGTCAAGACCTCTGTAGGCCTCGGTGCTGCAGTAACCTTCGTGTTGCTCATTACCCTGCCTGTCAACTACCTTCTTGACAAGTATGTGCTTCAGCCAAATGCCCTTATCGAGGGTGTTGACCTCTCTTATCTGAGCTTCATCATCTTCATCGCTGTCATCGCCGCTATCGTTCAGATCGTCGAGATGGTTGTCGAGAAGTTCTTCCCTGCTCTCTATGGTTCGCTCGGTATCTTCCTCCCACTGATCGCTGTAAACTGCGCCATCCTTGGTGGTTCGCTGTTCATGCAGCAGAAGGAGTTCGAGAACTTTGCTCAGCCAGTAGTCTATGCACTCGGTTCAGGTATCGGCTGGCTCTTCGCCATCGCCTGCCTCGCAGCCATTCGTGAGAAGCTCGCTTATTCTAACATCCCCGCTCCACTCAAGGGCCTCGGCATCACCTTCATCGTGACCGGCCTTATGGCTATCGCCTTCTTGAGCTTCAGCGGTATTCAGCTTGGTTAATGTTATGGAAATGACTTATATCTATGCAATTGCAGTCTTTCTGATTGTAATTCTGTTGCTGGTAGCTTTGCTGCTCGGCATCAAGGCATGGCTGGTTCCTGCTGGCAACATCACCGTTGATGTTAACGGCAAGAAGCAGATCCAGGCAGGTATCGGCACCACAGCACTCGCAGCCCTTCAGCAGGGTGGCATCTTCCTGTCATCAGCTTGCGGTGGCGGCGGTAAGTGCGGTCAGTGTAAGTGTATCATCGAGGAAGGCGCTGGCGACATTCTGCCTACCGAGGTTGGCTTCTTCAACCGTAAGCAGATCAAGCAGAAGTATCGTCTGGCTTGCCAGTCAAAGATCAAGGAGAACGCTAAGGTTACCGTACCTGATGACGTATTCGGCGTTAAGGAATGGGAGTGCACCGTTATTGGCAACAAGAACGTGGCAACCTTCATCAAGGAGTACAAGGTGGCTCTGCCTGCTGGCGAGCACATGAACTTCGAGCCTGGTTCGTACGCTCAGATCCGTATCCCACAGTTCGACTGCATCGACTACGACAAGGACTTCGACAAGTCACTCATCGGCGATACCTATCTGCCAGCATGGGAGAAGTTCGGTCTGTTCCCTCTCAAGTGTAAGAACCCAGAGGCTACTATCCGTGCCTACTCTATGGCTAACTATCCTGACGAGGGCGATATCATCACGCTCAACGTTCGTATCGCTACTCCTCCTTTCAAGCCAAAGGATCAGGGTCCTGGCTTCATGGATGTCAACCCAGGTATTGCTTCGTCTTACATCTTCTCGCTCAAGCCAGGCGACAAGGTTATCATGTCTGGCCCTTACGGCGAGTTCCGTCCACAGTACGGCACGGGTCGCGAGATGATCTGGGTCGGCGGTGGTGCCGGTATGGCTCCTCTTCGTGCACAGATCATGCACCTGCTCAAGGGCAATGGCATCGCTCCTGAGGATCGTCAGCGTCCAATGCACTACTTCTATGGTGCACGCGCTCTCGAGGAGATTCCATTCCTCGACGACTTCCTGCAGCTCGAGAAGGACTTCCCTAACTTCCACTTCCACCTCGCTCTCGACCGTCCAGATCCAAAGGCCGATGCAGCAGGTATCGCCTACACTCCTGGCTTCGTAGCTCCTGTAATGGGCGACACCTATCTCAAGGCTCACGAGGCTCCAGAGGATTGCGAGTACTACCTCTGCGGTCCTCCGATGATGGCCAAGACCGTGCTTGATCTCCTCCACAGCCTCGGCGTTGAGGACGACATGATCCGCTTTGATAACTTCGGCGGTTAATCCATTCCTTCTTTTCTCACCAAAGGCAAGAATTTCTGACCTGCCTTTAGCAATGAGATTAAAGGTCCTTATAGATGCTCCCTGGCTTTGCGAGGGAGCATTTTTTTGTGTTAAACATCTATGTTTTGGGGCATTTTTTCGATGAAATATGATGCTGAAGGTGTTAGAATGCAGTTTTTTGTGCGAAAATTTGCTTTACTCGACAAAAATGCTTAACTTTGTGCCCAAATTAACACAACACAATGGCAGAACAACAGGCAAACCTTAATGAGCAGATGGCCGAGGCACAGGCCATCGCAGAATACGGCGACGACAAAATCCAGCACCTCGAATGGACTGAGCACATCCGTCGTCGCCCTGGCATGTATATTGGCAAGCAGGGCGATGGCTCACACGAGGACGATGGCATCTATATCCTGCTCAAAGAGGTTATCGACAACTCTATCGACGAATATGCAATGGGCTTCGGCAAGAAAATCGAAGTCAAACTCAGCGACGACGGTCACGTTTCGGTGCGCGACTACGGCCGTGGCATTCCTCTAGGTTCGCTCGATGCCTGCGTGTCGCAAATCAATACCGGTGGCAAGTACGACAATTCCGTATTCAAGAAATCTGTCGGACTGAATGGCGTAGGTCTGAAGGCGGTCAATGCGCTGTCAAGCCATTTCTTTGTCCGTGCGTGCCGCAACGGCGAGAAGAAAGAGATTACCTACTGCGCCGCCAAGAAGCTCAGCGAGACTGACATCCTGCCCACCGACGAACCGAACGGCACTTACGTAGAATTCTTTGCAGACAACACCATCTTCGAAGGCTACAAATACCGCACAGAGTTCGTCGAGAAACTGCTGCATAACTACACCTACCTCAACACGGGCCTTACCATCCTGTTCAACGGCAAGCGCTTCTTCTCGAAGAACGGTCTGGCAGATCTGCTCAACGCTCGCATGGAGGCGCAGCCACTCTACGAACCGATTCACCTCATTGGTGAAGACATCGAGGTGGTCATTACTCACGGCAACAGCTACGGCGAACAATACTATTCGTTCGTCAACGGACAATACACTTCGCTCGGTGGCACCCATCTCGCAGCCTTCAAGGAAGCATCGGCTCGCGTCATCAAGGAATTCTTCACGCAGAAGAATTTCGAGTTCAGCGACATCCGCAACGGCATGGTGGCAGCGATTGCAGTAAAGATCCAGGAGCCAGTCTTCGAGGCCCAGACCAAGACAAAGCTCGGCTCGACACGAATCTCACCAAAAGCCGATGACATAACAATCCAGAAGTTTGTCGGCGACTTCCTGAAGCGCGAACTTGACAACTTCCTGCACCGCGAACCGGACATTACCGAAATAATGTTCCAGAAGATACAGTCGAACGAGAAGGAACGCAAGGAGCTGGCAGGTCTCTCGAAGGTTGCCAAGGAACGTGCCAAGAAGGTGAGCCTACACAATCGCAAGCTTCGCGACTGCCACGTACACTACAACGACGACTTCAAAGGCAAGAACCCGGAGAACGACCATCGCGAAGATTCGTGCATCTTCATCACCGAGGGTGATTCCGCCTCAGGTTCCATCACTAAGAGCCGTAATGTAGAGACCCAGGCCGTATTCTCGCTCCGAGGCAAACCGCTCAATTGCTTCGGCATGACCAAGAAGGTCTGCTACGAGAACGAGGAGTTCAACCTACTACAGGCAGCGCTCAACATCGAGGATGGCCTCGACGGATTGCGCTACAACAAGGTGATCATCGCCACCGATGCCGATGTTGACGGCATGCACATCCGCCTGCTCATGATGACCTATTTCTTGCAGTTCTTCCCCGAACTGGTCCGTACCGGTCACGTTTACATTCTCCAGACGCCGCTGTTCCGCGTACGCAATAAGAAGATCTGTCGTTATTGCTACAACGACGAAGAACGCGAGGCCGCCATCAAGGAGTGCGGAGCCACGGCCGAGATTACACGATTCAAAGGTCTCGGCGAAATCAGTCCAGACGAGTTCAAGGCCTTCATCGGCGAAGGCATGCGCCTCGATACCGTCATGCTCCGCAAGGAAGATGCCGTCCACGAGATGCTCGAATACTACATGGGCAAAAACACGATGGAACGCCAGGAGTTTATCATCAATAACCTGGTGATCGAGATGGACGAAGCGTAGAGACCCACCCCCAGCCCCTCCCTTTTGGAGGGGAGAGGTTAGTGAAATCAGTCAGAAAGTTCTCTTGCTTATACTTCCTATCGTTCAATTATGTTTGACTACCGTACAGCATCTCCATTCAGATATGGATTGTTGAAGCAGTTTGCCAAAGAAAACCGCAATCATGCTACAGAAGCCGAAGCTGTCCTGTGGGAAGCCCTTAGAAATAAACGGTTGGGCAAAAAGTTTCTCCGACAACATATCATCGACGAATATATCGTAGATTTCGTCTGTCAGGATGACGGACTGATCATCGAAGTGGATGGCGGTTATCATGCAGAAAGGCAACAGCAGGAAGATGACGAATTTCGAACCCAAGCGCTCGAAGAATTAGGTTTTCGAGTGATAAGGATCTCTAATGAAGAGGTTCTATTCAATATAGAACAAGTCATCGAAACAATAAAAAAACAATTAGAATAACAAATAATCGTCCCCTGAAACATTCTCCTCCCCTCCAAAAGGGAGGGGTCGGGGGTGGGTCTTATGAAACTTATATTTCCTGGATCCTTCGATCCATTTACCAAAGGTCACGAGTCGGTAGTACGTCGTGCACTCGAGTTCTCTGACGAAATTGTAATCGCTGTGGGCTACAACGGACTGAAGCGCAACAGTGGCATGTTCTCGGCCGACGAACGCGTCCGTATGATCAGCGAGTTCTATGCCGACGAGCCTCGCATCAAGGTCATAGCATACACCACGCTGACTACTGATATCGCCAACGAGCTTGGCTGCACACACATCCTTCGTGGTGTGCGTACGGTTATCGACTTCGAGTACGAACGTTCACTGGCCGACGTCAACCGCCACCTGACGGGCATCGAGACCATCCTGCTCTTCAACGAGCCTGCCATGGCCCATATTACCTCGACTACCGTCCGCGAGCTTCTTTCGTTCGGCAAGGATGTCAGCGATTTCATGCCTGAAGGATTCCCTGCCCTTGTCGTCAAACCACAGAACGAAACCTTCTTCGGATAATTCACACCTTCACAGAACGATGCAACGTCACTCCCTTCTCATCGCCTGTTGCGTGGCTGCTTTCTTCCAGACCATCATCGCTACGCTACGTGCCGATATCAAGACCGATATCGCCACGCTCAGTGGTGTGCTCTACAACCTCGATACACGTTACGTCGACACCGTCAATGTAGATCAGCTGACAGAGGTAGCCATCAAGGCCGTGCTGAAGGAACTCGATCCGCATACCACTTACATGTCGCCATCCGAGGTGCGACAGTTCCGCGAAGGACTCGATGGCGGGTTCGAAGGTATTGGCGTCAGCTTCCGCATGGTTCACGATACAATTGTGGTTATCCATCCCGTGGCTGGAGGCCCATCCGAGCGGGTTGGCATCGAGGCAGGCGATCTCATCGTCTCGTGCAACGATAGTATCCTAGCCGGACGCAAGTTGACGAACGACGACATCAAACAGCAGCTCCGTGGCCCTCAGGGATCCATTGCACATCTGGGCATCCAGCGAGGCAACGAGCATAAACTTCGCTACTTCGACGTTCAGCGCGGACAGATTCCCGTTCATAGTGTACAGACTTCGTACATGGCTACGCCTACCGTGGGATACATCTATGTAGACCGTTTCGGCCTTACGACGGCCAACGAGGTTGCTACCGCCATCAAGGAACTCACCGCGCAAGGTATGAAGGATCTCGTTCTCGACCTGCAGGACAATGGAGGCGGCTATCTCAATGCGGCCGTCGATATGGCGTCGCTCTTCCTGCCTCCGCTCAGCCTGGTGGTTTATACCGAAGGGCGTTCTGACGATCGTCGACAATATAGCACCAACTTTTTCAACGCCCAATTCAAGGGCCGACTCGTCGTGATTATCGACGAACAGAGTGCCTCGGCCAGCGAAATTCTGGCTGGTGCCATCCAGGACTACGATCGTGGCGTCATCGTAGGTCGCCGCTCGTTTGGCAAGGGCCTCGTACAGCGTCCCGTCGATCTGCCGAATGGTGGCCTGATGCGTATGACAGTCTCGCATTACTACACTCCTTCCGGACGATGCATCCAGAAGCCTTACGTCAACGGTAATCAGAAGGACTATCACGAGGATCTGCTCAACCGCCTGCACAATGGTGAACTGGTTTCGGCCGACAGTATCCATCTGGCAGATTCGCTCAAGTATTACACCAAGGCTGGTCGAACCGTCTACGGTGGTGGCGGCATCATGCCTGATGCCTTCGTACCGCTCGACACCACTCGTATGGCTCCGGCTCATCGTGCCATTCTGGCCAGCTCGTCCATGCTCGACTATACACTGCAGTATTTCCGCATCCATCATACTGAGCTTCATCGCCGCTATCCCACCCTCTCCGACTTCGACCATCCAGAAACCGGCTTCACGCTTACGGACGATATCGTTGATGGTGTCATCCAGCAGGCTCGCCGCGACAGCGTCAAGGCCGATGACCTCGACAGCCTCTACACCAACGACCTGTTCCGCACCCAGATTCGCGCCTACATCGCCAACAACCTCTACGACAACGGCGCCTACAAGCGTATCATCAATACTACTTCGTGGCCTTACCTCCGATCGCTCGAGATTATGGCCGACGAACGTCGTTACCAGTCGCTGCTGAAAGGCAATGCTGACTGAATCACCAAATCCGACACACACAAGTTTCACTAACCACTCTCACACCGACACATGAATCGATTCATCACACGTCTGCGAGCCCTCTGCCTCCTGTTGCTGACGGCTCTTGTCCTGACCAGCGGCCAGACGTCAAAGCCCGTCACCATCTTTATGATCGGTGACTCGACAATGGCCAACAAGCCACTCGCTGGTGACAACCAGGAACGCGGATGGGGACAGATGCTCTCCGGTTTCTTTACCGACGATGTGCGCATCTCCAACCACGCACTCAATGGCCGCTCTACCCTTTCGTTCATCAACGAAGGTCACTGGCAGGAAGTGCTCGACGCCATTACACCTGGCGACTATGTGTTCATCCAGTTTGGACACAACGACGAGAAGATCAAGTCCGAAGGACGCGGCACACGTCCCGGCTCACCCGAACCACAGATGTGTCCCGATCAATGGGGCCGTCCTGCTTCGTTCGACGATAATTTGCGTCGCTTCGTACGCGAGGCCCGTCAGAAGGGCGGCATTCCCGTACTGTTCGACGCCATAGCACGTCGCTCGTTCTTCGAGAATCGCAATGCGGCCGAGGAAGACGACCTCTTTGGCCGAGGCATCACAATCAAGGCCGATGGCGATACATTGGTCGAGACCCATGTCATCCGTCGCGCCGATGGTACCATCGATGACTATCTCGAGGCTCCACGTCGCATTGCCCGCGAGCTCGATGTCCCCTTCGTCGGCATGAACGCCATCTCGAAGCGCGTCATCGAGGCTGAAGGCGTCGAGGGTTCCAAGTCGCTCTTCTGCTGGCTGCCGGCCGACACCTATGCCGCCTGTCCTAAGGGCCGCGAAGACAATACGCACCTCCGCGTTGCCGGGGCCCGCCGTATGTGTGCGGCTACGATCGACGCTATCGGTCAGGCCGTCCCAGCGCTCCAGCCTTTCATCCGTCACTACGACTTTGTGGTTGCACAGGATGGTTCAGGCGACTTCATGACCATTCAGGAGGCCATCAATGCCGTACCTGATTATAACAGCCAGGAACTGCGTATCCTCATTGCTCCGGGCTCCTATCGCGAGAAGCTCGTCGTTCCAGAGTCGAAGAGCCATGTCACACTCATCGCTCGCACCGAAGGTCAGGTCGTAATCACCTACGACGATTTCGCTGGCCGCAAGTCGCCTCTCACCGGTCGTAACCTCGGCACCTCAGGCTCAGCCTCGGTCTACATCTATGCACCCTACTTCGAGGCCATCGGTATCACATTCCAGAACGATGCCTCAGACGCTGCGTTCGCTTCTGATAAGAAAGTCGTCGGGCAGGCCGTTGCCGCTCTCGTTGCTGGCGATTGTGCCGTATTCCGCCGCTGCCGGTTCCTCGGTCATCAGGATACGCTCTATGCCTTCGGTCGCAAATCCGATCCTAAGACCGACGAAGCCCGTCAGGGAGCCACTACACAGCATATCCCGGCCAATATGCAGTCACGCCAATACTACGAGGACTGCTACATCTGCGGTACGGTCGACTACATCTTCGGATGGGCCGTAGCATACTTCAACCGTTGCGAGCTCCACTGCCTGGCCGATGGTTATGTCACAGCAGCAGCCACCCCTCAGGGCCAGGACTATGGTTATGTATTCAACGAGTGTCACGTTACGGCTGAGCCTGGCGTTCATGCCTACTTAGGCCGCCCCTGGCGCAATTATGCACAGACCGTCTGGCTCAACTCTACGTTCGATGCGTGTATCCACCCCGAAGGTTGGAAGACATGGCCCAATAAGGACACCGGCCTTGACGGTTCGACCACAGCTTTCTATGCCGAGTATCGCAACCAGGGACCAGGCGCCGCTACTTCACAACGCGCTTCGTGGTCGCATCAGCTCACCGATGTCCAGGCTGCTCGCTTCACGCCTTCTGCCGTCCTCTCCGGCTGGGATGGCTGGTCGCCACAACAATAAACAACCCTATCCAGAAAACAAAGTAAATCCTATAGCCCTATGAAAACTCTCAAGACCCTAGCCCTTGCGGCCACCGCTCTTGCCACAGTATCGGCATGCCAGCAGACACAACCACAACCTGAGGCCCTGTCCGTACAGATGGTACGCTCGGAGCTCCAGCGCAATCCTGACTGTGTATCCATTGACTACAATACCACCCTCAAGTGGAACTATACCCACGGACTGCTCCTCCAGTCCATGCTCCTTACTGCCCAGCAGTATCCAGAACTCTCGGCCGAAGTCGATCCATACGTCTATCATTATGTAGATACTTGCATCCATGCCGACGGAAGCATCGAGCGCTATAAGCTCACCAACTATACGCTCGATCATGTCAATGCCGGCAAGATGCTGCTCCTCGCCTACGACAAGTGGCCTGAGCCACGCTTCCGTCAGGCGCTCGATACCCTCTACACCCAGCTTCAGTCGCATCCTCGAGTAGCCGAGGGTGGTTTCTGGCACAAGAAGGCTTATCCTCACCAGATGTGGCTCGACGGCATCTACATGGAGGCTCCTTTCTATGCCGAATATGCCCTACGTTTCCTCGAAGGCGATGCTCAGCGTGCAGCTTTTGACGATGTTGTCAACCAGTTCACCGTCATTGCCCGCCATACGTACGATGCCACGAACGGACTCTATCGCCACGCATGGGACGAGAGTCATGAGATGGCTTGGTCCGATCCTACAACCGGACAGGCTCCTCATGTTTGGGGTCGCGCCATGGGTTGGTATGCTATGGCCATGGTCGACGTCCTTGGCTTCCTGCCTGCCGACTATAGCGGTCGCGACAGCATCATAGCCTTGCTGCAGCCTATGTGCGAGACGCTCCTCCCCCTCCAGCAACCAAGCATGGCATGGCAGCAGGTTCTCGATCAGACCGGACGCGAGGGCAACTACGATGAGACTTCGTGCACAGCCATGTTTGCCTACACCTTCCTCAAGGGAGCTCTTCTCGGTGTCCTGCCAGCCGAATACTGGCAGCGTGGCTACGAGACGCTTCAGGGTCTCACCCGTAACTTTGTGGTCGACGATCTCGATGCCGATGGCCAGCCTGCCGGCACCATCAGCCTTACTCGTGTCTGCGGTGTTGCCGGCCTAGGTGGCACGCCCTATCGTTCAGGCGACTACGACTACTACATCAACGAGATCATCCGCGACAACGATCCTAAGGGTGTAGGTCCCTACATCATGGCCTCGCTCCTCGCCGAGAAGCAGGGTCCATCGCTTTGATAATAGTTTCAGAAACATAATAATATACAATAATAATCTCCATCAAACCGAATCATCTTGATGTTGTCCGTTATGAAATCCTTTGATTTTGTTTGATGGAGACAACCAATAATCCTACGTTCATGTTCAAGTTCCTCAAATCACGCCATCGTAAGCTCTACTGGCGTCTGGCCCTCAAGTACAACGTCTGGCCAGAACGTGTCTACAAGCTTGCTCACGGCAAGAATTCCCGCAAGCCTAAGGACGTCAAGATCCTCCACGAACTGCTGTCCGAAGGCATCATCCATCGCCATACCAGCCATAGTACTCCTGACGATAGCAAGGTTGTCTTTGCTAAATAAAGCATCGCATCCGTGTCTATCGATATGGATTATAGCCAGAGTACAAAAAAATATCGATTTTTGTTTGGATATTCATTTTAAAAGGTCTATATTTGCACCGCAATTATGAGTACACCATTCAAAATCAAATCACCGTTTCAACCCATGGGCGACCAACCCGAAGCCATCCGCCAGCTGGTAGATGGTGTAAATGCTGGTCTGCCCGCACAGACATTATTAGGCGTTACTGGCTCAGGTAAGACCTTCACCATGGCCAATATCATTGCCCAGACCGGTCGTCCTACCCTTATCCTCAGCCACAACAAGACGCTCGCCGCGCAGCTCTATAGCGAGATGCGCGCCTTCTTCCCCGACAATCAGGTGGAGTATTTCGTCTCGTACTACGATTACTACCAGCCTGAAGCCTACCTACCTGCCAGCGACACGTATATCGAAAAGGATCTGGCAGTCAACATGGAGCTCGACCAGCTGCGCCTCTCGGCTACGAATGCCCTGCTCTCAGGTCGTCGTGACGTGATTGTCGTTTCATCGGTCAGCTGCCTCTACGGCATCGGAAATCCTGAGGACTTCCATGCCAACATGATTACCGTCGAGGTCGGTCAACAGATCGAACGCGATCAGTTGCTACGCCTCCTACTCAATGCACAGTACACGCGTAACGACGTAGCCTTGCAGCGTGGCAACTTCCAGTGCAAGGGTGAGACCATCGACGTATTCCTGGCTTCGCAGGATACTATCGTCCGTATCCACCTCTGCTTCGACGAGGTTGAGGAGATCGAGACGCTCGATCCGGCTACCGGCCATGCCTTGCAGCGCTTCGACCGCTACGTCATCTCGCCTGCCAACATCTTTACCACCAGCAAGGAGAGCGTCGACCGTGCCGTAGACGAGATTGCCATCGACCTCGGTCGCCAGGTGGCCTATTTCGAGTCCATCGGCGAACCGGACAAGGCCGAACGCATCAAGGAGCGCGTCACCTACGACCTCGAGATGATCAAGGAGGTAGGCTACTGCTCAGGTGTCGAGAACTATTCGCGCTACTTCGACGGCCGTCCTGAAGGTTCGCGTCCATTCTGTCTGCTCGACTACTTTCCGGACGATTACCTGCTCAT
This sequence comes from Bacteroidales bacterium, assembly GCA_045640225.1. Classification (GTDB taxonomy): domain Bacteria; phylum Bacteroidota; class Bacteroidia; order Bacteroidales; family UBA3663; genus Liminaster. Next base: position 23,867 of record JAZUEP010000011.1, on the reverse strand, counting down.
CGTCGACGAGAGCCACGCCACCATCCCACAGATCCATGGCATGAGTGGCGGAGACTACAGCCGCAAGAAGACGCTCGTCGAGTATGGTTTCCGTCTGCCTGCAGCCATCGACAATCGTCCCCTCCGCTTCGACGAGTTCGAAGCCCTCACCCCGCAGACCATCTATGTCAGCGCGACGCCGGCCGACTACGAACTGCAGCGCAGCGAAGGCATCATTGCCGAGCAAGTGATCCGTCCTACCGGCCTGCTCGATCCGACCATTGAAGTCCGTCCGTCCGAGAACCAGATCGACGACCTCATGGAGGAAATCCAGCAGACCATCGAGGCTGGCGAACGTACACTGGTCACTACCCTCACCAAGCGCATGGCCGAAGAGCTCGACGAGTACCTGCGCGAGCACGGCATCCGTTGTGCCTACATTCACTCCGACGTCGACACCCTCGACCGTGTCCGCATCATGGACGAGCTTCGAGCCGGAACGTACGACGTTCTGGTCGGCGTCAACCTCCTGCGCGAAGGTCTCGACTTGCCCGAGGTCTCACTCGTTGCTATCCTCGATGCCGATAAGGAAGGCTTCCTTCGCAACGAACGCTCGCTCACCCAGACCGTTGGCCGTGCTGCGCGTAACGTCCATGGTCGTGCCATCATGTACGCCGATACCATCACGCGTTCGATGCAACGTACCATCGACGAGACCGAACGCCGCCGCCTCAAGCAAATGCGTTACAATCAGGAGCATGGCATCACGCCACAGCAAGTAGTCAAAGGTCGCAGCAGCCTGCTCGACAACGAACAGCTCACCGACACGCGTACAGCCTTCGCCGCTCAGCAACGTGGAGCTGGTGTCCCGGACGAGTCGCTCTACGCCTCTACCATGCATGTGGCCGATACCACAACGATTGACTACAAGCGTCCAAAGTATACGCGCGAATCGCTTGAGGCCGAGATTGCCACTACCAAGCAACGCATGCTCGCGGCCGCCAAGCAACTCGATTTTGTCGAGGCTGGCCAGCTGCGCGACTACATGCTGATGCTCTCTGAGAAGCTTGCCACAATGTCGTAAGCCAGCTTCTCGACTTTATCACCGACACTACGTCCGGCACGCTGTCTTGCCGGACGCCCGTACCAACTATCAACAGGGCCCATAGCTCGCCTCTAATCGCATTGAGGCAGTGGCGAAGGTCCATAGTATTAACAGGTCAGGAAGGGTCGCTAACCGCATTGCGACACCCCGCGACCACAAAACCTTTTAATTTCCATTATGAAAAGCGACATTGAAATCGCACGCGAAACCAAACTGGAGCGCATCGAGAAGATTGCCGAGCGCGTAGGTATCAATCCTGCCGACGTCTACCCTTACGGCCACTACATCGCCAAGGTACCGCTCAGCTACATCAACGAAGAGAAGGTGGCCAAGTCCAACCTCATCCTCGTCACCTCCATCTCGGCCACCAAGGCAGGCATTGGCAAGACCACCGTCTCAATCGGCCTCGACCTTGGCCTCAACAAGATCGGCAAGAATGCCGTCGTCGTACTTCGTGAGCCTTCGCTCGGCCCATGCTTCGGCGTCAAGGGTGGCGCTGCTGGTGGCGGCTATGCCCAGGTATTGCCTATGGAGAAGATCAACCTCCACTTCACGGGCGATTTCCACGCCGTAACTTCGGCCCACAACACCATTACCGCCCTCCTCGACAACTATTTCTACCAGCGCCGCAAGGAGCTTCCACCGCTCAAGCAGGTGCTCTGGAAGCGTGTGCTCGACGTCAACGACCGCGGCCTGCGCAAGATCGTTCAGTCGCTCGGCGGCCTCAACAACGGCATCCCTTCCGAGTCGGGCTTCGACATCACTCCTGCATCTGAGATCATGGCCATCCTCTGTCTGGCCACCAGTCGTCAGGACCTGCGTCGTCGCATCGAGAACGTCCTGCTCGGCTATCGCTACGACGGTACGCCTTTCACCGTCAAGGACATGGGCTGCGCCGGCGCCATCTGCGTGCTCCTCGAGGATGCCCTGATGCCTAACCTCGTACAGACTACCGAGAATACCCCTGCCTTCGTCCACGGAGGCCCATTCGCCAACATCGCGCACGGCTGTAACACCATCTTGGCTACCAAGTTGGGCATGTCAGTTGCTGACTACGTCGTGACCGAAGCAGGTTTCGGTGCTGACCTCGGTGCCGAGAAGTTCCTCGACATCAAGTGCCGCAAGGCAGGTCTCTGCCCTAAGCTCACCGTACTCGTGGCTACCTGCAACGGCCTGAAGATGCATGGCGGCGTCCCACAGGACCAGATCAAGGAGCCTAACCTCGACGGCCTGAAGCGCGGTTTTGCCAACCTCGACCGCCACGTGCGCAACATCCAGGGCTTCGGCCAGACCGTACTCGTGGCCTTCAACCGCTTTGCCAACGATACCGACGAGGAGATCCAGTGCCTCATCGACCACTGCCAGCAGGACCTCGGCGTACGCTGCGTCGTCAACGACGGCTTCATGCGTGGTGGCGAGGGTGCCAAGGAGCTGGCTCAGGCCGTTGTCGAGACCATCGAGCAGCAGCCATCCGAGCCACAGCTGCGCTTCACCTATCAGGACGACGAGACGCCTAAGGCCAAGATCGAGGCCGTGGCCAAGAAGATCTATGGCGCTTCGAGCGTAACCTTCAGCGAGAAGGCCAACAAGATGCTCAAGCTGGTTCACGACTCGGGCCTCGACCACTTCCCTGTCTGCATCGCCAAGACGCAGTTCTCGTTCACGCCCGATCCTAAGCGCGTAGGTGCTCCTACCGACTTCAACTTCGACATTCAGGACATCGTCATCAATCAGGGTGCCGAATTCATCGTAGCCATTGCTGGCGAGATGATGCGCATGCCAGGTTTGCCTAAGGTTCCTGCTGCCGAGCTCATCGACATCGATGCCGACGGCAACATCACCGGCCTGTCATAAAGCGTCCGTAAACCAGACAACCACAAACGCGGCAAGGGCATAGCGTCCTTGTCGCGGTTCATTTTTGCCGAAATCACGAATCCGAAATCTAAAAACGAGGAAGAGCAGTTAGCTACAAAACTGCTCTTCCTCGTTTTTATGGCGTTCATTTTTCTGGCAAAGTGCGCTTCCTCGTTTTTATGAAGACCATTTCGCCAGAAAAATAGTCTTCCTCGTTTTTATAAAGAGCAATCCAGAAGAAAAATGCGCTTCCGCGTTTTGTTTTGACTCATTTTTCTTCCGGATTACATCCCAATAAATCGAGCGCGCTCAGTCGGATGCAAAAATGCACTCCCTCAAATCAAGGAAGCGCATTTCTGTCGTCAAACGATTCGCCTACGTCAGAGGCAGTCGTTTGGTTCGCTGACAGCAATATCAATCGTATCAGCATCCATCTCCTCCGACCGGATGTATTCGCCATCAGGATAGTTCCAGTAGACAAACCGGGCAGGATCGATGCCTTCAAGCAACGAGTCGCGACAAAAGACGTGGAGCGAATCAGAAAAAAGATCGCCACTCAGCACCTTGAGCGATCGCACGTCGACACAATCGGGCAAGCGGTAATGACGCGCATAGACATAATGTGCATCCTGGGCAATATCCCAACCTACAAGATGGAATGTGGCCGGATCGGCGCCCACAACGATGGTGTCGCAATAGTAGACACAGAGACGGTCAGTGGCATAGTTGTACGAACCGGGATCGGAATCCTTCGGCACGATAGGACGAAAAGATGCTGCATCGGCCAATGGCTGATGACGACTAGGCTGACAACCACGCTGGTCGAGGAAGTAAACATAGCGGTCGTCAATACCCCACGATGATCGCCAGTCACTGGCACGTCCTACAATACGGAACTGGTCGATATTTACCACCTGAAGGGCGATCGTGTCCGAATAATAATCGTGAGCATCGCGAGCCAGACCTTCGCGGAAGATGCTTAAGGTAGAAGGATCGGCTCCGGGAATGGGCCTTCCTTCATAAAAGACATTGCATTGATCAGCCGCATAGGCATCACCTAATGAACGGAAGTGCGAGCCGTCTGCTCCTGCAAGCCTTTTCAAACGATACCAGGCATGACGATGATCACAGGCATAGTCATGACCAAGATCGCGGAAAGTGTCGTAGTCGGCACTATCGACTTCGGTACGGATCTGTCCCGTAAGGGTAGTCCATTCGTAATACCAGACGCGCCCTTCTTCCTTGCGGAAGCCTTGCTTGCACGAGGTTGCGAACAAGAGCAGTGCGAGGAGTGGCAGAATTCTGGCGGATAGGAATACAGTCTTCATAGCTTAAAAGGAAAGGACGGGGTACTAAAAGGATAAAGGACTCCTTGCTTCGCACAGAAACAAGGAGCCGTATAACAGAGATGAAATGCGATTGATGAAATCGCGCGGAGATTACTGCAGCTCGTACGAGAGAGTCTGACGGATATCCTGTGACGAAACACCTACCAGCAGGTTGAACTTGCCTGCCTCGGCACGCCAATCACGGGCGTCAACATCGTAGAACTGGAATGCACGCTGGTTGAGAGAAAGGGCGACGGTCTGAGTCTGACCTGGCTGGAGCTGAACCTTGGCGAAGGCCTTAAGTTCCTTGACAGGACGAACTACGGTCGACTTGACATCCTGGACGTAGAGCTGAACAACCTCGGCACCGGCCACGTCACCCGTATTGGTGACATCGACCTTGACGACAGGCAGGCCATCCTGCATCTCAAGACGAGCGTTCGTAACGTCGAAAGTGGTATAGCTAAGGCCATAGCCGAATGGGAAGAGCGGACGAAGCTTCTGTTGATCGATGTAGCGGTAGCCTACGAAGAGGCCCTCGCTGTACTCGATGTCCCACTGCTCCTTACCCTCGACCTTGATGCCTGGATAGCGCTCAGGATTGATGGCACAGATTTCGGCAAACGACTTGGCAGTAGCGGCTGGCTGCTGCTTGAGGCGACGGCCACGCGCATCGTGAGCAGCAAAGACTGGACACTGGTCAAGCGTAGCGTACCATGTCATTGGCAGGTGACCTGAAGGATTGACATCGCCTACAAGTACGTCGGCCAGCGAATTGCCGGCTTCGCTACCCAGGTACCAGTCCTGCAGAAGAGCCGGAACCTGCTGAGCCCATGGCATGGCAACAGGATTGCCGCTGATATTGACGACGACGAGACGTGGATTGGCAGCGACAAGAGCCTCGATGACGGCATCCTGACCATAAGGCAGGCCGTACTGTTCGCGGTCGCTACCCTCGGCATCCATGTGGTCGGCCTTGTTCAGACCACCGATGAAGATGACAACATCAGCCTCGCGTGCAGCCTTGACTGCATCGGCAATCAGCTGTTCAGCGCTACGCGAATCGCGGAGATCCTGACCCGTGGTAACACCATTGTACTCACCGCCGACGTCACCCACATAGCCACGCTCGTAGGCAACCTCGACACCTGTACCGGCCAGACGGGCACGGAGACCATCGAGAGGCGAAATCTCGTGCTGTACCTTAAGCGAAGACGAACCGCCACCGACGGTCATCATCTTGATGGCATTCTCACCGACAACAAGCACGCGCTTGAGGTTCTTGACGTCGAGCGGAAGGATAGCACGATCGGCAACCTTCTGGTTACGAAGCAGGACGATACTCTCGGCACCGATCTGACGTGCAGCAGCTACGTGAGCCTCGCTGTTGAGGGCACCGAAAGGACGGAAAGGATTCATCGAGGTACGCATGATCATGCGCAGGACACGACGAACCTTGTCGTTGAGTTCCTGAGTTCCGACCTTACCTTCCTCGATAAGCTTGAGGTAAGGATTGGCCAGGAAATAGTTATCGTAGGCATTGGTGAGGCCCATCTTGAGGCCGTCGGTCCAGGTGCCATACTCGAGGTCGAGCGAGTTGTAGATGGCCTCCTCGGTGCTCTGGGTTCCACCCCAGTCGCTTATGACGGTGCCATCAAAGCCCCATTCGCCCTTCAGCACCTCGTTCATGAGGTACTGGTTGTGGCAGGCGTGCTTCCCGCGGAACAGGTTGTAGCCGCCCATGATGCTCCACGAATGACCCTCCTTGACTGCAGCCTCGAAGGCTGGCAGATAGATCTCGCGCAGGGTACGCTCGTCGCAGTTGGCATTCGAGGTATAACGGTTGAGCTCATTGTTGTTCAGGGCATAATGCTTGACACAAGCGGCCACGCCCTGCTGCTGTACGCCCAGGATGTACTGGGTAACCATCTGGCCACTGAGGTATGGATCCTCGCCCAGGTACTCGAACGAACGTCCGTTGAGTGGGTTACGCAAGATGTTGCAACCAGGACCGAGAAGGACGGTCTTGTTGCGATAGCGAGCCTCCTCGCCGATGCTCTGACCGAAGAGGAGCGCTGCCTGGACATTCCACGTAGCAGCCAGACCAGAAAGAGCTGGGAAGGCTACGCACGAGTCGTTGGTACAGCCGGCCTGATCCCACTCGTCCCACAGAACGTCAGGACGAATGCCGTGAGGTCCATCGGTACACCATACCTCAGGAATGCCGAGACGAGCAACGCCAGGGCTCGAGAACTTTGACTGCGCGTGGATGACACCAATCTTCTCGCGCAACGTCATACGGCTGAGGGCGTCTTCGATGCGCACCTCGATGTCCTGGTTGAGATCGAGGTAGGCAGGCAGCTGCTGAGCCGAAAGATTGCCAGCCACAAGGGCGGCAGAGATGATGAGTTTATAGTTCATAATCTAAATTCGGAATTCAAAATCGTGCTTGGCACAAACCTGTACTCCGGGAATCGGAACCTGAGATTTACGCCAAGACAATATTATTTTTGGAACACTCGCACGTAATCGACCTTCATTGAGACAGGAAGAGCAGCTTCGTTTACACCCTGACTGCCACCCCAGTCACCACCCCAAGCAAGGTTGAGGATGACATAGAATGGTGTATGGTATGGCCAGTTGTAATCGCCCTTGCCATCGTTGGCGTAGTAGAGCTGCTTCTTGCCGTCGACATAGGTCTGGATGTAATCCTCGGTCCATTCCATGGCGTAGACGTGGAACTCGCCCTCAGCACCCTTGCAGTACATCTCGTGAGTGACCTGCGTGTTGTTGCTATGGACGTGGCCATCGGCATGGAGGCTCGACGATACATAGTCGCGATGGTATCCCACCTCTTCCATAATATCGATCTCGCCATCGTGAGGCCATGAACGGAAGTTGACTGGCATCATCCAGAAAGCAGGCCATGTTCCCTTGCCTGAAGGTAGGTTGATCGAAGCCTCGACGTAGCCATAAGTCCAACCGATGTTGTCCTTGGCGTAGATGCGCGAGGAATAGATCTTGTCGTTCTCCTTGAAGCAGTTGAGCGACAAGATTCCGCTCTGGATGGTGGTTACCTCCTGGCCGGCTGGCGACTTCTGACGGACATAGTTCTGCAATTCGTGGTTTACCCAGCCAGAACCCTGCACTTCGTAGCGCCAATCGCTGCTCAGAGCACCGTCGGTATCGAAACCATCGCTCCATACCAGCTTATACTCGTCTCCCAGCGGACAGACAGACATGAGGCTGACATCGCCACGCTGGACAAGCTCGACGTTCTGCACCGAAGTGCCGCTGTTGATCTGCAGCTGTCCGATACGTGCGCTGAGCTGGTCGTTGCGATCCATCTGGAGACGGACGCTGCCACCGTTGCCCGATGCCGTTACCAGCGAGCAGAAGTCGGACTTGATCTGAGCCGTCCAGGCACCAGAGAGATGCACAGGAACCTCGACCTGACCACCGGCATTGTCGAAGGAGAGCGACTCGAAGATAGGTCGTTGAGCGGCTTCCTGTGTGACGTTGACAAACTGATAGTTCTTGCCTGAACGAACCGTGACCTGTGTACGACGCTGATCGAACGTGGCATTGGGTTTCGAGACGAGACGGACGCTACCGCCATTACCCGTTGCAGGGGTTACAGTGAGCCAGTTGTCAGACGAGGCACCGAAGCCGTAATCGACCGACGAAACCCAGTCGCCTTTGATTTTGACGTCGACAGAGAATTCGCCGCCATCGGCCGGAATCGAGAGGTCCTCAGTGATGTCAGATCCTACGACAGGGTCGTCGTCGCCATTACCACACGAGCAGAAGCTGATCAGTGCAGCGAGGGTCAGAAGGAAGTGGAAATATTTCATTATGATGAATGTGCGTCAGTGTTCGGAAATAAAAAGGGCAGCCCAATGCACCCCATTAGGTTCAGCATCGGGCTGCCATTATTGTGTTAGGACTCGAGGAATCAGTTAACTGGCTCGAGGATGTACTGCCATGCAATACCACCGTTCCAGATCACAAGTTTGACCTGGCTGGCCGAGATGGCCTGGATGTGATACTCAGGGTTGTTCCAGACGTCGTTGTTGGCGATGTATGGGAAGTATGGGTTCGAACCGAGATTCAGCACCATATCCTCGTCGCCCTCAACGAGGCTCCAGGTAGAAGCCTGTACGCCATCGACAGGTACGTTGTAGTCATTGTCATCGTGGAGGAAGTACTGATCCCAGCCATTGACGGTAACGTCCTTGTTGACATAGATTACACCGCTCTCGCCTGGATCCATGGTGTAGGTGCCATCAGCGCCAAAAGTTACGATGCAGTCGTATACGCCCCAGTCAGCCTTATCGTATGGAGCAGCGCTCCACCAGCCACCAGCCTCGTTCATGTTAGGACCGCAGCCGAGGTGACCCTGTACGCCACCGGCAATCTGCCATGCATTGCTGGTGAGGATCTTCTCAGGAGTCTGGACGTCCTTGACGAGGATGTACTGCCATGCGATGCCACCGTTGAAGATAGCGATGGTCATGTGGTCCTCGGTCATGTTGAGGATGTGGTACTCAGGATTGTTCCAAACGTCGTTGTTGGCGATGTATGGGAAGTAAGGATTCTCGCCGAGGTTGATAACTTCGTCGCTGAGAGTCCAGGTAGACTTCTGTACGCCGTCGACAGGTACGTTGTAGTCCTGGTCGTCATGGAGGTAGTACTGATCCCAACCGTTGACGGTAACGTCCTTGTTGACGTAGATGACGCCAGATGCACCTGGATCCATAGTGTAGGTACCGTCGGCATCGAAGGTCAGGACGCAGTCGTAAACGCCCCAATCGGCCTTCTCGTTAGCGCCAGCGCTCCACCATCCGCCAGGATTGCCCATGTCAGGACCGCAGCCAAGGTGACCAGCAGCAGTGTTGTCGATGCGCCAGGTACCAGCAAGGATATCCTTAGGATCGGCTGAAGCCTCAGCCTCGGTGGTGAGGATATAGTTCCAAGCGATGCCACCGTTCCAGATGACAAGATTCATGGTCTTGGCCGAGATGCTGACGATCTTGTAGCGAGGAGCCTGCCAAACGTCGTTGTTAGCGATGTATGGGAAGTATGGGTTCTCGCCCAGAACGAGCCAGAGGTCAGTGCCATCAATCTCGATGTTCCAGTGTGACTGCTGAGTACCGGCAACAGGTACATTATAGTCCTGATCGTCGCCCAGGTAGTATGAACCCCAACCATTGACGGTGACGTCCTTGTTGACGTAGATTACGCCAGACTCGCCTGGGTCGAGTGTGTAGGTACCATCCTCGCTGAAGTCGAGATAGCAATCATATACGCCCCAGTCAGCCTTGTCGTTAGGATTAGCGCTCCACCAATCGGTTGGGCTATCAATGCTTGAGCCGCAGCCGAGGTGGCCAGGCTTAGACGAAGCGATGCGCCAAGGAGCAGCAGTAAGGAAGCCCTTCTCCTTCGAGATGTCGATGCGTGACTCGTTGAGAGTGAAAGTACCCTCGGTGTAGTCCTTGCTGACACCGTCGCGGCTTGCGATATAGCACTTATAGCTGTAAGTACCAGCTACGAGGAACTGACGTGAATAGCCATTGACTGAGCTACGATACTCCTTATCGCCTTCAGAGATTACCCATACTGGAAAGACGCCGGTAGCATCGAGGTTGAAAGTCACGGTGTTGGTCGACTGATCAACATCAACCTTGACGGCCGAAGCATACTGGCTGACCGCAGGAATGCCAGACTCATACATACCAGGGAACTCGTCAGGCGAGCAAGCTACCATCGAGCCGGCTACGAGCAGGGTTCCGAGGAAATATTTAATTGTATTTTTCATACGTTTGTTATGTTTTGTCTCCTTGATCCTGGCAGCAGCGAGGCCGCTGCCAGGGGAATGGAAATACTACGTAATAGTTGACTCGAATTAGATTGAACGGTAGCCCTCGTTCTGCTGGAGAGGGTACTCGGTGATTGCAGACGCATCGATATCGCCCTGTGGGATTGGCCAGTAGCGGAGAGCTGGAGTCCAAGCCTTGGTGCGGTAGCCGCCCTTATCGTTGGCAGGAACCAGGACAGAAGCAGCCTTGCCGGTACGAACGAGGTCGAAGTAACGCTTGCCCTCGTTGACGAACTCGTGACGACGCTCGTCGAGCAGATCATCGATGGTGATGCCAGACTTCTCAGACAGACCAGCACGCTTGCGGATCATGTTGAAGTACTTATCAGCATCGCCCGGATTGCCGGTAGCGAGCGAAAGCTCTGAAGCATTGAGCAGGGTCTCAGCGAAACGGAAGACGCGAACATTGTTGCCGAAGTTCATATCAGCAGCACCCTTCTGGCCAGCATTGCCACCAACCTTGCCTGAGTACTTGCCACCATGATAGCCGGTGTACTGCCAGCCGCAGTCGCCAGGATTGACGGTACCGTTGGCCTCGAGGTCGATAATCGAAGCGTGGAGACGAAGGTCACCCTCCTCGAAGCTCTCGACAGTGTGAGTTGGGATTGAGCCGAAGCCCCAGCCTGCCTCGTAAGTATAGTAAGGATCGCTTGAATTGCAATCGAAGCCACGTGGACCCCACAGACGTGGAGCTACGCTACCACCAGCGCCGAGCTGGTTATCCCAGCTACGACCAGCGTTGTTCGAGAAGTAGTTGATCTCCCAGATCGACTCCTTGCAGTATTCGCCAGACTCAGCCCAGATGTCATCGAAGTTGTCCATCAGATCGAACTTGCCACTGCCGATCAGTTCGGTCATGTAGCCGAGAGCTTTGCTGTAGCGCGACTTGTCAGCCTGGATCATAACCATCTCGGTGTAGAGCATGTAAGCCATTGGCTTGGTAACGCGACCCTTGTCCGATGCTGGCCAATCCTCCTTGAGCGAGCCAGAACCGATGAGGTCCTCGAGCTCGGTGATGACGGTGTTGTAAACCTCGTCAGCGGTAAGCTGTGGTGAGCAATAGCCGCTGGCAGCCGAAAGGTTCTCCATGTAGCAAGGAATGTTGCCATAGAACTTCCAGAGGATGCTGTAGTAGTATGAACGGAGCAGACGAGCCTGACCGATCATTGAGGTAGCTTCCTCAGCTGAAAGGACACCCTTACCCTCATTCCAACCGATATAGGTGATCACGTCGTTTGCACGCTTTACACCCGAGTAGCAGTCGGTCCAGAGGCCACCGGCACATACGGTAGGAGTATTCGAGTAGTTGAACATCAGCTGCAGGAATGGCTGGTCCTGGTTTGAACCACCATTGGTATAGAGGTCGTCACCCATCAGGTCAGCGACGAAGTTAGGCGAGCAGTACTGATAGGTAGTACCATAGTCGAACCAGTGCAGAGGAGCGTAAGCGGCTACCAGCGACTCGTTGAGATGCTCCTTGGTGGTGTAGTATTCCTCGATGAAAGTCTCGTTAGGACTGGTCACCTCAAGGAAGTCGTCCGAGCAAGCAGCCATCGAGAGGCTTGCTGCAGCGACAGCCATCAGAATATATTGATTTTTCATAATGTTTCTCATTATTAAAGCAATTGTCAATTATCAACCGTCAATTAGAAAGTTACGTTAAGACCGACCTTGATGGTACGTGGCTGTGGGTAAACACCGAAGTCCATACCGCAAGAAGTACCTGCAGAAGAGATTTCAGGATCGAAGCCATGATACTTGGTGAAGGTCAGCAGGTTCTCGCAAGCGAAGTAACCACGCAGACGGCTGATGCCAGCATAGCGAGTCCAGCGCTGTGGAACGGTGTAACCGAGCTCAATGTTCTTGAGACGGAGGTAGCTGCCATCGTAGATGTAGAGGTCAGATGCCTGCCAGTTGACAACGTCACCTGACCCGAACAGAGGCAGACGGTTAGAGGTACCCTCGCCGGTCCAGCGACCACGGATCCAACCTGGGAGGTTGATGGTACCGAGCTCAAGACGACGGGTTGCATCAAAGATGCTGTTGCCCTGAGTACCCTGCCAGAACATCATGAAGTCGAAGCCCTTCCACTCAGCGTTGAAGGTAACACCGAAGGTCCAGTCTGGAGTACCCTTACCGATGTCAGTGCGGTCCTCGTCGTTGATGACACCGTCATTGTTGAGGTCGACGAAGCGAACGTAGCCTGGCTTGGCATTTGGCTGAATCATCTGGCCATCGTGGGTGTAGTTCTGAACCTCAGACATGTTCTGGAAGACGCCATCGGTCTTCAAGCCCCAGAAGTAGGTAAATGGCTTGCCTGGTTCGGTACGAGCTACGTTACCGAGGTTCTGTACGTTATCGTAGGTCTGGAAACCATCAGCATTGCCGAGCTTGATGAGCTCGTTGTGCAGGTAAGAGACATTGCCCTTGATGCCGAACTTAGCATCACCGACATGGAACTTGTAGCCAAGCTCAATCTCGAAACCGCTGTTCTCCATATCGCCTACGTTGCCGATAGGCTTAGCCTCGCCGACGTACGATACGATATTCATCTCCTTGAGCATGCCGTTGGTCTTCTTGATGAAGTAGTCGAGGGTCAAGGTGAGTGAGTTGTTGAAGAAGCCGAGGTCAACACCATAGTCGAACTGCTCAGACTCCTCCCACTTCAGGTCAGGGTTAGAAAGCGAGCTTGCCTTAGATGAGATGATCTCGCCCTCAGCGCCAGCCATACCGAAGCCATAGTTGTTACCGCCTGCGGTGAGCACAGTGTAACGGAAGTCACCGATGTTATCGTTACCATTCTTACCCCAGCTGAAACGGACCTTGAAGTTGTCAAGCCATTCGCGGGTATCCTCCATGAAGGCCTCGTTCATTACGTTCCAACCCAGAGATACTGATGGGAATACACCATACTTGTTGTTTGGACCGAAGCGGCTTGAACCGTCACGACGTACGGTAGCCTGAAGCATGTAGCGCTCGTCGTAGTTGTATGACAGACGGGCGAAGAGCGAAGACATGGTGTGAGCAGTGCCAAGACCGCCCCATACGTTCATATCACCGTCTGAAGAAAGGCCTGAAGATGCGTTGATCCAAGGCTTTGCATAATCCTTGATGCCGTTGCGGCTGCCACCGAGGCTGAATCCGGTGTTCTTGAATGCCGACTGACCGAGGACGACGTTCACGCCATGCTTGCCGAACTGCTTGTCATAAGTGAGGATGTTCTCGAGCTGCCATACGGTGCCGCGGTCGCTGCTGTGCTGAGCGGTCGAGTAGTCGCGGTTCTTGCCAGTTGGAGAAATCCAGTAAGGAATCTGGTATGAGTTCGAACCCCAGAAGCTCATATCTACACCGTAGCTGGTGCGGAACTTCAAGCCGTCCCAGATCTGGAGGGTTGCGCTCCAGTTAGTCACGAACTTGTGGCTCCAGTTATGGCCGGTAGGAAGCTCGAGCATTGCCAATGGGTTAGCCAACTCGTTGAAGCCAGTACCAGGGATGCTGAGGAGCATACCGTTCTTACTGCTGTAGATTGGCGAATACATGGTTGGATAGGTAGCCGAGTAGTATTCGATCTGCTCCTTGGCAGCGTCGCTACCTGGCTCGAGGAATGCAGGAAGGATTGGAGGCATTGAGATAGCCGAACCAAGCTCGTTACCCCACTGTGAGTTAACGTCTACGCCAGTTGACTTGATACGAGCGTATGAAAGGTTAGAGGTAACCTCCAACTTGTTGAGCCAGTTGCGATCCTTCGATGCGTCGAAGATGGTTGCAATGAGGTTGTTACGCAGTGAGAGACGCTCGTAGTTTGAATGACCGTAGTCACCACCTACGATACCTTCCTGGTTGTAGTAACCAGCCGAGAGGTAATAGTTGATAGCCTCTGAAGCACCTGAGATGGTAACCTCGTGGTTGGTAACAGGGGCATTGTCGTTGAAGAGGAGATCCTGCCAGTCGGTATCGGTAGTTACCTTGTAAGGATCAGCGTAACGAGGAGCCTGACCAGCGTTGATAAGGCCTTCGTTCATCATAAGCATGTACTCCTGGGCATTGAGCACGTCGCGGTGCTTCCAGGCAGTCTGCCAGCCCTGTGAGAAGTTGTAGGTCACGGTAGCCTTGCCTACCTTACCCTTCTTGGTGGTAACAAGGATTACACCGTTGGCCGCACGTGCACCATAGATGGCGCCCGAGGCAGCATCCTTCAGTACCTCGATTGACTCGATGTCCGATGGGTTGACAAAGTCAAGGCCGCCTTCGATAGGCATACCGTCGACGATGTAGAGAGGATCGGTATTGTTGACCGAACCGATACCACGGACGCGGATACGTGAAGCAGCACCAGGCTGACCAGATGAAGAGGTGACGTTCACACCGGCAGCAAGACCCTTCAGCGCATTATCCATACGCACAGGGGCAGTACCTGCCATGTCGTCAGCGCTCACCTTGGCGATGGCAGCTGTAACGACGCTCTTCTTCTGCACGCCGTAGCCTACTACGACTACGTCCTCGAGCAGCTTGTTGTCCTCCTGGAGCACAACGGTCATCTGAGGCTGTGCCTTCAGCTCCTTGCTGGTGTAGCCGACGAAACTGAACTCGATCAGAGCGTTCTGTTCAACGCCCGTGATAACGAAGTTGCCATCCAGGTCGGTGGTTGCTCCATTCGAGGTTCCCTTAACTCGGGCGTTAGCGCCAAGAATTGGCTCGCCCATCTCATCCTTCACAATACCCTTCACGGTGATCTGCTGGGCCCAAGCCCCCACAGGCGAGAAGAGCAGCAGGGCCAAGGCGATTGTCACCTTCATTGCCCATGTCTGGATCAGGTTTCTCATGTTGTGTTGTTTTACATTTAATTAATTATTATTATTGAGTTGTTTGTTCTCTCTATGTCTTAGGTCTCCCCTACTCACTTCCAGCCGAACGATACGGCACTCATCGAGGCTATGACGTGCGTGAACTGCTTCTCGCCGTCTACCACCGTGATGGTGAGCGATTGTGGGGTATTGTTGCTCATCACCAGGGCATAGCTGCCATCGGTATTGCGGAAAGCCGAATACGTCAGGCCTGATTCGGAATAACCCGAGGTACCGATGCGGACGGCATCCGGCTTCACGACGCTCGACAGATGGGCGATGATGTAATAGTGCGAGTTGCGCTTGATCGTGGCATAGTCGGTATTGATGTCTACGGCACCGTAGCACGTCGTACATCCACCAGGTCGGTTCGGACCACGCTTGGCATCGAGCATCAGGTTCCACACGATCACACCTTTACACCAGCGATTTACGGTTCCGAGGGCAACCTCCTGCATGTCATCCATCAAGCGAACGGAAAGGTTCTGGCCGTCGTTCCATGTTCCGATTGACGTCTCGCTGAACACCAGATCCTTGCCAGGGGCTGCATTGTGGACCAGTGTGAGCTCATTCTTATCACCGCCATAGTTGTGGTATGCAGCTCCGGCCAGGTACTGCGAAGCTTCCTCGTCGCCATAAATCTTGACGGGATAGCGCTTCTGGTCCGACATGTTGTCGTAGTTGTAGTTGTGGTCAAAGGCATAGATCTTGGCAGTAATGCCAGCCTCGGCAAAAGCTGGACCGAGAGCCGTCTTCACGAAGTCGCGTTCCTGATCCCACGGCATGTAGCACGAAGCTGAATTGCCGCTGTTCAGAGGTTCGTTCTGTGGCGTGATGGAGTAGATCTTGATGCCATAACTCTCGAACTCCTTGATCCACTTCACAAAGTAGGTGGCGTAGTCCTGATAGTATTTTTTCATCAGCTGTCCGCCGGTCCACTTGCCGTTGGTCTTCATCCAGATGGGGGGTGTCCATGGCGTGCCCATGATCTTCAGGTCTGGATTGATGGCCAGTATTTCCTTCAGGATCGGAATCACGTAATTGGTCTCCTCGGTGGTGAGGGCGAAGTTCTCGATGCCTTCAGTATCGCAGCATGTATATTCGCTGAGCGAGAAGTCGCTGCATCCTATCGATACACGGCAGTAGCTGAAGCCGTATCCTTTCGTGTTCGAGAAGGTCTCGGTCAGGAAGAGATGGCGGTTCTCCTCGGTCATCTGCATCAGGTTGTAGCAAGTCGAACCCGTGATGGCGACACCGAAGCCATCCATCGTCTGATACGTCTCGTTGGGAAGCAGTGTGATGGTGGTAGCCGTGGGCATGCCCGCAATGCTTTCGAAGCCGATCGTAGTCTCAGACAGGTCGTGGCTACGCGACGATGTTGTGGTCAGTACGCGCACCTCACCGGCTGGGACAGCAGGCTGCTCAGGAGTAGGCGTATCTGGTTTCTGTTCCACCGCCTCAGCACCTTCGCCACCACAGCTCATCAGGGCAATGGCGGCCACCGTAAGGAAAGAAAGCTCGAATAGCATTTTCATAATTTTAATAATGTGTTGGCATTTGTGCCTTTCTCGAATTTGCGGTGCAAAGGTAAGGCTTTTTTTTCACGCGTGCAACATGTGGTATATATACAAGTAAGAAACGGGAGGTCAACGGATGCTGTTTTTCAACGGTTTACGATTCGGACTCGGTAAACTTTTCGGGGTGGCCTAAATGTTGTACCAGGCGCACGAAGTCCTCTTTTGGCACCAGAGCCTTGCTTCGGATCTTCAGTCGGTTATTGTAGATGGTCTGTGGCGAGCAGTGCAGCAGCTCGGCTATCTTCACACTATCGTTGATGCCCAGGCGGACCAGGGCATAGATGCGCAGATCAGTGTTCAGCAGGTCTCCCTTCTTAGGTTCGATGCGCTCGTCAGGCTGCAGCAGCTCGTTGAACTGGCTGACAAAGTCGGGATAAAGGTGAAGGAAGATAGCATCGAAATTGTGATAGAACTCGCGCAACTCATCCTGCACCATGGTACTCTTCTCGGTCATCTGCAGCACCTCGTCGTACAGCTTCACCTTAGCCTTGCGGTTGATGTTCTTGCGGAAGTCATCGAGCTTCGAGATGTAGCTCGAACAGATAGCGAACAGGTAGCCGATATACTCCTCCTTTACCAAGTCCGATTCGCGCAGACGCTGGTTGGCCTCAGCTTGCGAGTCGATGGACTGTCTTAGCTGCTGCATGGCCTGCTGTAGCTGTTCGTTGGCTTGTTGCAATTGGCGATTGGCCTCGGCCAGCGACTGACGGTTCTGCTCCAGTTCCTGGTTCGACGTTGCCAGCTGTTCGCGACTTCGACCCAGACGTTGCTTCTGTCGCCAGATCAGCACTACACCACCTACAAGCAGCAACAGCAGCAGGCTGACCGTAACGAGTGAGTATTGCAGGCGCGTACGCTGATGGACATCGCGCTGCAGGTATGCTTGCAGTATCTGGTCCAGCACACGAGCGATGCTGACCGTTCGCACACGGTTGTTGTAGCGCTGAGTTGTCTTCAGGCATACATTAATATAATTATACGCACGCGCGATGAGCTGGTCGCTCTCCAACGCCAGCACCGAGTTGTTGTTGCTGTATTCGGTGTCGTAGATGTCGTACAGGATTCCGGCCAACTCCTCAAGCGAAGCAATGTCCTGATTGGCCGAACGGATATCGGCCATGGCCGACTGTGCCATAAAGTAGATGTGCTTGTCTCGATCGCCTAAGGTCTCGTACATGCGCGCCAACACATAGGCTACCATGGCGTCAGATCGGGTGGTCATCTGCAGCGTCACGGCATGCTGGCGCAATGTCTCGGCCAGCACGGGCAGGCTGTCGCTCTGTATATCAGACCAGGCCTTGAACCATTCGTAGTCCGGATCACCTTCCCGCAGGATCAGGTGTATCGAGTCGTTGTACACTTGATTCATGGCCTGATACTCATCCTTCATCGGTCCAGCCCAGGTGTATTGCCACAGGTGCGAATAGAGGTATTGCATCTGATTATAGTACTGCAGTTGTAGGTCGTGGCTCATGGCCATACCATTCAAGCCCTCCAGTTCCTCGCGCGACTCCATCAGCAGTCCGGTGCTCGACAGCAGGAACGAACGCTTGATCTTCCATTCCAGGATACGGTCAGCGTCTTTCGTCTGTCGGGCGTAGGCCAGATTGGACTCGACAACCTCCATGGCCAGTTCCGAGTCGAACGTGAAGCTCTCGTCGTAGATCTGACGATTATGGTAGTAGAGATCCTCAGGATCGTGTAGGGTGGCGCGACGTGCACACAGGTGATCCAGCATCTCGCGACGCTGATCTATGAACTCTTCGCGCGTCTGCAACGCCTCGTCGAGCTGTTGCAACGACAATTCTGCCTCCTTCGAGTAGTACGAAGGGGCTGCGTTGAGGTTCATCCGAAGCGTCAGCAGTAAGATGATTAAGATTAACGAATGGTGTACGTGCATTGAATGCGTGTTTTGCAGCGCAAAGATACAGTTTTTGTAGGATATTACCAAATATTAACAGAAAATTCTATAGTTTCTACCCTACTTTTTCTGCTTTTCTACAACGAACTGGACTTTGCGCGCAAAATTTCACGGTTCAGAACGACGAAAGGAACAGCTCGTGGATGCTGGTCGAATCGTCTAGTTCCGGATGGAAGGCGGTCACCAGCTGCTTGCCTTGACGGGCGGCTACGATGTGATTGTCCACCTCGGCCAGCACCTCTACCCCATCGCCTACGGCCGTGATGTAGGGTGCACGGATAAAGGTCATCGGCACTTCGCCGATACCTCGCACCTCGGCTCGCGTACAGAAGCTGCCCAACTGGCGTCCATAGGCATTGCGCCTTACCTCGATGTTCATCGTGCCCAAGTGCTGACCATCGAGCATGATCAGTCCTGCACACGTACCGAACACAGGCATACCAGCCAGAATGGCTTGGCGGACGGGGTCAAAGAGGCAAAGGTCATTCAGCAGACGTAGCTGTGTGGTGCTCTCACCTCCGGGTATGATAATTCCTCCGCGGACGTCATCGGCCAACGAAGCCTCGAAGGCCGTCCAGTCCTCCAGCTTGCGAATCTGTACACTCCCCACGCCCAGGCGCTCCAGCATCTGCTGATGTTCCACAAAGGCTCCTTGCAGGGCCAGAATGGCTACTTTCTGTTTCATACCGTCGGTTACTTTCCTCGTTCGGCCATCAACAGGGCGATTTCCGATTCATTGATACCCACCATGGCCTCGCCCAGGTCTTCGCTCAGTTCGGCAATCATCTTGGCGTCGGTGTAGTTGGTCACGGCCTTCACGATGGCCTGTGCACGCTTCACAGGATTTCCGCTCTTGAAGATACCGCTGCCTACGAAGACGCCTTCGGCTCCCAACTGCATCATCAGGGCGGCATCGGCTGGCGTGGCCACACCTCCGGCTGCAAAGTTCACTACCGGCAGCTTGCCGTTCTCGTGTACGTACTGTACCAGATCGTAAGGCACGCGGAGCTGCTTGGCGGCCTCGTACAGCTCGTCTTCGCTCATCGACTGCAGCCGACGCATCTCGCTTTGCATCATACGCATGTGGCGCACGGCCTGAATCACGTCGCCCGTTCCTGGTTCGCCCTTGGTACGGATCATCGTAGCACCCTCGTTGATGCGACGCAAGGCCTCGCCCAGATCCTTGGCTCCACACACAAATGGCACGCGGAACTTGCGCTTGTCAATGTGGTATACATCGTCAGCTGGCGACAGCACCTCGCTCTCGTCAATATAGTCTATCTCGATTGCCTCCAGGATCTGCGCCTCGACAAAGTGTCCGATACGGCATTTGGCCATTACCGGTATCGATACGGCCTCCTGAATGCCGCGAATCATCTTAGGATCGCTCATGCGGCTCACGCCTCCGGCTGCACGTATGTCGGCCGGAATACGCTCCAAGGCCATGACGGCACAGGCACCTGCCTCCTCGGCAATGCGAGCCTGTTCGGGGGTTGTTACGTCCATGATCACACCGCCCTTCAGCATCTGGGCCAGCTGGCGGTTCAGTAGTACTCGTTCTTCCATAGTTTCTTTGTTGTATTGGGGGTTGTTGAATAGTTTCTTTGCAATTCTGCGCCGCAAAGGTAGACAAAAAAACAGGAACCGGCAAATGCCAGTTCCCATTTCCTATAACTTTACCTACGTTCCCTAAATTCGGAGGGCGAACACCCTCGCTGCGAACGGAAGAATTGTGCAAAAGCAGCCTGCGAGGCGAAGCCGACGTCGCGTGCCACCTCCTGTATCGTCAGCGAGCGGTTCTGCAACCTATGTTCTATCTCGGTCATCAGATAGTCGGCAATCAGCTGCTTGGGTGTTTTTCCCGCAACGCGTGCCGTCACCTCCGACAGGTAGCGGGGCGTGACGTTCAGCTGTGCGGCATAGAAGGCCACGTCGCGTTGGCGGGCATAGTGTTGGGTTACTTGCTCCATCAGCCTGTTGTATAGCTCCACCTGTCTGTAGCTGTGGCTTACCGATTCGGCCGAGTACACAACCTGCGACCGTAGGTACTGATGAGCCTGACTCACGGCCTCGACCACAGCATCGCCCATTGCCAGCCGTGCCGCGATGGCCGACGACAGCGTACCGCCCACACCATGCAGCTGCCAGCCTTCGGTGTTGGGCGATGTGTAGAAGCAAGGATGTCCCGTATCATCGCTGCTCAGCAGCAGGCCTGTTACCAGGCCTTCCGAGCAGTGTCCACCGCGCAGGAAGACGGCTCGCGGGCCCATATCGAGCAGCTGATTCGCGGCTTGCAGCATCGTGGCCTCATCGTGGATCCTCAGTCCCGTCATCCGTTCGGCACCCGCACATTTCAGCACCAGTAGTTCTGCCTCAGGCAGCAGGTGTCGCTGGTAGGCCTGCACTGCCTCGTCGGACATCAGCGACTGCCCGTGTGCATCCACAATGCCAGGAGCACAGACGATGTGCCGGCATCCTACCAGCCGGTCCCTCAGCGCGCGCATCACGCCGGCCCTTCGCACCAGTCCTACCTTCACGGCCTTGGGACTGAAGTCCTGCATCAAGGCATCGACCTGTTGCAGCAGTAATGCGTCTTCGAAGTCGCTGAACCCTACGATGCCGGCCGAGTCCTGTACCGTCACGGTGGTCAGGGCCGTCAGCGGATAGCCGCCCATGGCCATGATGGCGCGTATGTCGGCCTGGATACCTGATGCGCCTGTGCCGTCCGAGCCATTGACAGCTAATATAGGTAACAGTTTCTTCATAAAACGGATATTCTTTTTTTGCGTGTGCAAAGATACGCAATTCTGCCGAAATAGCCCAATCACACGAAGCTTTTTTTCGAAAATTCTGCTTTTTTCGACCAAAAGTTTGGAATCACTGCCTTTTTTCCTTATCTTTGCGCCTATGAAATACTCTACCGTACTGACTATTGCCGGAAGCGACAGCGGAGGCGGTGCCGGCATCCAGGCCGACATCAAGACCATCTCGGCGTGCCAATGCTACGCTGCATCGGCCATCACCGCCGTCACCGTGCAGAATACCCTGGGCGTGCAGGACATCCATCCCGTCCCCGTTCCAATCATCGAGCAACAGGTACGTTGCGTGCTCGACGACATCGGTGCCGACGCCATCAAGGTGGGCATGCTCCATAGCGACAACGTGGTGCGAAGCGTGGCTGACCTTATAGATAGTTATCACGCGCGTAACGTGGTGGTCGATCCCGTCATGGTCTCAACCTCTGGCCATCGGCTCATCGACCAGAGTGCCGTCAGTGTACTGCAACAGCTGCTGCTGCCGTTGGCTCGTGTCGTCACGCCCAACATCCCCGAGGCCTCGCTCCTGCTCGGTCAGGAACTCTCGCAGCAGGACCAGCTGCCAGATGCTGCCCGTCAGCTTGGACAGGCCTACCAGACCTCTGTCCTGCTCAAGGCCGGACATCTCACGGCCGATCGTCTGGTCGACATCCTCTACGACCACGAGGCCCAACGGATTGTCGAGCTTCCGTCCGTCCGCGTCGATACACCCAATACACACGGTACAGGCTGTACCCTGTCGTCGGCGCTGGCCAGCTTCCTGGCTCGTGGCTACCAGCTGCAGGACGCTGCCGCCGCTGCCAAGCAGTATATCAACCACGCCATCATTGCCGGTGCCCGCTATCAGATAGGCCACGGCCATGGTCCGGTATGTCACTTCCACAACCTATGGAAAAGTCCGTCCTGATCTTCGACCTGGGCGGTGTGCTCATCAACTACGACCTCGAGGCCGACCGTCGCGCCCTGGCCGAGGTTGGCCTGCCTGATTACTTCGAGTGGGCGCACGTTCCAGGCCTCTCCAATGTCTGCAATCCTTATCTGAACGGACTGATGCCCGAGGACGAGTTCTGCCGTCGCCTGCGTCCCTTCTGCCGGCCCGATGTTACGGACGACGAGATGATCTACAGCATGATAGCCGTCATGGCCGATTTGCCATTGTCGCGTATCGAGGCGCTGCTTCGCCTGCGTAGTCGCTACCGGCTCGTCCTGCTCAGCAATATCAACGAACGTACCTGGCACTATGCCGAAGAGCAGTTCCGCCTTGACGGCCATCCCGTCGAAGAATGCTTCGATCACGTCTTCCTCTCCTATCGTCTCGGTCTGGCCAAGCCTGATCCGGCCATCTATCGCCACGTCCTCCAGTCGATCGGCCTCCAGGCCTCGTCGTCCCTCTTCCTCGACGATACGTCGGCCAACGTTCAGGCAGCAGAGCAATTAGGCATCGAAAGCTGGCTCGTACCCATGAACTGTCCCGACCAGCAGCTCGAGCAGTTACTTGGTACGTTATAAAAACCAAATTATGTTAAAAAACCGCCATTAAATCCGCAAAAATTTGGACAGCTCGAAAAAAGTCGTTATATTTGCACCCGCAAAAAGGTCAGCATAGCTCAGTTGGTTAGAGTATCACCTTGACATGGTGGGGGTCCTTGGTTCGAATCCAAGTGTTGACACTGTAAAGATAAATAGTAAAGACCAGACACCCCCGCTACAGTGTATTGTAACGGGGGTTCCTCTAAAATTTAGTCACCTGCTGCACACAACCAATTAACCATAAGTCATCATCAATCATTAATAAAACATCATTACAATGGCTGAAAAATCATTGAAAGGCACGAAGACCGAAGCCAATCTTATGGCTGCCTTCGCCGGCGAGTCACAGGCTCGCAACAAGTACTCTTATTATGCATCAAAGGCCAAGAAGGAAGGCTACGAGCAGATTGCTGCTTTCTTCGAGGAGACCGCCAACCAGGAGAAGGAGCATGCCAAGATGTGGTTCAAGCTCTTCCATGGCATCGGCTCGACCGTCGAGAACCTCACCGACGCTGCTGCTGGCGAGAACGACGAGTGGACCGACATGTATCCAACCATGGCTAAGGAGGCTCGCGAGGAAGGCTTCGACGAGATTGCAGCCCTCTTCGAAGGCGTAGCAGCTATCGAGAAGGCTCACGAGGAGCGTTACAAGAAGCTGCTGGGCAACCTCGAGCAGGGCATCACCTTCAGCCGCGAGGGAGACTGCATCTGGCAGTGCCGCAACTGTGGTCACCTCCACGTTGGTCCTAAGGCTCCCGACACCTGCCCTGTCTGCAACCATCCACAGGCATACTTCCAGCTCAAGCCCGAGAACTATTGATCTGCCCACAGGCAGAGAATGTGTCAAAAGACACAGCAAATATAAATATTAAAGAGTAACTACCCCCGCTACAATGCTTTGTAAGTATAACCATCCGCGATAGCATCTTGTAACCTGCCTGTAAGAGTTCTATCTTTGCACCCAAATTTTATTGAATATGGACAAAGCAGAACTTTACAGGCAGGTTTTTACTGCATTTAAGAAAATGTGTGCGG
>JAZUEP010000010.1:0-24681 GCA_045640225.1 Bacteroidales bacterium | reverse complement strand
GCAGGTTACATACGCGTTACTCACCCGTGCGCCGGTTTCAGTCCGAAGACTTCTCCCTCGACTTGCATGTGTTAGGCCTGTCGCTAGCGTTCATCCTGAGCCAGGATCAAACTCTTCGTTGTATTTTCTTTATCTTCGTCTTATCCTTTCAGTCCAGGACCGAAAGAACTAAACTTGACTGTTTTGTTCGATGCTGGCAATCAATATCAAGTATTGACGGTAAAGCTTCGGCAGTCGCCTGCCTTATCCCGCTCTACCCAAGTATGTACTTGCTTTATTCTGTCATTCATTCTTTCAAAGATCGGATGCTAAAAGTATTTGAAAATCGGCTTCGAGAAGCGTCATTTCCGTTTTAGCGGGTGCAAAGATAGCGGATAATTTCTCGCTATCCAAATTTTGTAGGGACTTTTTTCGAAAAATCTTCAAAATCGGCAAAAACACGCCTAGAAAAATCTAATTATGAAACGTGCGGATGCCAATTCAATCGGTTGCATAGCCATTTTTGCCACAAAAAACAGCAACCCCGTATTTGTTTTGTGGCAAAAACTTGTTTTTTTGACAAATATCAACTATCTTTGCCGAAAAATCGAAATACACATATTATATAATATATATAGGAACCCCACTAAAAGATCCGAAAGACGCAAGATTGCCCGTTAGGCAAGCGTCTATGACGCGAACGACAACGGGATTCCTACATCAACCGAAAACAAATCAATAAATATCGTAATATGGCAACAGTTGACGACAAGAAAATTATTTTCTCAATGGTAGGCGTAAGCCACACCATCCAACAGACGCAAAAGCAAGTATTAAAGAACATCTACCTCTCGTTCTTCTACGGAGCCAAAATCGGCATCATTGGTCTGAACGGTGCCGGTAAATCGACACTGATGAAGATCATCGCCGGCTTGATACAGCCAAGTCAAGGTGAAATTGTATGGAGCCCTGGCTACAGTGTTGGATACCTGGAGCAGGATCCGAAGCTCGACCCAGCAAAGACGGTCAAGGAAAACATCATGGAAGGCGTCCAGCACATCTATGACGCATTGGCCGAATACGAGGAAGTCAACATGAAATTCTGTGAGCCGGAGTATCTGGAAGATCCAGACAAGATGGATCAGCTGATGAACCGTCAGGCCGAACTGCAAGACATCATCGACTCGACCGATGCATGGAATATCGATTCGAAGCTGGAGCGCGCCATGGCAGCCCTGAACTGTCCTCCTGGCGACTGGCCCGTCGACACACTGTCTGGCGGCGAACGCCGACGCGTGGCCCTGTGCCGTCTTCTGCTGAAGAAGCCAGATGTACTGTTGCTCGACGAGCCAACCAACCACCTCGATGCCGAGAGTATCGACTGGCTGGAGCAGCACTTGCAGCAGTATGAAGGAACCGTAATCGCCGTGACCCACGACCGTTACTTCCTGGATGACGTCTCGGAATGGATTCTGGAGCTGGACCGTGGCGAAGGCATCCCCTGGCATGGCAACTACAGCGGCTGGCTCGACCAGAAGACCAAGCGCATGGCACAAGAAGAGAAGACTGCCTCGAAGCGCAGAAAGACCCTGGAACGAGAGTTGGAATGGGTGCGTATGGCTCCGAAGGCACGTCAGGCCAAGGGCAAGGCCCGTTTGAGTTCATACGACAAGATGCTGAATGAGGAGCAGAAAGAACGCGAAGAAAAGCTCGAGATCTTCATTCCGAACGGACCTCGTCTGGGCAACAAGGTACTCGAAGCCGAGCATATCGCCAAGGCCTTCGGCGACAAGGTGCTGTTCAACGATCTGAACTTCATGCTGCCCCCGAATGGCATCGTAGGCATCATCGGTCCAAACGGTGCAGGAAAAACCACGCTCTTCCGTCTTATCATGGGCCTGGAGAAGCAAGACAGCGGTACATTTGCCGTAGGCGAGACCGTCAAGCTGGCCTATGTAGATCAGCAGCACAAGGACATCGATCCGAAGAAGAGCATCTACGATGTAGTGAGTGGCGGTACAGAACTCATCCGCATGGGCGGCCGAGACATCAACGTACATGCATACCTTAGCCGCTTCAACTTCAACGGTGCAGATCAGAACAAACTGTGTGGCGTATTGTCGGGTGGTGAACGAAACCGTCTACACCTGGCCATGGCGCTGAAGGAAGAAGGCAACGTCCTGCTGCTGGATGAGCCAACCAACGACATCGACGTAAATACCCTTCGTGCACTCGAAGAAGGTCTGGAACAGTTTGCAGGCTGTGCTGTGGTCATCTCGCACGACCGCTGGTTCCTGGATCGTATCTGTACACACATTCTTGCCTTCGAGGGCAATGGAGAGGTCTACTTCTTCCAGGGTTCGTATACCGAATACGAGGTACACAAGGCCAAACGCCTCGGCATCGAAGAGCCGAAACGTGCTCGTTACCGCAAGTTGATGGAGGACTAACCCACCTGGACAATGAGATTTACTACCATACAATGCATGCTGGCGCTGGGTCTTGTACTCAGCGCTTGCCAGAATGAAACGGAACGGCAAGTGATGCTGGTAGTTTCGAACAGCACGACGCACGATCATATTGGCGTAATCAATGGTGTCCCGATGGATGCATTGCTTGACAGCCTGGGCGTGTCCGGCCAAGCCCATCTCTCCCTTCGAGACGAACAAGGCAAGGCTGTTGCAACCCAGATCTTCAACGATGGCCAACACGACCTGCTGCTGTTCGAGACCAACACTCTGGCCAATGGCGAGAGTACCTATTACGTAAGCATCGGCAACGATTCTGTTCCGACCGCAATCAGACCATCCGTAGCCGTAAAGCATTACCCTCGACGAAAGGACGACCTATTGTGGGAGAATGAATCGGCCATGTGGCGGGCTTACGGCCCGGCGCTACAGGCTTCGGACGAACGTGCTTTCGGCTACGACATCTGGTGCAAGAATACAAAAGAGCTGATCGGCGACCGTCGCATGACAACGGCACTCGACAATTGGGCCAAAGCCGATAGCCTGCGAAGCCTCGGATTACCGGAGCTACAAGCGACAGCCGACAGCATTGGCGAAGTGGCGAACTTCCACCATGACCATGGCGATGGCATGGACTGTTATGCCGTCGGGCCCACATTGGGCGGTGGCACAGCAGCCCTGCTGAACGAAGGATGTATCGTATATCCCTGGGCGTGGAAAAGCCATAAGATACTGGCAGACGGACCTTTGTTAGCTGCATTCCAGTTGAATTATGACACTTTGCGTGTGGGCAACGACACCGTGATTGAACAACGTACCATCATCGCACAGAAAGGTACTCGTTTCAACATCGTCAACGTAAGGTATGAAGGGCTGAAAGAGGCACACGACATTGCCGTCGGCATTGTCTATCATGGCGACGAGGATAGTACAAGACTAAATTTAGAGGGCAAATACATAGCCTATTCCGATCCGACCGACCAGCCCAGCCGCAATCCTGGACGCGTACTTGTGGGAGCCTATGTGCCTACCATGAAACGCGTAGCCCTGGAGCAAGGGCATCTGATGGGAATCGCCACTTACGAACCCGGTCAGACGTTTACCTACTATCTGGGTAGCGGCTGGAGCAAGGGCGACTGTCCCAGCCTGAACGCCATGGTATCAGAGCTGGAACAGATGAACGAAGAACCCCGCAATGTGCGGATCGTGGTCAGGACAATCGGAAAAGATCAATAATCGCTCGGAGCAACGCCAAACTGACGCTTGAAGCTGGTAGAGAAATGCGAAAGGGAGCTGAAGCCAGTCAGTAACGAGATCTCGGAAATATTATAGCGCCCCTCGCGTATCATCTCAGCCGCACGATTGAGCTTATACTGACGGAAGAATACACTTGGGTTCTCACCTGTCAGGCCTTTGATCTTGTAATAAAGCTTTGAACGCGACACATGCAGGAACTCGGTCATATGCGAGACATCGAGGTCGGGATTGGCCAGCTCCTGTTCCATGATCTTATACAGTTCGGTCATGAAAACCTTGTCCTGAGGCGAAAGCACATCGG
Source organism: Bacteroidales bacterium (assembly GCA_045640225.1). Classification (GTDB taxonomy): domain Bacteria; phylum Bacteroidota; class Bacteroidia; order Bacteroidales; family UBA3663; genus Liminaster. The sequence goes on along the minus strand of JAZUEP010000010.1, from coordinate 20,676 downwards.
CCTCAAGGGCTTCGGTCTGGGTATTGGCCGCGAGAAGATGACGAGTCTTCTCGCGGTTTTTCAGTATACTGCCGATCAATGCCATCAGATACGACGGATCAAAAGGCTTGGCCACATAGGCATCGGCTCCGGAGCCAAGACCTTGAACCATGTCGGAAGTGGCCGTCTTGGCAGTAATCAGTACTACCGGAATGTGACAGAGCTGGATGTCGTTCTTCACCTCATGACAGAAGTCGAGTCCGTCACGACCCGGCATCATTACGTCACAAAGAATGATATCCGGAGCCTTCTGTCGAACGATTTCGAGGCCAGAATCCGCATCGAAGCGTCCGATTACCTGATAGGTCGTCTGGAGCAGCGTCTTGACATAATGTACAATCTCGACGTCATCGTCGATGACGAGAACCGTAGGCAGAGCATTGTCTGCAGCATTAGGAGCAGCGACCGACAAATCACTCTCGACCTCGGTATTATTCGTTGTCGGCAAAGGATAGAGAGCTGACTGAGTAGCAGGAAGGCTTGTCTTCTCGGCTTCAGAATAGGCGGCTTCAGACGCTGGCAACGTGACGGTAAAGATCGAACCCGTTCCTTCCTTCCGATTCTCGACGCGTATGCTGCCATGGTGCAGCTGTGCCAACTTCTGCGCATAATAAAGGCCGATGCCAGTGCCCCAATTGAACTGTCCCTGTTCCTGGCGACGCAACTGATAGTATCGCTCAAAGATTTTGGTCAGCTGATCCTCAGGGATTCCTTGTCCGGTATCAGCCACCGTGATATGCACATATTGAGCGGTAGCATCGAACGAAAGATCGATACGTCCGCCAGAAGGTGTATACTTGACGGCATTGCCCAGCAGGTTGTAGATGATCTTCTCGATCTTATCGGCATCGATCCACAGCAGGTAATTGTCTTCCATGCCATAGGTATTAAGCTGGATCTTCTTCTCCGTAGCCTGAAGGCGGAAAATCTCGGCCGACTGCCGAAGCAGCTGTATTATATCCTGACGACGCACTTCAAGACGAAGAGCATCGTCCTCCAGCTTGTGGAAGTCCATCATCTGATTGACCAGACGCAACATACGGTTAACGCTTCGCTGCACAATACAGAGCAGGGTATGCACATCGGACGACAGTCGATTGTCGGCCACCAATTGTGCTATAGGTGCCGAAATGATGGTCAGCGGGGTTCGGAATTCGTGCGAAACATTAGCAAAGAAACTCATGTTCATCCGGTTGATCCGACGCTCGTGTTCCTTCTCGCGCTCTGAAATCAGACGTGTGCGTCGCTCGGAACGAATACGACGGATCAGGCGGAAAATATAGACGAAGAGTGCTCCCGTCAGAATCAGGTAAGCCATCCATGCCCACCAACTTGCCCATGGAGCAGGATGGATGTATATCGGCAGATTACGTTCGGCAATGATTCGTTGCTGATCCTTGCTGATAGCTCGAACCTTGAAATTGTAATGTCCAGAACTTAGATTGGCATAGAAGGCCTCATGATTGGTCTGGGCATCGACCCATTGATCATTGAATCCCTCCAGCTTATACTGATAGTTGTAACGCTCGGAACCGCTAAAATCCAGTACCGAGAACGAGATGCCGAAATTGGTCTGATTGTAATCCAGATCGATCTGCGAAGCCTTGTAAAGAGCCTGATCAAGGCTTTCGCTGAAACGTGGACGGACCAAACGGTTGTCAATCTTCAGATTCTCGAAATAGAGTCGAGGCTGCTTGTCATTCTGCAGGTCAGACGGATTGAAGACGGTCAGACCATGAGCTCCACCGAAGACGAGTGTACCATCGGGCAAACGACACGAACAACGATCATAGAATTCGTTGCCACCGATACCATCGCTGACAAAATAATTGATGAACTCACGCGTCTGGATATTCATCTGGCCGATACCATACTGGGTACTAACCCAAAGATTACCGTCAAGATCGAACTCTAGCGAGGAAATGTCTTCGCAAGGGGCTCCAGGCACAGAGGTCAGCTGGTGGGTAGACGTATCGTAGAAAAGCAGACCATTGCTGACCGTACCGATCCAAAGGTTGTCCTGAGCATCGAACAAACCAGCCGAAGGCAAGAAGACGCTACGCGAGATACAACCGGCCATCGTACTATCCGAAAACTCAGGAGCCATCATCTCCATCTGTTCCGTGTCAATATATCGCAGGCCTAAGCTCTTGGTGAGTGCAGCCATACGGCCATCGTGCGATGGCAAGAGACACGAAGTATAGGTGAATGCGTTGGTCAGGATTCGATGCTCCTGGAATGACAGGTCGTCCGGCCGATGCGAATAGTAAGTATGGCTGTACGAACCTACCCAGATGGTACCACGACTATCCTCACCGATGGCAATCGGAAGCATGATATTGTAACTGCGGACAAGCGAAAGCTTCTGACCGTTAGGCCTCAACTGCAACACGCCATTAGGCGTACAAGCCAACCAGAAGTCGCCTCGCGAATCGACATACACGGCATAGAGCCTGCGCTGTTCGCCATTCAACTCGGTAGCTTCGACCGGGAGATCGTAATGATGGATCTCGTGCGTCGACAGATGATAGGAATACAGTCCTTGCTGCTGGGTACCAATCCAAAGATTGGAGTGAGCATCGAGGGCAACCGATGCCACCGGCACACCCGTGAATGTTGACCTCAGATAACTGTCGCTATTGAAGCGACGATGATCCTGGCTCAGCACCGAGAAGCCCTGCGATTCGCTGCAAAGCCAAAGGTTAGGTTCGTTGTCGCAGAAGATATGACAGACGACGAAGGCAGGAGCTTCGAAGGGAAAGGCTGCCTCGGACTGATGAATCAGCGAATCATCGGCCGGATCGTACAAGAACAATCCGTTACGCGTTCCCAACAGCACATCGCCCTGTGGAGTATTGTATATACTCTCGACATACGAATGCTGGAACATCGGATGCTCGGAGAATATCGATGGTACCGGCATCCATTGATGCAGTACTACGTCGTAGATACGCAATTGATTCTGATTTGCCAACCACAGCTGGTCACCGATTAGGCAAGAGCGATAGATATACCAATCGTCGAAATTGATCGTTTCGAGGCACTTCAACGTATAGGAGTTATAACAGAGCACACGATGATCGTTGATGACCCACAACTTATCCTCTGCATCTATATAGATCTTATTATTGATGTACGACGTACTACCGATGTCGTCGATTACCACTTGGAAGGCCAATGCTGCCGAATCGTAACGAAGCACCTGATGCGACTGCAACAAAAAGATGTCGCCACCACGATTCTGGGCAAAACACTGACTGAGATTGGAAGAATTAGGAAGCCGGACATGAGCGAAGTCGTCGTTCTCGGTATAATAAGCCACACCACTCTTCGTTGCTACCCATACCCGGCCTGTTTTGTCAGTAAACACATCCCATACCTGATTGTCGGGGATACTGTGTGGCGTATCATCGCAGAAGTACTGCTGCATCTCGCGGCCATTATAACGATTCAGGCCGCGATAGGTGGCAATCCAGATATAGCCAAGACTATCCTGGGTCATACCAAGGATACGCTGATTGGACAATGATGACGAAATCTGAAGGTCTGAAACCGTAGACAATGGTTCGACACTGCTTCCCCCATCAGAGCAAGCAGTCAAGGCCGAAACGACCAACGATAAGACAAGTAAGAAACGACGATAATACATGATAAATGTGTGACTGGCAATGTTTGAGAAAAACGAAGCAATCAGCCTCAAAACTGGTGCAAATATACGTAAATATATCGAATGAACCAAATAAAATAATTATGAAAATGACAAATGTAAAAGATTTTGGACATTCACGAAACTTTTTTAGACAAAAACGCAACGTATTGGACAGAAAAAAGCCCTATCTTTGCACCGAAATTCAGACAACGTATATTATATATAATGTGAATATGAAAAACATAGGTATTTGCATAGCTTTAGCGCTATCAGTTCTTCAGGCCGATCGTGCAGCTGCACAATGGCAACGTACACCTACACCGAACGACACTCTGCAGTCAGTACGACGACTGGAAGACGGAGGTGTGCTGTTCAGCATCTACGCACCCAAGGCCCGTACCGTCAGCGTTGCCGGAGACTGTGTACCCTGGGGTCCTAATGCACAACAGGTTACCGAGCAACCCAATGGTGTATGGAACATCCGCGTGAACGATGTGAAGGATGGAGCCTATCGCTATCATTTCGTGGTAGACGGGTTGAACGTTGCAGATCCTAAGGACCCAAAGATGCAGGAAAGCAGTGCTATCGCTACACTGACGACCACCGGCGACGAATTCTTCGCCCTGAAAGATGTGCCTCATGGAGCCATCAGCCAGCGTACCTATTACAGCAGCACGTTGAACTGCTGGCGACGACTGCACGTCTGGACACCAGCCGGTTATGAAACCTCGAAGCAGAAGCTTCCGGTTCTGTATCTGGTACATGGTGGAGGCGACACTGACGTTTCGTGGCCCGGAGTAGGTTGTGCCGGCAACATCCTGGACAACCTCCTGGCTGAAGGCAAAATGCAGCCAATGGTAGTCGTGATGCCTAACGGAACCATCGAATCCGACGACATGATGGGCGAAGTTCCGCTCTTTGCACAGGACATGACGCAAAGCATCATCCCATTCATCGAAAAGAACTATCGCGTCCTGACCGATGCACGTCATCGTGCCATGGCCGGACTTTCGATGGGAGGCATGGAGACGATGGAGACGTGCTTCCAGAATATCGATATGTTCTCGTACGTCTGGGTTCTGAGCAGCAGTCTTGCACCTGGCCGAGATCCGAAACTCGAAGCAGAACGACTCGGGTTAACCCCCGAAAACGTAGCCCGTATGAACAAACAGTTCCGCCAACTGGTATTTACCCAGGGTGGACCTGAAGACATAGCTTATCGCAATTGCGAGAATACCCGTCAGACACTGGATGCCCTCGGATTAAAATACGAATACACCGAGGCTCCTGGCGGCCATACGTGGTACACCTGGCGTCGCGATCTTTATAATCTTGCACAAAGGCTTTTTAGGTAATATGACAATACCATGATTAACTACTCGTTTTATATATCTTAGTGTGTGTGTTTAACAGAAGGCGGCAGAAGAGATTTCTCCCGCCTTTTTTCTTTGTATGTCGAAACATCGTCCATAAAAACGAGGAAGCATGTTTTGCTGGCGGATTGACCTTCATAAAATCGAGGAAGAGCATTTCGCTGGCGGATTGACCTTCATAAAAACGAGGAAGAGTATTTTGCTGGCGAAATACGCTCCAACAAAACGCACATCTTGCAAAGCGCTGACGTGGCAACCCTCCTCAAAACTACCAGCGACAATCGTCGCGGAAACCGCACGTTTCGGAACTTTGCAACGTCGAAATAGGGCCAGAAACATGCTGTAGAGCATATTTGTACGTTTTTACACCCGAAATATGAACAAATACAAAAGTTTTAGAACATAGCGAAAAGTATTTTTACACAAAGCGGAAACACGTTACACACAAAAAAGCCCTATCTTTGCACCGCAAAAAAACAACACATATCAATTAACACAAAACACAATTTTCATGAAGTTCTATCCATCTTTGATTGGGGGCAGAACCGCCAGCCTCTTCGGAGTGGTTGCCAGCTTATCACTGTGCGTATCGGCAGTTGCTCAACCCAAACTCAACAAGGACAACATTGACGAAGTCATTCAGGCGATGACCTTAGAAGAGAAAGTCGATATGCTGATCGGTTGCGGTCAGAGCTTTGGCGGTGAGGAAATAAAGTTCCCCGGCACCGCAGGCCGTACCCGCGACATTCCTCGTCTTGGTGTACCATCGGCCTATTTGGCTGACGGACCTCACCGCCTGCACATGACCAAGACACGCGACTGGGACAGTAAGACCTACATCACCACCGAGTTCCCATCAGAGACCAACGTAGCCGCATCGTTCGATACTGAGGCAGCCTACAATATCGGCATAGCCATCGGTGCCGAGGTTCGCGACTTCGGTCTTGACGTACTGCTGGCACCAGGCGTCAACCTGATGCGTTCAGCCCTCTGCGGTCGTAACAACGAATATTATTCAGAGGATCCAGTACTGGCCGGTAAGATTGCGGCTGGTTACATCAACGGTATCCAGAGCCAGGGTTCAGGCACCTGCCTGAAGCACTTCGCCATCAACAATCAGGAGACCAACCGTAACAACAACGACTCACGTCTGTCACAACGTGCCATCCGTGAGCTCTATCTGAAGAACTTCGAGATCGCTGTCAAGGAGTCGAACCCTTGGTCGATCATGACTTCGTATAACCGCTCACAGGGCAAGTACACCTGCGAGGACCGTGACCTGACCGAGACCATCCTCCGTGAGGAATGGGGCTGGAACGGACTGGTGATGAGCGACTGGAATGCAGGTAAGGATGCCGTAGCCAGCATCAAGGCCGGCAACGACATGCTGCAACCTGGTCAGCCTCGTCAGCGTGAGGCCATCCTCAATGCTGCCAAGAGCGGTGAACTCGACATGGCACTGATCGACCTGAGCGTAAAGCGTACGCTCGAGTTCGTTCTGAAATGCCATACCCCAAACGGGTACGTCTATCCTAACGAGACCGACCTCAAGGGTCATACGGCAGTAGTGCGTCAATACGGTGCCGAGAGCATGGTATTGCTCAAGAACGAGGCCGGTACATTGCCTTTCACAGCCAAGCAGGTTGCCCTCTATGGCTGCACCAGCTACGACATGGTTCCTGCAGCCATGGGCTTCGGCGGCACCAATGTCGGTCCATACATTGTCAGCATGGTCGAGGCTGTCCGCAATGCCGGAATGAAGGCCGACATGACGCTGGCCAAGACCTACAAGCAGCACATTGCTGAGAAGAACAAGGAGAATTATCCTAACGGAATGCCTCCATTCAGCATCACGGCTCCACTCCGTGCAGGCGAATGGGTTCCATCGGCCGAGGTTCTGGCCGAGAACGTAAAGAACAACGACATTGCCGTCATCACCCTGGGCCGTACCAGTGGTGAGGGTGCCGACCGTAAGCGTGAGCACTTCTTCCTGACCGATGCCGAGAAGGACCTCTTCAAGGTTGTGGCCGAGGCCTATCACAAGGCTGGCAAGAAGGTCGTTGCTGTGCTGAATGTCTGCGGCCCTATCGAGACAACCGCCATCCGCGAGTATGCTGATGCTATCCTCTGTGCCTTCGAACCTGGTCAGGAGTGTGGCAACAGTGTGATGGATGTACTGACCGGCAAGGTCAATCCAAGCGGCCGTCTGCCAATGACCTGGCAGATTGCGTTTGGCGATGCTCCTGCCGACGCCAACTTCCCAGCCGACTACGTCTTCGACATGAGCATGTTCGCACGTGCGTATAATAAAGATGAGGCCGAGAAGGCCCAGATCGGCAAAACCCCTGAGCTGGTCAAGGACGTTGACTACACCGAGTATCAGGAGGGTATCTACATCGGCTATCGTTACTTCGATACCTTCCAGAAGGAGGTTGCCTATCCATTCGGCTTCGGCCTCAGCTACACGACCTTCGGTTACGAGATCGTAGCATCGAGCATCGATGGCGACAAGTGCGAGATGCAGGTCAAGGTCACCAACACCGGCAAGGTAGCTGGTCGCGAGGTAGTACAAGCCTATGTCAAGGCACCAAAGGGTAAGCTCGACAAGCCGGCCAAGGAGCTCAAGGCATTTGCCAAGACCAGCAACCTCAAGCCAGGAGAGAGTCAGGTTGTCACCCTCACCTGGAACACCATGGACATGGCTTCGTTCGACGAGAAGGCTTCGGCCTGGAGCCTTGACAAGGGTGTCTACGAGTTCATGGCAGCCGCTTCGTCGGCCGACGTCAAGTGCACAGCCAATCAGAAGGTCGTCAAGGCCCGTCTGGAGAAGGTGCACAACGCCATGGCTCCACAGCAAAAGATCACCATCCATCCGATGGTAAAGAGATAAAAAACAAACCATTATTACTTAACCAATTAACAATTCATGAAAAAGATTCAAACAATGAAGTCATGGCGGAGCCTTTGCTCCCTCATTTCTCTGCTTTGTCTCTCCCTGTGCCTGCCTATCACGGTCATGGCACAGATCAAGGTCAGCGGCACTGTTGTCGACGACCTCGGAGAACCAGTGATTGGTGCCTCAGTACTCGAGAAAGGCACCCAGAACGGTACCGTCACCGACCTGGACGGTAACTTCGCCTTTACTACTACCAAGAATGGCGCAAAACTCGTCATCTCGTTCATCGGCTACGACACCCAGGAACTGGCTGCCGCTGCAGGCATGAAGGTAACCCTGAGCGAGGACCGCAAGGCACTTGAAGAGACCGTAGTCGTAGGTTACGGTGTACAGAAGAAGTCATCGCTCACCGGTGCTGTCAGCCAGGTGAAGAGCGAGGACATGGAAGCCCGTACCATCACCGACCCATCACAGGCATTGGCTGGTAAGACCGCTGGTGTACAGATGTCTGGTTCGGCTGGTCCTGGCGGTCAGCCTAACATCCAGATCCGTGGCGTCGGTTCGAACGGTAGCTCGGCTCCTCTCTACGTAATCGACGGTCGTATTGCCAAGAGTATGCGTGGTATCGATCCTAACGACATCGAGTCGATGGAGGTACTGAAGGACGGTGCTTCGGCTGCTATCTACGGTGCATCGGCAGGTAACGGTGTTATCCTTATCACTACCAAGAAGGGTAAGGGTCAGGGCATCATCAAGTACGACATGCAGATCACCCGTCAGATGATTGCCAAGAAGCCAACCCTGATGAACTCAGAGGACTTCATCAGCTATTACGCCAAGGAGTCGAATGTCCTCGACCTCAACACCATCAACCAGTATTGGGATGGTAAGCAGAACACCGACTGGATCGGTGAACTGTTCGAGACCGGCTTCATGCAGCGTCACAACGTGACCCTCTCGGCCGGCTCTGACAAGGGCTCTATCTACGTCTCAGGTTCGTACCTCGACAATGACGGTATCGTATCGGGCAACTCTGATACCTTCCGTCGTCTTACCGGTATGGTAAACGCCTCGTGGAAGATTAAGCCTTGGCTTGAGATTCAGACCAACAACCAGATTTCGCACATGAAGATCCAGTCGGTATCCGAGGGTTCAGAGTATGGTTCGACCTTCCTTACCGCTCTTCAGTTCGACCCAATGACCAAGCCTACCTACACCGTAGCCGAGATGCAGCAGTACAACGCTCCGATGTACACCGCTTACCAGCAGTGGCTGGCAGGTACCGGCCCACGTCTTTACGGCAATGGCGACAGCTACTATGGTATCTCTCCATTCGTTACCCTCGAGGGTTGCAACCCAATGATCTCACGTGCATCAGGTTTCACCAAGAACCGCATGTTCAACCTGAACGGCACAACTGCACTGAACCTGACTCCTGTCAAGGGTCTGCTCTTCACTTCACGACTGAGCTACCAGCTGAGCAGCAACGAGTCGTATGGCGTAAGCCGTGACTACTATGGCTCATCGAAGTCGAACCAGAACTGGGTAAACCTCAACGCCAGCGACGGCAACACGGTCTACTACCAGTGGGAGAACTTTGCTAACTACAACTACACCTACGACAAGGCTCACAACATGGGCATCACCGTCGGTACTTCGTACAGCGAAAACCGCAGCAGCTCAGTAAGCGGCGGCACCTCAGGCAGCTCATCAGACTATGGTGTAAAGCAGGACGATCCTAACTTCTGGTACTTTGCATACGCTACACCAAGCGTAACCAAGAGCATCAACGGTGGCGAAGCCAACTACATCCGCAAGTTCGGTATGTTCGGCCGTCTGTCGTACGACTACAAGGGCAAGTACCTCGTACAGTACAACTTCCGTGCTGATGCTGCCGACAGCTCAATCCTTCCTGTCGACAACCGTTGGGGTAACTTCCATGGCGTTTCGCTGGGTTGGACACTCAGCCAGGAGTCGTGGATGGAGTCTACACGCGAGTGGCTTGACTTCCTGAAGGTACGTGCTTCATGGGGCCAGAACGGTTCGATCGCATCGCTCGGCAACTACATGTATGCCAAGACCATTGCAGGCTCAGGCAACTACGCTACCCATCCGCTTGATCCAGACTTCGGTTACGTTGCTACCTACGCACCATCTTCAGCCGGTAACAAGGACCTGAAGTGGGAAACCTCAGAGCAGACCAACATCGGTATCGATGCCCGCTTCCTCCAGAGCCGTCTGTCGTTCACCATGGACTACTTCAAGAAGAATACCAAGGACCTCATCGTCAGCGGTGCTTCTCCTTCGTACATCATGGGTCTGGCAGCCTCTCCAATCAACGCCGGTGACATCGAGAACGAAGGTCTTGAGTTCGAACTGGGCTGGCAGGATCATATCGGCAAGGACTTCCGCTATGGCATCCGTGCTAACTTCTCGACCCTCCGCAACGAGGTTACCTACATCCACCCATCGCTCAGCAATGGTATCGACGGTGCTACCTTCCACGTCAATGGTGCCGTTACTCGCTTCGAGGTAGGTCACCCAGCATGGTACTTCTACGGATACAAGTTCACCGGTGTAGATTCGCAGACGGGTAACCCAACCTTCGAGGATCTGAACGGCGACGGCCAGATCGGTCCTGAGGATAAGACCGAGATTGGTAAGGGTATGGCTACTGCCAACTATGGTATCACCCTCAATGCCTCGTACAAGGGCATCGACTTCCTCCTCTTCGGTTCAGGTGCTATCGGCAACGATATCTACTGCCTGATCAACCGTGCTGACTATCCAACCAACCGTCTGACCATCTTTACCGACAACCGTTGGACCGAGAGCAACCGCAATGGCGACAAGCCACGTGCCGGTGCATCAGACTACGACAAGTACCTGATGTCGACTGCCATGGTATACAATGGTGCTTACTTCAAGATCAAGCAGATCCAGCTGGGCTACACCATTCCTAAGAACCTGACCAAGAAGGTCATGATCGACAACTGCCGCATCTATGGCTCACTCGAGGACTTCTTCACCTTCACCAATTATCCTGGCTTCGACCCAGAGACCACCGGTACCGGCAATGCTCTCGGCATCGATAAGGGTGTTTATCCAAACTCAAAGAAGCTCGTCTTCGGTCTTAGTGTATCATTCTAATCAGTCTAATATTGTATACAATGAAAACAAAGAATATTTCCTTGATGCTGGCTGGACTGCTTGTTTGCGGTACTGTCACATCTTGTATGGACAACCTGGAAATCCCACAGCATGGTGTCCAGAATTATGAGAACTACTACCAGACCGACGAGCAGATCGAAGCTGGTATCGTAGAGTGCTACCAGCAGGCACAGTCTATGGGTATTACCTCGTTTGCCAACAAGGCTCTGCTCTCGGACGACTACTGGTGCGGTGGCGGTCAGCGTGGCGACAATGGTGGCTACGAGCAGATGAACGAGTACCGCTTCTCGGCCGACCTCGATGCTATCCAGGGTTGGTTCAGCGGCTACTACACCGGCATCAACCGTTGTAACATCATCATCGACAAGTGCTCCGAGAATGGTTCGGCCGTTGCTAAACGTGCAGTGGCCGAGGCCCGTGTCATCCGTGCGCTGATGTACTTCGAACTTGCCTCTATGTGGGGTACTGTACCTCTGGTAGACCACGTGATTGACTCTTCTGAGGCTGCTATCGGCAACACCGATATGGCAACGCTCTGGAAGTTCATCACCGACGACCTCAATGCTGCCATCTCATCGGGTGCCCTCCGCGAGAAGAGCGACGTCAGCAACAACGATGCCGACAACTGGCGCATCTCTAAGCACTATGCTTACGCCCTCCTCGGTAAGACCCTCCTTTGGGCCGGCGACAAGGCCAGTGCTGCTCAGGCTCTCGACCAGGTTATCAACAGCGGCAAGTATGCTCTCTACGAGGGTAACTACCAGGACATTCTCCAGCCTTCGGGCAAGAACAACTGCGAATCGCTGTTCGAGACCCAGAAGGGTAGCGATCCTAACAACTTCGAGTTCGCTATCGTAGGTTGTATGATGCGTTGGAGAGCTGCTTACTTCGACTTCAGCGGCTTCAACTATGCCATGTACAACATCATGAGCTTCAACTCAGGTCAGGACTATGGCTTCTACAATCCAACCGGCGAACTCATGGCCGACTTCCTGGCCAACGAGGGTGCTGATGGTTATCGTCTGAATCAGACCGTCAAGGATCTTGCATGGATTGAGCAGAACATCGGTATGAAGCTCGTAGGCAACCTCTATGGCGTCGAGGAGTACCTGATGTGGAAGTGGTTCCCAGGCTTCGACACCCAGAACTGGGGTGGCTATGGTGCCATGTCGTACACCAACAACTATCGTTGGATGCGTTACTCGGAGGTACTGCTCCTTGCTGCTGAGGCCAACGTCGAGTCGGACAATGCCAAGGCTACCAAGTACCTCAACATGGTACGCGAACGTGCAAAACTGGCTCCTAAGGGCTCATGTACACTGGCCGACATCCAGCTCGAGAAGCGTTGTGAGCTCTGTGGTGAAGGTGTCCGCTACCAGGACATCCAGCGTTGGGGCATTGCCAAGAATTCCCTGGCCAAGAAGGGTGAGAAGATTCCTACCCGTAAGCCAGACGGCATCTTCTGGGATACCAAGGCCAACAACGATCCTTCACGCTACGGATACAAGACGGGTAAGCACGAGCTGCTTCCTTTCCCTATCAAGGAGATCAAGATGAACAAGGAACTCAAGCAGAATCCTGGTTGGGATTAATAGAATCTTCGACGTAACAATATGAATATCAGATAGCAAAGTTAATGTGTGTTAATTTTTTTGGCAATATCATTTAACTTTGCTATCTTTGCAACAAAAACTAATAGTATGAAACATCTTTTCTGTGCCTCTGTGCTTGCATTGCTGGTGGGAACCAGCTTCGCTCAGCAGAACCTTTTCGGCGGGGCTCAAGTCAAATCACCTGAGATCAATCCTGATGGCACAATCACCATCCGTTACCAAGGTCCTAAGGCCAAGACCGTAAAGGTTGAGGGCGATTTCCTGCCCGAGCAGCTCATCGAGACTCCTCAGGGCGTATGGGCCATCCATCCTGCCGTCGACCTGAAGGAAGGTGCCAACGGTGTGTGGGAGTACACCACTCCTGAGCCCGTTGCTGCCGATTACTATACCTACACGCTGACCGTCGATGGCATCAAGACCGTCGACCCTGCCAATGTGTACATCAACCGCGACGTGGCCACCGTCACCAACCAGCTGATCGTCAGCCGCGAGAAGGGCGACAATGGTGACCTCTTCTCGGTCAACGACGTACCTCACGGCACCGTTCGTACCATGTGGTATCACAGCAAAGAGCTGGGCTGCGACCGTCGCATCACCGTCTACACCCCTGCCGGCTACGAGACGTCGGGCCAGAAGTATCCTGTCTTCTACCTGCTGCATGGTGCTGGCGGCGACGAGACAGCCTGGTATACCCAGGGCCGTTCGACCCAGATCCTCGACAACCTCATCGCAGCCGGAAAGGCTGAGCCAATGATCCTGGTCATGACCAACGGCAATGCCTGGGACACCGCAGCTCCTGGCGAGTCGTCGCAGGGCTTCGTACAACCTTCGATGGCTGGTGCCGGCCGTGCTAACGTCAAGGAGGCAGCCTTCGAACTTCACTTCCCTGAGGTAATCAGCTTCATCGAGAAGAACTTCCGCTGCAAGACCGACAAGAACTCACGTGCCATTGCCGGCCTCTCGATGGGTGGCTTCCACTCGCAGGCCATCTCACGCTACTACAACCAGAAGTTCGGCTACGTAGGCCTCTTCTCGGGTGCTACCGGTGGCGTTCAGGCCATGGGCAACCAACCTGCACAGAGCCCTGTCTATACTCAGTTCGATGCCGACATGGCCAAGCAGTTTGCCAAGGGCAAGGCTCCGAAGCTGTACTTCATCGCCTGTGGTAAGACCGACTTCGTACTCGGTGGCGTCAACGCTCTCCGTGCCTATATGGACGAGAAGGGTTATCCTTACGAGTGGCGTGAGTCAGAGGGTGGCCACATCTGGCGCAACTGGCGTAATTACCTCGTAGAGTATTCACAGAAGATTTTTAAATGATCCCTCGACCGTTCGACAACCTCGAAACCACGAAGCATCGAAATATCGAAGCATCGATAACCCGATACATCGAATCATCGATAATTCGAAAAATCGAGTAACCGAGCAATCGAAAAACCCCAAAACCAAAAAACAATGAAAAAGCTCACTATACTGGCGGCTGCTCTCTTCGCAGCTACTGCAAGTTATGCTCAGCAGGCCCTCTGGGGTCAGGCTGCTGTTGTGTCGCCCGAGATCAATGCAGACAAGAGCGTCACCTTCCGTCTCCATGCTCCTAAAGCAGTGAAGGTCGAGGTGACCGGCGACTTCCTCCCTACCCAGAAGATGGAGGTACCGGGCTTCGGCACCTTCGACGTACCTGGCGTAGGCGAACTCAAGGAAGGCAAGGATGGCGTATGGGAGTACACTACTCCCGAGCCTGTTGCTCCTGAGCTCTATACCTATACCTTCAAGGTCGATGGCCAGACGATGATCGATCCTTCGAACGTATACATCAACCGCGACGTCAGCAGCCTCACCAGCCTTCTGCTGGTCGATGGCAACGAACTGACCGAGCACTTCAAGGTGAAGGACGTCCCTCACGGAACCGTCAGCAAGATCTGGTATCACTCCGATCACGAGAACATGGACCGTCGTCTGACCGTCTATACCCCAGCCGGCTACGAGACGTCGGGCAAGAAGTATCCGGTCTTCTACCTGCTGCATGGCATCGGTGGCGACGAGGAGGCCTGGTACACCCAGGGCCGTGCTACCCAGATCCTTGATAACCTCATTGCCGAGGGTAAGGCTGAGCCAATGATCGTGGTGATGACCAACGGCAACATCTCGCAACATGCAGCTCCGGGCGAAGGCCCAGAGGGTATGATCCCTGTCACGATGGGTCTGCCTAAGACTATGGAGGGCACCTTCGAGACCTGCTTCCCCGAGATCGTGAAGTTCATCGACAAGACCTATCGCACCAAGGCACAGAAGAAGTTCCGTGCTATCGGCGGCCTCTCGATGGGTGGCTTCCACTCAGGCAACATCTCGCGTCAGTACCCTGATATGTTCAACTACGTAGGCCTCTTCTCGGCCGCTATCGGTAAGGAGACTCCTGGTTCAGAGATCTATCAGAACGTCGACGAGAAGATCGACACCCAGTTCAATGCCAAGAACCGTCCAGCCCTGTACTACATTGCCATCGGTAATACCGACTTCCTCTACAAGGACAACATGGAGTACAAGGCCAAGCTCGAGGCCAAGGGTTACCCATTCGTCTACAAGGAGACCGAGGGTGGCCACATCTGGCGTAACTGGCGTATCTACCTCGACGACTTTGCTCCACGTCTGTTCAAGTAACCAATCTCTCGATATGAAAAGACTCACAATCCTCGCTGCTGCCCTCCTGCTGGGCGGCAGCGCTATGGCCCAGCAGGCCCTCTTCGGCGGCGGCGAAATCAAGTCGCCCGAGATCAATCCCGATCACACCGTCACCTTCCGCCTCGCAGCTCCAAAGGCTGTCAAGGTGCAGGTCAGCGGCGACTTCCTGCCAGAAACTCTCATCGATACCCCTCAGGGCAAGTGGGCCGTCAACCTTCCGGCCGACCTGGTCGAGAAGAATGGCGTATGGGAGTACACCACCCCGGCTCCGCTCGAGGCCAATTACTACACCTACAACTTCATCGTCGACGGTAAGAAGGAACTCGACCTGATGAACGTCTTCGTCAACCGTGACGTCAAGACCCTGACCAACTACTTCATCGTAACCCGTGAAGCCGGTGACCAGGGCGACCTCTTCCAGGTCAACGACGTACCGCACGGCACCGTCCGCACCTGCTGGTACGACTCACCGTCGCTGGGTATGAAGCGTCGTATGACCGTCTACACCCCGGCCGGCTACGAGGACAATAACCGCAAGTACCCCGTCTTCTACCTGCTGCACGGCAGTGGCGGCGACGAGGAGGCCTGGTATACCCAGGGCCGTGTGACCCAGATCCTGGACAACCTGATCGCTACGGGCAAGGCCGAACCGATGATCCTGGTGATGACCAACGGCAATGCCTACGAACAGGCTGCTGCCGGTGCCGTTCCTGGCGGATTCAAGCAGCCCGAGATGGTGATGGGTGGCGTAAAGCCCGGTATGAAGGAGGCAGCCTTCGAGTTGTCGTTCCCCGACGTCCGCAAGTATGTCGAGGGTCACTTCCGCACCCTCAACGACAAGCGTCATCGTGCTATTGCCGGCCTGTCGATGGGTTCGTTCCACTCCGAGCATATCTCGAAGTACTATGCCGGCGAATATGGCTACATCGGCCTCTTCTCCGGAGCCAGTGCCGGCGATGGCCGTCGTGGTAAGGACGAGTCAGGCACCTGCCCCGTCTATTCGAACTTCGACCAGCAGATGGCCAACCTCTTCAGCAAGAAGAACTGCCCGTTCCTGTATTACATCGCCATCGGTAAGACCGACTTCCTGAAGGAGGGCAACGACGGTATGCTCCGCTATATGGATGAGCATGGTTATCCCTACGAGTACCGCGAGACCGAGGGTGGCCACATCTGGCGTAACTGGCGTACTTACTTCATCGAATTCTCACAAAAAGTATTCAAATAACAACATCCCGAAACTTCGATGCATCGATTAATCGAAGCATCGATGGAACGATCTGCCGAAACATCGACCCGTCGTTCCATCGATCCATCGAAGAATCGCAAAACACAACACAAACCCCAATGAAGAAACTGATTATCGCAGCTGCAGCCACCACCCTGCTGGCCAGTTGCGGAGAGAAGGAGCTCAAGCTCCAGGAGAACAACATCGACAAGATCGTTGCTGCCATGACCCTCGAAGAGAAGGCTGCCCTTGTTGTCGGCGTAGGTATGGACAGCGGTGAGGAAGGCCTCTCGGCTACGATCGGTGCACAGGCCGAACTGGTGCCTGGTGCTGCCGGTTCGACCCATGCCATCACCCGCCTCGGCATCCCTGCTACCGTCCTGGCCGACGGCCCTGCCGGCCTCCGCATCAACCCTACCCGCGAGGGCGACGAGCAGACCTACTACTGCACCCACTTCCCTATCGGTACCCTGCTGGCCAGCACCTGGAACCAGGAGCTCGTCGAGGAGGTAGGCAAGTCGATGGGCGAAGAGGTTCTGGAGTATGGTGCTGACGTACTGCTGGCTCCTGCACTCAACATCCACCGCAACCCACTCAACGGCCGTAACTTCGAGTATTATTCGGAGGATCCATTGATCTCGGGTAAGACGGCTGCCGCTTATGTTCGTGGCGTTCAGGCCAACAACGTAGGTACCTCGGTCAAGCACTTTGCCTTCAACAACCAGGAGACCAATCGTACCGGCAACGATGCCCGCATCTCTACCCGTGCGATGCGCGAGATCTACCTGAAGGGCTTCGAAATCACCGTCAAGGAGTCTGACCCTTGGACCATCATGACCTCGTATAACAAGATCAATGGTACCTACACCTCTGAGGAGAAGGACCTGGTCGAGACCGTCCTGCGCGAGGATTGGGGCTACAAGGGCGTAGTCATGACCGACTGGTACGGCGGCAAGGATGCCGTCGCACAGATGAAGGCCGGCAACGACATGCTGCAGCCTGGCCGTCCAAGCCAGTACCACGAGATCATCGACGGTGTCAACAACGGCACCCTCGACGTAGCTGACCTCGATCGCAACGTACGTCGTATCCTCGAGTTCGTAGTCCGCACTCCACGCTTCAAGGGCTATCAGTACAGCAACAAGCCACAGCTCGAGGCTCATGCTGCCGTAACCCGTCAGTGTGCTGCCGAGGGTATGGTCCTGCTCGAGAACAAGGACAACACCCTGCCACTCTCGGCCGACGTCAAGAAGATGGCCCTCTACGGCATCACCTCGTACGACTTCATCGCCGGTGGTACCGGTTCGGGCAACGTAAACCGTGCCTACACCGTCAGCCTCGTAGATGGTCTCAACAATGCAGGTATCACCGTTGACGAGAACGTCAAGGCCGAGTACGTAGCCTATCAGCAGAAGATTGCTGAGGAGAAGGCTGCCAACAAGGACCAGAACTTCATGGCTGCCTTCCTGCCACAGCCACTCCCTGCCGAGATCATCCCATCGGCTTCGGCTCTGGCTGCTGCCGTCAAGGACAACGACGCTGCCATCATCACCCTGGGCCGCATCTCGGGTGAGTTCCTCGATCGTACGGTCGACAACTTCAACCTCTCGAAGGAGGAGCAGCAGCTCATCGCTCAGGTCAGCAAGGCATTCAAGGCTGCCGGCAAGAAGGTGATCGTAGTGCTCAACATCGGTGGCGTCATCGAGACCGCTTCGTGGAAGAACACCCCAGACGCCGTGCTCCTTGCATGGCAGGCTGGTCAGGAGGGTGGCAACTCGGTTGCCGACGTTCTGACCGGTAAGCAGAATCCTTCGGGTAAGCTCACCATGACCTGGCCACTGTCGTTCAACGATCACAAGTCGTCCGAGAACTTCCCACGTGCCGAGCAGTTCCAGCTGGACCTCAGCACCTTCATGGGCAAGGAGGCCGAGGAGCGTACTCCGGTCACTACCTACGACTGGACCAACTACGAGGAGGGCATCTACGTAGGCTATCGCTGGTTCGATACCCAGAAGCTCCAGGTCAGCTACCCATTCGGCTATGGCCTGTCGTACACCACCTACGAGTACTCGAATGCCAAGGTTGAGAACGATGGCACCCAGCTCACCGTTACCGTCGATGTGAAGAACAGCGGCACCATGGCTGGCAAGGAGGTTGTCGAACTCTACGTCACCGCTCCTGCCGGTGCCCTCGACAAGCCTGCACAGGAACTCAAGGCCTATGCCAAGACCAAGGTTCTGGCTGCCGGTGAGCAGCAGACCGTCACCCTCACCGTTCCGGTTGCCGACCTGGCTTCGTTTGCCGAGGCCGAGTCTGCCTGGGTTGTCGATGGTGGCGAATACCAGCTCCACATCGGTGCATCAAGCCGCGACATCCGTGCTGAGCTCACCACCGAGGTTGCTGCCCAGAGCCAGAAGGTAAGCAACGTACTTGCTACCAAGGCTTTCCTGTAATCCCAAGCAATTCGCACAACGTCCCCCGTCGCAGCAGAAATGTCGGCGGGGGATGGCTTAATGCAACGTGCAACGACGCAACGCTGCGACTCGTAAAAACTATTCCAAACCCTAAACACTAAACTCTCCGCTTGAACGATTTGCGAAGGCCGAGTTTATTGTCTTTCATTCTATGAAAAAGCTATTCTTTCTTTTCGCTGCTTCGGTGCTGTTCGGTGCAGCACAGGCCCAGGAGCTGACCAACTTCAACTTCGGTGGCCGTAAGCAGATCGTTTCGCCCGAGATTAAAGGCGATTCAGTGACTTTCCGCCTCAATGCCAACTACGCTACCATCGTGAAGCTCTATGGCAGCTGGATGCCAAACTATACCGACCAGCTGGAGCTCAAGAAGGGGGCCGACGGCGTCTGGGAGACCACCATCGCCCTGCCTGAACCCGAGATCTACACCTACAACTTCATTGCCGACGGTGTATCGGTCAACGACCCTCAGAACTACATGGTACAACGCGACGGCACCCGTTACCTCAACATGCTGCTGGTACCCGGTGAGCGTTCGGCCAACTATGCCGAGTGCAGCCAGCGTGGCAGCCTCTCGTACAAGTGGTACGACTCGAAGCTCCTGGGCATCAACCGTCGTCTGACGGTCTACACCCCTTACGGCTACGAGACGTCGGGTAAGAAGTATCCTGTCCTCTACCTGCTGCATGGTGCGGGTGGCGACGAGGAGGCCTGGTCGTCGATGGGCCGTGCGGCCCAGATCCTGGACAACCTGATCGAACAGGGCAAGGCCGAACCAATGATCGTCGTAATGCCTAACGGCAACCCTAACCAGCAGGCTGCCTGCACCATGGGTCTGCCTACCACCGAACTGGACTGGCGTAACCCCGAGAACCGCAACCTCTACGTCCGCAGCCTCTGCGAGGAGATCGTTCCGTTCATCCAGAAGGAGTTCCGCACCCTGGCCCGTCCCGACAAACGTGCTATCGCAGGCCTGTCGATGGGTGGTGGCCATACCATTTCGGCTTCGATCCTCTACCCCGAGATGTTCGACTACATCTGCCCACTCTCGGCTGCCGGACAGGCTACGCCCGAGCAGATTGCTGCCCTCAAGAAGGCAGGCGTCAAGCTCTACTGGTTGGCTTGTGGTAAGGCCGACTTCCTGTGGGAGGGTTCCGTCAAGCTGGATCAGACGCTGACTGAACAGGGCCTCGACCACACGTTCTACGTCTCTGAGGGTGGCCACGTATGGGCCAACTGGCGTCTGTATCTGAATACGTTTGCCCCACTGCTGTTCAAGTAAGAGGGGGACGACGATGGATCGACGGATCGAAAAATCGGCGGATCGATGCATCGATGCATCGACAATTCGATAATTCGAGGCCCCGATGCCTCGATGCCTCGATACTTAAAGGAGGGCGTGTCAAAAGTCCATGATTAGACTTTTGCACGTCCTTTTCTTATGTCAAGCCACTATCTTTATTGAAAAGTATTCATCAAGGCTGAAATCTCTGATTTTGGTCGAATTTGAGCTTAAAACCGGTTTATAGCCTTCATTTTTTGAATTATAAGGGCCAG
>JAZUEP010000009.1:0-29599 GCA_045640225.1 Bacteroidales bacterium | reverse complement strand
ATTCTTCTGCTTCTGCAAACTCCACTATGAAAAACACTGCGGAGTTTGCCAAGCGGCAGGGGCGCAAAGCCCCTAAGAGCGTCCGGTATCTTTTTTGTCTAACCGTTTGCCGGTTTAGGCCTGCAAACATAGTGACTTGTCTGCATGTTCTGCGCGGAAGGCATCCAGCTGAGCCAGACGGTATTGCTGGATAATTTCTTTCAAGTACAATCCGGTTTCGAGCCTGACTGCAGCCGTCAGCAATTGATATTCTACGCCCAGGTGTTCTGCCACTTCGACGCACTCTATCAACTTTGTCGTATAGAGTGTATCGGCCAGAGCATTGACTATTGGCGATGGGGTATGGGTCTTTTCATCTTCAGGCCGATAAGCCAGAATCTGTTCTAAGGTTGCTTGTTTCTGATATTTCATATTCTATATTGTTTTTTCCTACACCATTCGAATGGTGTTAGCAATTTTATCACGTTTTTCCTACACCATACGAACGGTGTTAGCAATTTCATCCTGTTTTTCCTACACCACTCGAATGGTCTTAGCAATTTCATCTCATTTTTCCTACACCACTCGAATGGTGTTAGCAATTTCATTCCGTTTTTCCTACACCATTCGAATGGTGTTAGCAATTTCAACCCGTTTTTCCTACACCATTCGAGTGGTGTTAGCAATCTCATCACATTTTTCCTACACCATTCGAATGGTGTTAGCAATCTCATCTCATTTTTCCTACACCATTCGAACGGTGTAGGATTTCTCGACATGAATTAGTTCCAGGAATTTGTAGAAAGAAAATTGGATAGATAAGGGGTCCAATCTGCAATCTGTAATGCCTCAAAATAGCGATTAATCCACCATTGTTGTTCTTCGATAGCTCTTTCGTATGGTTTATTTGGCGTAAATAATCTTGAACACTGGCATACATATTTAAATAGATCGTATCCCAAAGGCTTTTCTGCAGCCATTTCCCAATCAATCAGTTTAATATTATTGTTGTCAACCAGTATGTTCCAAGGACAAAAATCTCCATGTGCAAGGCAGGTTTTTAGACCGTTATTCTGCTGATTCTGATTGTTAAGATGGTATTTGCTCAATGTCAAGACCATTGCTAAAACTTCTTCGGTCAGTTGCATGGTGGGATAGTGTTTGCCCTTGATGCACGAGGTTTTCATCCATACATAATCTTCTGTGATTTTATAATCGTAGAGGGTAGGAGTGAGTCCTGTATCTTGCAATAACGTATAGATCTGAATCTCATTTCGCGTCAATTCCTTCGACTTAGGTTTCTCGCTATACTTTGCAAAGAATGCTTCATTCTTGTCAGAATTGAATCCCAATATGCTGATTTTCTGTTCTTCGCCTGGAGTCCCGAGGTTGAAAGCCATCAGCGATCTATTACCCTCCAATTCACTGATTTGCTGAAATGGAAACTCTAATTTTTCAGTTTCTATTCCATTCAGTAGACGTATCATCTGGCAATGTCTGAAAAGCCACCAATAAGCTTTTGACAATCTTCCGCCATAAGCAGCATAGAGTTCGTACATAAACTCTAGCTCCTTCGTCATTCTTGGGAAGTAGTAGGAAGTACGAAAGGTCTTGAAGCGATAGAGTTTCATTATTCCATTACTTGATGATAGATCTGGTTTATCAGCTCTGCTTTTTTGTCCCATCGGAAATCTTGTGCCCTTTGCAAAGCACCTTCAGCCATTTTTATTCTATAAACCTCGTCTTCTGCTATCCGATCAATTGCTTTTGAATAATCGCGAATGACCTGTTTAGGATTATGAATATCTATTTTGATTCCACATTGTTCCGTGACAACTCCAGCAAAACCAAGGTGATTCAATGTGATGATAGGCAGGCCAAAAGATAAAGCTTCAAGCAATACAGTCGATGTTGCATCAGAGAGAGATGAGATGGCAAATACATGGGAATTTTTCATTACTCCTAATGCTTTATCTCGACTAAGATTTCCATGCCATACAACATGTTTGATATGAAGGGAATGTGCTAAATTCTTCCATTTCTTGTTGCAAGGTCCATCTCCGAGGATATGCAATTCAATGTTGTCTTTACTATTGGTTAATGCTATAGATTTTAATAGTATAGGAAGAGCCTTTCGTGCAATGTGGAGACCCGACCAGCAAATTCTTAAAGTTTCATCTTTTTTTCTTTCTTTAATTACGGGAGCTTCTTCCAAATTGGACAATCCGACTTCGGGTATTACTGTTGCTTCTCGGCCATAAATTTTCTTTAGTGTAATACAATCGTCTGGCATTGCACATATTATTGCTTTCGCTGCCTTTATGGCTTTTTTTACCCTGATAGAGAAATGCATTTGCCAAAGATTGATAAGGTTTCGGCACGAATAGAATACAATTCCGTATAATCCCATCTCAGGCAACATTCGCCAGGGTGTGATGTTGAAATTCCCCATTGGCCCCCAGACCATTGGCTTGCCCATCTTCCAAAGATATCCACATTCGCGGTATCCTACCATGTTAAGCTGATGAACTAGGTCAAACTTCTCTTGTTGATCTAATTCTTTAGCCAATCTGAAAGCTTTTCTTTGCCATGCAGCGTACGTCCAGTAGTATGATGGTGGCCAGATTCTGCGCAATAGATTCCATCGGGTTCGCTTAATATAATAGAAATGGAAAAACTGCTTCTCATCAGGGTGTTCTTCAAAATACCTGTCAATATCCTCCTTGAATTTGCATTCTGTCATAATGTGCAGTTCATGAATTCGTGATAGAATGCTCACAAAATTCCATCCCATTCCTGGCTCACTTCCCTGGTAGGGCGAACATGCATAGGCATTGACTAGTACTTTCATTATTTATTGCTTTTCAATAGTTTGTTATTTTTGAAGAATAGATTTCAAGGCAGTATCTATTGTTTCTGCTGGATCTAATGTTGTATCAATCCAGACTGCATTATTCTTTTTAGAGCAAAAGTCTTTTAGTTTTTTTGTTTGTCTAGTGACTTCCTGTAACGATGTTTCTGGTTTACGCGAATAGATAATTTCCGGATTCCCTCCAAGACACAGTATAAGATCAGGTTTGGGAATAAACCATTCTCCAACTTCTAGCATCCATTGGGGTAGTGACGTTTTGGATCTGATGGGATCGATATAATAGTCATAATAATAGCGATCGAATATTATAATTGAATTCTTCGTTTTATAAGGTAGCCATATTTTCTTATAGTAACCATATGTATAATCAATCATATAATAAGACCATCGGAAAAGGGAAGTTATTATGCCTGAAGGCTTACCAGCATGAGGATCGGTTACCTCGACATGTCCACCTCCTTCCTCTCTTTTCTTTCTTCTACCGAATATTTCGGCTATGTCTGGAAGATAATGAGGGCGAAGGTGGGAATATACGATTCCATCAACAAAGTGGTTCTTCAGTTGAGGCGAAATATGTTCAATAATATAACTTTTTCCACTGCCGTCTGTACCTTCTACAACAATAGTCATCCTTTTTTTACCCATTTTTAGTCCTTTGTTTTAAATGTAGAGTAAATTGTTGTATTGTATCGTTCGTTTTGTTTATGATTATATCTGGTTTTCTAAGCAGTTTTCCATTGCCTTTTTGGTATATAATAAACCTTAGACGTGCAACATCGTCCCAGGTCTTTATTCTTTGCTTTACGGTACTATTCTCATCTATAATAACTATTCTATCATGTCCGATGAAAGAGTGTAGATAGTCTTCCAATAAATGAAGTGCCGTAACATTATCCTCAGTATTGAGTTCTATTATTGAACCATTGTATCTAAACCTTAAATATATCTCTTCGATCCTTGTTTTAATAAATCTTGTAATAAATGAGATTCCTTCTTTTCTGAGATTATGCATGAATAGATGAAATAGGAATCCCTTTCGTCTTTTCAGGAATTCTTCATCACTAATATTTCCTTTTGCAAATTCTCTTAGATCATTAATGTTTGAATTACCAAAAATAGGAATGAAACTGTCTAATTCAGAAGAAGAGGCCAAAATTGGTTTTGCATAAGGCATGTATTTTTGTTTGATGAATCCCCCATATAAAAAACTAGCCATCAACATGGTCATGGCCTGGTGAAACTCGCTTGGAACAAAAAAACAAGAGTGTTTCCTTTTTGACCTTAAAATAGTTGATGATTGGCAATATATAGCTCCATGCCAATCTTCGAAGGGATGAAAATCAAGTTTAATGGTTAGTTTATTATCATATCTCACAATGTATTCTTTAACAACCAATCGCTCAGATGAAATAAGAATCTCAATTTTTTCGATTGTATCTAAAACCGTAGCGATTCGTCGATAAGAATTGATATCGATAAGAAAATCGATATCTCCTCCCATTCTGATTTTTTCGGGCAGCCCTTCATAGTTTCTTAGAATAAGATACTCGACTTTTTGCTGTTCGAAAACATTAAATAGATTATCTAACAAATCTTTTAACCATTGATTCCTTTCCATATGGTTTGTTTGAAATTATGGAACTCATATTTTTGACGGAATGATGGAAGTAGCCCCTGTAATATAAAGAATTTCTTCTCTAATAGGAACACGCATAAAATCAGGTATTTGTATTTCGGTCTCTAAATTATCATATCTATAAAAATGAGGATTACCTTCGATCGTTAGACTGATCGTACTATTCCCTTCATATTTCCAGATGGCATAGATTTTTCCTTTCTCAGGGTGAATCCAAGAACTGATGTAAATAGAACCATCAGTGTACATTTTGGGACGAGTACTGCCATCTGGCAACATCTTAATAAGGTTTTTGAACGAATAGAAAGCAGGTTTGGGGGTGAAATCAGCATTGAGTATTCCGAAACTAGATTCGTAAATATCGGAATTATCATCTCTAGATCGTAGATTATATAAGAATATCTTATCGATTCCTAATGAAAAGCCCGTAATAAAAGCTCTCGGTATTAAATATGCTTGTTCTTCCTTTGTAAGGTAATTGGGTGCAGTACTCCAACCTGTTTCTGTAACCCAGATATTTTTATTATAGCCATTCTCTTTCAAAATATCCGTCATAGCCATTAACTTGTTGCTATAATCAAATTCAGGTTGTTTTTCTGAAAAAATATGGATATTTGATATATCATGATAAGAAAGAGATCCATAGCCTGTAAATGTATTATATGAATTGATTGATACCATTGATCCAAATAATACTGATGCATCTGGGTCATAACTCTTGACAGTATTGTATATGAATTTTTGGAATTCTACTCCGTCTGAATAATCAAACAGATTATTATCTATGTATTGATAATCCCATTCGTTCAGACCTTCCCATGCAGGACATCTGTCATGATATCGTTCTACAACACTAGATACATATGTTTCCCATTCTTCATAATACTCGAGTATTTGAACTTTGTTATCTTCTCCATTGTAATTGCCACGGCTAACAATAATAGGTAATAAGTGAATATTGGGGTGTTTGTCAATGTGAGAGAAAACTGAATCAAATAAAGAATAATCCACTTCTCCAGGTCGACTGCTTATTGACCACCAATCTAGATCACTTCTGACCCATGTACATCCTAGTTCGTCTGCTATTCTCAAAACTGAATCTATGTATGGATAGTCTATTTGCGGACGAGTAATATGCGCACATATACCATAACTGTCCTGTAAAATTTCAGATGAAGGAGTTTGATTCAGATCTTTAATGATATGATTCTCTAAATCGCTCAAAACCATATGCCCTTCTTCTGCACACGAACACAAAATAAGGCAAATGAAGATACAATATTTTTTCATCTTATTTAATATTATATAGTTCTGAAGACAATCGTTTTACAATATGTGCCCAGTTTAACTCTTCTGTTATCATTCTACTAGAGGCTTTTGACATCTCGAGAAATTCTTGCTTTTGAAAAATCTGTTCAAAGTACAGAAGTGCATTAGTTACTTTAGTCTCGGATAATTCATTCAGAACAAGTCCGGAATTAAATTTTGTAATATATGGTCCTAAATTTGTTTCTTTAGTCACCAATAGCGGTAATCCCATTGAAGATGCTTCCATACAGGCGGTAGGTATTCCTTCCCAACGCGACACATGTACGAAAACAGAGCAATTTTGTATGAACTCCCATTTGTCATCGTCGAATACCTTCCCTAAAAATAGAATACGTTCATCAAGCCCATATTGACGCACCGTTTGCTTTAGTTTATCTTCATCTGGTCCTGATCCTGCAATTTTTAGAATTCCGGTACCTCCGCTTTTGCAATAAGAAATAAAAGCAGGAATCATGATGTCAAGTCCCTTTTGCAAACAAATAATTCTACCTAAATAGCCAAACGATAGTGTTTTATTATAGTGATTCTCTATCTGCGGCTGATTTCTAAACCCATTTGGTATTATTGCGACACGCTTTGCAATTGTCTTGATTCGAGAGTTATACTCGGTTTCTTCACCTAATATATGTACTGCTTCTACTTCTTTTATAATCTGTTGATCAAATAAGTGAAATACAACCTTTTTTTTTATAGATCTCATTGCAGCATCGATATATTGTCCGTGAGGTGTTAGAAAAAGGTGACATCGCCTCTTTTGTTTAAGTTTCTTGATTAACGGGAGAAACCATGGTATGAAAACAGAATGAAAATGAAAAATAGTTGTCTCTGTACTATTGCTTAAAAGGTAACCAAGCAGATCTTCAGGAAAGAAAAATGGGATTGGATTCTTTTTGAATATTTTATAATTATATATTGGATAGTGGCGTTGCTCTGTATTATTAGCTACACCAATCACGAAGGTCTCATACCCTAATCTAGTTTGTTCAGTTGCAATAGCATCGACAACTTTATTTACACCATTCAGGGTATTTGGATTAGCTTTCCCTGCTAGGATATGGATGATTTTCATTTGGAATGCAATATAAAGTCAACTAGTTGTTTCCTGTATTGATTATGAGTTTGTTTATAACTCAAAATATTTGTTTGGTATTGGCTATAAAGATCAGATGACAAAACTGAATCAGGGTTGAATCCTTCAATCGTATCGTAAATGTAACCCAGTCCTTCTGTCTTAATAAAATGCAAAGCATCACAATCGCATCCTACAACTGGAACTCCAGAAAACAAAGTGTCAAACACTGCTCCGGAACTACGAATTGAATACTCTCCTTGATAATTCAATACAGTATATTTGGAATTGATATGGAAATAATGATAGTCTTCGTCGTTGACATATCCAAGGCGTAGATCAATATTATGTGCATTTTGACAAGCAAGGAGCAGATCTTGTTCCAATTGCTTATTCTCTGCTTTACCCGCAATTAAGACGCTGTATCTCGTATTTGCAAACTTCTGGGCCGCTTCAACAACTCCTTTGCCTGGTGCAATTCTGCCGACCATCGAAAAATCATATTTTCTATCATTGTAAGGAATTGGTGTTGTTATACTGACGGATGATTCTTCGATGTAAATATAATCAGGTATTGCTAAATAATTAATACCATATTTCTCCCCTAATTCTTTTGATGGACAAATAATGCCATCGACTTTATTCTTGCAACAGTTGTATAAAAAACGACTAAAAGGTTTTTGTATGCTTTTGTCACTATATCTAATTAAAAACAATTTACTGTTTCTGCAACGATAGAACAATGCAATCGATAAGTACGTAATAACATCACGACACTGCTGCATAATAACTATGCTTCCCTTTGATTGCCAGAATAGAGATATGCAGTTGATAATATTTTTGATACGATCGACAATTGACTCTCCATTTATGTTGAATGGAAGATCTACTCTGTCTTCTTTTGGGAAATATTTATTATATATCGGACCTCCGGAAATCGATACAGAAGTTTCTTTTTCGAATAAGGCATGATACATCTTAGCAACAGGAATGTAGTGACCTGAGCATATACCGTTTGTATCTGCACTGTTGATATCAGCGATAATTATTCTTTTATTCTTATTCATAGAAGAGAGGAGGCCAATTAAACCATGCTTTTATTCTTATTGCTTCGTATGAGTAATAACTTGAGTAAAATAAGAACTTTGATTTTAAGAAAAGATTCTATCTTATCATTGAAAACCAGTTGTATTTCAGTATCATTATAGTTGCGAATTCGACGTGAAAGACAACATCCAACAAGGAAAAAGATTCCAAGGTGTGGCATTCTGCAACCATTAAGATCACCGATAAAACTATTTAGAACCCATCCGGTGATGATTATGGCCGACATCTGGATAAAGCGGTTTTTGCCCAATATTAGACCTTTATAGATTGCTATTAACAAAACTGAAAAGTATAAAAAAATGTAAACCAAACCACCTTGTAATAATTTATATAAGAAAGGAACCTCTGAGTATAGTCTGATAGCTCCGGATCCTTCATTAAAGATAAAATAGTCAGAATAATAATGGCAATAAGAACCTTTACCGAAAATCCAGGTGTTATTCAGACTAATGTCTTTTGCCATTTCTAAATATAAAAAGGTACGCGTGTCAGTTGCGTCTTCTATATAATTGTTTTCAGCCAGATACTGCATGATAACTTGAAAAAAAGACAATTCTCCATTTTCCAGAGTTAGAATTGGAATAAAGACAATGAATGGGATTGCAAGACAAGCTATTACGAATAGTATTCTAATTATTTTACTTCTGATGACAAATGTCAAAACCAGAGCAATGACTGAAAAAATGTTGGCAATCATTAGCATTCTAACACCTGTTAGGGCATTGAGAAATGAGATAATGAAGGCTATAAGAATTAGGAATCTATACTCTTTTTTGACATATGGAAAGAATGGAATGACGAATAACGGCACAAATGCAACACTTCTTGTTTCAATAGGAGCAAGAATAGTAGAACCAACAATAAAGAAACCAATGATTTTAACGAATAAGGGTATCGTTTTTTCATTTGTTGCCAGATATGCATAAAAAGGGGGAATGAGAGCTATAGTCGTATATTCATTAAAAAAGAGAGTAAGCCATTTGTTTCCATACATGTAAATATCGGGATCTGTATTGTACATTGTAAGGAATATCTGTAACAGACTATCTATAAGAACTAATATATATATTACATTGACAAAAGTACCAAAATCATTATTCCTAATATTGTTGATTGGTAAAACAACGACACTTCCATAAATAAGTGTGGCATAGATAATCTTTACTATTGTTGGGGCAGCTGCAAATATTTCTGCCCATAATCCAATCAATAAAGTGGCAATCGCCACAAATATGATAGAGTACTTTGGGTTATTGGGCATATTTGCTATTATTACTTTTTGAATTTGTTAATCAGTTTGGATAGAATATCCAACATCATTTGTTTCTCCTCTCTATCAAACACAATTACAAATGATGTGGCCAAAGAAACTATCACTGAAGTCAGTCCTACAGTAATTATCTTCAATAATAGATGCATCTCGATTTTTGAGATCGTAAAGGATGATAGATACACAACAATACTTAATAATAAGCAAGGACATACGACTCGCTTAAAATAGTCTTTTTTGTCGAAAAAGGAACATTGCCTATTAAGAAGTTCTACACTTATGAACTGTGTTATTGCTGTTAGAATGATCAATGTTACAAAAAGGGCATTGGGAGGAAAGTCTATGGAAAAAAGAATGTATGATATTGGTAAGATACAACAAACCGTGGCAGATGTATAAATCATAAATCTCTTGATTCTCTCTGTTGCATAGAATACGGTATTAATTGGCTGATTTAGAGAGTCTATGAGTCTTACAATAATAGTAAGTGAGGTGAATGACAATGCTTGCGATGGAAATCCTTCACCTAACCATAACGTAAGTACGGATTCAATCTCAACCATGATAGGTACACATATTGTTAATTTCAGTACATATAAGGTTTTTGACATGCTATATAGTAGCCTATTGGTTCGTGCATAGTTTCCTGCAGAAAATGATTGCATTAATTGCGGTCTGAAGGCAGTACTTAAACTTAAGCAAAACTGATCAATGGCCGAAGCTACCTGATTCGCTATTCCGTAAGCTGCATTTATAACAGTTCCAAAAAATAAATTCAGAATCATATTGCTACCATTGCCTCTAATACTCCAGGCAATTGGTTCAAGAATCAACCATCCTGAAAACGAATACATTTTCTTCAGTAAATCCTTGTTCACAGATTTCTTGAATCTGATTTCCTTGAATTGAAATCTACAATAGCCGGAACACAGTATAAAGTTTATAAATGATACACCTAACATCAGAGCTCCATAACCAATTAGTTTATCTGATGATATGGTTTGAATAAGAAATGCTACCCCGAGTTTTAAAACAACATCAATAATACTGACATATGCATAATAGTCCATTCGCTCAAACGCGAAAATGGCAGAGGTAAAAGGAGCTTGCATGATAATCAGCACCAACGAAAGCGCGGAAAATTGGAAGACCCAATTCGCGGCATATAAACGATCAGGTGCAATCACCATCTTTGTATTTATATACCATAGTCCTATTGTCTCAATTAATACAATTGCTATAATCACTACAGCTGCCTGTATTCGAATTGAGGCATTAAATACATCTGTAATACCTGCATTATTGTTCTTTCCCAGTTCCTCGTTATAATATCTTAATGTACCATGCGATAAAGTTGTATTCAGGATGTTCAGTAAAAAAACGAATCCACATACTACATTATAAATTCCATAATCTTCTACGCCAAGTACATTAAGTACAACTCTGGCAAGATATAAAGATGCGAACATTATTATAGCCATTCTGAAATATAGAAAGGCTGTATTCTTCGCAATCTTGGAGTTGTTTTCCTTGTATCCTATAGATTCTGCTTTGTTGATTTCTTCCTTCATATGAAAAGATTTACTTTTCTTCTAGGTTGCGGAACTATATGTATGGATACAGCTTCGCCAATAGCAGTCACAGATCGTGACGCTATACTGTTTAACAATAAATTGAAACAGTTTTTTATATGTCTTTGTCCCTACGTATAGCTGATGTTATAGCTGATAATCCCGATGGAACTATGTAATCAAAGCTCCCGAAATTAACAGCATTCTTGCTATCAACAGTAGCATCCGTAACTATAATTGCGCCATTGAAGAGTAGGTGTTCATTGACAGCATAATTCACAAAATCAAGTGAAGCAATGCGGCTATGGTCTGCTCTTATGCATATAATAGTTTGCTCGGCTTCTCGACTAAGGAGTGGTAAATCAGGATTCTCGTGATAAGAGCCTGCGTCTATTATAGTGTACCCGTTATCCGGAAGTGACTTCTTCGCCTTGACAATCTCTAAGAGGTTATTTGTTTCTTTCCAATCAAAAACCTCGCAATTATAGCCTTGGATTGTCAATAGTTTTTCGAGATGATGAGTAAAATGAGTCTTACCCTCTCTTTCGTAACTTGATGTAACTAGTATTACTTTTGAGTTAGCCATCTCTATACGAGTAAATAGGGCATGGATAGCTGTATACAATCTTTGGTTCTCTTCGATTGAGGCAGTTGCTTCGTCACTTGGAAGAATACCCCAAACGGGTATACTGCTTTTCCCAAGAACGTCTTCAACAGACAAATTCTGTTCTGGTAAGTCCAGACGGAGAAGATAAGTGACGGCCAACAAGCACCCCAATAATAATGCCAACAGATAGAATAGCTTTCCGTTTGGAAAAAGAGCGGACTCTGTTACATATGGAGGTGTAATAATTCTGGCTTGATCTTGTTCTGTAGCCTGTGCTATGATAGTTTCTGTCCTTTTTTGTTGCAATGACTTGTAGAGAGGAGATATAATTTCTCGTTCTCTGTTAATATAGGCCATAACAAGGTGTTTCCTAGGCATTCGCAATAGTCTATCATTACTTTCTCTAAGGTTTTGTGATGCCTGATTTAGCCTAATATCTAGAGATTGAGCCAATTTGTCAATGGAGATGATAATAGCTTGACGCTGGTCTTCGATCTGATTCGTTATGGTTTGAACTCGCATTGCGTCCTGACCCATTGAGGTCATAAAGTTACTGCGTCGCATCACAAGTTCATTGAATTGCAAAACGATTTTGTTGATCTGAGCATCATCAATACCTGTATTGGCAGGGACAACACGATAGTCATCTTTCATGTCAATCATGTATTGACGAATTATCTGTATCAATTGCTTCTGTAATTGCATATTTCGAACATCATCCTCATTTCTTCGGTCAATATTCAAATATACACTTGACTGTTGTTCTAGGTCAACTACAAAATTATTTTCACTGAAATTAACTTCATAATTATCTAATCTGTTGATTTCTTGGCGTACGCTATCTATACAATAATCAAGGAATCTGATTGTGTTGTCATAACACATCTGATTATAAGCCCTCGTATTTGCATTGTATGCTTCAACAATACCATTAAGTATTCGCTTCGATCTGCCTTGATACCCTTTAATAGATAGAATCAATATAGAGGTTGATGCTTTCTGTGGAGACTCTTCTGTATAAGAAATATCGATGGAACGTTCAAATTCTCTAGTCAAATGATCTACAAATTCTAACGTGTCAGCATATGTAGGTACGTAATCTAATTCAGCTATTTGATGTGATAAAGCAGAATCTAGTTCATGTGTTGATCGTAGCATCCTATAAAGCACCGGACGAGACAACATGATGTGTAATTCATCATTCTTATTGGTTGTGGTTCGCCAGCCAGTGATTCCTCCAATTATTTCAGAAGTAATATTGTTATTACGACCTCCATCCTTTTCTTTCATTAGCATTACCTCCATAGTGGTAGTGTACGAATGGAAGTTTCTGAGATATAAGTTAATCAGATATGCTGAAATCAACGTTATCGCAATAAGCAAAAGAGCACCTACACCACCTTTGTAGAGGCGGCGAAATATGTTGACCAGAATATTGGCCGATGTCTGTGTCTGGTTCTGCTTGTCGTTATCACTTTTAATCAAGGACGCAAGCATTTCATCGATCTCATTTCCCATCTGGCTTAAAGTGTTTTGATCAATGTTAGCATGGACAATAGTACACTTAAGGCACTAATGCCCCAATTCCGCAGAGAATTATTTGCTCGAGCTTCTTCTGTTCTTGTTTTTGTCGGCGGGACATAAATAACATCATTTTGTTGTAAATACAAATGTTCACTATCCAGAAGATCACTCTGAGTCATATCATAATAATGGTGTTGCATTTGTCCTTCTTCCATGCGAAGAAGTGCTACTCGTCGACGGTTCGCAGTAAGTTTCATGTCACCAGCGAGGGCTAAAGCCTCAAGAAAAGAACATGAATTGAACTTAATGTTGAAAGAACCTGGGTTATTAACTTCTCCTAGAACACTAATACGGAAATTCTCAATTGCAACGAAGAGTGTCATATCCCTGATTTGTGGATCGAGGATTTCGTGCATCTTCACTTTCAGTTCATCTGTAGTTAATCCTGCGACTTTGATACGCCCCAAAACTGGAAACATAATGTATCCGTCTTTGTCGACATCATATGGTAATTGAGCATCACGGCTACCTCCGCTACCAAGACTGGATTCGGATACAGAATTTAGTGTTTGATTATATGGCATAATCAGATATTTGTCTGCACCAAACACCATGATAGTAAGCTGATCACCCGGTTTGATGCGAATTGCTGATTCCATCTGCTGATTTCGAAGCACTACTTCATCGAGGTCTTGGAACAATACGACCTCTCGCCATGAGTTACATGCCGGAAATAGTTGCATCGTGATGAGGGCAACTAATATTAAGACAATATGATGGCAATCTTTATTCATTAAAAATTAGTTTCAAATTTGTTGGTAGTGAATAATTGCTCCGTGTATCCATATACTTTGATTCGCATAAGGCGATTGTGAGTCTGGATGTGGTAAAAAATGGAGTCTATTGTCAGAAATTGGATGTTTTTTGTGTTTTGTAAAATATGTTCGTATAGCAACTTCGGTCCGCTGTACAGATTGACTAGGTGTCATCTTCGGATCGTCGGACACAATTGGATATAGATCTATAACGAGCATCAATTGTTTGTTAGCTGATAATAGAGCAGCGACTTTGTCGAGTTTTGCCTCCTGCCGTTTCGTAAGGTATGGATAACCACAAGGGAAAATAAGAATAGAATCTTGTTCTGCGGCCATCAATGGAGCCTCTGCCTTACCTTTTTTGTATAGCTTTTGTTGATATTGATGATCTTTGATAAGCTGTTCCTCGAGTTTTTGAAAATAGTAGATTTCATTCCCTCGACAGTTTTGAAATGCTCTAGAAGCATAATGGTTCGGTAAAAGGTAGAGGTAGCCTATGGAAAATTCTACCATCTTATCCCTGTGTGTATATGGAAGACCACAAATAGACTGGGTTGTTGTTGCCCATTTGGCTTGAAGTGTTAAACTAGATCCTTCAGAAATTCTTTTTTCAACCATAACTCCGGTTTTGAAAAAAGGTGAAAAATGGGAATGTGTATCAACGATATCTTTAATTGGAGAATCTAGATTAGACGAAACAGAATAATTGTAGCCAATATCCCCTAATAAATAAAACAACCACTTTTCAGTATCTTTGTACCGAGTGAATAACCGATTTGTACAAAGTTGTCCTTCTACGGAAAGTCCTATGGTATGAAAAGAATAATCATAATTTATAAATGGAATTTTATTCTGTAAGTAAAAATAATCGATATTTGCATTAATTGAAATCCATGGAGAGAAGTATTTGCCAATAAAAAGCTCTGCGCCTGGACTAATCATTGAAAGAAATCCTTTGTCATTCTCCTCTGAAATAATGCGATTTGTAGACAGATTTAGTCCCCAGAATAGATTGTCGGTAAAACGATATGGTCGACGGACTATACGTAGATCAGATGTTAAAGCTGTGTCGCTATTAATGGCTACTGCTTGACGAGGATTTTTTGAGCGAACCGATTGAATCTGGGCATTTGACTCTACATAGATAATTGTCAATACCATAATAAGCATTGACCTAAAGAGTATATGTCGTAGAGTAACAGATTTGGGGTTCACGTGCAGTCTTTTTTATTATTATACTGCGGCAAAGGTAATACTTTTTTTACTAAAAACAAAATAAAAAGACTAAAAAAGCTCTTTTTATTCTTTTTGTCTTCGAAATATATGTTATAAAACATGTTTTTAGAATTGTAGAATGAAAAAACGTCTGAACCGAATAGGATTCAGACGTTATGTGTTTTATTTAGTTACGGCTTACAAAAAGCTCTTTGACATCCACTTCTTGCTGCGCCAGCGATGGATGAAGACGAGGCCACGAATATTCTCGTCGAGAATCATGGCGCACCACATGCCGATAAGGCCCCAACCGAACTGAAGGCCGAATAACCAGCCGCATAAAACGCCGACACCCCATTGCATGATGACGCCCAGGTAGAAGGGGAAGTAGACGTCGCCAGTAGCACGCAGAACTGTGGTGGAATAGATGTTGACTGCCTTGCCGAATTCGACCATGATATCGTACCAGAGAATCGTGCAGCCAAGGGCTATGACGGCAGGATTCTCAGTGAGTAGATTGAAGATAAACTCTCCGCTGAGTGCCCAGATTACGGACATGGTCATGGTGATGATGATGGCCAGTTTGAGAACGAATCCACCGGTGATGTATGCTGCATTGAACTTGCGTTCGCCCACCAGATGTCCGATGCTGATGGC
Organism: Bacteroidales bacterium; assembly: GCA_045640225.1. Taxonomy (GTDB): domain Bacteria; phylum Bacteroidota; class Bacteroidia; order Bacteroidales; family UBA3663; genus Liminaster. Next base: position 13,948 of record JAZUEP010000009.1, on the reverse strand, counting down.
TCCACCCTGCGAGATGCAGATGCAGAATAGGTAGACAAACATGACAGCGTTGAGTACATACGTTCGTGCGGTAAGCGCCTCATTGCCGATGAGGTTGATGAAGTAGGTGAGGACTACCTGCTGTGCGTTGTACGACATGTTTTCGCCGGCCGATGGCAGACCTACCTTGAGCAGCAGCTTGACCTGTCGCCAAGGGAAAGGCTTGAACAACGCCAATGGGAAGCTTGGAATGTGGCGAGTGAAGAGGATACACAGCAGGATGATCATGGCGACGCCACGGGATGTGGCTGTGGCGATGGCAGCACCTTCAACACCCAATGCCGGAGCACCCCAATTACCAAAGATGAGCATGTAATTGCCAACGATGTTGGTGATGTTGACAATCACGACCACCATCATAGGGTAGAAGGCTTTATGATCGGCTCGCAAGGATGCTGAGATGGTGAGATGGATGGCTTGGAAGAATGCAAAGGCACCAACGATCTTCATATACGGCAGGCCATATTGCAGCAGATCGTCGCGCATGCCCATCATGCCGAGCAGGGCAGGAGCACCATGGAAAAGGCCAAGACTGATGATCGTGCCTAAAAGGATATTGAGCAACAGAGCCAAGCCTGTTACCTGTATCATCTTGTCGCGACGGCCTGCACCTAAGTATTGTGAACAGAGGACGGTAGTACCCGTATTGATGATGGCGAAGAATAGAAATGCAAACATCACCAGCTGATTGACCACGCCAACGGCAGCCACGGCATCGTCGCTGTATTGGCTGAGCATGAAGGTGTCAGCTGCGCCCATCACCTGGACGAGGAGCATCTCGATGAAAATAGGGAGAGAAAGGGAGACCAGCTCCTTTCGAAGACTTACGCGTTTCATTAAAATAGTTTCTTTGAGGCCGCAAAGTTACGCAATTATTGTCTATTGTGCAAGTGTCGGAAGCGTGAAATGTAAAATTTTGTTTTTAATTGTAATGTATAAAATACAAGTAAGGTAGTATCGAGGGCCATACTTGTATCGCGCACATTACAAATTATATATTGTTGCGAAACGCTTGCGGCAATAATGTAGATGTAGAAACGTGTAAAAAAACAACGGACAAGAATTATCCTGCCCGCTGTCTTGTAGTAAAAAAGTGCCTGAATCAGAGTGTCACGCCATTCTTGAAGATCGAGATCTCGTGAATGCCTGCCTTCTCATTGTTAGTGAGCTCGCCGCTTGCCACACGGAGGATCTTCTGTGTGAACTCGACAACAGTTTCGTCCATAGATTTATCCTCGGCCAGGACGCCGGCGTTGAAGTCGATCCACGTAGGCTTGCGCTGGGCGAGGCCAGAGTTGGTCGAAACCTTCATCGTTGGAACGAAGGTGCCGAACGGTGTGCCACGGCCCGTAGTGAAGAGCACGAGCTGACAGCCAGCTGCAGCCAAAGCCGTAGCGGCAACAAGATCATTGCCAGGAGCAGAAAGGAGGTTGAGACCATCTGTCTGGATGCGGTCGCCATATTCCATGACGCCACAAACAACCGATTTGCCTGACTTCTGGGTGCAGCCGAGTGCTTTCTCCTCGAGTGTTGAGATACCACCGGCCTTGTTGCCCGGAGATGGGTTCTCGCCACAAGGCTCGCCGTGGCTGAGGAAGTAGTTCTTGAAGTTGTTGATCAGCGAGATGGTCTGGTCGAGCAGCTCCTTCGAACCGCAACGCTCCATCAGGATGGTCTCAGCACCGAACATCTCAGGAACCTCGGTGAGGATGGTGGTGCCACCCTGGGTTTCGCAGAGGTAGTCAGAGAATGCGCCGAGCAACGGATTGGCGGTAATGCCAGAGAAACCGTCCGAACCTCCACACTTGAGGCCTACGCGAAGCTTCGAAGCTGGCTGGGTGGTGCGCTTGTCCTGCTGAGCCTTGGCAATAAGTTCCTTGAGTACCGAAACGCCGTATGGAACTTCGTCGCCCTGAACCTCCTGGCAGATCATGAACTTTACGCGATCTTTATTATATTCGCCACAGAACTCCTCGAAGATGCGTGGCTGGTTATTCTCGCAGCCAAGTCCGACGACGAGGATAGCACCAGCATTGGGGTGATGAACCATGTCGCGCAAGATCTTCTTGGTATTCTCGTGATCCTCGCTGAGCTGTGAGCAACCGTAGTTGTGAGGGAAGTGGAAGATGCCGTCGATGCCTGGAATATCGTTGCCCAGCTCGGCCTTTGTCTGCTCGACGATCTGCTTGATGATGCCATTGACGCAACCTACGGTAGGGATGACCCATACCTCGTTGCGAATACCTACCTGGCCGTCAGCACGCTCGTAACCTTCGAAGGTAAGTTGCTCACCGCTTGGCTGCTGCTTGGTAAGGCCCTTGAGCTGGATGTCGCTATAATCGAGTGTGCCTTCGAGGTTGGTCTTGATGTCGTCGTGATCCATGTAGCTACCCTTCTTGACGGCATGGCGAGCATGACCAATAGGGAAGCCGTACTTGATGATATTCTCGCCCTCGGCGAAGTCCTTCAGCGCGCACTTGTGGCCAGCAGGAACGTCAGTGATAAGCTCGACCTGTTCGCCATCAACGTCAATGACTGTACCCTTGCTTAATGGCTGGATAGCAACGATGACATTATCGGCAGGGTTAATTTTCAGAAACTCTTTCATAATATTGAGCCCCCATCCCCTGACCCCTTGCCCCTCAGCTTAAAGCTTCGTCTTCTCGCCAAGAGCATCAAAATGCTCTTTCTTATGGCTGCGAGGAACCCGATCGGTGGAAGGGAGTGGTTACCAATGATTATGGGGGTATGGTATTAAATGATTATTATTCGAAAACAAACAATCAAGCCCCCACCCCGTATGAAGTACTATATACTCCCCTCCACCGTTTGGGGGAGGGGTCGGGGGGTAGGGGCTTGTTTAGAATCAAAGAATTGACTTGACGGTCTCCTTCATGCCCTTCTCCTGAATCTGGTTCAGGAAGTCGGTAACCATGTCGGTGAGGCCAGGAATCTCATTGAGGTTCTGCTTGCTCTCCTTCCAGATGACGTCGGTAGCAGCCAGAACGCCTTCGGCAACCTTGCGGGTATCGCCTGTTGCCCAGAGCTGGGTGAGGCGATCCATGATTTCCTGTGCGTCGTTTGGCTGGATAGGAGCGCCGTCAGCACGTGTGCCACCCTTATAGTAGGTGATGATGGCTGCGAGACCGAGGACAAGACCCTTTGGCAGTTCACCCTTGCGCTCGAGGTATACCTTGAGACCTGGCAGGTCACGAGTCTCGAACTTAGGGAACGAGTTGAGCATGATCGAGGTAACAGCGTGGTCAACGTATGGGTTATCGAAGCGCTCCAGAACGTCAGCACCGAACTGCTGGAGTTCCTCCATTGGCAGATTGAGGGTCTGCATCAGCTCGTCGAACTGTACCTTCTTGATGTACTGGCCAACGACCTTGTCGTGCAGGGCATCGCGAACGATGTTGATACCGCTGAGATAAGCGACTGGAGAGAGGACGGTGTGAGGACCGTTGAGCAGGGTAACCTTACGCTCGTGGTAAGGAGCCTCGCTCTCGGCAATGAGTACATGCAGGCCAGCCTGATCGGCAGGGAACTCCTTGCGGAGCTGAGCAATAGACATATTGGTTGGCTTCTCGATTACCCAGAGGTGGAAGATCTCGGCCTGAACCATGAGGTTATCGGCATAGCCGGCACGCTTCTGCAGCTTGGCAATATCCTTGCGTGGGAAGCCAGGAACGATGCGGTCAACAAGGGTAGCGCATACGTAGTTGTACTTCATGAACCAGTTCTTGAACTTCTCGTAATCCTTGCCGAAGTCGTCCTTCCAGAGCTCGATATACTGCTGGATGCACTCCTTGAGGTGATGACCATTGAGGAAGATAAGCTCGCAAGGCATCAGGATCAGGCCCTTCTTTGGATCGCCATTGAAGGTCTTGAAGCGACGATAGAGAAGCTGGGTAAGCTTGCCAGGATATGACGAGGCAGGAGCATCGGTAAACTTGCAGCTAGGATCGAAGGTGATGCCAGCCTCGGTGGTGTTCGAGATGACAAAGCGGATTTCTGGCTGCTCGGCGAGAGCCATGAAAGCGGCATTCTGTGAATATGGATTGAGGGCGCGGCTGATGACATCTACACGGTCGAGCTGATCGACTGGCTTGCCTTCCTGACGGCCCTGCAGGTTGACGTGATAGAGGCAATCCTGGCCATTGAGCCATTCTACCATGCCACGATCGATAGGCTGAACTACAACGACCGAAGCATTGAAGTTGGTCTTCTTGTTCATGTTCCAGATAATCCAGTCAACAAATGCGCGAAGGAAGTTACCCTCGCCGAACTGGATAATCTTTTCAGGGGCCACGCTCTTAGGCGCGGTCTGCTTGTTCAAAGCTTTCATGTTTCTATAATGATTAAAGTTAGTATTGTGAAAGTGTCAGTTTCGGTAAAACCACGCAAAGTGTGTGCGAATTCTTGGTTTTTTCGAGCGCAAATATACAGATTTTTGTATTCTGAACAAAATTATCCGGCTTTTTTTTACTTTTTTTGCTCACTTTTTTTGATTTTACTAAAAAAATATGTATCTTCGCAGCGTGAATTGACAAGTAATTGAGCTTTTACGATCACATAATCATATCTTATACAAACAACACATTAATATTCTAAACGCAATGAAAGCTTTTATGGATGAGAACTTCCTGTTGCAGTCAGAAACTGCGCAGAAGTTGTATCACGAGCATGCGGCTAAGATGCCCATCATCGATTACCACTGTCACCTGATTCCTCAAATGGTTGCCGAGAATAAGCGCTTCGAGTCAATCGCACAGATCTGGCTGATGGGTGACCACTACAAATGGCGTGCCATGCGCTCTAATGGTGTAGACGAACGTTTCTGCACCGGTAAGGATACAACCGACTGGGAGAAGTTCGAGAAGTGGGCCGAGACCGTTCCTTATACCTTCCGTAACCCTCTTTATCACTGGACACACCTTGAGCTGAAGACCGCATTCGGTATCAACGAGACTTTGAATCCAACCAATGCTCGTGCGATCTTCGACAAGTGTAACGATCTCATCCAGAATGATCCTAAGTTCTGTCCACGCGGATTGATGGAGCACTACAACGTGAAGGTTGTATGTACTACCGATGATCCTGCCGATACCCTAGAGTGGCACAAGATCGTTGCAGCCGATCCTACGGCTAAGACCCGCATGCTGCCAACCTGGCGTCCTGATGCCGGCATGAATATCGAAGCTGCAACCTGGAAGTCTTATATCGAGAAGCTTTCGGCTGTCAGCGGTGTCGAGATCAAGAAGTTCGCTGATCTGGTAAATGCTCTTCAGAAGCGTCACGACTTCTTCGCCGAGTGCGGTTGCCGTCTGTCAGATCATGGTATCGAGGAGTTCTACGACGAACCATACACCGAGGCTGAGATTGATGCCATCATGGACAAGGCTCTGGCTGGCAAGGAGCTCAGCGTAGTGGAGCAGCGCAAGTACAAGCATGCTTATATGCACGAGCAGGGCATCATGGATTACAATGCCGGTTGGACCCAGCAGTATCACTACGGTGCCATTCGCAACAATAACTCGAAGATGTTCGCACAGCTTGGTGCCGACACCGGTTTCGATTCGATCGGCGAGTTCACCACCGCTAAGGCTATGAGCCACTTCCTCGACGAGCTCAATTCGGAGGGCAAGCTGGCCAAGACCATCCTCTACAACCTTAATCCATGCGCCAATGAGGTTATCGCTACCATGCTGGGCAACTTCCAGGATGGTTCGGTTGCCGGCAAGATCCAGTTCGGTTCAGGCTGGTGGTTCCTCGATCAGAAGGACGGTATGGAGAAGCAGATGAACGCCCTGTCAGTTCTCGGCTTGCTGTCGCGCTTTGTCGGCATGCTTACCGATTCGCGTTCGTTCCTCTCTTATCCACGTCACGAGTACTTCCGTCGTACGCTCTGTAACCTCGTCGGTCAGGACATCGAGGACGGTCTCGTTCCTTACACTGGTTATGAGGAGCAGCGCGTCAACCAGATGATCGAAGACATCTGCTACAACAACGCAAATACTTTCTTCAAGTTCTAAGACTATACTTGTTGTCTTGCCTTTTATCGAGCTTTTCGAGCCTCGGATCTGGCAAGACAACAATAATCGTGTTTAAACATTATATAATATACACTAACTTTAATTCTTATTCAAAAATGGGAAAAATTATCACTTTAGGTGAGATCATGCTGCGACTGAGCCCAAATGGCCAGGATCGTTTCATCCAGACCGACATCTTCCGCATTATCCCTGGCGGTGGTGAGGCAAATGTTGCCATCAGCTGTGCTAACTATGGTCACGAGGCATACCTCGTAACCAAGCTGCCAAAGCACGAGATCGGTCAGATTGCTGTTAATTCGCTTCGTCGTTATGGCGTCAATACCAACTACATCGCTCGTGGTGGCGACCGTGTAGGTCTTTACTATTGCGAGACCGGTGCTTCAATGCGTCCATCTAAGGTTATCTACGATCGTGCTAACTCTGCTATCGCTGAGGCAAATCCTGAGGATTTCGACTTCGATGCAATCATGGAGGGTGCTGACTGGTTCCACTGGTCAGGTATTACCCCAGCTATCTCGGACAAGGCTGCCGAGCTCACCAAGCTTGCTTGCGAAGCTGCAAAGCGTCACGGCGTAACCGTATCGGTTGACCTCAACTTCCGTAAGAAGCTTTGGACTTCTGAGAAGGCTAGCTCGATCATGCGTCCACTGATGAAGTACGTCGATGACTGCATCGGCAACGAGGAGGATGCTGAGCTCTGCCTTGGCTTCAAGCCAGATGCTGACGTAGAAGGCGGTGAGACCAATGCCGAGGGCTACAAGGGCATCTTCGAGCAGATGATGAAGGAGTTCGGCTTCAAGTATGTGGTTTCAACTCTTCGTGAGTCTTTCTCTGCTACCTTCAACGGCTGGAAGGCTATGATCTATGACGGCAAGGAATTCTATCAGTCAAAGCGTTACGAGATCAACCCAATCATCGACCGCGTAGGTGGTGGTGACTCATTCTCTGGCGGTCTGATCCACGGCCTTCTCACCAAGCCAACCCAGGGCGAGGCTCTCGAGTTTGCTGTTGCAGCTTCTGCTCTCAAGCACACCATCAATGGCGACTACAACCTGGTTAGCGAAGCTGAGGTCGAGGCACTTGCCGGTGGCGCCGCTAATGGTCGTGTTCAGCGATAATTTATTTGACTATCTAACAATTTACTATTTGACTATTGTCTGCTAATCATGTTATGACAGAAGAAGTGCTCAAACTTCGTCATAAAGCATTTGCTCTGCGGATATTGCACATGGTTGATAATATTCCTCATTCTGTTTCAGGGTGGGCAATAGCGAAACAAATAGTAAGATCTGGTACCTCTCCTTCGGCTAATTATCGAGCTGCATGCATCGGAAAATCAAAGAGAGATTTCCTCAACAAATTAAAAATGGTTGAAGAAGAACTCGATGAAACCGCTCATTGGCTAGATTTGCTGATGGAGAGTGGGTTAATGAGCAGAGAAAGATTGATGCCTTTGTACGACGAATGTATAGAACTGCTAAAAATTACAGTGAGTTCTATTGTTTCGACCAGAAAGTATCTATCAGAGCACCCAGATGAATAATTGTCAAATTACCGAATATTTGGTAGTAACTATAATTGTCAAATTGTAAATAGTAAAATTGTAAAATAACACATGTCTAAGTTCGATAAATTCCAGGTGATGGCCAAGATTGCGGCTGCACCTATGGTTCCTGTGTTCTATCACAAGGATGTAGAGGTTTGTAAGAATGTGATCAAGGCTTGCTACGAAGGTGGCGTTCGCGCATTCGAGTTCACCAACCGTGGTGACTTCGCTCATGAGGTATTCGGTGAGCTCAGCAAGTGGGCTGCCAAGGAGTGCCCTGAGCTGGCTCTCGGTATCGGCTCGGTAGTTGATGCTCCTACTGCAACTCTCTACATGCAGCTCGGTGCTAACTTTGTCGTTGGCCCGTTGTTCAATCCTGATGTGGCTGTAGTCTGCAACCGTCGTTGCGTTACCTATTGCCCAGGTTGCCTGACTCCATCTGAGATCGGCAAGGCTCAGGAAGTTGGCTGCGACTTCACCAAGGTATTCCCTGGCGATGTTGTCGGCGCTAACCTCGTCAAGGGTCTTATGGCTCCAATGCCATGGTCAAAGATCATGGTTACCGGTGGTGTGGCTCCTGAGGCCGATAACCTCAAGAAGTGGTTCGACGCTGGCGTCTTCTGCGTTGGTATGGGTTCTAAGCTCTTCCCTAAGGACAAGGTTGCCGAGGGCGACTGGGCTTACGTCACCAACAAGTGCAAGGAGTGCTTCGACGCAATCGCTACCTTCAAGAAGTAAGCAATCCGAATTGTCATATCATTCCAAGACCTTAAAAAGCCTTGGAATGATGTGCCGTTTTATTCACAACACTAATACCAATTCATTACTATGAGTCAAAACAAAGGAGTGATGAGTAATTGGCGCTGGTATCTCTGTGCACTCTTATTCGTTGCAACTACTGTCAACTACATGGACCGCCAGGTGCTTTCGATGACCTGGAAGGAGTTCATTGCCCCTGAGTTCCATTGGACGGATGCCGACTACGGCACCATTACGGGTATCTTCTCGATCATCTATGCCGTTGCATGTCTCTGTGCCGGTAAGTTCATCGACTGGATGGGCACCAAGAAGGGTTATCTCTGGGCCATCGGTATCTGGAGCCTTGGTGCATGTATCCATGCTGCCTGCGGTTGGGCAACCATGAAGATCGAGGGCATCGAGAGCGTCGAGGCTCTCAAGGCAATCGAGAGCGGTTCGGCTGCTGCCGTTGCCGTTGCTACCGTTTCGGTTTATCTGTTCCTCTTCTGCCGTACCGTCCTTGCCATGGGCGAGGCCGGCAACTTCCCTGCTGCCATCAAGGTAACGGCCGAGTACTTCCCTAAGAAGGACCGTGCATTCGCAACCTCAATCTTCAACGCCGGTGCATCGGTAGGCGCACTTGCTGCACCTCTTACCATCCCTTCGCTGGCTGCTGCCTATGGTTGGGAGATGGCCTTCATCATCATCGGTGCTCTGGGCTTCGTCTGGATGTTCTTCTGGGCATACATGTACGACAAACCTGAGGCTTCGAAGCATGTCAACAAGGCTGAGCTCGAGTACATTCATCAGGACGATGCTGCCGAGGCTGCTGCCGCTGCAACTCCTGTCGAAGCTGAGGAGAAGACCATTCCAATGCTGCAGTGCTTCACCTTCAAGCAGACATGGGCCTTCATCGCTGGTAAGTTCTTTACCGATGGTGTATGGTGGTTCTTCCTGTTCTGGGCTCCTTCTTACTTCCAGGATCAGTTCGGTTACAAGGCCTCGTCAGGTATGGGCCAGGCACTGATCTTCACGCTCTACCTCATCGTCACCGTCATCTCAATCGGTGGTGGTTACTTGCCTAAATACTTCGTCGAGAAGAAGGGCATGGAGCCTTATTCAGGTCGTATGCGTGCTATGCTGATCTTTGCTTTCTTCCCAATCTTTGCGCTCTTTGCTCAGCCTCTTGGCGCTTACTCGGCATGGTGGCCAGCCATCATCATCGGTCTTGCCGGTGCCGGACATCAGGCTTGGTCGGCCAACCTGTATTCTACCATTGGCGATATGTTCCCTAAGAGCACCGTGGCTACTATTACCGGTATCGGTTCGATGGTAGGTGGTCTGGGTTCTATGGCTATCAATACCGGTTCTGGTCAGCTCTTCACCTATGCTGCCGAGCAGGGTTCGGCCTTCACCTTCCTTGGTTTCGAAGGCAAGCCAGCAGGTTATATGATTGTCTTCTGTATCTGTGCCGTAGCGTATCTCGTTGCATGGACTTGCATGAAGACCCTCGTTCCTAAGTATAAGAAGATCGAAGTCTAATCCTCAGACGTAGGTTTTTCTTGTTTCAAGGAAAACCAATACATGAAAAGCGCCGTCCTTGTTACCATAAAAAGTAGCAAGGACGGCTTATTTTTGCCCAAAATGTCGAATTACCCGAAAGTAGGTATTGCTCACGTCCGAAAAACTCGCTACCTTTGCAGCGCAAAAACGGAAGAAATCCTATCCGTATCTGATGCCACATAGACAGAAATAGTTGGTACTAATAGTTATCAAAAGGGGGCCGCGCGTGAGCGTAGCCCTTTTTTATGGTACTAAAATCATTTTCTTGCCGTAAAAATTTTGTAGTATACCAAAAAAACATTACCTTTGCACCCGATTATTACACATATTATATATTACGCGCGTGCGCGAAGGCTGGAATCATTCATCAAAAACAAAGAACTATAAATGAAAAAGAATCTCGAAACCATCTGCATTCATGGAGGCTGGAAGCCCACGAAGGGCGAGCCACAGCAGTTGCCTATCTATCAGTCAACCACTTTCAAGTACGATACCAGCGACCAGATGGCCCGTCTGTTCGACCTGAAGGACAATGGATACTTCTATACTCGTCTGGCCAATCCTACCAACGATGCCGTTGCCAAGAAGATTGCTGCCCTCGAGGGTGGTGTAGGCTGTGTGCTGACCTCCAGTGGTCAGGCTGCTAACTTCTATGCCGTATTCAACATCTGCGAGGCCGGTAGCCACTTCATTACGTCCAACAACATCTATGGTGGTACGTTCAACCTCTTTGGCGTGACCATGAAGAAGCTTGGTATCGAATGTACTTATGTCGATCCGGAGTGGAGCGACGAGAAGATCGAGGCTTGCTTCAAGGAGAATACCCGCTGCTTCTTCGGCGAGACTATCTCGAACCCAGGCGGTAATGTATTCGACATCGAGCGTTTTGCTCGCATTGCCCACAAGCATGGTGTGCCGCTGATCGTCGACAATACGTTTGCTACGCCTATCAACTGCCGCCCGTTCGAGTGGGGTTGCGACATCGTTACCCATTCTACCACCAAGTACATGGATGGTCACGCTGCCCAGGTAGGTGGTGCCGTAGTCGATAGCGGCAACTTCGATTGGGAGAAGTATGCCGAAAAGTTCCCTGGCCTTACCACGCCTGACGAGTCGTACCACGGCCTGACCTACAGCAAGGCTTTCGGCAAGATGGCCTACACCACAAAGCTGGTCAGCCAGCTGATGCGCGACCTGGGTTCAATTCCTGCTCCTCAGAATTCTTTCCTCCTGAACCTCGGCCTCGAGACGCTGGCCCTTCGTATGCGTCAGCATTGTGCCAATGCACAGGCCGTAGCCGAATGGCTCGAGCGTAATCCTAAGGTAGGTTGGGTCAACTATGCTGGCCTCGAGAGCAACAAATATCATGCTCTGGCACAGAAGTATATGCCTACGGGTACCTGTGGCGTAATCGCCTTTGGCCTGAAGGGTACGCGCGAGGATGCTATCCGTTTCATGGACAACCTCGAATTCATCTCGATCGTCACCCATGTGGCCGATGCCCGTACCTGTGTGCTCCATCCAGCCAGCCATACCCATCGTCAGATGAGCGAGGAACAGCTGCTCGAAGCTGGTGTCGCCCCCGACTTGGTACGCTTGTCGGTAGGTATCGAGAACGTCGAGGATATCATTGCCGACCTCGAGCAGGCCATGGCCAAGATGTAATTGTCCGATGATTACCGCCGAACAAGGTCAGCAGCAATTCGATGCTGCCGACCGCCTCGAAGCCGTTGTACTGAAAGGACGCTGGAAGGGCATCAATGCCGATAAGCTGTGGCTGATCGAATGCGAGCAGGGCATCACCCTCGAGGTGGAGCTCAACAAGCGCGTCAAAGGGTTGCGGCTGTTAGGAACTCCTGACGTCACGCCCGACGGATTGTACCAGCTCCAGCTGATTCGCAACGACGAAGTTGAGCGCGAGCTGCTGGTGGCTAACGATCAGATCTTCGAGGCTTGTTGCGAGATAATCGACCAAATTTGGAATCAACCCAAAAAATGAATGTTATGAAGAATCTATTGTTTGGAATTGCAATGATGTCTGTAGCTGGTGTGTGTGCATCGTGCACCGGTTCGAACCAGCAGGCACAGTCGTCTGAAGCACAGGAGGCCGCCGCTGCTACCTGCTGCTACGACACGATCGAAGGTGTGAACGCCATGACGCTTAAGGATGGAAGTCAGGTAATCTGGCTGAAGGACAATGCTGGCGATAAGCTCAATTCGCCAGACCTCTTCTCCGATGCACCTAAGTCTCTGATCGACAGCCTTGGCCTTGCCGAAGGTATGCCTGCTTCGATCAGTACCTTCCTGCTCAAGACCGAGGGGAAGACCATCCTGTTCGATGCTGGTCTTGGTCCTAAGATGGGCGGTCACATGGCCGAGCGTCTGGCTTCGATCGGATTGAGCACGGATAGTATCGACATGATCTTCTTGACTCATCTGCATGCCGATCACATCGGTGGCCTGATGGGCGAGGAGGGCCCTCTCTTTGCCGATGCCGAGATTTATGTTGGCGCCGTCGAGTACGATGCTTGGATGAACCAGATGACGACTGAACAAGCCGGTTTGCAGCAGAGCATCATGGGTGCCTATGCCGATCAGTTGCGTCAGTTTGCTTTCGGCGACACCCTGCCTTGTGGCGTTGTGGCCATCGATGCTGTAGGCCATACACCAGGTCATACCGTCTTCCAGAAGGACGAACTGCTTGTTATCGGCGACCTGATGCATGGTCTTGCTTTGCAGGAGTCGCATCCCGAATTCTGTGCCAACTTCGACATGGACAAGGACCGCTCGATCGAGAGCCGTAAGCGCATCCTCGGCTATGCACGCGACAATGGCCTCGTGATGGCTGGCATGCACATGCCTGCTCCTGGCTTTGTCGTACGTTAAGCATCGCATCCTTATCTGTCATCCTCTATGGCCCATTGCTCTTCAATCCGAGCAGTGGGCTTTTTGCTTCTTGCAAATTCTTAATGACAATCGTGACAACGACCATAATGACAATACGAAGAGCGGATAACGTGTGTAAAGCTTGCTACAATAAGGCTCGTCTTTTGGGGGTATGCTACAATAAATGTTTAGTTTTTGCGTTTTATATATAAATAGAAACCAAACTAAAAATCGAACAATGAAAAAGTATCTTGTTGCTATTGTAGTTTTCATGTTTTGCCTTGTTGCCAATGCCCAGTTTGTGCAATATGGACTTAAGGCGGGCATGAACCTGTCGGGAGAATCCGCACATGAATATCCTGGAGGCAATCTATTCGACAAATCGGGTTACAGGACGGGTTTTGCTTTGGGCGCTGTCGTCAACTATCAGTTGTCTCATTCCTTGGATCTTGAGGCCGATCTGATGTACTCGATGCAGGGTATGAAGGACAAACTTTTTGTGATGGAAGGAGGTCTTCCTACCGAACGTCAAGTGGATTACAAGATTCGCAGCCAGTATCTGAACTTGCCTATTGCGTTGAAGTATTTCCTGATGGATGGACTCTACATCGAATGTGGACCACAGGTTGGGTATCTGCTCAGCAAGGCAGACAAGGCTGACGGAATTGATACTACTAATCTGTTCGAGGCTTCGAACACCAGGAAGTTCGACTTCTCCATCCTTGGCGGATTGGGATTGGTGTTCAAGAATAATGTATTCATTGATGCTCGTTACGTCCATGGATTGACCGACACCACCAGTATCTACAAGGGTGGAAAGAATCGTAATTTCCAGATTGTCCTGGGTTATTATTTCGATTGATAGGAAATAAGGCAATAACCTTGTACGAGATGAAGTGAGGTCGTACAGATCTGCTGAAGCTGCAAGTAGGGCTGTTATTGCCTCCAAGCTTTTAGTGGCGACACTTTGATTCCGTGTTGAGGGCGTGTCAAAAGTCCATGATTAGACTTTTGCACGTCCTTTTCTTATGTCAAGCCACTATCTTTATTGAAAAGTATTCATCAAGGCTGAAATCTCTGATTTTGGTCGAATTTGAGCTTAAAACCGGTTTATAGCCTT
>JAZUEP010000008.1:0-30287 GCA_045640225.1 Bacteroidales bacterium | reverse complement strand
CCGCACACATTTTCTTAAATGCAGTAAAAACCTGCCTGTAAAGTTCTGCTTTGTCCATATTCAATAAAATTTGGGTGCAAAGATAGAACTCTTACAGGCAGGTTACAAGATGCTATCGCGGATGGTTATACTTACAAAGCACTGTAGCGGGGGTAATAACGATAACGGGGCTCAGCTCTTGAACAACTCGCGGAAGGCCTCGTCGACCCTCGATACGGGTACCAGCCTAATCTTGAGCGACTTGGCATCGAGGCTCTTGAGCGACACATTCGGTATCAGGATGCGCTGGAAGCCCAGCTTCTCGGCCTCGCGGATACGTTGCTCCAGACGCGACACAGGACGGATCTCGCCACTGAGGCCCACCTCGCCCGTCATACAGGTAAGGGCTGGGAGCGGCATGTCCATGTTGGACGACAAGACCGAAGCCAGTACCGCCAGATCCATGGCCGGATCGCTGACCTTGAGGCCACCGGCGATGTTGAGGAAGACGTCCTTCTGTGCCAGCTTGAAGCCCACGCGCTTCTCGAGCACGGCCAGCAACATATTGAGGCGACGCTGATCGAAGCCGGTAGTCGAACGCATGGACGTGGCGTAGGCCGAGGTGCTGACCAGGGCCTGAGTCTCGATCAGGAACGGACGCATACCCTCGATGGCGGCAGCGATGGCGATGCCCGAGAGGTCCTTATGGTCGGCATTGAGCAGGAGCTCGGACGGATTGGTGACCTGACGGAGGCCCGTGCCCAACATCTCGTAGATACCCAGCTCGGAGGACGAGCCGAAACGATTCTTGATGGCGCGAAGGATGCGATACATGTAGTGCTGATCGCCCTCGAACTGCAATACCGTATCGACAATGTGCTCGAGCACCTTAGGTCCGGCCAGCGAGCCTTCCTTCGTGATGTGGCCGATCAGGAGTACGGGCGTGCCGGATTCCTTGGCAAACTTCAGGATTCGCGCCGCACATTCGCGCACCTGCCCTACCGATCCGGCCGAGGACTCAAGATCGTCCGTGGCGATGGTCTGGATCGAGTCGATCACCAGGATGTCCGGCTGGACGTTGGCCACATGGATGAAGATGTCGTCGAGGTTGGTCTCGCAAGCGATGAAGACGTTGTCGTTCAAGGCCGAAGCATCGTCCGACTCCATCCCTACGGCCGAGGCCTGTCCCGACAGACGCTGGGCACGCAGCTTGAGCTGATAGGACGACTCCTCGCCCGAACAATAGAGCACCTTGCGGTCGCGCACATTCATGACGGTCTGCAGGACGAGGGTAGACTTGCCGATGCCGGGATCGCCACCCAGCAACACCATCGAACCGGGCACGAGGCCACCGCCCAGCACACGGTTGAGCTCGTTGTCGTGCATATCGATGCGCTGCTCTTCGCGAGCCTCGATTTCGGACAGGCGCTTGGGAGGTTCCTTCTGCCCTGGCAGGCCGAGGGTTCCGCCATGGCTCCACTGGACGCCACCCGTCTTGCGCGAGGCACGGCCGATGGCTCCCGAGCGGGTATCGACAATCTCTTCGACACAGGTACCCCATTCGCCACACGAACGGCACTTGCCGAACCACTTCGGCTCCTCGCAGCCACATGCGCTACAGAAATAGGCAGTCTTGGTATTCTTGGCCATAATTATTTAGGAGTAAATATGGCGCAAATATCGCAATAAAAAACCAAATTTACAAGTTTTCGCTACAAAATCCACAATTGCACAGACTTTTTTTGGGAAATTCGCAGAATGTTGTTATATTTGCACCCGATTTATCGCACACATCGCACACTTGTTTATGGCTAAAAAATTCATTATCCTGCTCACATCTCTCTGCTGCGCGCTGACCTCGGCCACGGCCCAGGCGCCCTCGGCCACGTGGAATCCCAACCTTGGCGACCGCATGTACCGCAATCCGGTGATCGATGCCGACTACTCGGACCCTGACGTCTGCCGTGTCGGCTCGGACTATTACATGACGTCGTCGTCATTCGCCTGCTTCCCGGGACTGCAGATCCTGCATTCGACCGACCTGGTCAACTGGGAACTGATAGGTGCCGCCCTAACCAACGACTATCCTGTTCTGCCCGAGAACGTGGGCACCGACCTCGACTGGCGCCGACGCGTACAGCACGGCAACTACGTCTGGGCACCTTCGATCCGCTACCACGACGGCTGGTTCTACATCTATTGCGGCGACCCCGACCAGGGTCTGTTCATGACGCGTACGCAGGATCCTCGCGGCACGTGGGAAGAGCCCGTCTGGGTGATGAAGGGCAAGGGACTGATCGACTGCTGCCCGCTGTGGGACGAGGACGGACGAGCCTACATCTCGCACGGCTGTGCCGGCTCGAGGGCCGGTGTGAAGTCGGTGCTGTTCGTGGCTCCGATGTCGCCCGACGGAACCCGCGTCATCGGTCCTTCGCGCATCGTATACGACGGACACGAAGATCAGCCGACGATCGAGGGAACCAAGTTCTACAAGCGCAATGGTTATTATTATATAATGAGTCCGGCCGGAGGCGTGAAGTACGGCTGGCAGGTCGAGCTGCGATCACGTTCGCCCTATGGCCCCTACGAGGAATACGTAGGCCTGGCACAAGGCAAGAACAAGCGCGTAAACGGCCCTCATCAGGGCGCATGGGTCGACACGCAGAACGGCGAGGACTGGTTCCTGCACTTCCAGGACAAGCACGCCTATGGCCGCGTGGTACACCTGCAGCCAGCGCGCTGGGTTGACGACTGGCTCGTCATCGGCGACGACAAGGATGGTGATGGCTGCGGCGATCCCGTCGACAAATGGACCAAGCCTAACCTGCCCTCGTCGGGTGTGTTCCAGCCTCTCGAGAGCGACGAGTTCGATTCGGTCGACCTTGGCCTGCAATGGCAGTTCCAGGGGCCATACAGCCAATACTGCTACTTCTGCGATGCCAACAAGTCGCGTCTGCGCCTCTATGGCGTACAGGCTCCGGCCGGTGCCCAGTCGCTCTACGACCTGCCTAACCTGCTGTTGCAGAAACTGCCGACCGAGAACTTCACAGCTACCGCCCGTGTGCGCTTTGTCCCCAATCCGTCGTACAAGCCTAAGAACGAGGTAGGCGGCATGATACTGCAGGGCATGGACTACAGCGCCCTGGTCATCAGCGAGAAGGATGGAGGCTTCAGCCTGGCCCTGCAGAACGCCAGGAATGCCGACTGCAAGGCCGAAATCAGCCAGGACGGCGAAGTGCAGATTCCCGCTACGCGCCTGCCCGAACCCTACACGGTGAAGTATGCCGTCGACGACATTCCCTCGGCCCGCGTCGCCACCGAATGGATCTATCTGCGCGTCAAGGTGCACAGCGAAGGCGTTGCCAACCAGATCAAGGCCATCGCCGAATGGAGCTACAGCCTCGACGGCAAGAAATACAAGCGCATCGGCAGTCCCGTACAGTTGCGCGAGGGTAAATGGATCGGCAACAAGATCGGCTTCTTCTGCACCCGTCCGTCGTATAAGAACGATGCCGCCTTCTTCGACGTGGATTGGATCCGCTTCGCCTCAAAGCCCTGATCCTATAAGCAGCGATTTCAGACAACATTCCGCCCGGTTATTGCCCCACACATGGCATTAACCGGGTGTTTTGCGTCGTTTGCCGGAATAATCTGACCGATGTAGGCCGAAATCGACAACCGACTCTTGCATAGTTGCGAAAAAAGCCGTATCTTTGCGCCCGAAACATACTTCCAGACGAAACTAACTTCCAAACGAAACAACTGAATTACGATATGCAGCCACTGATTGTCCTGACCGTCATACTTTTCTACTTCATCATGGTTCTGAGCGTAAGCTGGTGGACCAACCGCCGCCGCGATACCGACTCCGAATCGTTCTACCGCGGCGATCGTCGCAGCCCCTGGTGGGTGGTGGCCATCGCCATGATCGGCACCTCGATCTCAGGCGTGACCTATGTGAGCGTACCGGGTATGGTCGAGGCCAAGCAGATGAGCTACATGCAGATGGTGCTGGGCTTCGTGGCCGGCTACTTCGCCGTGGCCTACATCCTGTTGCCGCTGTATTATAGGCTGGGATTGTCGAGCATCTACGTCTACCTGGAGCAACGCTACGGACGCATGGCTCACCGCACGGGTGCCGCGTTCTTCCTGCTGTCCAAGTACCTGGGATGTGCCGTACGCATGTACCTCACGGCCGTTGTATTGCAGCTGGTGCTGTTCGATTCGTTGGGCATTCCGTTCGGCCTGTCCGTGGCCTGCATCATGCTGATCGTCTGGCTCTATTCCTTCCGCGGCGGCGTAAAGACGCTGGTATGGACCGACCTGTTGCAGACGCTTTGCCTGATTGCGGCCATGATCGGCTTCGTCATCTGCGTCAGCCATGCCATGGGGCTCGACTTCGCCGGGCTTTGCACTACGGTTGCCGACAGCCCGATGTCGCGCGTCTGGTTCTTCGACGATCCGAACGATACCCGTTACTTCTGGAAGCAGTTCCTGGGCGGAATGTTCACCACCATCGCCATGACCGGATTGGATCAGGACATGATGCAGAAGAACCTGTCGTGCAAGTCGCTGAAGGAGGCTCAGAAGAACATGGTATCGTACGGCTTCGGCTTCCTGCCCGTCAACCTGATCTTCCTGTCGCTGGGTATCCTGCTGTACATGTTTGCCCATCAGATGAACGTTACGCAGACAGGCGACGAACTGTTCCCCTATCTGGCTACAGGCATCAATCCGGCTACAGGCGAGCCTTTCCTGCCCGTCATTGTGTCGATACTCTTCGTGCTGGGACTGATAGCCGCTGCCTTCTCGTCGGCAGGCTCGGCTGTCACCGCTCTGACTACCGCCGTGATGGTCGACTTCCTGAAGACAAAGTCTGCCCCCGTCAGCGAGGCATCGGACGGCAAGAATCGAAAGCGTATGACGGTACACATCATCAACTGTATCATGATGGGTGTTATGATCTATGCCTTCCATCTGCTGGCTTCCGGTTCGGTCATCAATGCCGTTTACGTCGTGGCGTCGTACACCTACGGGCCTCTGCTGGGCCTCTTCTTCTTCGGTATGTTCACGCGCTGCAAGGTTCGCGACGGATGGTGGATACCGGCCATCTGTGTAGCTTCGCCTATGCTGTGCTGGGTACTCGACCAGAACTCGGAAGCCTGGTTCAACGGCTATAAGATCGGATACGAGATGCTGCTCATCAACGGTGCGCTGACAGCATTGGGCCTTTGGGCATGTTCGGCCAGACACATGGTCCGTAAGTGACAGGCACTTTGATTACCGTGGTCAAAGAACCTTTCCCACTGACCCTGAACTGTTGAAGAAATGAAAGAATACTTAATTACATTAATAATATTTTTGTTATTCCTAATATCATGTTCTCGTGAAGATGATGGACTTACGCCTATATGGAGAGATAATGAAAGTGCAAAAGTAGATACTGCTTTGTATAAAGCTGACAAGGCTGTATTTGTTCATGACTACCTGGAGTATCTCGAGTCCAAGGAGTGGTTGGAGGAACAGTATCCTGGAGTTCCGTTGTCTGACAGATTCTTTGTAATGGTGGATACTATTCTATACAGTAAAGATCGACAGTTTTTGTTTGTATTTTATGGAGTTGGGGACAAAGGATCAATATCAGACAGTAGGCCAGAATTTGAAAGAACATTGCATTTCGCGTGTGAATCGGCTATTGGATACAGAGATTCTTGCCAGAATAGCATAACATTCTATGAAAATAGGTTAACAGTTAATAGTGATAATTATAGATATGCAATGAATGCTGTTGAAAATTATCATTTGAAACACTACAAGGATGAAGGAGTTATCGCTTCATGGTCAAAATATGGGAATGTGGGGTACAACGTTGATGATTCTTTGTTCTTTGACCAGGCAAAATTGTTTCAGAAGTTTAATGATTCATTATACTATTTTCAGATTGATATTCTAAAAAGCCGAGCATACAAGAATATGCCAGATTCAATCATACTTAGGAAGTCATTCTAAGAAAATAAGTGAGTTAGTTTTTTAATAAAACTTTTATATGAAATGTAATTTATCTATTTCATTATTAATATTTCTTTTATTCTTCCCCCTCTCCGCCCAAGTCCCCCTCACCACCACGACCAACACTTTGCGTCATGGTGACATCCTCTGCAAGGTGGAAGTGCCTTACGTGGAGGCTGGGGAGCGAGACGAGGAGGCAGTGTGGCAGCTCGGTGAGGCGCGTAAGTACTGCCCATGCTGGGCGAACGATGGAAGAAGAGCACCAGAATGGAAGACAGAAAGGCAGCGACAAAGTGTTGAGCATCATATCACCTCCCAATAACCGTTGCGCTTGCCATTCTTTCGAACGATAATTTCTTTGTCCACTAAACTTGTTGTGATAGTCTTTACGGTTCGTTCCGATAGGCCTATCTCTGCTGCAATCTGCTTCTGCGTGGCAGATGGATTGGATTGTATGACTTTAATGACCGATAACTCTTTCAAAGTGCAATTTTTGCACTTTGAAAACAAATTTGCACTTTGGATTGCACTTTGGGATTCGTTTTTTACACTTTGAACGGTATCGGCTTTCCAGTCAAGATGCATTTCCCTATTGCGCAATTCATTCTGCTCTCCTAACAGCATATTGCGGAAGAACCTCTCCAGGAATATAGGTGTTTCGGCTATACCGTCCTTCAGATTACTGTAATTTGCCCTGACTAAGGCGTTGCGAAAATACCAAGAATGTTCTGCAAACATGTCATTTGCAACGCTGAATCCCAAAGACCTCAAGTATTTTATCATGAACACGGCTGTGGCACGTGTATTACCCTCACAAAAAGGATGAATCTGCCAAAGATACGAGCAGAAATGAGAAAGATGCTTAATGGCGCCATCTAGACCTAAGCCGTCATAGCTAAATTCCTTCTCCTGACGAATCTCATACTCAAGTGTGGAGGCAATATTGTCATAACTCTCGTAGAAGAGACTTTCGCCACGAAGCACCCACTCGTTCTTCGTGATGTTGTAGCCACGCACTTGTCCTGCCAATTTGTAGATACCATCAAACAACTTGCGATGTATAGAATACAACTGATTAGGAGTCATGCTGAATGTCTTTTCCGAGAGCAGTTCGGTGATTCGGGCAGCTACCTTGTCGGCTTCCTCCGTACGATCGCACTCAACATCTTTACGAGCCGACTGCGATTTATAGTAACTATCAATAAGTGCCTTTGCCTCCTCTATGGTAATATCTCCCTCGATGTGCTGACGAGCAGTATTAAGCAGATAGTCAGAAGTTTTCAAGCCATCTACCTGCTGCAATCCGATTGCTGTCTGCCAAGCGCGTCCACGTTCACGTTGCGAAGGTTCTCCCTGACGAATGTACTCGTCAAGTCCATGAATCGTGTATTGGGTTTCCTTTGTGCCGTCTTTGTTCATTCAATTAAACTTTTCGTGCTGCAAAGATAGTGTATTCTCTCCAATTCTCCAAATATTTTCGACAAAATAACCATCAAACATATCCAGAATCGGCTGATTGGCATGGCAAACCACTGTAACCAGCATTCATTGTACATCATAGGTAGAAAGGTGGCACCCCTCGGATACTCACCGCCCTACGGGCTGTAGACCATTACAGGCTCAGGTCAGAGCAGGGGGAGTAAATACTATCGATACCCCGGTCTACAGCCAGCACGGCACGATGTTTGGCAAATATTAGAGGAGAAATTTGGAAGTTACGGAAGTTTTCGCTATCTTTGCACCGTGAATCCGCAGTGTATTCGTCCTGCTGACGATAGCGAGGCGAAGGCTTCGGCTACACAATGGCCGACGGTGAGGGCATGCTCACCGATGGCACGATGTTAAACATTGACTATGAATTGGACTGCGCACCTCCATCTCCTTCTATGCCTGCGATCTAATTGGTGTTACAGTGTGGCTCACAGACATTGCTACTAAAGGTAGCGGTGGAATGGGAATGACATCAAAACATATTTTTTGAATTCTATATTGCCACATTGACCAAACAAAGACAAACGGTTCGACTTTCGCAAGTGGAACCGTTCTTGATGATTTTGATTTACCATTAAATCCCTTTGATAAGATTTGAGCCGAAGACGGGACTCGAACCCGTGACCCACGCATTACGAATGCGTTGCTCTACCAACTGAGCCACTTCGGCCAATGCTCAAAAAGCGGGTGCAAAGATAGGGGAAATATTCGAAACTTCCAAATTTTTAGTCGAAAAAATGCAGTTGTACATGCGATTTTGCCTATTTGGCTCGAAAAACGACGTCTAAATCGAGCAGAATAGGAAGATGATCGCTGTAGCCTCCCTCGTACTGATAGCCGTAATAACTGCGCATGGGGCGATGTCCAAGATGCGAATCATCGTCGGTAAGCATGAACGGCAGGCTGAACGAACGGGCCCCGGACAGATGCAGCGACGATGACGACAGCAACGACTCGTTGGCGATGAACTGGTCGAGGAACGTCCATTCGCCCTGATACTTGTGACTGCCATATTGCGACGGATGCAGACGCAGGCCTTGCTGGAGCGGCAGCATCAGGTTGCGATAGCCGTTGCCCCACCATTGCCGACGACGGCTGGGCGCATCGTTCATATCGCCCATGATGATCAGGTTGGGATGCTGACGCTGATGGCTGAGGCTATCGGCCAGATGCATCACCGTGCGCTGTGCAGCCAGGCGCAACGGACGACTCTGGCGCGCACCGCCCAGACGGCTGGGCAGATGGCACACTATGACGTCGAGCGTATCGCCCGAAACGAGACGACCCGCGGCATGAAGCACCTGACGCGTCGGCCGCGAACCCGAAGCCAGTCGCACATCGTGTCCCTGTGCCGACAGCAAGCGGAAGTCGGATGGCTGATAGAGCAACGCCGTCTGTATACCGCGCCGATCGGGTCCGTGCGTTACGACATAGCGGCAATGCTGGTCCCAGAGGGGTGTATGCTGCGTCCAGTAGTGCATCAGACTATCGCCCTCGACCTCGGCCAAGCCTACGAGCATCGGCGCACGGCCATCGCCAGCCGCAACGATGACACGGGTAAGCTGCAGCAGCTTCTGACGCATACGTCCCGGCGTCCAATGGCGGCTTCCCTCGGGCGTAAACTCATCGTCATCGCGCTCAGGATCGTCTTCGGGCCAGAAGGCATTCTCGACGTTCCAGAACATCACCCGCTCGGCATGGATCATCGGAGCAACGTCCGCCTCCGACCGCGACGAATCGGGAACCGAAACGGGCGAAAGCTCGTCAGCATACAACACGTCTGCACCGGCCATGGCCAGCGTCAGGCAGAGACATATAATATATAATAATGTACGCGACATGGACAGCAGTACGTAGAAATGAAAACCGGACCACCCTATGAAGCAGGATGATCCGGTAGTTGCCTTATCGAAACTCGATAGATTAAGCCTCCTCAGCTGGAGCCTCAGCAGCAGCGGCAGCAGCAGCCTCCTCGGCAGCCTTGGCAGCCTCAGCAGCCTTCTTGGCAGCAACAGCCTCAGCCTTGGCGTTCTTGACAGCTACCTCAGCGTTGGCAGCCTCCTTAGCCTTCTTGGCAGCAACCTCAGCCAGGCCAGCTACCTTAGCAGCAACCTTAGCATTCTTGGCGGTCTTCCAAGCGGTGAACTTAGCCTGAGCCTGCTCCTCGGTAAGAGCGCCCTTGCGGACACCACCATTGAGGTGCTTCATCAGCAGCACGCCCTCGTATGAGAGGATCTTCTCAGCGGTGAGAGTTGGCTGTGCACCAGTCTCTACCCAATAAAGAGCGCGGTTGAAATCGAGATTAATAGTAGCAGGGTTGGTGTTTGGATTGTAAGTACCGATCTTCTCAATATACTTACCATCACGTGGCGCTGTGCTATCTGCGACTACGATGCTGTAGAAAGCGTAGTCCTTGTGACCATGTCGTGCAAGACGGATCTTAGTAGCCATTTCGCAATTGATTTTTTAAGATGTTAATACTAATGCAATCCTTGGCGGGAGTGGCGAACACGTCGCATTCCCCGGTTTTGCGAGCGCAAAGTTAGTGATTTTGTGTCGAATATACAAATCCCGAGAAGTTTTTTTTCGCATTTTATGCAAATTAGAGCTCGCAAGCCTTAAACTTTCGGCGTTTTGCAAGGTCAAAAGGACAATTACGGACCTAAAAGGACCGCTGGCCATCGGCGCCACCCTCCTCTCCGACCACGTCTAACTAAACATAAAAAGCAATGAAAAAGATTCTTTTGGCAGCTCTTTGCTGCATGACCCTCGGCCTGGCCAATGCCTCGGCACAGGGCGAAGTGAAACAAGTTCAGGCCACCCCACAGATGCGCGTCGGCAATGCTCCCGTTCGCGGCAACATGCCTCCCGCTCAGATGCGTCCAGGCATGGAGATGGTAGCCGACACGACTATCACCAACCACATGCAGCTCAGCGTCGAGCAGGCTAAGCAGATCGAGATGATCAACGCCAAGTATACCGAGCAGGTCAAGGCGCTGGTCAACAAGCGTGCTACCGAAGGTCAGCGCATGAACCGTGAGCAGCGCGACGCCATGGTACAGCAGCTGGCCAACCTGAAGAAGGAGGGCCGTCAGCAGCTACGTAAGGTACTGGGCGACAACCTGTACATCGAGTATCTCGAGAAGGCCAACGAGCAGGCACCAGCCATGCCGATGGGCGGCGCTCAGATGCGAGGCGGTCAGCGAGGCACACAGGCTCCTCACTCCCTGCAGCAGGGCAAGGCGATCAAGAAGTAATACATCACCTCCCCACCCGGAGACCTACAGCAAAGGCCGGAAACCCGACGTCAGCAACACCATGGCTGATCGCAGGGTTTCCGGCCTTACTTTATTTCAACTGAGACAGGGAAAGTTGCCTTACAGATTCTTCTTGAAGTACGAGCAGACCTTCTTGTAGATGTGCGGATTGGACTTACCGCCCGTGATGAAGTGGTTACGGTTGGTGTAGGTCATCATGTCGAAGTCGAGGTCGTTCTGCACGAACAGCTCGGCTACCTCGTAGGTATTCTGCGGATGTACGTTGTCGTCGGCCGTACCGGTGACGATGAGCAGCTGACCCTTGAGGTTCTGGGCACGAGTAAGTACCGAAGCCTTACGGTAGCCATCGGCATTCTGCTGTGGTGTGCGCATGTAACGCTCGGCATAGACCGTGTCGTAGAACTTCCAGTCGGTGACCGGAGCTACAGCCACGCCAGCCTTATAGACGTCGTTGCCGGCACACATGGTCATCAGCGTATTATAGCCACCGAAGCTCCAGCCCCAGATACCCACGCGCTTGCCGTCGACATAAGGCAGCGATGCAGCATAACGGCCAGCCGAAAGCTGGTCCTCAGCCTCGCGTACACCCAGCTCGCAATAGGTCTGGCGCTCCCACTTGGCACCACGGCCGCCTGTTCCGCGACCGTCGACCGTAAGGGCCACGAAGCCCTCCTGCACCAGATACATCGGGAAGCCGAACTCCCAACGGTCGAGCACCTGCTGCGAACCTGGGCCCGAGTACTGCTCGACGACACAAGGACGCGCACCCGATTGTGCCGGACGGATCACGTAACCATTGAGCACATCGCCACGCTCGGTCTTCATCTGGAAGAACTCGCGACGCGGCTGGCCTGCCAGCTGCTGACGCAACTCGGCGTTGTCCTCCATCACCTTCAGCTGCTTCAGGTCCTTGACCGTCTCGAGGGTAACGCGCGTCGGCGTCTCGGCATCACTATAGTAATGCTGCATGTAAATAAAGCCACGGCTGAAGGCTGCCGAATGCGTACCACGGCAACCGGCTCCGTCGCGACCTCCATTGAACAATGGCAACATCTGGCCCTTGGCGTCGACCTTGTAGATACCACGGGTGATGGCCGATGGCTGTGCCGAACCCTGTCCGACGTAAGCCGTCTGGATGTAGGCACTCTTGGTGGCAGGATCGTAGCCATAGATGCCGGTCACGTCGAACTCGCCCTTGGTGATCTGACGCTGCAGCTGGCCCAGCATATTGTAGTAATAGAGATGACGCCAGCCCGAACGCTCGCTGGCAAAGGTGAAGCCCTGCTCGTCGAACTGGATGGCATCGAGATCCTCCTCGGCGATGTACTGGTCGTTACGATCCTCGAGGATGAGCTTGGCCACGCCGCTCTGTGGATTGACGGTATAGAGCGACAACAGGTTCTGCAGACGGTTGAGGGTGACGACAGCGAGCTTCGAAGCGTCCTTGGTGAACTGGATGCGTGGAATGTAGCCATCGGCATCGACGGGCACCTTCAGCTGATTGGCTTTCTTGGTGTATACGTCGTACGACCAGGCAGTTACCGTCGAATTCACCTCGCCGGCCACTGGATACTTGTAGGTATACTGGCCGGGATAGAGCTCGTACTGCGGATACTCGGGTGCCTGGCCGCGATAGGTAGGCAGCCAATACTCGCGGACGGCCGTCTCGTCCCACTTCAGGAAGCAGAAGACTTTCGAATCGGGGCTCCAAGCGATGGCACGATCCATGCCGAACTCCTCCTCGTACACCCAGTCGGGCACACCATTGATGATCTTGTTGCGCTCGCCGTCGTTGGTGACCTGACGCTCGGCCAGATCGATGCCGGCCGACATCACGCGGACGTAATAGAGGTCGTTGTCGCGCATGAAGACCATCTGACGGCCATCGGGCGCCATAGTCACGGCCTGGACCTTACCCTCGGTCAGGCGCTTGAAGGTCTGACGACGTACGCCGCCGGCCTCGATGACGAAGTAATAGTAATCGGCCTTGAACGAACGGCGATAGACCGATTCGGGATTGCCCCATACGAGGAGGCGTTCCTCGTCGGCCGACAGCTCGTAGCCGCTGAGTCGCAGCTTGCTGACATCCAGTCCTTCCTCAGGCTTGACCTTGTCGAGGCTGAGCAGGGTATCGACGGCGGCGCCGTTGCTATACTGATACTTGACGATGGAACGGCCGTCGGCGGTCAGCGCCGTGTAGTGCTTGCCGTCGGCGGTGCTGCGGAAGGCTGGCACGCTCTTGCCGCGGTATTGTCCGCCACGAACAGCCTCGACGGTGAGAGGCTCGGCGGCCTGTGCTGCCGTAGCGATGGCCAACGCCATCGTGGCGCAAAGAATTGACTTATTCATGATTAGTACGTTTTTTTATGCATTGTTGTCTGATTAGTCCATACGGTCGCGGTAATCCTCGTAGCCATACTGGCGGAGGACGTCGATCGTGCCATCGGTGCGATGCAGGGCAATGGCCGGATGCGAGATGCCGTTGAAGGTATGCGTCTTGACGGTGGTGTAGTGCAGCATATCCTCAAAGAGGACATACTCGCCGATCTGCAGCTCGTGGTCGAAGCGCCATGAGCCCAGGAAGTCGCCGCTGAGGCACGAATTGCCGCCCAGACGGTAGATGTAGCCACGTCCCTGGTCGTCGTTGACCACGCCGTGATCGCGCGCCACGGCATCGGCAGCCTCGAGTGGCAACGACTCGGCGTCGCGGACGGCCGGCTGATAGGGCATCTCAAGGCAATCGGGCATGTGGCAGGCAAACGACACGTTGAGGATGGCCGTACGGATGCCGTGGTTCTCGACTACGTCGACCACCTGGCTGAGCAACGGACCGGTCTGCCATCCGAAGGCGCTACCGGGCTCGAGGATAATCTGCAACCATGGATAACGATGGCGAAGGGTGCGCAGCAGGCTGATGAGGTGAGCCGTATCGTAGTCCTGACGCGTCATCAGATGACCGCCGCCCAGGTTGAGCCACTTGATCTGCGGGAACCAGCGTGCGAACTTGTCCTCGAGGTGTTCGAGGGTACGCTCGAGGGTGTACGAGTCGTCCTCGCAATGGCAATGGCAGTGGAAGCCTTCGATTCCCTCGGGCAGACGCTCCGGGAGGTCGTCGGCCAGAATGCCGAAGCGCGAACCGGGCGCACAGGGATTGTACAGGGCCGTCTCGATCTCGCTGTACTCGGGATTGACACGGATGCCGCAGCTGACGCCGGCTGCTACGGCACGTTCGCCATAGCGCTGGAACTGCGTGAGCGAATTGAACGAGATGTGGCTCGAGCAGCGCAATATGGTGTCAATGTTGTCATCGTCGTAAGCAGGGCTGAAGGTGTGTGCCTTGGTGCCGAACTCCTCGTAGGCCAGCCGTGCCTCGGAAGGCGACGAAGCCGTGGTGTGGCTGATGTATTCGCGGAAGATGGGGAACGTCTTCCAGAGCGCATAGGCCTTGAAAGCCAGGATGATCTCGACGCCAGCCTTCTCGGCTACGCCACGGATAAGGTCGAGGTTACGACGCAACAGACGCTCCTCGAGTATGTAACAGGGCGATGGGAATCGCTTGTAGTCGGTAGGACGGATATAGGTTTCCAACATGATTGTTTGAGGTTGGGGTTAGGGTTTCACGTTTCACGGCTCGCCGTACATCCTGATCACCAGCTCGCCGAAAAGGGTGTTGGCCCAGGCGAACCACGAGCGGGTGAACTGTGCGGGATTATCCTTGTCGAACGCCTCGTGCATCATGCCCGTATCGGCGTGGGTGGACATCAGCACGGCCAGACACTCCTCCTGCTCCTGGCGCGAGGTGGACGTCAGGGCGCGCATGATGATGCTCATGGGCCACACCATGTCGTAGCCCGTGTGAGGACTGCCGATACCGCTGGCGGCCGAACCTTCGAAGTAGTAGGGGTTCTGCCGGCTCAGCACCATGCGACGTGTGTTCTGATAGATGGGGTTCGTTGCCGGCATCTCGGTCAGATAAGGCAGCGACAGGAGGCTGGGCGCATTGGCATCGTCCATCAGCAGGTGCGAACCGCGGCCGTCCACTTCGTAGGCATAGACCAGGCCGTAATCGGGGTGCTCGACCATGGCATAGGTACGGAGTGCAGCCTCGACCTCGTCGGCCATCTGTGTGCAGCGCGTGGCTTGTACCAAGTCGTGATTGACTTCGGAAAGGATGCGGGCCGCCTTGCGCAGGATGCTGACGGCAAAGAAGTTGCTGGGCACCAGGAAGGGGAAGATCGTACTGTCGTCGCTGGGTCGGAACGAGCTGGCAATCAGTCCGCAGGCCGCTACCGGATGGCCGTAGCCCCAGTTGGATTGCGTATCGTGCAGGGCGTGAGTGGTGCGGCTGAAGCGGTACGAGGTGACGTTGCCCCCGCGACGCTGCTGCTCGGCAAAGGTGTCGAGTATGAGGCCGATGGCCCGCAGCCAGCGCTCGTCGAAGATCGAGGCATCGCCCGTCAGGAGCCAGTACTCGTAGGCCAGGCGTACGGGATAGCACAGCGAGTCGATTTCGTACTTACGTTCGTGCAGCTCGGGCAACATCTGGGTGTAGTCGCTCTGCCAGGGGCTGCCGGTAGGGCCGATATTGAAGGCGTTGGCGTAGGGATCGATGCAGATACAGGCCAATTGTCGGCGTATGACGCCTCGCACCATGCGGCGCAGGGTTTCGTCGGTCGTCATATAAGGCAAGTAGGGCCAGACCTGTGCTCCGCTATCACGCAGCCACATAGCCTCGATGTCGCCCGTAATCACGAACGTATCGTCGTCGCCATTCTCGTCGATGCGATAGCGCACGGTGGTGTCGAGGGTGTTGGGAAAACATTGTTCGAACATCGTCCAGAGTTGCGGATCGACGCCCACCAGCTTATCGCGCATCGCCGTGATCTGCTGCTCGATGGCCTGACTCGTAAAACATCGCTCCGTGGGACGCTCGGCGATGGCCGACGTCGTCAGGAGGCTTGCTACGATTGCGGAAAGTATCTTGTTGCTGTATGACATGTTTACTGCGGTTACGGAAGGAGTTTCATCGTCGTACGAAGGCTTCGCGGCGTTGACGGAAGGACATCGGACGGAGTCGGATGTGCTCGCGGCATTCACGGAGGGACGTCGGACGGAGTCGGATGTGCTCGCGGCAACG
Organism: Bacteroidales bacterium; assembly: GCA_045640225.1. GTDB lineage: Bacteria > Bacteroidota > Bacteroidia > Bacteroidales > UBA3663 > Liminaster. The sequence continues at coordinate 14,393 of JAZUEP010000008.1, read as the reverse complement.
ACGGAGGGATGTCGGACGGAGTCGGATATGCTCGCGGCATTCACGGAAGGACGTCGGACGAAGCCGGATGTGCTCGCGGCATTCACGGAGGGACGTCGGACGGCGCAGATCAAGGGCGATACGCTTCGGCGGTGGCCCACTTACTCGGTCGACGTCCCATATGGAATACAAGTTCGCCTCCAGCGACGATATCCTTGTAATCTACATACCCGTAAGGATAATCGCGGCCGTTGAGGGTGACGCGCTGAACGTAGATGTTGTTCCGACTGTTGTTGATGGTGCGTATGCTGAAGGTGCGACCCCCTCCGACGCGTAGGACAGCGTCGCGCACGATGGGCGAGCCCAATAGGTAGCGTCCGCCGCATGGCTCAACCTGATAGAGGCCCATCGCCGACAGCAGATACCAGGCCGACATCTGACCGACGTCCTCGTTGCCGCACAGACCGGCCGGCGCATCGTCGTAGAGCTCGTCCATCACCTGGCGCAGGCGACGTGCAGCCTTCCAGGGCTGTCCGACGTAGTTGTAGAGGTAGATGACATGATGGCTGGGCTCATTGCCATGCGCATATTGCCCGATGAGACCCGTGATGTCGGGGTTAGCTTCGGCATTGAGCTCGCTCGAAGCGAGGAACAGCGAGTCGAGGCGCTCGGTGAAGTCGCGCTCGGACGGGAAGCAGCTCACCAGGCCGTGGACATCGTGCGGCACAAGCCAGGTGTACTGCCACGGATTGCCCTCGGTGTAATCGCCTGTCTGATGGCAGGGATTGAAGCCGTCGCGAGGTCGGAAATTTCCGCGGACGTCGAGCGCACGCATACATTGCAGTTCCGGATCGAACAGACGCTTGTACCCCATCGAACGCTGGTGGAAATACACCGAATCGGCCAGGTACGCGCTGTCGGCACGGGCGTCGCCCGAATGTGCAAGCATACCGGCAACACGGGCTGCACTCCAGTCGGCCAGATAATACTCGAGGCTCTTGGCCACAGGCTCCCAGTCACCGCGATCGTAGGGCACGTAGCCCAGCGACTTCATCCAGTCGAGCGAGCGATTGTCCTTCAGAAGGCTCTGCTTCATCGCTGCGAATGCCTCGCGAAGGTCGAAGCCCTGGACGCCCTTCAGACAAAGGTCGGCCAGCACCGGAACGGCCGGACAACCCACCATGCAATAAGTCTCGTTGCTCATCAGGTGCCAGACGGGCAGTTCGCCCTGCTCGCGGTTGATACGCAGCATCGAGAGGGCGTAATCGGTCAGGCGGTCGGGCATCACAAGGGTTGCCAGCGGATGCGCCGCACGATAGGTGTCCCACAGCGACCACGTGGTGTAGTTGCGCACGATGGGGGCCGTGGCATCGGCCATCGGATTGTGGTAGCGCGCTACCTGATCGCTGCCCATGTAGTCGCCGTTGACGTCGCTCCATGTCTGGGGCGCCATCAGGAAGTGATACATGGCGGTATAGAAGATGCGGGCCTCGCGCTCGGTGTCGAACGTAGCCTCGATGCGATGCAGCTGCTGCTCCCAGGCGTCGAGGGCGGCAAGGCGCGTCTGGGCGAAGTCCCATGCCGGCAGTTCGGCCGCCATATTGAGCGATGCATTGTATTCGCTGACGGGCGATAGCGCTACCTTGACCAGCAGCTGACGGCTGGCAGGCAATGCGAAGCCGAACGTCGCGATGGCGGGATACTCCACGCCGGGTCCGGACAGCGTCGCGGTCTGAGCCTCGAAAGGTTCGGAAAATTCGATACGGAAGAATACCTGCTGCCATCCGGCCCATCCGCGGCTGATACGGAAGCCGGCCAGCGTATGGTCGTCCACCCGATAGAGGCGCGATGTGCGCAGGTTGTCGCCTACGGCATTGAGCAGGTCGATGGTCACCCTGCCCTGCCGGCCGGGATAGGTATAGCGATGGAGGGCTACGCGCTCGGTGGCGGTCATCTCGGCCCGCACGCTGTCACGCCCCAACACGACGCTGTAGTAGCCGGGACGCACCTCCTCGGCCTGATGACTATAAGGCGAGGCCAGCAGCTGTCGCGAACGGTCCTTACGCGCCTCCTGGTCGAGGGTCCAGAGGGCCGAAGGATCGGCAATCAAGGCGTCGACCGATGGCATCAGCGCCACGTCGCCCAGATCGGAACAGCCCGTGCCGCTGAGGTGCAGATGACCGAAGCCCACGATGCTGTCGCCCGACTCGTGATAGCCCGAACACCAGTCCCATCCCGTCTCGATCTGTGTCGGACCGACGTTGACCATTCCCTGCGGCACATGGGCGCCCACAAAGACGTGGCCATGATCGCCCGTACCGATACGAGGGTCGACCCAGTCGGTAAGCGGTCGCTGCTGCCCCCAGGCGAGGGCCGGAACGAGGATGAGAAGAAGTTGCAGAAAGTATTTCATCGCGTGCATGATTTGTTTCACGCGCAAAGATATGTATTTTCCGATGTGGGACAAAGACTTTTGACAAACTTTATGCCCGTCTTACGGCTTTTTTGCCTCTGAGGCTCGGATTTGTCGCATCGGCTTTGCAATGGCAGACTGCGGATCAGGACCCTACTCCGACGGAGCTGTATCGACAAGCGAAGGAAACAAAACACGCTCCAAGGAGGCTCTACAGGCCTCCGGATTTGGCACACATGGTTTACATTTATCCTACAATAATTAATTCGCACACGCATGTAGGACAAAGTTCGGACCAAAAGTTTTGCGCAATGCGGACTTTTCACTATCTTTGCGCGTAATTTTTATCACCAGACATGAATCACAAACACATCCTTCTGGCGCTTGCCATGGCGTCAGTCCTTACCGTCGAGGCACAGGAGCAGAACCTCTGCATCAAGTTTACCACCACCAGCGCACAAAGCAACATCTGGGATTACCAGAGCTACTACGACCTCTCGGCACCTATGGTGCAGGGCGAGGCCTACACGCTCACGGCCAAGCTGAAGAGTACGCAGCAGGGCGTAGAGTTCGGCTTCTGGCCTATCAACAACAGCAGCGAGAACCGCGACCAGTGGGGAGGCAGCGCCGACGTGCAGTACTGCGAGTCGCCCCGTCTCACCACCGAGTGGCAGACCTACACGTGGCACTTCAACGCCCAGTTTCCGCACGACCGACTGCAGTTCGTCTTCGGTGCGCTCAACGGAGCCATCTATATGGACGACATCGTACTGAAGTGCGACAACGTGGGCGTTAACTGTGTTCAGAACGGCGACTTCAGCGAGAATACTACCCGCGGATGGGGCAAACCCGGCTGGCACCAGCACACCATCACCATCGTGGACAGCGACAGCGATACGACCCCCGAAATCAAGGAGCCCGAGATACCCGACGAGTATCCGCTGGCCGAGCAGGGCGATCCGAACTTCCATGTATACCTGTGCTTCGGCCAGTCGAACATGGAGGGCAATGCCCCTGCCGAGGCGCAGGACTACGAGAACGTGCCGGAGCGCTTCAGGATGATGGCAGCCGTCGACTTCAGCTCGCCCAAGCGCACCAAGGGCGAATGGTACACCGCCACTCCCCCACTCTGCCGCCAGGGCACGGGCCTGACCCCTGCCGACTACTTCGGCCGCACGCTGGTCGAGCAGCTGCCTGACGACGTCACCGTAGGCGTGATCAACGTAGCCGTGGGCGGTGCCAAGATCGAGCTGTTCATGGAGGAATACAAGGATGCCTACATCGCCGGCGAGGCCGGATGGTTCCAGAACTACTGCGCACAGTACGACAACGATCCGCTGGGTCGCCTGGTCGAGATGGGCAAGAAGGCGCAGGAAGTGGGCGTCATCAAGGGCATCTTGCTGCATCAGGGCGAGTCGAACAACGGACAGGCCGACTGGGCCGAGAAGGTGAAGAAGGTTCACCAGCGTCTGTGCTACTACCTGGGCATCCGTCCCGAGGAGACTCCGCTGCTGGCCGGTGAGACGCTGTATGCCGACATGGGTGGTGGATGCTCGTGGCACAACGTGGCAGCGCTGCCCAAGCTGACCGAGATCATGCCTAACGCCTACATCATCTCGGCCGAAGGCTTGCCGGGCAATGGTGTCGACGCATGGCACTTCTCGGCCGAAGGATACCGCGAGTTCGGCAAGCGCTATGCTGCACAGATGCTCGAACTGCTGCAGGCCGAGGGCATTGAGCGCATCGACGCCGACGCTGTGACAGACTCCCGCCTGTACGACCTTTCGGGCCGCATCCGTACTGAGGCTTCGGCTCCCGGCATTTACTTCGGCGAGGGTCGTAAGATCCTGGTGAAGTAAAACCCTCAGGGCCGCATGCAGGCCCGATCATGACACGAACAAACTACAACAATCTAACTTACTTATTTTTTTAACCCCAAATTTTATGTCAATAGTTCAATGCATTACAACTAGGACCGCGGCCATGAGCGCCGTAGCCCTGATGAGCTGCACATTGGCCTATGCCCAGACTCAGACGGTCAAAGGTACCGTCGTCGACAACTTGGGCGAGCCTCTGGCAGGTGTGAACATTGTTGAGCAGGGCACGACCAACGGCACCATGACCGACATCGACGGCAACTTCACCCTGAACGTTGCCAAGGGCCGCACCCTCGTTTTCTCATTCATCGGCTATTCGAGCAAGGAGGTCGTTGCCAACGGCACCAAGCTGAATGTCACCCTCGAGGAGGATTCTGAGCTTCTCGAAGACGTAGTAGTCATCGGTTACGGTTCGATGCAGCGCAAGGACCTGACCTCTTCGATCACCACCGTTAAGTCGAAGGACCTCAACACGGGTGTCTTCTCGGACGCAGCCTCGATGCTGCAGGGCAAGGTGGCAGGTCTCGTCGTCACCACTACGGGCGACCCTAACGGCTCGCCAAGCATGACGCTGCGTGGTGCTTCGTCTCTGCGTGGTGGCGCTATGTCACCTTATTATGTTATCGACGGTATTCCTGGTGTCGACATCTCGATGGTTGCACCTGACGATATCGAGTCAATCGACGTTCTGCGCGATGCTACCGCTACCGCCATCTATGGTTCGAAGGCTGCCAACGGTGTGATCATCATCACCACCAAGAAGGGCAAGAAGGACCAGGAGCGCGTCAACGTCAACTACTCGGGCTATGTCGCATTCGACGATGCCCTGAAGACCCTCGACATGGCAAGCGCCGAGGATATCCGCTCGTACTACAAGAAGAATCGCCCTGACTATGCCTACGACGGCGGCGCAAGCACCGACTGGCAGAAGGAGGTTCTGCAGAGCGCTGTGAGCCACAGCCACAACATCTCGATCAACGGCGGTTCGCAGAAGACTACCTACATGGCTTCGATGAGCCTCATCAACCGTGAGGGCGTCGTCGTCGGCTCGAAGAACGAGCGTGCCAACGTACGTTCGCTCATCACCACCAAGATCCTGAAGGACCGCGTCGAGATCAGCGCCGGCATCAACGGCATGACCGGCAAGAGCGTCGGCGTGCCAATGGGCGACGAGGGTGCTTCGGTTCTCGATGCTATGAACTACTTCAACCCAACCCTGCCAGTACGTCAGGCTGACGGCGACTGGTCGCACGGCGACGGTTCGAACAACTACAACCCAATGTCGCTGATCGTCGAGGACAAGTCGCAGACCGAGTGGAAGCGCCTGCAGTTCATCGCCAAGGCTACGGTCAACCTTATGGAAGGCCTGACCTGGAACACCAACTACTCGTACAACAATCACCAGCGCACCTTCAGCGGCTACGATTCGCACTACACGCAGATTATCGACAAGAATGGCCTTTGCAGCCCTGAGTTCAATGGTGTAGCTCACCGCAGCACCTACTTCGGCCACAGCCAGACCTTCGAGACCTACGGCAACTACGATGCTACCTTCGGCAAGAACAAGGTAGGCTTGATGGTAGGTTACTCGTGGGAGGAGAACGTGAACAACGACGGTTTCGGCCTTCGCGTCAACAACTTCTTCGACGACCAGCTCGGCTGGAACAACCTCACCTACGCCGGCGAGATGAAGAACGGCATGAAGTGGGTTGAGTCAGGCTCGATCCAGACCATCCGCAACATCTCGTTCTACGGTCGTGCCAGCTACTCTTTCAACTCGAAGTACATGCTGCAGGCAACTATCCGTCGCGATGGTTCGTCGGTATTCGGCAAGGAGCAGCGTTGGGGCACCTTCCCATCGGTATCTGTTGCTTGGAACATCACCGAGGAGGAATTCATGAAGGACCAGAAGCTGTTCGACACCTTGAAGCTCCGTCTCGGCTACGGTGTATCGGGTAACGCCATGGGCTTCGGCGCATACACTCCGGTAGCTACCTATGGTTCGACCGGCAACGTCATGGACGGCTACGTAACCCTCAGCGCTACCAAGCTTGCCAACCCTGACCTGAAGTGGGAGTCGACCGGCATGTTCAACATCGGCCTCGACTATGGTTTGCTCCAGGGCCGTCTGTCAGGTAGCATCGAGTTCTACAACAAGAAGACCAACGACCTGATCTGGGATTATCCTGTATCGTCGTACACCTACCCATTCAACTCTATCTCGGCTAACGTAGGCGAGATCACCAATGTCGGTGTCGAGTTCTCGGTCAACGCTACTCCTGTCCAGACCAAGAACTTCACCTGGAACACCACGCTCAACCTCTCGCACAACTCGAACACCGTCGACCGACTGTCGAACGACAAGTACAAGACTTCGACCTTCTCGCAGGGCGACCCAATGGTTGCAGGCGTTTCGGCCAACGGTTGGACACAGCGCGTCATCGAGGGCGAGCCTCTCGGTACCTTCTACACCTACGAGTGGGCAGGCGTCAATGCTGACGGCATCTCGGTCTACTACACTCGCGACGAGAACGGCAACCGCGACGGCGGCACCACCACCGACCCAGAGTACAAGGACCGCACCATCACTGGCTGTGCTCAGCCTAAGCTCAACGTAGGTTGGAACAACACCTTCAACTACAAGAACTGGAATGCTTCGATGTTCTTCACCGGCGTATTCGGCCACGACGTCTACAACGGCCTCCGCGCTCACTACACCGCTCCTGACTTCTTCGCCGGCGGCAAGAACGTGCTCAAGGAGTTCATCACCGACCGCGATCCTAAGGATACCGGTTCGAACGTTCCATCAGACAAGTTCATCGAGAGCGGCAACTACATCCGTCTCCAGAGCCTCTCTGTAGGCTATACCTTCAAGAACTTCAATGGTTGGATCCAGAACCTCCAGCTCTACACCACCATCAACAACGTCTTCACCATCACCAACTACAAGGGTCTCGACCCAGAGGTTAACCTTGGTGGCATTGATCCTGGTGTTGACTACCGCTGGAAGACTTATCCTCACACACGCACTATCATGGTAGGTGCTAAGATTAACTTCTAAATTTGACTCCGCGATTATGAAAACAAATAAATCGATTCTTTCGGCTGGCATTCTTGCATTGGCTTTTGCCAGCTGCACGGATTTGGATGTTACTGTCGACTCACAGTACACCCAGATTCCAGGCTCTCCTGCGGCATCGAATGCTACGATGAACGACCTCTACACCCGTTTCCGTGGCACGCTCGGTCGCCGTTACATGGAGGCTACCTGCCTGTCGTCCGACGAGTATACCTCGCTGGCCTATTCGGGCAACTGGGTTGACGGCTATACCTATGCACACTCAGCCTATCACAACTACAGCTACGAGGATGCCGTCCTCGACTGGATGGAGGACCTTGGCCGTGCCAATGTTGCCGCTCAGGACATCGCTACCTCCGACGCTACTGACGAGGTGAAGGCCCTGGCTCGCGCTATGCGTGCATTCCATACCTTCCTGATGATGGATATGTGGGGCGACGTGCCTATTGCCGACTTTGCTTACCTCGAGGCCCACAACCTGCCTGACGACAACCGCGTGGCTCGTCCTGAGGTTGCCAAGTATATCGAGAGCGAGCTGCTCGACATCATCGACAAGCTCCCAACCGACGTATTCGGCGAGTATTACGGCAAGCCTACCAAGTACATGGCTCAGGCGCTGCTGGCCAAGCTCTACATCAACTGGCCTGTCTATACCGCTCCTGCCGTCGAGCAGTACGATGCTGCTACTGCCAAGAACGAGAAGCTCGATGCTTGTATCGCGCTCTGCGACGCCCTCATCGGCGCTGGCAAGTTCGATCTCGGTCCTGACGAATACCGCTTCAAGTTCAACTGGGACAACACCCAGCGCGTCAAGGCCGGTACTGTCAAGGACTTCATCTACGCCATGGAGTATGACACCAACGTAGCTCAGGGCATGCAGTGGGGTCGTTCGCACGTCTACAAGGACGTCAAGAAGCTCGATCCTTCGATGTTCGGCGAGTTCCTCAACAACTCGGGCGGTGCATACATGACCCTTACCCCTGAGGCAAGCGATCGTTTCCACCTCGCTGGCGACCAGCGTAACTGGATGGTAATCGGTCTGGAAGATAAAGATCACAACCCTGCCAATGGTCAGGTTTACGTCTACGATCCTCAGTCGCTCGTTCCAACCGACGTGAAGGTTATCGATCGCGATGGCAATCCTCTTGTCTTCACAAAGGATATCAACCTCCGTGGTGAAGTTGCTTCGGTCGACGTCCTCGACGATCTCGAGGGCTGGCGTCAGGGCTATCGTTCGTCTAAGTGGTTCATGTGCAACAACGATTACTCGAATGGCCGTAACCAGTCGAACGACGTTCCTATCTTCCGTTTCGCCGACGTACTGCTGATGAAGGCCGAGGCCCTCGTTCGTAGCGGCAAGGGCGGTGCCAAGGACCTCGTCAACCAGATCCGCACTTATGCCCAGACCTCTGACCTCCTCACCGCCGAGGCTACCCTCGACGACATCTACGAGGAGCGTGGCCGTGAGTTCTTCGACGAGCTCTGGCGTCGTAACGACATGATCCGCTTCGGTCACTACGAGGACGAGTGGTTCCCTCACTACAAGAACAATCCTAACGCTAACTTCGACAAGACCCGTCGTATCTTCCCTATCAAGAAGGGCGACCTCGACTTGAACGAGAGCTGGAGCCAGAACGCTGGCTATTGATCCCGTGTAAATTTAATAGGTATCGCACGCGTGTCGTGCGATACCTATTTTTACTCTATTACCAATGACTAACTCTACATCCGTCTTTCTGCTATCATCGCTTCTTGCCCTTGCATCATGCACTTCGCGCCCTCAACCCGAGGCCGAGAGCATCGATGCAGTTCGTCGTATTGAGGTCGTAGTGCATCGCGGAGCCAATGCGTTGGCACCCGAGAATACGCTGCCCTCGGCCGACTCGGCACTGGTGCATGGAGCCGACTGGATCGAGGTGGATGTACGCACCAGCCGCGATGGCGTGCTCTATAACCTGCACGATGCCGAACTCGACCGCACAACCAATGGTTCGGGCATCATCGGCGACTGGCTGTCAGCCGATATCGACACACTCGACGCCGGCCAGTGGTTCGCGCCCGAATTCCGTGGGCTACACGTCCCAACGATTGCCTCGATGCTCGACGGCTTGCGCGACCGTGCGCTGGTTTACTTCGACGTGAAGGACGGCGACCTGCAGCAACTCGTCACGATGGTACGGCAGAAAGGATTCGCCGACCGTTCGTTCTTCTGGTTCGGCAAGGAGCAGATGCTGCGCGACTTTCTGGCCATCGCCCCTGAGATGAAGGTGAAGGTCAACGCCAATGACATCGAGCGGTTGCAGTATTGGATGCAGATATGCCAGCCTGCCATCGTCGAGACACACGTCCAATTCGTCACGCCTACGTTCATCGACTTCTGCCACAGCCACGGCATCCGCATCATGGTTGCCGCTCAGGGCGAGAGTGCCGAAGACTACCGGCAGGCCCTCCGTTGCGGAGCCGACATGATCAACCTCGACAAACCCGAAATCTTCGAGACCATCGTCAACGAGACCGCCGTTACGCCAACGGCCGAAGCCAGCCAGTGTGGCATCATGGGCGATGGGTTAAGCCTGAATACACAAGCCATACAACACGCCATCGATTCGCTGTCGGCCCTGCCCCAGGGCGGCGTGCTCCGATTTGGTCCGGGGCGTTACCTCACGGGCCTCATCACCCTCCGGTCGAACGTCACGCTGCAGCTTGATGCCGAGGCTACGATCCTCGGTTCGACCAATCCCTACGACTATGACCGTCCCGCAGCCGTCGGTGCTCGCGGAGACGAAGACATACACCTCGGCCTCTTTGTGGCCGAAGACGCCGAGAACATCCGGATCTGCGGCCAGGGTACAATCGACGGACAAGGCCTCGACCTGGCTCTCGCCATCGACAGCCTGCACCACACGGGCGAGCGCCTCGATCCGGCGTACAATCAGCGTCGTATGCGGCCTACCACCCGCCCCAAGCTGATGTTCCTCGACCATTGTCGCGCCATTGCCATCAGCGGCGTCACCCTGCGTAACAGCGCGGGATGGGGACTGTCGATGCACAAGTCCGACAACATCCACATATGCGGCGTCACCGTATTCAACCGCGCCTACTGGAACAACGACGGCATCGACCTGAACGACTGCCGCCATGCGCTGATCACCGATTGCGACATCAACGCAGCCGACGACGGCATTTGCCTGAAGAGCGATGACCCGGACGCCTGCTGCGACGACATCACGATACGCAACTGCCAGATCGTTTCGAGTGCCAGTGCCGTCAAGTGCGGCAGCGCTTCGTATGGTGGCTTCCGCAACATCCGTATCTCAGACATCACCGTCCACGACACGTTCCGTTCGGCCATCGCCCTCGAGACCGTCGATGGCGGCATCCTCGACAACATCACCGTCGACCGCATCACGGCCCACAATACCGGCAATCCGCTGTTCATCTGCCTCGGTGCCCGACACGACGACCGCCCCGGCATCTGCCGCAACATCACGATTCGCAACCTGACGGCTACGGTTCCCTTCGGTCGCCCGGATGAGGCGTATGACCTACGAGGCCCCGAAGTCAACTACTTCCACAATCCCTGGCCCAGCAGCATCGCCGGCCTCCCGGGACGCGATGTCGAGAACGTCGTACTCGAGGACATCACCCTCACCTATCCTGGCCGCGCTACCCGAGGCATTGCCTACGTAGGCCTCTACCGTGCGAAGGATGTCAACGAGGCCGCACAGAGCTATCCCGAGTTCTCGATGTATGGCGAACTGCCGTCCTGGGCCTTCTATCTTCGCCACATCAACGGCATCCGCCTCAGCAACATCACGCTGAAGCTTGCCGACTCGGATTTCCGTCCCGCCATCGTCCTCGACGACGTGAAGGACTATCAGCTATCGGACATTACCTACCCCGAGCATACGTCGCCGGATCGTCAGGTGTTCGACGCCGATGCTGCGGCTCAGGCATTCTGATCTTCTCTGGTTCTCTACTTTCTCACTTCATCAATTCCGAAACCCATGATTACATCTCATCGACATAATTATCTTGCGCTCGCTGTCGGCCTCATAGGGGGACTGACGGCCTGCAATCCTACGTCCCAATCGTCCGATCCGGGGCTGCTGCAGTGGGTCGATCCGATGATCGGTACGGGTGCTCACTACTCGAGCGCAGCGGCCGAACTCCTCGGCGAGCCACGTAAGCCCAAGCCACTACACACCAGCCGTCGCGGCGACATGGCAGGCTATGACATGGCGCACGATCCGGGGCAGCTGATTCCGGCCGTCCTCGTCCCGCACGGTATGAACTTCTGGACGCCGCAGACCGAGGATACCGAGCAAAAGGGCATCTCGCCCTACTATTATGCCGACGAGGAGATACAGGGCTTCCGCTCCAGCCATTGGATCGTCGGTGGCGCTACGCAGGACTACGGCTCGTTCACGCTGATGCCCATGATGGGTCGCCTGATTACCGACCCCATCGAACGCGGCTCGCGCTTCAGTCACGAACGCGAGACGAGCACCCCGGCCTATTATAGCGTCGAACTCGAAGATTACGACATCACGGCCGAGATGACCGGCACGTCGCGCACGGCGCTTTTCCGCTTCACCTTCCATCAGTCCGGCGATGCTTACATCGTGGTCAACCCCAATAGCGACGAGGGTTACGGTTCGGTTCGCATTGCGGGCGACACCATCCTGGCCACCAATCCCGTACATCGCATCTACCAGGGCAAGGGACTCTATGCCGGCTTCGATGGTCACATGGTGGTCACGGCCAATCGTCCCTGTCTCGACGCGGATACCGTATGCCAGCCGGAAGCTATCGGCAATAAGTCGTCGGCTTATCTGCACTTCAAGGTGAAGCAAGGCGAAACCATTCTTGTCAAGGCTGCCACGTCGTTCACGTCGCTCGACGGCGCCCGTCTCAACCTTGCGGCCGAATCGCCAGACTGGGATTTCGACGGCATGCACAGCCGCCTCGCCGATACATGGAAGCAGACCTTGGGTCGCATTGAGGTCGATGCCCGCAAGGACGACAACACGGTCGACACATTGGCCCTTCGCAACTTCTACACCGCCCTCTACCACGCTTCGTTCCTCCCTCGCGAGATGAACGACGTCGATGGCGCCCGTCCCCGCTTCGGCATCTCCTGCCCTTCGCCCGAGCCCTCCCTGCCCGCCGGCATGACCCGCAGCGAAGCCATCGTCCGCCCCTCCCTCGCCGCTTCTCCAGCAGGCAGCTCCGCCCCCGTTCCCGGCGGTGCTTCCGCCGGGTCTTCCCGCCCCTACTACGACGACTACTCGATGTGGGATACCTACCGCGCCCTTCATCCCCTCATCGTCCTCCTCGATCCCGAGCGCGCCGGCAATATGGTACAGTCGCTGCTCGATAAGTACGACGATGGTGGCTGGCTGCCCATCTTCCCCTGCTGGAACAGCTACACCAGCGAGATGATCGGCGACCACTGCATCTCGCTCATCACCGATGCCTACATCAAGGGCGTTACCAACTTCGACATCCAGAAAGCCTATGCCGCTGCGCGCAAGAATGCCTTCCGTCTGCCAGCCAATTACGAGGACTACGCCGAAGGCAAAGGCCGCCGTGCGCTGATGGCTTACCTCAAGTACGGCTATATTCCTGTCGAGGAGCCTATCACCGAAGCCTTCCACACCGCCGAGCAGACCTCGCGTACCCTCGAATACGCCTACGACGACTTCCTGCTCGGACAGCTGGCACAGCGCCTTGGCCACGACGACGACGCTGCGACGCTTGCGGCTCGCGCGCGTAATTATCAGAATGTGTACAATCCCGCGCTGGGCTGGGTAGACGGCCGTCACAGCAACGGGCAATGGGTCAACGGCGATCCCTGGAAGTTCCAGCCCTACATCACCGAGGGCCGCCCCTGTCATTACACGTGGTATGTGCCGCACGACGTGCCCGGCCTCATCAGACTGATGGGCGGCGAAGCTGCCTTTGTGGCCCGTCTCGACACACTGTTCGACACTGGGCACTACTGGCATGGCAACGAGCCATCGCATCAGATTGCCTACCTCTACAACTATGCCGGTGCCGAACGCAAGACGCAGGAACGTGTCCGCGCCATCCTTCAGAGCGAATATGCCCCTGAGCCCGACGGACTGGCCGGCAACGACGATGCCGGACAGATGTCGGCCTGGTATATCTTCTCGGCGCTGGGCTTCTATCCCGTCTGCCCCGGTACGCCCGACTATGCCATCGGCAGCCCTACCTTCCGCAGCGCAACCATCCATCTGCCGTCGGGCAAGGACTTCTGTATCCTGGCCCATGGTGCTTCGCCTTCGGCCATTCATGTCGACAGCCTCCGCCTCCGAAGCGGTGCTCCCGTCGGGACGATGCTAACGCACGACGACATCGTCCGTGGCGATACTCTCGAGGTATGGATGGGTCTTTAGTCAATTATAAAACATCAATTATATGCGTCATTTTCTCCTTACCCTCCTTGTGCTGGTAGTCAGCCTCACCTCGCTGCACGCCGCCAACCCTGTTCAGAACCTGCTGGAGCGCATCGATCCCGGTGCCTCGCGCAAGTTCGTCATCGAAAAGCAACGTAGCGACGTCGACTTCTTCGAACTCGACCAACGCGGTCCCAAGGTCGTACTGCGCGGCAATACCTGGGTCAACATCTCGGTCGGCCTCAACTGGTACCTGAAGTACTACTGTGGCATCCAGCTCACCTGGAACCAGATGCATGCAGCTCTGCCGGCCACGTTGCCACGCGTCGAGCAGAAGGAACGTCACGAGACGGACCTCACCCTGCGTTACGACTTCAACTACTGCACCTTCTCGTATTCCATGCCTTTCTGGGACTGGGATCGCTGGCAGGAGGAGATCGACTGGATGGCCCTCCACGGCATCAATATGCCGCTACAGATTGTGGGTTTCGAAGAGGTATGGCGTAAGGTGCTCGTGCAATACAACTATACCGATGACGAGGCCAAGGCCTTTGCTGCCGGTCCTGCCTTTACCGCTTGGTGGGGCATGAACAACCTCGAGGGTTGGGGCGGTACGACCGACG
>JAZUEP010000007.1:0-57087 GCA_045640225.1 Bacteroidales bacterium | reverse complement strand
CGTGCCGTCGAGGTGGATGTGCGAGGCCACGTTCTTCGTCTGGTTCATGTTTCGTCTCTGCTTCCTGAGCTGCCAAGCGAAGGTGCCGTAGTAGGTTCCGTTTACATATACGACGCAAGGGAAGGCATCGGGGAAGCAACGCGCCTCGTCAAAGACGTTCAGTTCCTCGTTCGCACGGTCCTCGTCCGTTAGGCCTCTCTGCCAGGCATAGGCCTGTTCGCCGAGAGACAGGGTCATCTGGTTGTAGAGCTTGTAGGCGATGGCCGGAATACCACGGAAAGCATCGTTGTAGAAGGCCTTGAGATGGAACTCGTCCTGAACGACCCAGTCGCCGAAAGCGATGTCAGGCGTCTGGTCGCCCAACCATTCGTCGTCGCAGAAGGCGACGGCAAGATTCTTCTTATAGAGATTGGCATCGGTACCTCCCTGCAGGCTGAGGAAGGCCCGTTTAGAGAAGCGGTTGCCCTGAGCGTCGTAGAAGAGGACGCGAGCCTTCAGCATTTCGTCCTTCGATTCGGGCAGGCGGTCGATGCCGGAGATGTTGAGGTAGGCGCATTGCGGTTCCGGAATCTGGATGAGAGCCTCGTCGCTCCAGTCGTGGCACTTGTGGTCGTCGATGCCCAGCTGACGTATCCGGATGTCGAAGTCCGACTCGGAGACGGCAAAGGTCGAGAAAGCTACGGAATCACACTTGTCATAGTCCTTGAGGAGGATCTCGATGTCCGGAGCGTCGAACTTCTTTGTCGTGTCGTTCTTCTTCATGTTTCCCTTGCTGTCGCGATGGAAGGTTTCCATCTTCCATCCGATGTTCTGTGCGCCGGAAGAGAGTCGGAGAGGGCGGTGCGAGAAGGCGGCGCCGTCGAAGTCGCCCTCGGTCAGACGGATTCCGTTGATGCGGACATCGGCATGATTGGGGGTGAGTGTCATAGGGATAACCGTTCCCAGAGAAAAGAAATCAGCCATCTGTTGATAAATGATCATCGGACGTTGTTGACATCGTTGGCGTAGATGGCGAATACGGTATGCAAACTCGTTGGGGTTGTAATCGTAGAGAGTATAGGTATCGAATATTTCCGCATCGATCTCTTCACTTAGGCTATCGATCAGATGACAGGCCACTTCGGGTTTCAGAAAATCACCAAGATAGGTTTGGAATGCGTCAATGAATGGGTTGCGGAACTCATCGAACGACATCATCTTCTGGTATATTTTGGCACATTGAATGGTGTTTGCGCGCTTTGCCAAAGAATATTCAAAATCATTGCTCGCAACAGGGCCAATCAGGTATTTGAACATGTTGAAAGTAACCGGTGTCGAAGAGAACCAGGAGAAGAAATCAAGATCCTTCAATATCCAACGCCATTTTCCATCAGCTGTCCGTGGTCGCCAAATCGAGATATTATTGTGTGGATAGTCATGATTGGTGGCATACATCTCGGCAATCATAACATTCATGAAGTTCTCGACGTCCATCAATTCCGACAGGGCTTCGTAGGTCGCGTTTTTGCTTTGGTAGAGATCGTATAAAGTAGAGAATGATGTATTTTTTCGTTCGGTAGAGGAGGGGAGATAGGAATCCTGTGTGGCGGTTTCAATATCTTCCAATCCGTGATAGTTGGCTTCTACATAATCCTTATTCGAACGTTCGCGTAATCCGAATTCTCCTCGATATTGACCATTGATATAAAGAATCGCCGGACGATATTCCTGGTAATCGATGTTGTACAGATGATTGCCGAAAAGCTTTTGTACAACAGCATCGTTAATGCGAGACGAAGAAGAATTGCCTCCACCATTGCGAAGTATGAAGGATTTTACTTCCTCGATTTGCGGTTTGTCAGGCCACATTGCTCCGTTGAAGCGCTTCTGACCGAAACGCTTATGGGCATACAGTTTCAGACTCTTCTGATTCTCGTCTCTTGACTTCATGCCCGAAATGGCGGTTTCACCAACCTGATTGAACCATCCTGTCGTCTCGGTTGCGGCGAAATACTCGACATTCAATGGTCGGCGCCAATCGTACGAATAGTTACTCTTCCCACCAGTCTTGGCCGAGGAAAGAATGCCCATTGCGTCACTATAGAGATAATCCGCGTCGGTAACGATTGAAACTATGGGAAGCTCTGTTGCACGTGGGTGGAAAATATAGGAATGAGTAACCGAACGAGGGCTTAAAGCTTGTTTTGAAATCAGTTTGGCACGGATAACGGTTGTCGTTGTGATATCAAATGTAAACTCACGACCTTTAGCTGATTCAAGCGATGGCTCGAGACCATCGGTAGTCACATAGATACGAGTGTCAGAAGGATAGTCTCCTTCGGGCATTGTGATATGTAGTGTAGCTGGGTCATTCAAAACACGGCCGGTCAGGCTGAATTCCGGATTTGGCAGAAGAATCTCTGTATGATCGCCTTGATTTTTGTGTCCCGGTGTAGGCGTAAGCACCCATCCCCATTCTCCATTTCCATCTTTTTCTCGCCCGTATGCGATATTAGGAGCAATCATGGGAGGATAGTCCATGATATCGGATTGTTGACCGTTGGCATTCTGTAGAAGGAGTGTTCCACCTTCGGTTGACTCAAGATGAAATGAAGTATGTAAGCCGGAAGCCTTCTTGTCGCAGGGGATAATGAGAAAACCGTGTGCTGCAATCTGTTTGTGCGCCGTAAAGGTATACGAAAGGCCTGTATTCGATTCCTTGAGGCTATAGCCATAGATATCCATGGCGGCATCGGTTGGATTGTACAATTCAACCCACGAATCAGGGAAATCATGCTCCGTATAATAACAGTCGATGTTGGACGGCATCAGCTCGTTGAACAGCAAGTCCGTGGTCGCACGAACTTGTTGGAAAGCAGATATTATGGTCAGAAGCAGGATAAAAACAAGTTGTTTTGCCATTTGATGAAGGCTATTTGGGAGAATTTGCCGGGGTATAAAAAATGACAGCACCACTAAGATTGCTTCCTAGTGGTGCTGCTATTCAGTATATTCCTAACCATATAGCATGTTGGCGTAGAATCCAACGAAGCGTATAGATTACAATTGAGGTTATAATAAAGATCAACAAAGAGGAAATGACCCAGGATGTATGTGTAATCCACGATTCGAATAATACCAGAAAGTGTATGTGGATTAGATAATAAGCATAAGAGTTGCGCCCAACTACCGATAAGAGATTTGATTTAACCGTAGGATGCCAGGTTAGGGCACCTGTTATTCCAATCATAGACATCACAATCGTACAGCATTTGATGCCACGGTAGGTATAGCCTAAGTGTTGGAGATGATAATACTCTGCAGTGCAACAAGCAAGAGCAAAAACAAATGCGATGATGAGCAGCCACTTTCGGCGAATATGAACATCGTTTTGTCTGATGTAGGCTCCGAGACAATAGAAGCATAGATAACCGGGCAGAAGACCCATTCGGAAGATGGAAAGTAGTTTTATTCCTTGTACTTTGGTTATCCAGATGACACCTAAAAACCAGACAATTGCTAACAAGGTTGTCCAAACGAGTAGCTTGAGGCTTACCTTACGTTGCCTGAACATATAAGGGACAGCATAAAGTTGCAGGAGGATAAAGGCATAATAATAGATGGAATAGTCACAGGCGAAAAAACGAAGAATTGCACCACTTGTCAGATTGCCCCAATCGATGAAAGGAAGTGACCATAATAAACAAGGAATGTATATCTTCAAGACATGCGAACGCCAGAACTTTCCATTGTCGCGCAATCCGAGCTTATTGGCCGTGAAATAACCAGAGATAGCCACAAACGTGGGTACGGTAATACTGAAAAGTTCGCGCCAGGTGATACCAAAAAACGAATGAGAAAAATAGGGAAATGTATGGCCAAATATCATGAACAAGATGATAAGCCCTTTTATGGAATCTATGTAGTAGTCACGATTCATCAGTATTTTGAATGTATTAAACTAATAAATGGCCGCTTCTGGAATATCTTTAAGAATTTGCTCAGAAATAGCAATTGTGCCTGAATGAGAAGGGTGAATGTTGTCAGGATTTATGAATCCTTCTTTCCAAGAGTTTGTTGTGCCGTCTTCTATTACGGAATTGTAAATATCTACATATCGATATCCACTTTCTGTTACATACTTGTTCTTCCAGTCGTTAAAGATAATTGGGGTATTTGGTAATTTTGTCAAAATTAGTTCAATGCTATACTCTTTACATAATTTTATAACTTCTTCAATACAATTCAACCAACTTGGATTTATAGCATCCTCTAAATCTGGATCGTTCATACCGAGTGACCAAAAAATGATTGTAGGTTTTGTTATGTCAAGGTCTTTTTTTAAAGATAAGAGAGCTTCCTCGCTTGTTCGGCCGCTAAAACCATCTAACATAATCGAATTGTATCCTAAATTTGAAATATACTGGCCCCAATAATCAAGGTAAGAATCTCCAAAAGCCCATAAATCTTTGAGTAGGTCTTTACAAGAAAAGGAAAACCTGTCGACATATGGATACGATTGATACGTCTTTATAATAATTCCATCTTTACTACCGACCCATGGTACATTTGTTGTAAATGCGTAATTGAAAGTAGAAAAAGAAATAGTCGCATTTCTATCATGAATGTCAATCGTAACATCTAAATATTTTGACAAATACAAATTGTGATATTCTCTGCAAACTAATCTTTTCTCTGATCTATATAATGCAAAATCATTTTTTCTAATAGACAAAATATTGCCACTATATTCGGATTCGCCTCTAATAATACTTATAGAATCGAAATCTTCGGTAATTTTGCAACTAAACGAAATTGTATAATTATTACGAATGTCAGGGATATCGACAAATAAGGGAGATTTTTGTTTTTTGGGGGAATAATTTGATAAAAAATCGTTGCAAGGGTAAATTTCTTTTTCTTGGGTTCCGATTACAATATTTGCCAATTGACAAACATCTCCTATGTCAATTATTCCATCATGATTGATATCTCCATAATAAGATTGCGCTGATATGTTAGTTGCACATACAACCAAAAAGAGTATCAGAAAAAAGAATCTCATAATTATTTTGATTATTCAAGTAACAAATTAATCAATTCATTTAGATCAGCCTCAGGAATACCTACCTTTGTATTCCACCAGTTGAAGTATTTTTTCTGTATTGTGCTGCCAGAACATGCATCAACGGCATTACGTGCATTGGCATAACCGCTGTTGCTTCGAGGCTTGCCTTCATAAGCAAAGCTTGATATTTCGAAATCTTTGTCTATATCGCTGCGTGAGACACCAAGGAGGCCTTCAAGCATGTGGCAGATAGCTCCAGTTCGGTCTGATCCCCATGCACCATGGATATAGACAGCCTTGCCACTTCGCAGATTATTCAAGATGAAGTTGAAGCAAGACGCATAGAGACCAAGTGAATATTTGCCGGTGGTGAAGCAGGTATCGGCAATGCTAATTGGATAACGGGCATAGGTAATATCGTTGCCCAATGGTGAGGTTTTAGTGCCTTCTGGTGTTTCGCTATCCGAACGTAAATCCAAATCTGCGCGAATCGTTAGTTGGTCTCGGAATAGCTTCACGTCGTTGGCTGTAGCATTGTGCGAGCTTACTTTGTCGACTGGAACGTCTTTGTGTGCTGCGATTTCCTGGATGGTCATATTGCTGTTGAGCTCTGATCCTCGGAATAGGAGTCCATATCGGACTTTCTTGCCACTGGCGGTTTCCCATCCTCCCAAATCTCGCATGTTATCGGTTCCTTCTGTACGAATCATTCGTAATTGTCCCATCGTCTGTACACGAACCGTGGTGGAAGTTCCATTTTCGACGTAATTAAGTGTGTATGACTGACCAGGAATCAGATTATAATAAGTTGCTTCGCCAAGAGTTACGCCAAGAGGCCAATCTTGACGTACTACGTTTGGATATGGCGTATTGCTGCCGGTGTTGGCATAAGCTGAGATTTGCGAACATTTGCTATACTTTGTATAAGCGACCGATTCGTAAGAGACGTTTGTCATATAGTCGTGGACGCTATTGTTCTCCAACAATTGGAACTCGTCGTAATTGATGCTCGGAAGCTGGGGTGTTCCTTGGGGTGACGACAGCATTATGTCGATAAACTCGTCCAACTCCGTTGTTGAAATTCCGGCTTTCAAGTTCCACCAGTTGTAATATTTCTGCTGTAGAGTGGCGCCAGAGATTTCTTCTATTGCTTCACGGCTGTGAGAAAAACCGCTTCTGGCCTTCAAATCGTTGGAAAAAGATGTGATTTCGAAATCCTTGTCGATATCGCTGCTCGAAACACCCAAAAGGCCTTCGAGTAGGTGACAAATGGCACCGGTTCGGTCTGCACCCCAAACACAATGGGTGTAAACTGCTTCTCCTTTGCGTATATGATTCAATATGAAGCGGAAACTTTTTGCCCAGTTCTCAAGAATTGCAGTGTTGGTCGTGAAAGCTTCGTCGGCAACGCTTACTTCTGTTTGCATATAATCAATATCACTACCAATAGGCGAAGTATTCAATGGTGCAGGAAGTTCGACACGATTTGCATTCGATCGCATGTCCAGATCTGCCTTGACATTGAGTTTTCGAAGAAGTGCAATGTCTGCTGCCGTGGCAGTATGCGTGGTGGTCGATCCGTGTTCCTGCAGGCTTGAGAGAGAGAAGGCTGTGTTTAGCTCTGCTCCACGATAGATTAAGCCGTATCTGATTCGCTTCCCGTCGAGGCCTTTCCAGCCGCCTAAGTCGCGTACATTGTCAGTACCTTCGAGCCTGATCATGCGCAACTGTCCGACAGGGTGGATTGTAACAGGAATATTTTGGTTGCCATTAACATACAGAAGTGTAGTATCTCTACCAGGAACAAGGTTGTAATACGTAGCTTCACCAAGTACGACAGGCTCAGGCCAATCCTGATGTTTGATATTGGGGTAAGGAAGAGGCTTTTTATTGATTTGATTATAATAATTACAATACTTGGTCATCTGTGTCGGAGAATTAGATGTGTAGAAAACCTGCGTAATATAATCTGTGACACTCTGATTCTCGACCGAAGGGAACCATTGATATCCAGAAGATGGATTGCTCGATTCTGAATAAACAATTTCCTTTTGGGGAATTTTGTTACTTGCGGTTTTTGCCAGCAGAATTTGATCGCCGATATCGACAGTTCCATTCTGGTTCATGTCCGCATAATAAGATTGTGCTGATGAACCAGTAATACGTGAGGCCAGAGTCTGTAGATCTTTTTGATCAATCTTGCCGTCACAATTATAATCACCGTAATAGACCTGAGCGTTAAGCGAAAAATTGAGTAAAGATGAAATCAGTAATGTGTTAATAATATTGAGTTTCATTTGTCAAAAGCTAAAAACTTAATATAGTGTGTGTTATTGTCCAGTATAATTTCTCCAATCTTCGTCTCGAGATGGAGATTCTTGTGTTTCTCGTGGTTTAGCCCAGGCAGGATTATCAACATCAGCATCCCAGCCTAATGGGATGCTGGTAGTAACAATACGGATGTTTCGGACGCCGTATGTGCGAATATATGGAGCCGAATATACTTTCTTCTTCATAGGACTATTGCTTATTAGTTCTTGTTGATTATTTATTTGCACCAAACCTTCTTCTGACTACCATCCTTATAGATGATGATATTAAGACCAGGTTGGAGTTCGTTCAGCTGCACACCAGTAGGCGAATAGATTGACTCCAGATCATCTTCGTCGGTATCAATGTCTACCAAATAGGTTGGATACTCTACGTCCTCGAGCAAATAACTGTCTCGTAATGCTGCGGAGCTCTTCGAGTCCGGCATCAGATACGCCTTGTTTGCACCGATGGTCATGCTGTTGCTTTCCTTTACGCGATAGAACCCAGCTTGGCCATTGTTCTCTTGCAGAACATAACTGTCAGCAGGTACGTAAATAATTGTATAGGTGCCATGCAACAGGCCGTTGACCAAATTACTGTCTTTATTATTCTTGCCACTTAACTTGTAGCTGCCAGGCTTACCTTGAATGACATAGGGCTTATTGGCCTTGCCTGCCGATTCTGCAGTCAATTGCAGATAGCCTCCGTTTGCAGTCTTTACACTATACAAAGATGTTCCACTCGGAATATTGAAATCGAAAGGAACGCAGACAGTTGCAGAACCGAACGATGGGATAGTAAGTGTGTATGAAGACTGGGCTGCGGGCGAATAGCCGAGATAATCATCTTCGAGTTCGAAACGACGGCCTATCCATTCGTGAATGCGCGATACCGATTCCAGATAGCCTAATTGTTTTCCTGGCTTTTCGCCCTTTGAACTGCCCGTCGCAGTCCAAATACGCCAACGATACCAGACTTTATCTCCGGCAACATAATTTTTGCTCCAACTGTAATCGGGAACGTTTTCGTATCCTGTCCAATCGTCGGTTGTTGACCAATGAGTGTTGGGTATCATCTCGTTGATGCAATAGCTTTCTGGCCATGCTTTGAACTCTTTGTCATACATTTCCTGACCGACACGCTCTTGCCAGTCGTATATGTACTCCATAATATGTTCGGCTGTCAGCACTCCAGAGTTACGAAGCTGGGCATAGCGTTTTTTGAGGTCGTCGAAATAGTACTCAAAGAACCAATTGCATGGACCGTCCTTGGTCAAGACTCTCATCTTATAATCGTCCAGATAGTTCGAGTAACGGGCATCCAACGAATATGTGCCGTGGAACTGAATACCGAACACACAATCTACATCATAAGGAGCGAGGAACCACTTCTTGCCATCGTAGGTGAACCACTGCCAGTTCTTGCGGAAAGCATCGTAGTTGGCTTGAACCAAGGCTAACGAAAGGTAATCCATCATACATGTATCGTCGAAGCGCTTGGCAATTTCGCTACGCATTTTACTCTTTGATCCTTCTTTTGCAATAGCATCAAGTTCACCTTTGTATTTGCTCAGTGCAACAATGTAGCTCTTTGTTGTGGCCGAACGGACATGATCTTCGTTAGCGGGATCGAAGAACGGACTTTTTTCGTCCATCAATTCGGTCGGATTGTCGCCATCATAGGGCTCGCCAGTCTGTGTGTATAGCTTCTTAGGATTGCGTACTTCGAAGGCTGTCCAATTGATGGTTCCACCAAATAGTACATCGTCGGCCAATGTACCATCCAGATGAATGTGCTCGGCGGTCTTCTTCTTCATGTCCATGTTGTCGCGATGCTTTTTCAGCTGCCAAGAGAAGAGGCCGTAGAACTTGCCATTCAAATATACAGCACAAGGGAATCCTTCAGGGAAACAAAGGGCCTTTTTGCTAGGGTCTTCTACGCCACCACGTTGCTGATAGTTGGTATGATCGGCCATGATATCAGCAAAAAGGCGGTACCCGGTCTGTGCATTGCCGCCACGCAGATAATCGCTATAGAATGCCTTGAAATGATAGGAGTCCTGTTTCACCCAATTGCCGATACGGATGGTAGGTACCTCATCGCCAATCCACTCATCATCGCAGAAGTCGGCAGCAAAGTTTACCTTTGGGAAGTTTGCTAACGTGAAATTACCTTGTGCGTCGAGAATGATTCGCTTGATGAAGTAATTTCCTTGCCCATCATAGCACTCGAACCAAGCATGGTAATCCGAACCTTTTTGAGTCGGCATATCTTTAACGCCAGAGATATTCACGAAGGCAAATCGCGGTTCTTCGTTAATTTTGATTTTTGAAGAATCGGATTGGTCGAAAACGGTCTTTTCGTTATATCCGGCTGCTTTGATGGCTTTGCCGAATTCCGTTTTAAGATCTACCGCGGCTTTTGCTGAGAATGTGGTGATCAGCAACAGAAGGAGAAAACTCAGTTTTTTCATGAAAGAGCTGTTATTGTTTTGTAGAAGTCGTTGATTCATTGTTTTTAGGCTGGAGTTGTCCGAAACACAATTCGGACAGCAAAGGAGAGATACCAAATATTTTTCGGATACCAATGCAGGTCAAAGCGATGCCAAGTGCTATGGTCCCCAGTATAAATAACTCTGGAACTACGCGACTGCTTGCTCCTCGGAAACACAAATCGTTCTGAAGACCGAGCAGATATTCGGCGATAGCATCGATTCGGAACAAAAGGAAGAAATGTATCAGATAAATCTCAAGAGAGTGTCGTCCGAGCAATCCGAGAGTCTTTGCAATCAGATTATTGCTGGCGAAGAACTGTTGTGACGAACGGAATAAAAAGAAGATTGTGAATACCTGACACATTATAAAAATAAAGTCGACTTGTGGCATGGTTTTCCGGAGGAAGAAGGGAATGACCGATACCAGCAACAAACCAGCACTGACGTATCTGTTTGAAGCAAAGGCAAAGCTGCGTTCATTATATTTAGCGATGCAATAGCCTTGTGCGAAAAAAATATAGTACTTGCACAGAAATTTCAGCGAGAATATGCCAAGCATCTTGTCTTCTTCGCCGATAGATAGACTTATGTAATAGCCTAGCAAACCAACGATCAGGAATACGATAAGTTGCCATTGCTCGGATTTACGTGTGAGTTTTTCTAACAGCAAGTGCAGACAGAAAACTTCGAACAGCGTTAGCGTGAACCAATAGCCGCATTTCCATGGGTCGAATAAATATTCTCTGAAGCTTAGATGGAAGAATCGGATGCAGAAGACGAAGAAGATGATAGTGGGGATCAGTAATTGTCGTGCTTTTTTGGCAATGGTCTTCAGTGTTTGACTCGCTTGTTGGGGCTTAAAGCATAGGAATCCGCTAACGAAGAAGAATATGGACATAAAGAACATCTTGAATACATTATTGACCGGCGACGTGTATTCAATGTCTCGCATTCCCATATAAATGAGGTGCTGATAAATAACCATTAGTATGCCGATGCCTTTCAAGGCGTCGATATAAGCTAATCGTTGTTTCATATTGTCCTTGGTTATTGATGATTGATGCTGTCGATGCGTAAGACGATTTCCTTCACTTGCTCGAGATTGCCTTTATTTCCCATCTCAATGGATACGAATCGGTCATAATGGAGTTCGTTCAGGATGTCGAACAATTGCTTGTGAAGCTCTCGGTTTTCGATGAGATTGAGATATGGCTCGCTGATGTGTACGTGATTGATAAGGTGCGGAATCTGGCGAAGGTATGCAATTTCTTCTTCGTTATAGATGATTGTGCCCAGGTCGACATTCACGCGGATTCCTTCCGAACCGACCTGCTCCACCAGTTGGGCCGCTTGTTCTGTACGGTTGACGAAACGGGTGTTGTAAATTGTCGGATTTGGCTCGATGGCAATTGTGGTATGATGTAAGGCCGCATAATCGCCTATCTGACGGAAGAAATCGATCGCAACGGGCAAGTCTCGTTCTACATCATCTGTGTCACGGTTCTTAGGGTTGCCGAACACCAGATTCGGGCATCCAATAGCCTCGGCAAAGTCAACGGCCTTTTTCGTATAGTCGGTCAGAGACTGTCGTTCGGCTTCGGAGCCAAAGATTTTTTCGCTATGTCCGTACCAGATGGATTGCATCGAAGGGATGGCTAATCCATATTCCTCCTTCAGCTGTATTGCCCATTTATTGGCAGCTTCGAGATTGTCGTAAGGTGCAGAAGGGAAAATGCGGGTAGGAGCAATTTCGAGGCCGGCAAAGCCTACTTGCTGCAGAAAACCGTACATCTCGTTATCGTTCTCTGCTGCCCAGGCAATATTCGATATACTTAGTTTCATTCTACTTCTGCGAGTTTGTCCCAAAGTGCGTCTGGCAATTGGGTTTCAAGTGCTTTAACGTTGGCTTCGAGCTGTGAGATGCGGCTTGAGCCAAAAACCGGATAGATCTTCTGTCGGATGCACCACTGAAGTGCAGCTGCAACATAATCTGCTTGGAATTCGTCACAGATCGAAAGGAAAGAATCGATGCGTTCCTTGTTCTGGAGATAGAAGTTTGGTGTCTTGTCGTAGTTGATCTGTTCTTTCTTGGCAATACGGCTGTCGGCAGGAATGCCGTTACGATACTTGCCAGTAAGATATCCTTGACATAGAGGCGAGAATCCCATGGTTCCCATTCCCGTTTCGTCGCAGAAAGCCTTTACGCCACCTCTGACCGATTTCTGGACAGCGAACGAATAGATGAATTGCTCGGTGATAGGTCTTTCGAGATTCAGTCGATCGCATACTGCCAAGCATTCCTGAAGTGCAGCCAGTGGCCATTCCGAGGTTGCCCAATAGCGAATCTTGCCAGTATTGATCAGCCAATTGAAGGTGCGTACAATTTCTTCCATCGGAACCTCTGGGTCATAGCGATGGGCAAAATAGATGTCGACGTAATCTTTGTCCAATCGTTTCAGCGACTCGTCGAACGCCCAAAGAATGTGCTTGCGCGAAAGTCCACGATGGTAGGGTGTGTCGCCAATGGGCCATGAACCTTTGGTGATGAGCACATATTCCTCGCGTGGATATTTGGCCAACGCTTGTCCGACAAGACGTTCGGCACCGCCATATCCATAATTGTTCGACACATCGAAGGTGCGGATTCCTAATTCCCAAGCTTTGTCTATCAATGCTTCGGATGCCGATTGGTCCATAATCTCGGTTCCAATGGTCAGTGCCGATCCGAAAACGAGTTCGGTGATCTTCAATCCGGAATTGCCAAGACGTACGAAATTCATAGTGTTCGGGAAAGTATTATAGTTGGGAATTTTTTGATGGCTTATAGCTGTAGATCAAGCTGGTTGGGCGATGACGAACTTCGGTCATGATCTGGCCGATATATTCGCACATGATGAAGAGCACGACAAACAGCAACGTGAAGAAGAAGCTGATGACGGCCACGATGCCGAACAATAGGCTGGTATTTCCTGCTGTCAATGTGGCACCGACAATGGCCAGAATCATCAATACAAGCATGATGGGAATCATCAGCATCACCTTGCGCAAAGGCTCAATACTGATGCTCGTAAGTCCGTCAAGCGCACAGCGGACTAGCTTTTCGAAGTTATAGTTTGTCACACCGGCAGCTCGCTCTTCGCGATCATAGCTTACCATGTCCGTCTTCATACCGATGAAAGGTACATCGACACGAAAATAGGTGTTCACTTCTGGCAGAGCAAGGACCGTATCCACAGCCTTACGCGACATCAATCGGTAATTAGCCGCACTCTTCTCGAGCTTCATCTTGCCAGAGAGCGAATCCAGAACCCAATAGTAGATATTGGCCGTGGTGCGTTTGAAGAAGGTATCCTTGCTGCGAGCTTCGCGGCTGGCGATGACGACGTCAGCTCCGGCTTCCCATTTCTTGACCATGTCGAGAATCAATGCCGGCGGATCCTGAAGGTCGGCATCCATCACTACAACGGCATCACCTGTCGCTGTCTTCAGGCCTGCATTTACGGCTCCTTCAAGCCCAAAATTACGGGTCAGGTTGACGGCACCGATGTGCTCGGGATATTTCTGCTGGCATTCATAGATGCGGTCAAGGGTATGATCCTTGGCACCGTCGTTGACACAGATAATCTCGACACGATATTGAGGTTCTAGCTGGCGGACCACCTTCATGGTCTCTTCGATGTAGAGCGGGCACACCTGCTCCTCGTTATACATCGGAGCAATTATTGAGATGAGTTTTGGCATATTCGGGACGATTATTGTAGTTTTTCGATGGATTCGAACAGATAGGCTTTCTTGCGGAATGCAAGTGAAACCAAGGTCTGTAGATATTTGATGACCATGGCCAAGATCACGAAGAGCCCGAAGAATCCGAAGGCTATGAATATGATCGTTGTTGTCCAACCTTCGACCGGATTGCTCATAAACTTGTAGATTAAAGCGTAAATGGCAAACGAGGCGGCAACCAATGCCATCAGCGAGGCCAGACCGATGGTGACACGATAGGCTACATCAGTGAAAAGGATCAGCGAATCCATTGCCACCATTGAACGGTCAGCATGATGCTTGCGGATTACCGGAGCCGTCGGTGTATATTTCAGGTTGGCCATAGCCAAACCGCAGTTGGCATATGCGGCTTTGCGGAATGGAATGCTTTCTGTGATGCTATGGATGCGGTTGATGGCTCGACGCGAGAGGATACGGAATGTCTCAATGCCAATCTGGTTAGGCAGATGGGCGTAGCGGTTGAACAATTTATAGTAGAATCGCGATGCAAGGCGTGGGTTGCGGTCGATTCCGGCGCTGACGATGTCGAAACCCTTGAGCGAATGGTTATAGACTTGCATCAGCATGCCCCAGCCGAAGTCGGCATAGGCAAAGTCGAACTCGTAGACGAAATCGCCTATCGAAAGGTCGACACCCGCATTCATGGCCGCTTCGAGTCCCTGGTAATGTCCCATGTTGAGCAACGTGATGACATTGCCCTGCTTTCCATCGGCATACCGGCGGACAATGTCGACACTATTGTCGGTCGAACCATCGTTGACAACAATAATCTCGTAATGCAGGAAATGCTCGTTGAGAGTCTTGTCCAGGCCTTCGACAAACGGGCCGATGGTTGCGGCATCGTTGTAACAGTAGACGACGGCCGAGGCAAAGTTCTTTTCTTGGTTGGTTTGCATAGAGCGTTAGGAATTCAGTATTTCGTCGAGGTCGTACACGGTATTGATTTTTCCGGACAGGACGCTGACAAATTTGGGCGAATCGGTGAATGTACGAACTACCGTCGGGCGGCTGTCGTCGATTTCCGAAGCCAGCAGAATAGGCTTCATCGAGAATAGGGTGTGGTCGAAGTCGAACGTCAGGTCATCGCGCATGTATTTCCGAGCCAGATTGCTCATGTAGGGCCAAGCCGATGCGGGTTTGGCAGGACAATCATTGCAGTTGCCTAACTGATCAGGAGAGCAGAAGCCTTGGCTTCGCTGCTGGCATTCGAATTTCGGCAACGATTCCTTGCAGGCAATGTGGGGGGTAAAGGTTACGGACGTCAGCGAGTGGAATCCGGTCTTGCCGAATGGCATGATGCTGAAGAATGGTCCATCCATGACGGTCAATCCGGTGCCTTTCAGCCGGTCGTTGACATTACAGAGGATAATCTCGCAAAGTTCGTACTTGATACGGAACATTTCGAAGCCGAGCCTTGCCTGAATTTGATTGACTGATGCGTAAGTAGCATTCAGGACGAATGGTGCACTTGCCACGAATCCGTCGTCAAGCGTAATCTCGTATTCCGTGCTGTTATTTCCGATGTCTGCAATGCGGCTGCCATAGCGGATTTCAACTTTAGGGTAATCCTTCAGTTTTTCGAGGAAATAGGCTTTCAGCAGTTGGGCGTCGTAGGTATATTCTTCGGTCAGAAATGCGCCATCGCAATAGCCCTCCTTGAAATAGCGGGTAGGAGCCACTTCGTCGCATCGGATCTGTGCTGCCTGACAGAACTGGCGGAACTGTTCGGCATCGCTCCACGTAAAGTTGGTACTGGTGGCATAGACCTGATCGAACTTTGTGTGGATGCAGAATCCATAATCCTGATTGAAACGGGCAAAATAACCGGCAGATTTGATGGCGGTGCTGTAGCTTCGCGGATAGTGATACCCCATGTGTACGCGTGCCTGATTTATAAAGGTGGCACGCTTGAAGGCGGCATCATCGTATTCGAGGACGAGCACATGCTGATCGTGACGAGCACAGTATAAGGCCGAATAAAGGCCATACAGACCTGCACCGATGATTATCTTGTCGTATTTCATATACAATTTTACGAAGCGGATGCCTTCTATAGTCGGTTGACGACCATTTTGACAATGATGAAGTTCGTAACCACGCTAATGAGCATTGTCGGAATGAAGGCCAGCTGTTCGGTCACACCTAAGCAGTCGACAAACAGGTACATCAATCCCATGCGGACAACGAACAGATTGAACATGTGTGCACCGATTACTCCGATTGCATTCTTGGCATTGGCTGTCTTCTTGAAGGTCCAATAGATGGTCAGGAAATAATTGACAATCAAGCTGAGGCAATAGCCACAAACCAGAGCCACGTAGTAAGGTGCGAACAGCAGGACAAAGTAGAAGATGCATGCATCGATCACCGAGCATAATCCGCCTACGATGCAGAAGCGTACGGCTTCCTGCACGCCCTTATTGGTCTGATACAATCTGTATAGGCTTTTTACCGAGAACGAACTCATCTTATTTACGATTTTTCCAGAATACGAAGCCTGCAGCGAGCACTAAAAGCAAGGTTACGATGTACCAGATCCACGGACCTTGGCTGGTTGTGTCATCGCTGTCAGCAAAAGGTGTTCCGTCCAGTCGATAGGTCGAGAAGCGGACCGACGAGCACGTAGGATAGTCGTTGAGCGTCAGCGTCAGTTCGGCTTTGTCAAATGTCTGCTGATGGAGGGGTTTGCCCTTCTCGTCGAGTAGCGTAATCTCCCAGCCGCAATCCTTATCTTCGGTTGTGAGGGTTAAAGGCCGTTCGGAATAGTAGCAGCCATCGAAATCGCCTTCTGTCAGGCCGATGCCATTGACTTCGACAGGGCAATTGTGTGTCCGAATTGTCATCGGTACCACCTTGCCTAAATTGAAGAAGTCGGCCATCTGGTGATAGAGGATGCGCTGACGGGCCTTGGTGTGCGATCGCAGGGAATCGAATGGAACGGTAAGACTGGTTGTCCATCCATAGGTCTGCCAAGTAGCTTTCAGCTCGTCGGCAATCTCGTCGTGCATCTGGTCGATCAGCGGGAGGGTGACCGATGGCTTCAAGAAGTCGCCCAAATAGGTCGAAAAGGCGTCGATGAATGGTTCGCGGAACTCAGCGAACGACATCATCTTGCGATAGAGCATCGAACCTTCCTCGACCGTATGTCGTGTGGCCTCGCGATACTCCCGGTCATCGGGGTGGGCCGTACCGAATAGGAACTTGAAGGTGTTGTAATCCGCAGGGACCTCTTCGTAATAAAGGGCCAGCCAATCCAGATCCTTCAATATCCAGCGCCATCGTCCGCCTTCCTCGGTCGGACGCCACATGATGACATTATTGTCCGGGAAGTCGTAGTTCGAGGCGAACATCTCGGCAATCAGCACTTTCATGAAGTTGTCGACATCCATTGTGGCTGCCAACTGTTCATAGGTCGTGCCGTCGGTGTGGTATAGGTCGTAGAACGACTGGAAAGCTTCGCCTCGTACCGAATCCTTCAGATAGGCTCGATGGCTTTCGATATAGATGTCGTCAAGGCCGTTGTAGTTAGCTGCTACATAATCGTCGTTGGTACGTTCGCGTATTGCAGCTTCGCCATAGTACTTGCCATTGACGTAAACGATGGCTGCAGTATACGACTGGTAGTCAAGGTTCGTCAGGTGGTGGCCGAACAGTCGTTGTACGAATCCGTCGTTGATACGGGCACGTTTGGCACTGCTGCCTCCATTACGAAGGACAAACGACTTGACTTTGGTCACATTCGGTTTGTCGGCCCAAAGCTGGCCCTTGAAGTTCTTTTTCCCGAAGCGTTTGTTGGCATACAGTTTCAGGCTCTTCTCTTCATAAGGACGTGAACCATAGCCGCCGACGGCCGTCTCGGCTACCTGATTGAACAATGGCTCGTCGCCCAACAAGCCTAAGTATTCGATGTTGACCGGACGACGCCATTCGTAGCTATAGTTGGCTCGGCCCGATTCGTCGTGATGATCCGAAAGAATGCCGTTCTCCTCGCTATAGAAGTGTGCCGAATCGGTTACGATCGAGAGGATGGGGAGGGTCGTCTTACGTGGATGGAAGATGTAGGATTGCGTAACCGAACGTCGGCTCAAGGCCGAGGCAGCGAACAGCTTGGCACGAACTACCGTGTTATCGCTGATTCGAGCCTTCCACGAGGTGTGTTTGGCTGTGGCAATGGTAGGTTCACTGCCATCGGTAGTAACGCTGAGGCGAGTATCTGTGGGCAGGTCGCCTTCCGGAATCGTAATTATAACTTCTGCCGCTTGGTTTAGCACGCGGCCGGTGAGGTTGAACTCCGGATCGGGCAGTAACACGTCGCTGCAGCCACCTTGATTGCTGGTTCCAGGGGTTGCTTGCAGCTGCCATCCCCACGACGATTTACCGTCAGTCTCGCGTCCGAAGGCGATATTGGCAGCAGGCATCTTCGGATATTCGAGCTGGTCAACAATCTGTCCTGCGGCATCGAACAGATACAAGCTGCCTCCACTGGCCGATAGGTGGAAATCGGTATGACAGCCCTCGTCTTTCTTGTCGCAATATACAAGGCCATAGCAATGAGCTGGGATTCTTAGGTCCTCGTCGAGCCGATAGGCCTTCTTGGCTTTGGTCTTCTCGCCCAACTGGTATCCTCGCAGATTGACTTCGCGGTTCGACGGATTGTACACTTCTACCCACGAATCGGGATAATCGTGCTCGACCAGCAGGTTGTCGATGTTCGATGGCATAATCTCGTTGATCACCACCTTCTGGCCAGATGCCGTAGCGGCAAAACTTTCCAGCAGGAGTGCGATTAGCGAGACGATACCGATACGCGAATCAATATTCCTTATAATCGACATAAGGGGTTGGATTGATGACGATGTTCCAGAAGTTTTCGGCCAGATAGGCTGCCATCTGTCCGTATTTGGCCGTCTCTTCGTTCACGTCCAGCGAATTGCTGTACTTGGCCTTCTCTTCAGCCGTACAGTTCTTGCGGTATTTGTTGCCGAGTACCGAATGTCCGAAGACGGGTGCAAGCACCGACTGGTAGAAGATGCAACCGGCCGTATAACGGGCAAGGCCATACGTGAGGTGATGGTCTTCCATGTCGCTCATCCAGTGTGTCGTGTCGTTGTATTTGGTCTTGCGAAGGTTCTCGATGGCGGTGGCACAAGGTACAATCTTGCGCAATCCGTACTTGTCGGCCAGATACTTCGAAGCGGTCGAGATCAGCTGGCTCAACTGCTCGGTGGTCTTTCCCTTGGTCTTGGCACGGGCAAACGAAGCATAAGGGATGTAGTAGACGAATTCGGCATCGGGCTGATAGCTCTTCAGTGTGTCCAGATAGGCACCCAATGCATTGTTTGCATCCCACTTCGTGGCGTCCTCTGATTCGCTCGAAACCTGCGAGATGACAATCATATCCCATTTGGTCGAATTCAGCACCTTGCGTATCAGATTGGCATTAGTCGCCATCACATTGGTCGAAACCTGTGCGTTAATCTGTGGGATGTCTATATCGCCCAAGACCTTATCGCAGAGGTACTTCTTGTCGTTCTTACCCCTGAAGATGTTCAGGAATTCATCGAAGCCCGAACTTCCCATCACGATGCGGTAGAGGGCAATGTTCGAAACGTCGCAGCCATCGGCCGCCACAATTTCAGGCAGGTAAGCGAAGGCCGACTCGGTGAACGAGTGTCCGATAGACAGAATCCTAAGTGGCTGTGGTTCGCCTTCGATGTTGAGCTCCTCTTTGGCAATATTGCCGAGGGCAACATTGGCAAGGGTCTGTACATCGCCGATGTCGATAGTGCCATCGTGATTCATGTCTCCATTATAGATCTGGGCTTGAGCCGTCAATTGTATGCTACAGAAGATCAGTGCCAGGATCCATGCACGCAGGTTGTGGAAGGAAGCAGTTGTGGTCATTGTGGTCGGACGATTGAGGGTTCTTATTTATATGTATAAAGGTAGTTGAAAAGCGTCTTGAATCCGCTGATCAGATAGGTGAGCAGGGCACATCCGATGGCAGCAAATACGATTGTTGCAATGGTGAACCCGACACCGCCCATGTAGCTGGTTGGAGCCATGAGACGGAAGAGGATGGTGATAGTCAGATGCAATACACTGCCATGAAGGATGTAGATGGCCAATGACTGGCGGCCGAAGTACTCGAGTATTTGGTTCGAGCCAATCCACTTTGCTACACCAATCAGCAGCAGGCTTCCGGTCGATGCAAACAGGACGTAAGGGATGCAGTCGATGACGGGATAGGCGAAGTGGTTCTTCAGTCGGGGGACGGTTGTGCCTGTTGCGATGAAGACGATGGTCAGGACGATATAGATTGCGGCTGCAATCAGGAGGTTACGTTTGCTGAGCCACTCCTTATGCTTGCGGAGTAACTGGCCGATAGGGAAACAGATGAAGAAGCAGAGCACGTAATTGCAGTGCCAGATGTTGTGGGCAAAGTTGATATTGTTCAGATGAAAGCCCAACGGGATGGCACACACACTGACGGCCAGGATTGCGATGTCGCTGGCTTTGCAACGATGCAGGATGTAGTAGAGCACCCTTGAAATCAAGAGTACGCTGATGAACCAGAACTCGAACCCGTGCGTCAGCTGACGGAAATAGTAGGTCAGCGGAATCGTGAAGTTGTAGTTGTGTACCAACGCCTGTTTGATCCACTGGCTTACGGTTCCGATCAGCAGGGCAGGGATGACGATGCTCCAGAGGTTTGAAACTGCAAACTTCCGGATCGGCTTGTCGAAGTTCGAGCAGAACGAACTGACCAGAAAGAAGGCCGACATGAAGAACGACGCATGGAGGAAATTATAATCTCTCAGGTCGGTCATCACCTCGTTGGGGCCTTGGGCAATCTGCCAGAAGACGTAGGGTATGTGGTGGAAGATGACCAAGAGGATCAGCAATCCTTTACATACGTCGATGTAGTGCAGGCGTTCTTTCATGCGGTTAGGCGTTCTGCTTTACGTTTACAGGGCGGTTGTTTATTTGCTGCAGATGCAGTCGATCATAGCTCCTACGTTCTGCCAGCTGAGAATCTCCTTGCTGGTGAACTTGATGCCGAAGCTCTTCTCGATGGCTACTACCAGCTGGATGTGGCTCAGCGAATCCCATTCCTCGATGTCGTCGGCGGTCGATTCGTCAGTCAAAACAATGTCCTCGTTGTCGAGTACGTCCTGAAAGATCTCCTGTACTTTTGCTAATACTTCGTTTTTTTCCATTTTTTACGGTTTTATTTTTAAATTTTGTGTTTCGTTACTGAAATGCCCTCCCCCGAAGTGCGGGACGGCATTTTTGTCTGCCAAGTGCTCTTCCCCGAAACGCGGAGCAGCATTTTTTTCGCCAAATGCTCTTCGCCGAAACGCGGAGCTGCATTTTTTTCGCCAAGTGCTCTTCCCCGAAGCGCGGAGCTGCATTTTTTCCGCCAAATGCTCTTCGCCGAAACGCGGAACTGCAATTTTACAGCGGATTACGAAATCCCGCGGCGAGGAAGCTTATTATCGGGTGTTGACGAACTCTATGAATCCGGTTTCGGCATTCAGGAAGTAGGTAATCAGCCTGTTGCCGAAAGCGATAGCCTTGACCGGAGCGAACATGGGCGTCCATCCCTCGGTTTCGGACAATGAATCGTAGAGGGCCTGCACATCTTCTACTTCGTAGCAGAGATGGTAGGGCGAGGTGCCGCGTTTTTTCAGCATCTTGTTCATCGGGACGTTGTCATCGTAGGGTTGTACGAGTTCGATGGCTTCGGTGCCCGATTGGGTCAGGAAGCAGATGTGGCACTTCTGTATGTCGTCGTCGAAGGTTTCGCCCTTTGCGTAACCCAAGGTGACAAAGGCCTTGGCGCTGGCTTCGATGTCGGCCGTCAGATAGCCGATGTGGTCAAGTTTCATTCTCTATTTCTGGATGCTACGCTCGTATAGGGTGAGGCGTGGTTATTTCTTCGTAATGTAGGTCTCGCGGTCGGTGTAGGCCTCCACATCGAGCACGAATTGTGCTGTGTCAGAGCCTTCGCGTGGACAGAAACCCAGGTTCGGGTAATGCTCGCGTACCATTCCGTTCTTGGCTGTTGGCAGGTATTCGCCTACAATCCGTTTATAACCCTTGGCCCGAGCCCATTCAACAATGGTATTGAGCGTGAAGTTCTCCATGCCACGTTTCAGTACACGGCAGCTCATGAACCAGGTGTCGACGAAGAGTGTCTGCTGGTCGTGCTGCTTCAGGATTACGACGGCAATCAATCCGTTGTCGCCGAACTTGTCCTCGAGCGTGAAGGCAAATCCCTGTTGCATAGGGTCGGCTTGAATGGCCGAGATCTGGTCTTCGGTGTAGCGTACGGTGCGGAGGTTGAACTGATTGCTTCGTTGGCTGAGCTGTGCTACGCGTGGGGTATTGAAGCGATCGAATTCGCTGACGGCACTGATCATCTCGAGCGATTGCAGGAAGTCGGCCTCGTTGGTAAAGCTTTTGGCGGCCGATACGCGACGGGCCTCGACCTGATACTGCTTTGTACGGTCTTTGTCGGCATTCGAGTACGAAGCAGTCTCGAACAGATTCTGGGCATACAGAAATTCGAGGTATTCACCCGGATCCTCAGGGAGTTCCGGTACGGTAACGCCAGGGACATTCTGTCGAACCATATTACGCTCGAAGGGATTGTCATCGAGGAAGACCATCGAATCGAAACCGATGTTCAGGATGCTCTGAATGGTGCGGATATTGTCGGCCTTGTTGTCCCAGTTGGCGATGAAGACGCTGATGTCGTCGAGCTTGAGTACCATCTCAGGATTCTTCTCGAACGGTTCCTTGGCCTTATCTTCGTCGTTTTTCGAGCAGACACAGATGATGATGCCTCGGTTCTTCAGCTTCTTGACCCATTCCTGAAACTCGGTGAAGGCCTTGCCGATGCCAAGTCCGTGTCCGACCTGTATGTTCTCCCATCCGTCATCGCCTACGACACCTCCCCATACCGTATTGTCGAGGTCGAGGATCAGGCACTTCTTGAACAGTCCTTCGATGCTGCCGATAATGTCCATCGTGCGGCTGGCAACATAGGGGAGGCAGTCGATGGACAGGAGCATCTCGGTCGAGACGTAGACGGTCGAGTCGAACATCGTATCGCGTCCCATCTTGTTCTGAAGGCCAGACAGATCGCATATAAACAGGTTGGGATATTCCTGTGCCAGATTCATCAGCTCGAAGTTCAGCTTTCGCAACTGGTAGGTAAACGACGAACGTACCTTGCTGGCATACGAGCCGAAGACCGTATCCTCGATTTCGGGATAATTGTAGTAGATGATGTTGCCATGCACCTGTTCGCAGATGGTGCGGATGAAGTCCAGGCGGTCGTCGGCCATGCGCAACTGGGCATCGTTGTCCATCAGCGAGTACTTCTCGAGCAACTTGTGGGTCGATTGGAAGACGATGGTATACTTGGCCTCGTGCTGATAAAGGTCGCTGGTAGGATCGAGTACCTGACGCTCGACCTGATTGTATTCGGCTTCGAAAAGGTCTATGTTGAAACCTCGCTCTATGCCCATGCCCTTGATGGCTGTGGCCAGAAACTGGGTGGCCGAATCGCCAAGCAGGGACACGCGTATCGGACGCAGAGCAGAAGTGTCCTTCTTCAGATTGCGTTTTAGTTCCTTGAACTCAATCATTGTAGCTGATTATTGGATGTAGTTTAGTTCCTTGAGCTTATCGGCCAGTTCGATGGCGATGATACGCGAACCGACTGACGACCAATGGGTATCGTGATAGAGGAATACGTCCTTCATGCCATTGTCGATCGAATCGATCATTGCTTCGCCAGGGTCGACGAAGAAAGGTAACTGTTTCAGGTAGCTCAGGTCGGGGCGACGTTCGTCGATCGCCTGTAGGCAATGCTTGGCGTAGACACGACTCTTGTTCGGCCCTGAAACGACCACGAATCCGATGCCACGAGCGGCCAGATATTCCTGCATCTCGCATAGACGTTCGCTGACCGATTCGGCATACTGGTTATTGTCCAGCAGTTCGTCCTCGAAGTCCTTATAATAATAATGTAGCATCTGACTGTCGCGCGAGAAGGCATCGAAGTCCAATGCCTCGTGCAACACGGGCTGTTCGGCAATGCCGAGCGATAGTCGCATCCAATCCAGAGCCTGCTTCTTGTTGCCTAGAACGTCCTCTTGACAGATTTCGGTCAGCATCTTGTCGCACCAATCCATCAGTCGTGGTATGAACTTGAGCTTGTTCTGGATGCGGTCAGACAAGCTATATTGCTTCTGTGGCTGCTGCTTGCCATATGAAGATAGGTCTGCCGGACAGTTGTGTACCGTGCCTAGGATATTGCGTTCGCCAATTTCCAGAATGACGCACGAAACCGTCGTAGAGTCGATCGTTCCGTTGTTGATACACTTGAACAAGGCTCCGATCGGGTCGTAATTAGGGCTCTTCAGCGGATAGTTGATTACCGTATCGCCAATCAGGTATCCCAACGCATTCTGATAGCCATAGGTGCCTCGCTGGCTCGACGAATCGCCGAACGAAAGAACCTTTCGGCCGGTAGTTGCGGTTTCGCCAAAATTGCCCCAGCATTTGGTGGTTGGTTCGATGGCACAGAAGAAGTCGGCCGAGAAATTCTCGAACGGCATCTTGCCGAGCATGCCTAAGTCGCCATGAAGGGTAGGCTTGACCGTGGTAGTATAATAGGTGGTCAATGCTGCTTCGAAGACCAGTACCGGAAGCAGTATCAAAAGAGCTTTTAGCCAGAACTTCTTCATGTCAGAACTTGAAATAAATGAATGTTTCGACTTTGGTATAGAACATCAGCATCAGTATCACCAGTAAGCTGCAGATAGCTACACGGGCAACGGCCGACTTGACGTTCCGCAGGTCAAGGGCGTATTCCTTCTTGCGCTGTATCCATTCGGCTACCAGCATCGCAACGATAAACAGTATCG
The DNA here is from genome assembly GCA_045640225.1 of Bacteroidales bacterium. Classification (GTDB taxonomy): domain Bacteria; phylum Bacteroidota; class Bacteroidia; order Bacteroidales; family UBA3663; genus Liminaster. Next base: position 32,507 of record JAZUEP010000007.1, on the reverse strand, counting down.
TGATGAGCGAAGGCCATTGTGGTGCGCTGAAGAAGCTGGGCGAAAGGATTTTAAGAATGTAGTTCCACGATACCTCGAGGTCCTCGAAGCGGAAGATAATAAGGCCGAATACAACCAGCATGAAAGTTCCGACCATACGTCCGAAGTCCCTCAGCTGTGGCAAGCCATAACGGTTTTCGATGAGTTTCTCCTTCTTCAGGAAAGCTCCGGAGAAGATCAACGGAATATACAGTAAGCCGTGGTAAAGACCGAAGACGGCATACGACCACTTGGGTCCATGCCACATACCGATGACTACAAGGTTGATGATGATGGCCAACGACATGCCGTAAAGACCCCAGTTGCGGAATCGGATGTTAAGTGGTGCAAATACATAATCGGACAGCCATGCCGTGAGCGACATGTGCCAGTTACGCCAGTATTCGGCTATATTGCGGGCAAAGAGCGGATACTTGAAGTTCTTGGCAATGTTGATGCCCAGGATCTTTGCCGTACCGATTGCCATATCGGAATAACCCGAGAAGTCGGCGTACATCTGCAGCAGATAGAAGATGGCGACTATCAGCAACGTACTGCCAGAGGTGGTGCTGATGTCCTTATCGAGATACGACGACAAAGCATCGGCAATGATGATCTTCTTCGACATACCCCAGATAATCTGGCGCAGGCCATCGATGGCCATCTCGTAGTTGAAGGCACGATATTTGGTCAGCTGTGTCAGGAAAGGTTTCGGGCGGTCGATAGGGCCAGACATGATCGTTGGGAAGAAGGCAATGTATGTGCCGAATGCAACGATGTCGGTCGACGCCTTGATGTGCTCGCGATGAATCTCGACGATATAAGCTATCAGCTTGAAGGTAAAGAAGCTGATGCCAAGCGGCATAAGGATGTCGAGTGTGCGGATATTGGCATTGAACCCAATGGCTGACAGATAGCTGGCTACCGATTCGATGAAGAAGTTGAGGTACTTGAAGTAAAGCAACATACCGACACCAAAGCATACGCCCAGGTTGGTGAGCAATGATGCCTTTTTTTCGCTGGTTTGGTTATACCGGTCGATACAACGACCCAGATAGAAGTACAGAATCGTACAGACGAAGAGCAGCAGTGTCATCTGGCAGTCGACGATTGCGTACGAGTAGTAGCTGGCAATCAGCAGCCAGAGGTTCTGCCACATGGTCTTGCCCTTGAACAGGAAGTAGTAGCCGGCAAAGACAATGACGAAGAACCAGGCGAATATATAGGAGTTTACAACCATCTCGTAGGGTTATGGATGTTCGTTATTTTGAGGTTTCGCGATAGACAGTCTCGATTGGTCGCGAAATGACATTGTGTTTGTAAAGGGCGCGGCCGAAGGCCATCTCGCTATCGTGTGCCAGCGGCCAGTTGTCCTTGTTGTCGAAATGCGGCACATCGATGTAGGCCGTGTCCTGACCTGTGGCCTCGGCACGAAGCACCTGCTGCACAAACGAGCGGTCGAAGTCGATGCATTGGCCAGCGGTGACACCGTTCAGATACTGCACTTCCTTATAGACATTCGAGCGTGTCTGAATCTCGAAGAAAGCGAAGAGACACAGGATTGGTAGCAGTATTTTGGCTGATCGCTGCTTGCTTGCCAGATAGCCAAAGCCGAGCAGTACGGCCATCAGATAATAGAAGGCGTAGGGGAACATGATGTCGCCTCGCTGCACATACCAGTATTGCACTCGGCTGCTCATCAGGATGATGTAAGCCCAAGCCAGTAGCGAAGGCAAAGCAATCAGGAGTATGCGTCGGGCAATCGGCTGTCTGCTGTCGCGTCTGTAGAGAATCAAAGCCCAGACGATGGCCAATAGCGTAATTACCAGGAACCAGACATTCGGACGGACGGCAAGGAACATCTTCAGTGTTGCACCCAACGAGTACAGGAATGGCACATCGAACAAACCCCAGCTAGCACGAGGGCCAGTAGCTTCGAGCAGCATGGCGATGCCCCAGCAGACGATGATGCTCAGGTGATAGACATTCTGGCGTAAAAAGGCCACGAACCAGCCTTTGCCCTTCCGGCAGCTGTCGGCAAGATCGAGGATCAGACGAGTGCCCACGAAAGCTATGAACAGAACCGAGGGGTAGAGGTTCGAGAAGACGACAAAATATGTGACAATATAGAATAAGGCCAGTCTCGTCGTACTCTCGATCTTCTTATAGTCGTGTCGCAACAACCACATCACAAGGCTTGCGGCCAGCAGGTTAGGTATGATGTAGTGGTAATAACCGGTTACGTCGTACGAATTGAAAAGATGGTCGTTGCCGGTCTTGCTGTTACGAAGTATCAGGAAGTGAAGAAGTGCGAACAGCAGAATGATGCAGAAGCGGCAAATCTTGCTGAGGTTGAATTTCGCTTCGAGCAGCCTCTGTGCCGAATAGAGATAGGCAATAATAAACAGTGCGATGACAATCGCGTTGGCGTAGATGTGTGCATAAATGTAATCTCCGACAATCGGAGTGATTACATAGGCCGCCAACATTGCGGTAAGAGGCTGGATGAACGGAGGGAAAACTCGCGGAGGATTATATCCCCACAATACGGGATACAATGGCTTTGCGACAAATGCGTTGACCCAGTCATCGGTGTCGAATGGGACAACTGGATGTATCTGGGAATAGTATACGAAGAAAAATAGGAAAGCGCAAATGTAGAATGTCCAGTTGGACAGTAGGATTCTGCGGAGCATATCGTAGGATGGAGTTTTTTCGGCTCGGACAATCATCGCGTAATCATAGCAAGTAGTTCTGTAAGATCGGACTCCTGTCGGTCATGTATGATCTGGTATTGAGCGAGTGATTTGTCGGCATATTCCTTGTAGTTTTCGTCGGTCAGCTTATGGAGGGCACGGAATGCCTCACTGACATAGAGAGGCGAGAAGTAGATGGCAGCATCGCCCAGAACTTCGGGGATTGACGTACAATAGGACGCCAGCACGGGCTTACCATATCGCATAGCCTCGACCGGAGGATACCCGAAGCCTTCGAATAGGGTAGGGTATACCAATGCGTAACAGTTGGCATAGGCCGCACTGAGGTCTTCGTCCGAAAGGAAAGGCATGGGGATATGGTTGTCGAACATCTTTTCGGTAATGCCTAATGTCAGGATGTAAGCATCGGGATGTGTGGTGGCAAAATTGCGGAAAGCCGACATCATCAGCTGCGGATTCTTCTCTGCCCTATTGGCACTGACAAAAAGATAGTAGCGGCACTTCGAGGCGATGGTCTTCGACAACAGTTCGTTCTCAATGCGGTTATAATGGGGCAAGAGACGTTCAGGACTGTAGAGTACCTTGATGCGATCGTCCGTAATGTTCAGATCGTTCATCATGGTATATTTGGTGTAGTTCGACACAACCACCATCTGCATCTTGGGATTGCGATGGAATAGACGCATGATGGTTTCCATCTTGTTCAGCGTGTCGGGCTTATACCCGTGAGACAGGATGCTGAGCAACCAGCGGCAGAACAGCATGATAGGGCCTCGCGTCTTGAGATAGATACGCTTGCCATAGGTCGGGTTGCGATAGAAGTCGTCGACAGCACGGGTCAGGCGTTCCTTGATCTGCAGATGGTTGTTGTATTTCTCTTCCCACGACAAATCGTGTGTAACGCAGATCACTTCACAATCAATATCGGCAGCAGCCGGATAGTCGCCAATATATTGTGCACAACCAATGAAGAATCGGTTGATGTGGTGTTGGCGGATCAGCTGATCGATGGGCGCTTGATGGGCATCGATGAAGTGGATGTTGCCCATACGAGCGGCTTCGGGAATCATATCCTCGTATACGACGGGAGTGGTCGTATCGTGAAGGGCAAACAGATTGATGTCGAGCTGTTCGCGTTCGACTTTGTCCAACACTTCGAAGAAGACGCGACGAAGATATTCGCCTGCACCCGTCTTCTTGCGTAAGGTGATGAAGTCAAAGAGAAGATTCATTGCCATTTTACTTCAGGAACAGTTGATATTGTCCAATGACATAATCGTTCATCCGTTGCAGATAATGGGCATTCTTCTGCTTGACGTTGATGATGGTTTGCGGATTGTCCCAGACGCGGTGGAAAGCCTCTATCCACTCCTGAACAGTTTCGGCCACCAGCATCGGAGCACGCGATGGCTCGAAGACGCCATTGGTACTATGGGGATGAACGATGGTGACCTTGTCGTACTGAACGGCTTCGAAGGTCTTGATCTTCAATCCTGTACCTTGTGATACCGGATTGATGGCAACGTCGCCCTGATTGTAGAGGGTTGCAGCATCGTCGACAAAGCCCAATAATTGTACACCCTCATGCGTGGAATACTCGGACAAAGCCTTGCAGATACTGCCACCTAAGATGATGCGGGCGTCGGGATAATCCTTTCGGAGCACGGGAAAGACTTCGTCAAGGAACCAACGAGTGGCCGATGTGTTGAAGACATTTGAGCTCGATAGCATCACTATATTGTGATTGCCAGCGACTGGCGATGGGATGTGTTCGTAATAACTGAATACGTTCAGGGCACGGCTGTTGGGCGAAAGGTTCTGGAAGTAGAATCGCTCCTCGTCCTGCAGAGCAAAGATAAAGCCGCAGCGCTGCATTGCCTTTCGTTCCTCGTCGAGGGTCGTGTACATCGACGGCAAATCGTTGACGCGAGTGTTGCGATACGAGAAGCAATCGTGCGTCGAGAGTGCTGTGCGAGGAAAGCTTACGTCCGCAAATACGCGGGTCAGGAAGTAGTATTGTACGATGCATGCATCGAAATGCTGAGCATCGTTGAGGCGTCGTACAAAGGTCGAGAGATGCCGAGGGTATTGACTGTCGGCCGTCCAGCAGTTGTCTGGACGATGAAGCATGCGTCGTGTCTTGCGAGTTAGCTTCATGACGGCTCGATCCCACTTGTCGCACTGGTAGAGATGGAATGCATTGCCCCAATAGCGGGCAGTGGCCTGGATACTGTCTTCGCTGATCGACCGGTAGAATGGATGTCGGACGAAGAGGAAATGTACCTCATGCCCGAGCTTCTGAAGCAGGCGGCACTGGGTATTGATCCAGCTGATATTGCCTGCATTGACCGGATGTGATGGAAAAGTAGAGATGACCAGTATCTTCATGACTGCAAGTGGCTGAGCAGATTATTCATCATGGCAACATAGGCATTATACATCTCGGCCGACTTCTCGAGAATCCTATCTTTCGGAAAAGTTACGATGGCCTTATGAATCTTCTGTGCGATGCCTTGGGTATGGCTATTCAGATGAGGCGTATAGTTTTCGGTCAGGCCGAAAGTAGAAAGGATATCAAGTATCTTGCTTGAGCTGTCTACTTGTGGACGGCCGAAGCAATCGTATCGGATATAATTATCGATACTGTAGCAAGGTACACCATTGTGCAGTGCAACAATGATTGGATGCATGTTGCTACCCACATATCCTGCCGAATACTTGATCAGAGCATACCAATCGATTGGCGAAAGTGGGGTAGAGATTTCGTGGGCGAAACTATGCTTGAATGGAATTCCACGAGGAGTAGGAAAGGCAACGCATGCAATACCATCCTGCTCAAACAGTTGTTGCATCTGTTGCATTTCCTGTTGTGGAAGGCCTGTCCATAGGAAACTGATCAGTACGTATCGTTCCGGTAACCCGAACTTCGCAAGGGTAGATTGCCGATCAGGAATAAGATTGTCGGCATTATAATTGAATGCAAAGACCGGATCGGGCGTTTTCGGTACGGATTGGCCCGTGATGTCCTCAAAGATCATCTGCGTCCAGTTATCGCGTACGGAAAGGAAGCGGAAATCGCCTAACGCCTTCTTTATGCCTCGTTTAACGAAGGGGCCGAAGAACCGATACTCCGAACCTTGTGACGAAACGGACATCATGGCTTTGGGAATAGCAGGATTCAGCCCTACACCCCAAAAGAAGTTCGGGAAGATACGTTCCGCTCCGATTGGGGCAATGCGTATATGATGGTGAAAGCGACCCTTGAAGCTGATGCGTGACAGAAATGGGTGATGCTGTGCTACGGCATCTGACCCTACGATGATTGCCTCGATACCATTATCGGTTATGGCACGATTGATATCATCCGCACCGAAACAGAGTTGAGTCTGATCGGCAATTACCTTATCTATATATATAAGGTGTGCCTTGATCTGAGGGTTTTCGTCGGCTTTGAGATCGGTCGAGGCATGGAGCTGCTCGGACATATAGTGGACGAAAACAGGCTGATGGCCGGCCTTTTTCAGGAACTTATAGGTCGAGATTGCCTGTAGGTTCGCACCAAAGTTCGCAACACGATAGTATGTCAATATTCCGATTCGCATCAGCAGAAGTGCAAATTGTCTGTGGCCAGTTTATAGCCGTAGTTATAGTCCTTCTTGTCTCTGGTTCCGATCTGTTTGGCCGGAATTCCTGCAACAATGGCATAAGGTGGGACGTCTTTGGTAACGATGGCACCTGATGCAACGACGGCACCTTCGCCAATGGTAATGCCAGGAAGGATGATTGAATGGCTACATACCCAGGCACGTTCGCCAATCACGACCGGAGCTCCTTTGGCTATAAAGTTCAGGTCGTTATAATCGTGGTTCAACGTCCAGACAATCGCACCATAACCGATTACTGCCGATTTCTTGATCAGTAGGCCACGACGACCGTCGAGTAGGACATTCGATCCGATCGATGCACCATCTTCGATCGTAATACCTCGTGGATGACGGATATGGAATCCTGAGTAGATGCGTACATCGCGAGTCATCTTCATGCCCATTTTGCGAAGGCACCAATTACGGAATCGCTTGCTCGGGAAGTTGTAGAGAAAGCAATTCGTATACCACCATTCCAGGCCGGGACGTAAAGACTTGAGTTTGTTCTTCACCTTCTTATATTTGTTGACGAGGAGGAATCGTTTGATCTGGTTTTTACGCTTTTCCTTACGTATCTTGGCCTGTTCGTCAGCATAGAGCTGTTCGAAATCTACACCCAAGGCGGATTTGACTAACGTACCATAATCCTGCTGTTCCAAGCCGTTGTAGATCTGTTCGCGACTTGGTGGAATTGGACGATCGGATGGCAGCAGAGCTTCTTGCGAGAAGGCTTCGTCATTGGGAATCTGCAATCGCTGGACAATGTCGCCTAATGCGACAAAAGCCTGATTACCTTTGTGCGTGTTGCAGATCACGAGCGATACACCATTCTGTTTATGCCATGGAGTAAACAGTTGAGGATAATGCGACAAGACGGCCCATGGATCACCTACCGTAATATCTCCATAACGATGCTTTGAGCGGAATGGACATGTGTAGCACGAGGGACGAAGATTATGGTATTTGCCATCGCCACTATAGGCATAGCAACGATAGGTCGGGGAATATGGGCCCGGAATCTCGTGGTGGGATGTTTTTGAGCCTTGGGCAAGGTCGAAGTTGATTACACCTCCTTTGATGTAAGGATAGACACGCTTGCTACGAAATTTGAAATTCGAGACTTTTCCTTTCAGTCGCTCTTCCCAGTATCGTACTTCTTTCTGTATAAGCTTGTAGCTATAGGTGCCATGACAGATGAGGTCGATGGTCAACAGATTCTCGTAATCTTTCCGAAGGTAGGCCTTTAGTCCTGCAATCTGACATGGTGTGCCCACATATAATACGTTTCTGCCTTGTTGCAAGGCGGTATGGGCTTCGGAATAGGTGTCTTTTGTCTGGCTTTGGAGGTATTTCGAATTGCGAATCTTTTCGACATCATCAATGTGGGTAATGCCGATGTGTTGAGCTTTCCACGATGTCTCGTCGAGGGTAACACCAAATACGATGCCTCCTTTTTCGATTGTCTGTCGAGCCAGCATTGTGCAGACCCCGATAGTAGCACTATGCTGATAGAATTCTGGCAACTGAGTAGTCGTCAGGAATGATTGCTGGCCGTCTTCCGTATTCTGCTGTTGGTCCTCTCCCATAGGGCAGACACGTTCACAAAGGTGGCAGTCAATGCAGAGCGACTGATCGATCAGAGGATAAAGAAATCCTTCGGCATCTTCTGTCATACGTATAGCTTTGCGAGGACATGCTTGCTCGCAGGCGGCACATCCGATGCACGATTTGCGTTCTGAAGACAGAAGGAAACTTGTCATTGCCTAGAAAATGAAGGCCGTTGGTGTTAAAGTGCGTGGAGCTTGGTGTATAGATTGGATGGTAGGAACGAATTGCCGATCTCGATATTCTTCTTGATCTGCTCCATGCTGGTGCATCCGATTACGACTGCTGGATGCTGTTCGGCCGAAAAAGCATATTGGTATGACGCGTCGACAATCGGGTATTGGTCAAGGACTGCCTTGATCTCCTCAATCTGGCACATGTAGCGTTCGTAGACAGGACGGCCTTTGGCTCCAGGGTTCCATTCTTGTCGGCTTGGTTCCTGAAAGATGGTATTCAGGTCATATTTGCCGGATAATAATCCACGTCCCAATGTGCCACGAGTCAGGATTGCAATATTGTGGTCTTTGCAGAATTGGAGCAATCCTTTTTCGACTGTCTTGTGAAGTAATGAATAGTCGCATTCGACGGCAGCACATTCTCCGTCTGACAACTGGTAGAATCGTTTCAGGGCATCAAGCGAATCGGTGCTGAGGCCATAATAGCGGATAAAACCTTCCTCTCGAAGAGTCCGGAAGGCCGCGATAAACGATTCGGCATCCTTGGGATTACTGTCATGGCAGAGCATCAGATCGATATGATCGGTCTGTAATCGTCCGCAACAAGCATGACCGCAAAGTCGTAACAAATCTGGTGTGCGATGGTTGAAGTCTACTTCCTTGAATCGGTAAAGGCGATTGTATATTTTTTTGCCTAATCGTTCCCAACGATTGTCTACAGCGCTGAAATGATCAGCTGTACGGCGTCCGTACCAACCAATTTTGCTCACCAATGTTACTCGATCGCGATACCCATCACGGAGAGCTTTGCCCAGAATCATTTCGCATTGTCCATCCGGAATGCCATACGACTCGGCTACATCTACAAAGTTGATACCATGATCTATTGCATAACGGATGATGTTGATTGCTTCCTGTTCGGAAACTTTGTTCCATTGACCGCCAAAGTTCCAACATCCGAGACCGAGGACAGATAGGTTCTCGAATGGTCCGTTTTGAGTATAGAGCATTTTATTTGTTAAGATGTAGTTTTTGTTTGACGATTCGTACTAACTTCGCCTTCATCTGTCGATCCATGCCTAATGTCCAGGCAGAAATTGCCACACAGATTACTGATACGAGTGAAACAACAAAGAATTTGGTGACGTAATACATGTCTTGCTGTTCGCAATAGATGCACAGTAGGATAGGTATGATGGCAGCAGCAATCGTTACAACAAGACAATCCTTAAAGAGGTGGAAAATCTCTCCATATCGGTAGCCAACGATCCATACAGCCATCACAGGTTTAACGATGAATGAAATGGCACATTGCGAAATAAAAACCACAACTGCCGACCAAACCGGAGAGTATCCGAGAGAGAAAAGAATGTATGTGACAATGAAGCCAATAAAGAAGCAAGACGAAGAGATGATGGAGTTCTCCTTGATCTGTCCTTTGGCATAAAGAGCGGTGTAGAAGGACAGGTCAAATACTGCGGCCAGACTTGTCAGGCTGGCAAACTGCAAGTAGACAACCGAATATTCCGGCACCTGTCCGAGCCAAATTCGTAACAGCGGTTCGGCTACCAGACAAATAGGCAGCGACAGAAGCAGCATGAGAAAATAGCCATAACGAGCTGTCTGGAAGAGAATTCGTTTGCTGCCCTCAAAATCTCCGGCTGCATAGCGTTTTACGGTCTGTGGATCAGATGCCATCTTGAAGTTGCCATAGAAACTACGGGCGGCATTGTTGACCTGATTCGCTATGGTACGGGCTGCTACCACGCCTGGATTGAAGAACATATTGGTAATTACGGTGATGCCTTGAGCAACCAATGCGACCGATGTAGTTGCGAATATGTTCCAGCCGGAGTACTGAAGTATCTGTTTCGTAATGCCCTTGTCTATTGTTAACGTGAATCGGGTTTCCTCAAAGTGTCGTACGCAATACCAACGGTAATACATCCTCATGATGAAGCTGACCAGGAACAACAGCGTGTAATAGAAGATAAGTCGATCCCAAGGAGTAAGAGTCAGGAGATAGACGATGGCAAGTTTGGCCGTGACATCAATCACGCTAGTGTACGCATAGAGCGACATCTTCTCATGACTGATGATCGAGGCACCATAAGGTACCTGCGTAAGCGAAATGGTAAAATTGAGCAATGTGAGCTGATAACACCATAGGGCAGCGAACATTCGCTCCTCGGGGATGATGAGCTTATTGCATACAAACCAGAGACCGATGGTTTCACCCAATATGATGACGATGGCCGAAAAGATGATGTGTACCGTCATCACAGACGAGAAGGTTGCTTTCAGCTTCGCTTTGTCCCCTGTGCCTAATTCATAAGTCAGAAAACGCGACGAGCCGGCATTCAATGCTCCTTGGAGGTAGGTCAACATGCCGACAAGTCCTCCGACCGAGCTTTGTATGCCGTAATCCTCGACACCTAAGTATTGAAGTACAACGCGTGATGTGAACAATGATACAAACATTGTAAACATCATGCGGAAGTACAACGCGATGGTGTTGCGGGCGATGGTCTTGTTGCCGGTCTTTTCTTCTGCCATCAGAGATTATTTGTTCATCAGCAGTTCGAAGAGCTGCTTGTGTTTGCGTGCTACAACGTCCAGTATGATGCCACAGAAGAAGAACATGAAGCCTAACAATGCCAGCAGGCCGCTGACGATGAGCGTTGGGAATCGTGGCACTAATCCTGTATTGATGTAGTCAATAAAGACGGGTATGAATAGGATTAAGGCAATCAGAAGGAATAACCCACAAACCGAAGTGAAGAAGATGAATGGCTTGTACTCGCGGAATAGGCGGGCAATGGTCATCAGGACTTTAAATCCATCACTATAAGTGTTGAGCTTCGAGACACTGCCGTCAGGTCTGTCGCGGTATTGCACGGGTACCTCTTTCAGATAGAAATTCTTGTCGAGCGCGTGTATCGTCATTTCTGTCTCGATCTCGAACCCCTGGCTAAGTACTGGGAAATGCTTAACAAACGGACGACTGAAGGCGCGATAACCAGTCATGATGTCCTTTACGTTGGCATGGAACAACCGGTTGATCAAGCCTCGTACCAGCGAGTTGCCGAAATTATGAAAAGGACGTTTGTTCTCCTCGAAGTAGGTCGATGACAAGCGGTCTCCGATAACCATGTCTACTTGCTCTTCAAGAACCAGACGACACATTTCCGCCGCGTTTTCGGCAGGGTAAGTATCGTCGCCATCGATCATTAGATAGCAGTCTGCATCGATGTCGCGGAACATGGAACGTATTACATTACCCTTTCCCTGGCGACGTTCGTAACGAACTATGGCGCCGGCCTTGCGTGCTATCTCGTCCGTGCCATCCTTCGAATTGTTGTCATAAACATAGATATCAGCCTCTGGCAGGACCGCCTTATAATCGGCCACGACTTTTGCAATCGTTTTACTTTCGTTATAGCAGGGGATTAGAACGGCTATTTTAGACATAGTTTATTCTTTTTTGCTATTAAATACAAATGTTGCCAGAAGAGGCAGGACGATTACAATAGGGAAAGTGTATCGTCCGAAGGCAACTGGACAGATCAAAAGAATTCCTAACGATAGAATTGTGGGAAAAAACACAGTAAGACTATGCCAATCCTTGCGGTAGACGAGCAGTGAAAGAAGAAAAATTGCTGCCCAATTATAATAAGGGATAGATAAGAACCAACTTAGAATAGGTTTGTCTGTCAGCTTTTTGATGTTTTTCGAATATTTATCGGCCACACGCGTTACATGCCAGAAAGTATATTCCGGGGTTGTAGCGTTCCTATTTTCAGCCCACCATGGTTCGATGGTAAGAATAGGACGATGGTTGTTGTAGAAGAACCCGGAGAATACATACACCGAGGCCTCAATACAAGTGAGGGGATGGCGTCTGAACATCGAGAACCATGCTTTGCGATAAGCAGCTAAGGCTTCTGCCTCGCCAGTATGATCTACATGACGGAACATTGAAGGAGTATCTGGAGCTACTCGATACCAGGGATTGTACTTGTAGCCATTCTTAACACCATCAGTGATGTCATATGCATATTTTGATGCAATGGTATCAGCATTCAGAATTGTATTGATAGCTGCCAATTCTTCTGGAGTAACGTCGTCAGTATGTTGTTGTAGATAATAGGCTGTCTGCTGGAACAGCGTTCCGTAAAGCTCTTGCTTGCCGCCAGGTTCAACATTGCACAGAGGCATAACGATCTTCAACATCGCTAAAGCCAATGCAATGGGAGGAACTGAAACAAGTGTTGTTCTTAACTTGTCCTTTGGATAGAGAAGAAGTAGTACCAGCAGTTGAAGGATTACAATGTAGATGCCTTGATGACGGGTAATACAGACCAAGACTATCGATAATCCATGTAAAAGCCAGAAGCGCACATTCTTCAGGCAAACTGCGTGTGTCGACCAGATTTCGTAAAGTGTAAACGTATATAAAAGGAATACGTATGTAAAGATACCATCTTTGGTCGGGTAAACGCTAAGGTAGGGGAAAAGTGGTACGATAGCAAAGATAACACAGAAAGCCTTGGTCCAATGAGGGTTGACCTTCGACTTCTCGAGCAATCGAACACCGTATACGATGATGGCTGATGACGATAGAATAAAGAGAATCGTCAGCAGAGCCATACCTAAAGATGTATTGCCGATCTTTTGTCCTAACAGGAAGAATCCTCCATGTAACAATTGTACGTAGAACGGATGATGGTCGCAAACCGCACTCTCGGGATCAAGTAATGTATGTAGACCTACTGCAGCATCGAAACCAAAGGTGCAGGGATAAAAAGCAGCAAAGAACAACAATCTGATTCCTACTAGTATGGTGAAGAGCCTTATAGGATTGATTGTGTTGTGTCGGGTGGTACAATACTGTCGTTTAGCTTCGGTATAGCCGATGAGACCGAGAAATATTCTATAGAAGACCCATCCGTAACAGAATGATTGAAGAATCCACAAACATACATTTGCAAAACCGTCGAAACAGAGGGACCAGTCGTGCATCAGGTGAATGCTGCGTCCCACCGCTACAAACTGGGAGAAAACAATTGCAAGAAGTGTTGCGTACGTTTTAGTCGATGTTCTTACATCTGTAGGAATGTATTGTTTCGTCCAAGAAAGAGCAAAGAAACTTAAGATTCCATAAACAACGATATCAATAGGGCACAGCAAACTGAGGGCAGTCTTCCCGATTAGGAAGTGACCTAGCGATACCAGCACGATGCTGATACTTGCCAATAGATTCCGGATATCGAATTTGGATATCATTTCTTTGTCTTATGGTTGCGTTCCCCTGTTAGTAGGCTACAGACACTAGGCAGGAACTTCTGCAAAACACTATAAACCGCCAAACTGATTGCTGCAATCAGGAACGGGGTAATCAGATATGCAAGGATATTGGGTAGATGACAGACATCTGTTACGGCAGACATCCAACGGAACGATAGGCCCATGACAGAACCTATCCACGCCAAGGGACAAGCATGCAGAGCATATATGAAGAAACTGCCTTGGGCTAACAGATGATTGACCTTTATTTGTTTTTTTTCTACCAGATAAGTAGCGATATTGATTAGGCAACCGACACCGCTGATGGCAAAGAACGGGAAGAATCGCTGTCCATAGACGCCGGCCTTGCCTCCGTAATACCAACACAAGAGACACGATGCAACGCCTACGATGGCTAGGGGTATTCGATACTTTCGCGTTAATGTAGTTAGACTTTGTCCGTTGATGAACAAGAAGAGTCCTAATCCGAAGTAGAAGAAGGAATCAATTGAGAAGCCATGAATCTGAGGCCAGACACGCGTAATGTAGCAGAAGAGAAGTAATCCCATGCCCCAATATCGTATCTTTTTAAATATATAATGTAATAGAGGAGCAAACAGCGTTACCACCATCAAGTCACGGACAAACCACAGTGGACTATCGATAGGACCAGATTCTACGAGATGGAAGCCAAACCAATTGGTCTTCTGTGTTCCCCAGATTTTACTATCCCAGAAGACATGCCAGTCAAGTGACTTGATATAGCCTATTACTTCACCAAAAGGATGTCCCGCTTGTATGCCGTTAATGGTATAGAACAGCACAAAGCTTAGCACCGCCAATAACTGCCAGGATAGAAAAGGAACGAGAAGACCTTTTACTCTTGAGTGCAGCTTTTTTTTGTAGACGTTCCAATCCCAAAGTTCCAGTCCCTTGGCAAATAGATATCCTGAAAAAAGGAAGTAACTGGGCGTAGCTGTACGGGCCAATACATACGAGATACCTAATCCTATCGCATTGGTGAGACCATGAGGCGAGAATAGTGGGAATTCTGCAACATCCAAGCTTGTTGTGCTTGGATTCATGTGGCAGAATACCACCATGAAGATCATGTAAGTCCGAAGGAAAGCAATGACTTCGGAGTCGGTCTTATTGATTACCATTTATCAGAATACTACCTTGGCGATAAGTCCCATGTTCAGTTTACGATGCAGTATTAACTGAGCCAGAAGGTAGATGCGAGTAAAGCGATTGCGAATCTGTTGTTTCAGATTAAAGCCGTTGCCCCAACTGCGATAGTATAGATGCCATGCATAGGAATCTTTGTTCAGCATGGTCATATTGGCAAACACATCTGGAGACTCAATGAGAATGTTGTCTTCGAGATGTTGGGTTGGGAGGATGTAGCGATATCCGTATTTCTCGAGCTGATTGCTCAGGATGCGGCAGACAATGATATCACTCAGTCGTTCCGGAAGGTGCAATTGATTATAGAAGTCGAGACAATCCATAATGTAGCGTCCACCTTTTTCGGCCATCATCACACCACTCTGTATCCCCATCCCTTCTACCAGTTCGGTTACACCTGGTAGCCTTCTACCTTCCGCATCGACCTTGGGAGTCTCGGTACAGAATACTTTGGGCTGGTATTCTTGGCAGGAACAGTAACTATAGTTCAGGAATTTGTCGAACGACTTCAGCACTACAATGTCAGCATCCATGTAGATGCCGCCCTCTGTGGCAAGTGCATAGATGCGGCAATAATCAGCGACAAATGCCCATTTCTTCGCCGCATATGCTTCGCGACAAAGAGGAGCCATATTGACATCGAAGTTTGTCTCGTTCCACTCCTTGATCTGATAATCAGGAAGTCGTTTGCGCCACGATTCGATGCAATGCTTTATAAGGTTGGGTTTTGGTGCCCCTCCGAACCAGCAGTAATGAATAATCTTAGGTATCATCTCTGTCTTTATTACATGATGAGCAACAGGATCGGGAAGGTAATACCCTCATGTCGGATCCAGCTGCCAAAGTCAGGTTCGAATGCTGCCGAACAAAGGAGGAATGCAAGATAGAGGTAGAGGGCAGCGGTTCGAGTATCGCGACGATCTTCCTCAAATGCAGCCATCGCTTCTTGATCCTCTTCGTCATCTTCTTCATCTGACTCGTCTTCATCATTCTCTTCGACTTCTTCCTCCTCCTCGTTGTCGTCGTCCTCGTCTTCGTTCTCTTCCTCTTCCTCTTCATTTTCTTCATCCTCCTCTTCTTCTTCAATGTCTCCATTACGACGAATAAAGGCATTGCCGATAAACAAGGCAAGGAATGCCTGGAAGGCGACGAGGAAGATATAGGTGACCTTTCCCTTTAGCAACAGCTCAATAGGGAACATCAGACGGAAGATCTTGATACCATAGTCCATTGCGGCAAACAATGGATTTCCTTTGTCGAAGATTGGAACAATTTCGGAATCGGCAACCGAGGCACGTTTCATGTCACGGTAGTTGGCATCCATCATTTCCTGATAGGTATCCTCGTTATTGGTAGCAAGGAACGAGAGCAGGAAGAAGTGGCAGACAGCAATGATTATGGCAGAATACAGAAGATTCTTGACCAGCAGTTTTCGACCATTTGAAGTCGAGAAGTCGATGTTATCGAACAGATGGCGTACGACATACTGCAGGATAAAGAAGTAGATAAGAACAAGACCGTAATACTTGCGCGAGAACAATACAGTAATTAAGATTGCTACCGACAGAAGTATGCATTTGTTCTTATAGCCATTGCCTTTCTTGATAGCCCACGCCATCAGGAAGAAGAACAACATCTGGTATGGCTCCTTCGACATGTTAAAGCAGAAGATGTTGAGGATCGCAATGCCGAGGTAGATAAAGAGGTTCTCGCGAGTTCCGGCTGAAGGTGTTCGATGATAGAAGTCCTGAGCGACTTGAACGACAAAGATGTTGAAGATTATCGTGAAGAGAATCTCCCATCCGGCAGGAGTCGTGATGCCAAAAACATTGATAAGGTCGAATAACGCACCTGCATTACGTTCCGTGAGGTTACCTGCATTAGTCATATCCGATAGACCGGCGATGCCGAAGCTGTAAGCATGCATCATGATACGGTCCACCATACCATTACCGATACTCATCTCTACAAGCTTGGCATACATCACCGTCCAGCGAACAATCTTGGCAAACAGAATGATCGGGAGAATCCAGGTGTAAAGACTCGATATGTTTTTCCTTGTGTTGTTTTGCGTCATGCTAATTTTTGCTTGCTGACAGTAACACAACTATTGTTGCGACCGACCTTTAGCCAGTCGCAACAATGTCAAGAATTCGTTTTTACAATTAGCTCTTTTCGTCATTATAGCCGTAGCCGTAGCCATAGCCATAACCATAACCATAGCCATAGCCGTAATGACCGTAGCCATACTTGTTGGTGACAAGCTCAGTTCCGTTGAGGATCAATGCCATGTTGCGGAGGGTCTCGTCGTGATAGTATTGTTCGACAAGCTGCAACAGAGGACGATCCATCACACCTACACGTACAACAAAGAGTGATACGTCGGTCACACGGTTGATGATCTGTGCGTCGGCAACTACTTCGGTTGGAGGGCAGTCGATAATGATGTAGTCGAATGCCTGACGAAGTTCAACGAACAACTGTTCAAAACGCTTGCCATGCAGCAGTTCGACTGGGTTTGGAGGAACAACACCGACAGGCAGAATCTGCATGTTTGGATAACCATCTACAGGGCAAAGCAGTGACTTGTAGTCAGTAATCTTACCGCGGAGATAATCCGAGACACCCTGCTTAGGACGACCAACATAACGACTCAAGCTAGCTTTGCGAATATCGCAGTCGACAAGACAGACCTTCTTGTTGTTGAGTGAAAGACTAGCGCCAAGGTTGACGCCCACAAATGTCTTGCCCGAACCCACGTTGAGCGAGTTGGTTGTAAATACTTTCGGACGCGAATCCTCGTCACCAAGGAATTCCATGTTCGTACGGACAATGCGGAAAGCCTCGTTGATGACATTTTTGCTATCCTCCTTGACTTCGATAGTCGGGTGTGCCGAATGGCGTTTCTTGACAGCCTGCTTCTGGTTCTGACTCTGTGGCAGCTCGCCCAGGAATGGAACAGACAGGCATTCGATATCCTTACGTCCGCGTACCTTATTGTTAAGGATACAGTTGGTGATCACGATGACTGCAGGCAGCAGGAAGCCGATGATGAAGGCTATCAGCATGACATTCTTCTTGTCTGGCGCCGCAGGTGATCCATCTGACTTTGGAGGATAGACCAAGCGAGTATTATAGGCTGAGAATGCCTGTGAAAGCTCGTTTTGCTCACGCTTCTGAAGCAGGTAGAGGTAGAGTTCCTCCTTGACCTTTTGCTGACGTTCTACGTTCTGCAGATAGAGCTGTTTGCGTGGGTTGCTGGCCATCTTGGCATTGCTGTTCGACTGACGAAGCTGTGTTGAACGCTGCTTGTTGCTAAGTGATGCAATCGCATTGTCAATCGAATTGAGGATAACCATCTTCAAGGTATTCAGCTCAACGTCGATGTCCTGTACCAAAGGATTCGCAACGCTACTGTTTGCAATGAGGTTGTTACGCTGCAGAATCTTTTCGTTGTACTGTCCAATGAGGGCGCTTACTTCTGCTGGGAACTCGGCAGAAACAGGCAACAGGTTATATGAACCGTTACCGGAGATAGCCGCACGGGTATTTCGGATTGTATTAATCTGGTTGCTCAGAGCATCGATGGCTTCGGCGGCGTTGTTGGCTTGGCTGAAGTATGTTGCCGAAGCCGCATCGAAGCTAGGCACAAGGTTGCTGCTCATGTAAGCCGAGATGTTTTCTTCGACATCGCCCAAGTCCTCGCCGATAATCTGTATACGTTGCTCAATGAAGTCCGAAGTACTCTTGACGGTCTTGTTGTGTTCTTTAACCCAGTTTTCGCTATAGACAGCTACAATGGTATTAAGGAAGTCATCAGCACGAGGAATACGTTCGTCGGTAACCGCCAGATAAACGAGCGAGCTTTTTCTTTTGCTCAGATTGCTCTGTCCGAAACTGTTGCTTGCACCAGCTACAAATCGCTCAACATAACTATTTACTACGGTACTGAATGGCTTGTGTTTTACCTGGCACTCGAAAGTCTTGATCGTAGAATTATAAACCGATGGGGTAACCGCAATACGGCCAAAATCGGTTTGGATTGTGTCGTTCAACTTACCATTGAAGCTTTTGCCGTCGGCTGTTTCAATTTGGAATTTGCCATTGTCTAGCTTGAAGTCGAATGATACTTTCTTATTCGCATCCATGTCGACGAAGGCCAGATGAACTGGGACTTCCTCTGCATAAAGAACACGATGACGCAGATATTGCTTCTCACTGAATTCTACATTAAGCTGAAGACGACGAACAACTTCCTCGATCGTCATAGGAGACTTGAGGGTAATGATTTCGTCTTCCAGACCGGTGTTGGTCTGAAGCATGTCGCCTAAGTCGCCAAGAGCTTGTACCTCTGAAGAAATGGATTTTGCATCGGTCTTGATGAGCATGGCCATTTCGCGACGGTAGGTTGGAGGTGTACTGAGGATGTAATATACACCGATGCCAAGAGCTACGATGATTGACAGGATGAACCATGGCCAGTGCACAAGGCACGCAACCATCAGGTCCTTAGGAGTTGTACCTGCCTGCTCCAGGATGACTTTTTTCTTAGTTTTTTTAGTTGCCATACTGTTTATTTATTTGAATCTTGAACCAAGGGTAACAATTGTCAGGCCTAATGAGATTACGGCACTGATGGTGCTCATCCAGAACGAAGGAGTACGTACCGAGTTGCCCAATGCGGTGGTGTCGTACTGGCGCTTCTTGGTTGGCTGAACGTAAATAATATCGTTAGGCTGGATGTAGTATACCGGAGAATGAATAAGTGAAGCGGTTGAGGTCAAGTCCACTTCATAGGTACGAAGTTGTCCGTTAACCTCGCGAATTACGCGGATGTTGGTACGCATACCTTGCAGATCGAGGTCGCCGGCTTGGGCAATAGCCTCAATGATGGTGAATGCGTCGCGTGGAATCATGATTTGGCCGCTACCACCAATTTCGCCGATGGTGTAGTAGTATGAGGTCGCCAAAGAGCAGCTGACGTATGGATCCTTGATAAGGTTTTCTTCAATCAGTCGGTCGCGAACGGTTTCGGCAATCTGCTGGCGGGTAAGGCCGCTTACGTGAATCTTGCCAACAACAGGGAACTCGATATCTCCCTTCTGGTCAACAACATAAGTGTGAAGGTCCTGACTTACGCTACCATAGCCGCCACGGCCCATATAGCTACTGCTGCCGTAAGAACCATGTCCACGAACATTGAAGAGTGAAGCGATATTCTCGTCACGGCAGTGAACGTTGATGTAAAGCTTGTCTTCTGGCTTGATCTTGATAAGCTGTACTGGAGGAATGATCTGTGGTGCATCGGGAGTGAGGTCTTGAAGATAAACCACGTCTTTGGGTGCAGCACACGATGAGATGACAAGGAGCAGAAGTCCTAGCATCAATTTTGAAAAAATCTTTTTCATTTGTTTTGCTATATTTTGATATTTTTTTGTTCTTCGATTCTGTTTTGTAACGTTACGGTTCATTCCGTAATGGCTTTTGTAAGCAGGTCAATGGAGCGAATTCTCATATCTGACACCCGCTCGAGAGTTGAGGCATAATCAATTTGCATGTTCAGGCAGGTATCAACATCCTCGTTAGCTTGGAGCATGCGCTCAGAAAGATTAAGGCTGCCTAACAATGAATACAGGCGGCCGTTGGTCGAAACGTTTCCGTCGCTGGCATAACGTCGGAAGGCAAAGAATTGTTTTTGGAAGAGGGTAGAAAATACCGAACAGTGGAACGAATCGGTCAGCACTATCTTGGCATCGCGGATCAATGCTACGAAATCAAGGGGGCTGACGTCATAGAGTGGATAATCGGCAAATCCTTCATCACTCTTGATGTATTCGTCCAGATTGGGAAGCTGCACTAATTTGTATCCAGTCTTCTGTGCCAGCTTTTTAGCCCATTTGCGCTGCTGCGGATTATTGCCAAGCAGATAGCATAGAATGTAGGGCTCGTCAATGCGTCGTTTCTGGGGCAAGGTTTCATTCCATTCTTCGGCAGAGAAGAGCAGGGTGGGGTCTGCCACGACTGGCACATCTTTGTTGATCAACTGTTTTACAAGTTTGCGTCCGGATTCCTCACGCACCATGACGCTATCTAGGCGCGGCAGGAAGTCCTGTGCCATCCTTGCCTGTTTGGGTGGGAGCTGCGCAATACCGAAGCTGGTAGCATAGGCAGCCTTTCGAACTCCGATTCCATTGGGCACGAAGTTCAGCGTATAGTAGTCGGCAGTAATGTTTGAGGGAAGCCAGAGCTGATCACTTCCGACAATGAAAGCTCCATAGTTGTGAGCGTCAGCACCGAGTTCTGCTTTCGAGTCGTAGCGGCGAGTGAGCCTATATTTCTGATTTGCAAACTGGTCGAAGATTCGGTCGCGCAATCCGAGGTTCTGTGCATATTCGCGATTGGTCTTCTTGGCCAGCACTTTTCGGACTGTTGCCATCTTGTCTCTGATGGTATTGATGTCAAAAATGCGGCTCAGAAAATACCTGTACTTTGCGCGATTAATTTCGGGACGCAATCCATCAATGCAGACCGTTTCGTTATCCCATCCTAACTTGTCACATATCATCTGTGTTGCCAGCGCTTGGAGCTGGCTTCCGTAGTTGTGCTGGAAATAACATGTGACAAGGGCAATCTTTTTCATGTTTATGTAATGCCTTGTGTTTCTATTGTGAGAATGTTCCGTGGCGCGGCACGGCGATGCCATGGCTCGACACGTACAACGTGACAGCCAATATGTCGGTATCTTTACGCCTCATAACGTGCGGGCGTAAAAAACTTATTTTAATCGGCGCAAATTTAATAAAAAAAAGTCATTCCACAAACTTAATAGGTAAAAAAGATCAGCCTATCCGATCTTTTTTACCTATTATAACACGATTTGTCATCTTGGATATATAAAACTCGCTTTCTCTATCCATAGCTCGCTCATTGCGCGATGGCCTGCCGGTGTAGGGTGAATTCCGTCCCAGATCCAGTATGAATTGTTCGATGTGGGATGTTCCGTGCGTAGTCGGCTGAATAGCGAGTCAAACTCGACCAGCGTTGTCTGGCTATAGTCCAGAGCGATACGTTTTACGGTTTCAGCAAGGCTTTGTACTAATCGTTCGCGTTCGTTGTAATTGTCTGCCTCACCGACCCATCCTGCCTTGGCAACGAATGGAGTGCATAGCATAAATTCTACGCCGGGGAGGGAGTCGCGCGTCTCATTTAGGAGTTCTCGATATTTGTTCTCCCATGCTTTCAGGTCGAACTCCAAGTAGGGATTTTGCTGCTTCTGTTCCAGATAGAAATGTATATCGTTGGTGCCTATCAGAATGCTTATCACATTTGGACGAAGGCTGATACAGTCGTCTTGCCAGCGTTGTGCCATCTGGTCTAGGGTGTTACCGCTGATGCCACGGTTCCAGAATTTCATCTCGTCCTCAGGGTAGTGACTTTCGAAATAGCTGGCACATTGTTCAACAAAACCATGTCCATACACATGGTTTTTGTCCCATTCGTCTCTCTCGTTCGAAGGGCGCGAATCTCCGCCGCTGCGACCCCAACCTCCGTCGGTGATCGAATCACCTATGAAAAGAACGCGTCGTTTCGGCATCCTTCGGTGTAGCCAGGCCGCCAATTCATTGCAGTATTGTGCTTTGTATCTGAATCCGTCGCGCCAGCACCATCCATGTCCGCCTTCTGGATAGAGGTGCATTGTTGCCTCGACACCATTAGCCAACAACGTATTGTAGTACTCAATGCTGTTGCGCACGGGCACCAGTCCATCGTCAGTGCTTGCCAGGATAAAGGCGGGAGGAGTTTGTGGTGTAACCTGTTTTTCGTTACTGTACTGTTCGATTAGTTTCTTCGAAGGTCTTTCTCCCAACAGATTGTGCAATGTCCCTTCGTGTGTATAGCTTGGATCAAGTGTGATGACTGGATAGAAAAGTATTTGGAAATCAGGACGATCTTCTTCGTTGGTATAATGAGTCGAAGCCATAGCGGCCAGATGCCCTCCGGCCGAACATCCCTGGATTCCAAGCTGCTCAATGTGCCAATCCTTATTGTGCTGTCGCATGATGTGCATGGCTTGCTGTACATCGTCGAGCGGGACCTCTTTATGTCCGTTCGGTAAACGATATTTCAGTACTGCATATACGATGCCTTGCTCGTTGTACCAATCGGCCAACAATTTTCCTTCGTGTCTGTCCCAAACATCCATATAACCGCCACCGGGACATGCCAGGATTCCGATGCCGCAAGGGTGTTCGGGTAGGTAGATCGAGAGTGTTGGATCGGTTACGTTCGAGCAATGATCACCATAATCTACTTCTTCTCCGTGCAGCCCATTGTCTGTAGGAGCGCCATTGGGCCAGAGATGTAATTCGAGGTCGGCTATGGGTACAGGTTGTGCCGTTCCGGCGAGAGTGGACAGCAGAATGGCTGCCATCAATAGTAGCTTACGCATGGGTGTTTTCGTGTTATGTGTTTATGGATTAATCTGTCAGAATAGTGTTTATTTTGTGGCAAAATTAAGGCTTTTCTGCGTAATTAGCAAATTTTTCTCTGCAAAAAGTCATTTTTTTGATTTTTCTTTTGTTTTATTTTTAACTTTCTGCTATATTTGCGTCTAAAAAAGTGAATAAAACATTAACGAATTAATAACATCGAACTATGAAAAAGCTTTTTATTATCGCAATGAGCCTCGTTTCTTCGCTCTGCATCTTTACGTCGTGTGACGAAGACGATATGCAGGGAATGGCCCTATCTGGTTGCTGGGAAGGCGACTTCGGCATGTGCTACGACTATGAGTATCATGGACGTTATTATACCGAGTACGCAGACTATACCGACATTCAGTTCTATCCTTACGAGAACAGTTATAACAAGGGTTACGGCTATCAGGTCGATATCTATGAGTACGGACCATGGGATGAGGTGTATCACTCATTCACCTGGGAAGTTCGTAACGGAATTATCTATCTCGATTACTGCAAGTCGGGCGAAGAGGAGCTTACCACTTATCTGCGCGACTATGAGATGACTAACGATTATCTGTCTGGATACTTCGGCAATACCAGCTCTCACTTCTCGCTCCGCAAGTATCATGATTACTACAACTGGACTCCATACATCGACACTTATGGCGATTATCGTAGGGGTTATGGTTATGGTTACCACGATTACTACGATTGGGATTACTACTATGCTCCAGTACGTTCTGGCGAAGAGCAGTCAGATAGCGTATCGGCCGCTCCGAAGATGATCCGTTCGTACAATCGTTACACGGCCAAGTAATTCCAGATGGCCATTCCAGTATAGAAGGTCATCAGCAGGCAGAGGACCAGTTTCATGCCGGTAGTGAGAATGAATGAGACGAACGAGAGCAACGCCATCCAAACGGCTCGCTCAACACGCTGAGTGCTCATCATCTCGCCCACAAACGCTCCTACAATAGGGCCTACGATCAGGCCAATCGGCATGAATGTCAATCCGAGAATCAATCCAACCGTCGAGCCGGTAGTGGCAGCCTTGCTGCCGCCGCCGGCTTTCGTCATCCAGATAGGCGCCATATAATCGAGAATCTGGGCAATGGCTGTCAGCGCTAACATCAGCCACAGCATCAGACTCGTGACGTGTGGGGCAAACGCCAGGTAAGCCACCAACAACGAGGCCCAACATAGTGGTGGACCTGGCAACGCTGGCAGAAAAGTGCCTACGATGCCTCCGACAGACAGTATCAGGCACAGCAAGATCAATAGAACCAGAATCGTAGTACTCATAATGGGCGCAAATATAGCCAGAAAAAATGGAACCCACAAGAATTTCACAATTTTTGTGCCGAAAATTTGGATTTCCGGTACAAAACCTCTATCTTTGCCCCATTATTTCTGACCACATATATTACAGATGGTATCCAACCGACACTTTGTTCAAGCGCTTATATGCACTATTGTTGGCATGTTGACCGCAATCGGTGTTCAGGCTCGTTCGTGGCAGCCACGGCCTCCGATGCCGCGTATCTATCACCCTACGTGCCTTACCACTCGAGGCGAGACATTTGTCAACTTTCTGCACGACGATGTTTTAGCTTTGTCCAATGGGTTGTCCTGCGCTTATACAGGCAAAGGAGTGATGGTTGCGGTTGTCGATGTCGGCATCGAATATAATCACCTCAATTTTCGTGACCCTCAGACGGGTCAGTCTCGTCTTTGTGCCGCTGTGCTCTACCGTCCTACCGAAGGGGAGGCGGATGATGTGCGTGAGTATTATATCGAACCAGTCCAGCTCGACACCTTGACGACTGATACTCCATGGAATGCGCATGGTACGCATACTGCTGGCATCGCGGCCGGCAGTTATCCGGGATTAGGGCAACAAGGTATGGCGCCGGAGTCCCAGTTGATGTTGTGTGGCACCAGTACGCTTACCGATCAGCGCATCATCGATGCCCTCGAGCAGATTTTTGCTCGGGCAGACGAGCTTGATGTACCTTGCGTCGTCAACCTCTCAATTGGCCAGCCCGTTGATTGGAAGGATGGCCTCACACCTTTCTGTCTGGCTTGTGATTCGCTTACGGAAGGTGGTACTGCTCCAGGCCGAATCATTGTCGTATCGGCCGGAAATGATGGCGCCAAGCGTTATACGTTCGATGGAATATTTTCAGACGATGCGCCTCAATACGCTTTGCTGCAACCTTCTGTCTGGAAGGGACAGACGGCTTATCTTAATCCGAACGTAGATGTGTATTGCTCTGACAGCCTGTCGGTTGCTCTCGACTATGTACTCTTTGATACGCTTCGCCATTCGTTTTCTCCTTGTCCGTTCGAACAGCATCTGCTCGATACGCTCGAGGCTGGGCACAATCTTCGTCGCCACCTCTGTATCGATGCTGATACCTGTCTGATGACCGATTATCCGAATCAACTGTTGGCTGCTCGCCTGACCGGCTCGCGGGGTAGTGGCTTCACAGGTTACTACATCAACGATATGAGCGTCAATTACTCCATACTGCAAGGTCCTGACGATTCGTGGTTGCAGGGGACAGCCGAGCATAGCATCAGCGATCTTTGCTGTACAGAATCGGTCATCTCCGTGGGTGCCTATAGCGCGGTCGACACAATCGAGAACATCTTTGGCCGGCATCTGGCGGCCTTGGCTCCGAGTGGCGAAGTCTGTGCCTTCTCGAGTTTCGGCGAGTCGTGGCAGGGGGCGGCAAAGCCAGATGTCGTCTGTCCGGGTGCCAGTGTGGTGTCGAGCTACTCATCGTATTGGACCGAGAAGATCTCGTATTATTACACAAGCGGCCGTTACCTCGATTCTCCCATGATGTATGCGGTCACTCCGCAATCTACGGACGAACCTTGGTTCTTGCCCGACGACCCTGATCGTACCTATTATTGGATACATTCGGCCGGCACCTCGCAGTCATCGCCAGTGATGGCTGGCATCATCGCTCTCTGGCTCGAAGCTTGTCCTTCGCTTTCGGTCGCCGATGTGCGAGACATCCTTCAGCGTACCTCGCGATTCGATCGGCAGTGTCTGGCAGCTCCCGGCGGTGTGATGCAGGCGGGCAGTGGTAAGGCCGATGCGTTGGCTGGCATGCGCGAAGCCGAGAACCGGGCCGTTGGCATCCGTCCGCTCCCTGCTGAGCGGATGCGTACAACGAAGCTTCATTACGATCTTTGGGGTCGACCTGTCAAGGCCGATCGCAATTCTCGTCTATTCATAACATTCTAAATATCTATAATTTACCGTGCGCGAAATTTTATTCGTCTTTCTGGGCGGTGGCCTAGGCTCTGTATTGCGCTACTTCTTTGTTTTGGCCAAGGAACACCTGCGCCTGAACCCCATCAGTGCCTTGGGCCAGACGCTCATGCCTTGGCCTACACTGACGGTCAATGTGTTGGGCTGCCTATTGATAGGCTTGTTCTATAGCCTCTCCTCGCGTCTGGGATGGAGTCCAGAGACACGACTGCTGCTCACCACGGGCCTATGCGGAGGTTTTACTACCTTTTCGACGTTCAGTAATGAAGGTCTGGTACTTTGGCGTACGGGCCATGCCGGCATGTTCGCGCTTTACTTTGCCCTGACGTTGGTATTGGGCCTTTTAGCGGTCGCTGCCGGTACGTGGCTGGGTTCGCGCTGAGGCTGTCGTCTGGCTGTTGTCCGATTGGTTAAATAGCACCCCTGCTTAGCACCGACACATTATTTATATATATGCAAGTATTTTTATAGCGTCGAAATTTGGAACTCTCGTCAGAATTCCTTATTTTTGCGCCCGTCAATTGCTAACTCTTAATTGTAAATCATAAAACCAATATTTTTATGTCAAAGAAAGCTCTCTTGCTCATCCTCGATGGTTGGGGATGCGGCGATGGCACGAAGTCGGATGTCATCTCGTCAACACCTACTCCATACTGGGATTCTCTTCTCCAGAACTATCCTCACTCACAGCTCCGTACCGATGGCCTCAATGTAGGTCTTCCTGAGGGCCAGATGGGTAACTCGGAGGTAGGTCACATGAACATTGGCGGTGGCCGTATCGTATATCAGGATCTTGTTAAGATCAATATTGCTTGCGAGCAGGGAACCATTGCACAGAACAAGGAGATTATCGGCGCTTACGAGAATGCACAGAAGGGCGGCTCGATCCACTTCATGGGTCTCACCTCGACCGGTGGTGTTCACTCTTCTCTGGCTCACCTTCTGAAGCTCGTCGACCTGGCCAAGGCTTATGGCCTCGAGGGCAAGACCTTTATCCACTGCTTCATGGATGGCCGCGACACCGATCCACGTTCGGGCAAGGGCTTCATCCAGACCGTTGCTGACCACTGCAAGGAGGTTGGTTGTGGTGAGATTGCTTCAATCACCGGCCGTTTCTATGCCATGGATCGTGACAAGCGTTGGGACCGTATCAAGAAGGCATACGATCAGCTCACTGCAGGTGTTGGTACCCAGTATGCATGCCCTGTCGAGGCTATGCAGGCCAGCTACGATGCCGGTGTGACCGACGAGTTTGTCGAGCCAGCCGTATTGGCCAAGAACGGTGAGGTTGTCGGCACCATCAAGCCTGGCGATACCGTTATCTTCTTCAACTATCGTAACGACCGTGCCAAGGAGATTACTTCAGTCCTGACTCAGGAGGATATGCCAGCCGAGGGCATGAAGACCTTGCCTCTCTACTATTGCACCATGACTCCATACGATGCTAAGTTCCAGGGTCTGCACATTCTCTTCCCAAAGGAGAATGTCGAGAACACTCTTGGCGAAATCGTGTCGAATGCCGGCAAGAAGCAGCTCCGCATTGCCGAGACCGAGAAGTACGCCCACGTTACCTTCTTCTTCAACGGTGGCCGCGAGGCTGAATATCCTGGCGAGGAGCGTTGCCTCGTACCTTCACCAAAGGTTGCAACCTACGATCTCCAGCCTGAGATGTCTGCTCTCATCGTCAAGGACAAGCTCGTCGACGCTATCAAGACCCAGCAGTATGACTTCATTGCCTGCAACTTCGCCAATGGCGATATGGTAGGCCACACTGGCATCTATCCTGCTATCGAGGAGGCCGTAAAGACCATCGATGTTTGCTGCCACGACGTTTGCGAGGCTGCTAAGGAGAATGGCTATGAGGTTGTAATCATTGCTGACCATGGTAATGCAGACTATGCCCTTAATCCTGATGGCACGCCTAACACCGCTCACTCACTCAACCCTGTTCCTTGCGTTTACATCAGCGAGAACAAGGGCGCACAGGTTGCTGCCGGCCGTCTGTGCGACGTGGCTCCAACCATCCTTGGTATCATGGGCCTCGAGCAGCCAGCCGAGATGACGGGTGTCAACCTCGTCACTCTCTGATCCTAAGTACATAATACGATATTCTCTACCTTTGCGACAGCGTGCTGTAACAAGGGTAGAGAATTTTTTTGCGCTCGATTCGTAAGCATTATTCCACGATGTATTCGAGTACTGGCTTCTTGATGGGGATGATGCCTCCACGCATATGGACGACGAAAAGTCTGAATCGGCCTTTCTGGCGAGGTGTGATGTGGATGGAACATGTATTGCCGTGTTGTGTCCATTTTGTTTCATCGTAGGTGTCGTTGCCGTTTTCGACCAGTAGCGACAGGTCGGCTTCCAGCTTTTCAATCTGGAACTTATAGGCTGTTCCGGCCTTGAGGT
Organism: Bacteroidales bacterium; assembly: GCA_045640225.1. Taxonomy (GTDB): domain Bacteria; phylum Bacteroidota; class Bacteroidia; order Bacteroidales; family UBA3663; genus Liminaster. The sequence continues at coordinate 3,713 of JAZUEP010000007.1, read as the reverse complement.
GCAGCGTCTGTGGCACGTGATGGAGGACGACCTTCAGTAGGAAGTCAAGATTATGGGCTGGTAATATCGGATAGGCATCGCCACCATTCAGCACCTTATCGAGTGCCTGTCGTGGTGTGAGCACCAGTCGTGAAGCCAGCGGAGTGGTGTAGGGGAGCGTGGCGAACTGCTCTGGCGTGATTTCGGGGCGTAGGTGTTGGTGTTTCTTCTTCTGCGGGTAGTGTGTGAAGACGAACCAGTATGGGTCGACGTCGAACCACAGCAAAGGGTCGGCCAGCCGCACAAAGTGGCCGTTGATGTACGATCCGGCTCCCCAGGTAGGATCCATCAGAATCTCGCCATTCTCGGTGGCGACACTCAGCCATACGTGGCGTTCGTCCTCCTCGCCATGACGGGGACGTTTAGCGTTGCCGTTCACCAGTTTAGCCTTGACGCCTACGGCTTCGGCCATGCGGTAGAACAGTTCGCAATAACCTTGGCAGACGGCCTTGCGTGCGTCCCAGCAGCGGTCGGCCGTGCGTAGTTCGAGCTTGGGGTCGAAGCTGATGTTTTCGCATAACCACAAATAGATGAGCCGAGCCTTGTCGTACTGCTTCGTGGCATCGCCTACGATCTGACGGGCGATGGGAGCATAGTCGTAGCCTGAGGCCGAGACATAGAATCCGTCGCTGTAGAAGTCCTTCTGCCGCTTTGTGGGTAAGGTGTTGTCCTGTGCCGTGACGTGAGCTGTCAGGCACAGCATGAATAGCAGTATTATGTGGGTAATCCGGTGGTTCATCCGTGTGTGGTTTCTGGTAGAATGAGGTGTTTCTGGTTGTGTAATTCGGGGACAAAGATAGGCAAAAAACTTTTTCGCGACAAATATTTGTAACGAAAAACGCTCGAAGAGTCGTTTTTTGACGCTTTGTGCACGAAAATTCCGGTTTTCGATGCTCTTTTTCAGCAATAATAGTGATTTCGATTTCGCATTTTCGCCAGAAACCCACTCCGCGAAGAACTACAGATAGCTTTTTGTCAGCCGAAATTTGGATATTTCGCCGGAAAACATTATCTTTGCGCACGTATATTATCGTTTTTCGAATATTGTAAAATCGCCAATCAATCATAATGAATACAGAAACCAGGCCAACCGAACAGGACGTCCTTCAGGACCTTACGCAGGGCGACTATAAGTATGGCTTTACCACCGACATCGAGACCGAGGTTATTCCGACAGGTCTGAGCGAGGAGGTGGTGCGGCTGATTTCGGCCAAGAAAGGCGAGCCAGACTGGATGCTTCAGTTCCGTCTCGATGCCTTCCGTTATTGGCAGCAGCAGCCTGTCCCGGAGTGGGGACACGTCAAGGTGGCTCCTGTCGATTACGATAAGATCTCGTTCTATGCTGCGCCCAAGAAGAAGACGCGAACCAAGGACGAAGTCGATCCTGAGATTCTCAAGACCTTCGACAAGCTAGGCATTCCGCTGCACGAGCGCGATACTCTGCTTGGCATCGGGGATCAGGATGCTTCTTCTTCGTCGAGCAACATGGCCGTCGATGCCATTGTCGACAGCGAGAGCCAGAAGACTACCTATCGCGACAAACTGGCCGAACTGGGCATTATCTTCTGCTCGTTCGGCGAGGCTGTGCGCGAATACCCAGACCTGGTGCGCAAGTATCTGGGTAAGGTCGTGCCGGTGCGCGACAATTATTATTCGGCCCTCAATTCGGCCGTATTCTCGGATGGCTCGTTCGTCTACATCCCTAAGGGCGTTCGTTGTCCGATGGAGCTTGCCTCGTACTTCCGTATCAACTCGAGTGGCACGGGTCAGTTCGAGCGCACGTTGATTGTGGCCGACGACGAATCGTACGTCTCGTATCTCGAAGGCTGTACCGCCCCGATGCGCGACGAGAACCAGCTCCATGCCGCTGTGGTCGAGATTTATGTACACGACCATGCCGAGGTGAAGTATTCGACCGTCCAGAACTGGTATCCTGGCGACAAGAACGGCCGTGGCGGTGTCTACAACCTTGTGACCAAGCGAGCTCTCTGTGCCGGCGACTATTCCAAGATCTCGTGGACGCAGGTCGAGACCGGCTCGGCCATCACCTGGAAGTATCCTTCGTGCGTACTTCGTGGCGAGGGTTCGCAGGGCGAGTTCTATAGCGTGGCTGTGACCAACAACTATCAGGAGGCCGATACCGGTACCAAGATGATTCACCTGGGCCGTAATTCTCGCTCGCGCATCATCTCGAAAGGTATCTCGGCCGGTTACTCACAGAATTCATACCGAGGCCTGGTCAAGGTGGCTCCCGGAGCCGATGGCGTGCGCAATTACACCCAGTGCGACTCGCTTTTGCTCAGCGATACCTGTGGCGCACATACCTTCCCGATCATGGATATACAGAATCCAACGGCCATCGTCGAGCATGAGGCTACCACGTCCAAGATCAACGAGGATCAGCTCTTTTACTGCCAGCAGCGAGGCATCAAGGAGGAAGATGCTGTTTCGCTCATCGTCGGTGGTTATGCCAAGGAGGTAGTACAGAAGCTGCCTATGGAGTTTGCCGTCGAGGCACAGAAGCTATTAAGTCTTTCAATCGAAAATTCAGTCGGATAACATCATATGAGTCTATTAGAGATAAAGAATCTTCACGCCTCAGTTGGCGGCAAAGAGATATTGCGTGGCCTCGACCTAACGATCAATCCTGGCGAGGTGCATGCTGTCATGGGTCCCAATGGCGCTGGTAAGTCTACGCTTTCGGCCATCCTTACGGGTAATCCTCAGTACGAAGTTACCGAGGGCAGCATTCTCTACAAGGGACAGGACCTGCTGGCGATGAAGCCTGAACAGCGAGCCTGGGAAGGTCTGTTCCTGTCCTTCCAGTACCCGATCGAGATTCCTGGCGTATCGATGGTCAACTTCATGCGTACGGCCGTCAATGCCCAGCGCGAGTATCGCGGCCTGCCTGCTCTGACGGCTACCGAGTTCCTCAAGCTGATGCGCGAGAAGCGTGCCGTCGTTCAGCTCGACAACAAGTTGGCCAATCGTTCGGTCAACGAGGGCTTCTCGGGTGGCGAGAAGAAGCGCAACGAGATCTTCCAGATGGCCATGCTCGAGCCTACGCTTTCGATCCTCGACGAGACCGATTCGGGTCTCGACGTCGATGCATTGCGCATTGTCAGCGATGGCGTCAACCGCCTCAAGTCGGCCGAGCGTTCGAGCATCGTCATCACGCACTATCAGAAGTTGCTCGAGTACGTGCAGCCACAGTTTGTACACATTGTCTACAAGGGCCGTATCGTCAAGAATGGCGGACCGGAACTGGCCGATCGCATTTTTGCCGAGGGCTTCGACTGGGTCAAGCAGGAAATGGACGAATGATTGATCGAATAAATTCAGGAGTTAATGTCTTCACATCAGCAATATATTGACCTCTATAACGCACAGCGTTCGCTTATCGACCAGCATGCTGCTCCGGTGCTCAATGCCCAGCGAGCCCATGCGGCCGAGGTACTGGCTCGTGTAGGCCTCGAGCGGCCGAAGGATCAGACGCACGTCGATCCTGCCGCGTTGCTGTCGGCCGACTTCTCGCTCAACCTGGCGCGTCACGAGGTGCCTACGTCGCGCGACGACCTTTTTACCTGTGCCGTCCCCGAACTCTCTACCAGCGTCCACTTCCTGGTCAACGAGCAATACGTTCCTAACCAGACGTTGGCTCACGCCAGTGCCAC
>JAZUEP010000006.1:0-64216 GCA_045640225.1 Bacteroidales bacterium | reverse complement strand
TTGCTGACATTTTGCTATTAGACCAAAATTTCAGCAGAAAAATTAAATTTCAAAACCACCGCGGCAAATTTTCACTCTTCAAGAATATTAATTGTCAACTATTTACATAATTAATATTTGTCCGTTTATTGGACAGCAGTGAAATTATAAAATGATTTCTTGGTTATACCATCAAGTGGATATGACTTGATAGTGTTGAATATAGTTTCGAGTGTTTCAGCTTTTTCATACGGATTTTTTGCGGTTTTGCATTTTGCGATGAAATCCTTAGAAAGAACTTTTTGCAATCCAGACTGCATTCCCTCAAGTGTTGCAGGAACGTCAATTACAGTCTCGCCGCGAGTGCGTCCTTGTTGACGATTACCTATATTCAATGTAGGGATATTAAATGAAGGAGCCTCAACCAATCCACTTGAAGAGTTACCAATAACAGCAGTTGTATATTTCAAAGCAGAATAATATCTCTTCTTTCCTAAGGAAGTGATAGCAAATGCCTTCTCCGAATTCTTAGCTACATAATCTTTAATCTTCTGAATTATGACACGACCATCAGTATCGGAATTAGGCAAAGTAAAGAGCAGCTGATATTCATTAGTCACCTCGCTCAATGCTGTCAGCAGGTTCTCGCATTGTACTGCGGCAGTAGCGTTCTCCATAGTAACAGGATGGAAAGTGATCAACAAGAACTTTTCGCCCAGGTGGAAGTCAAGACTTGATTCAAGCTCGGGCAAAGGCATAATCTGCTCATTGCGAATGTTATTCACCCCCAAAGCACCTGTGCTCCAAACTCTATCTGGATGTTCGCCTAACTGTATCACACGTTTGCGGTATTCATCAGTCTCCGTGAAATGTAGATGCGACATTTTCGTTATAGAGTGTCGTATAGCATCGTCATAAGCCCCTTCTGAAATAGCACCTCCAGCGATATGTGCAATAGGCACCTTGTTTATTAAGCAGGCCTCTGCAGCAGCAAGCATCTCATAACGATCTCCAAGTATTACAGCAAGATCTGGATTTAGTTCTTCAAGTGCATCAGCAAAGCCTATCAAAGCGAGTCCCATTGACTTCACAGTACCAGTAGCAGAATCTGATGAAAGCATCATTTCGATTTTCTTGTCAATCTTGAAGCCATCATTTTCAATCTCCTTGTAAGTCATTCCAAACTCAGGAGAAAGGTGCATATTGGTTGCGATAATCTGAAGCTGCAAATCAGGATCATTTTCTATGAGGCGGACTAAGCGAGACATGATGCCATAATCAGCACGTGTGCCTGTGAATACGCAAATTTTCCTCATAACTTAAATCTCAATAGGTTCGTCATAAACAAAATCACGGATAGCCTTAGTGCCAATAACACTATCCCACAGCATAGGTGAAACACCATCTCCAGGGCGTTTGACAGTTAGATTATCCTCTGTGAAAACTTCCCCTGCTTTGATGTCGCGTGCAGCAATGATACTCTTACGTGCAATCTTTATATTTTTTGCTTCTGAATTAGATACGACCTTCAGGCCTGATCCTGTAGCTTTCTCTATATTGCGGATTGCATCTATCATTGCCTTTAACTCATCTGGTTCCAAGGATGCAACATGATCAGGGCCAGGAAGATTATGGTCAAGAGTAAAATGCTTCTCGATTACTTCAGCTCCCATGGCTACAGCAGCAATAGGAACTTCAATTCCCTTGGTATGGTCAGAATAACCCACACGCACACCAAATGTATCGCGAAGCGTAAGCATAGCCTTTAAGTTTACATCCTCATAAGGTGTTGGGTATTCGGTATTGCAGTGGAGAAGAATAATATCTTCGCGCTTCATACCTCCTTCAATAAGGATATTAAGTGCATCCTCAACCTCTCCTATGCGAGACATTCCTGTTGATAGTATTACAGGCATCCCGAGTTTAGCAATCTTGCGAAGATAAGGAAGGTTTGTTATCTCGCCCGATGGTACCTTCATATAGTCCATTCCAATCTCTGCCAACAAATCGATGGAAGGCATATCGAATGGTGTTGACATGAACTTTACACCAACTTCTTCACAATAGGCTTTCAATGGCTTATAGTCATCAAATGTAAGGTGTATCTTCTTACACATCTCCAGCTGGCTCTCCTGAGTTCCTGTATTAGTCTTTTGGTAGTCAGCCATCTCTGCAAACTGTGAAATTACAAGTTCGGGCTTTGCTGTCTGGAACTTCACATAATCCACACCAGCTTCCTTTGCCTTTACAACAAGCTGTTTTGCCAGCTCATAATTACCATTGTGATTTACGCCAGCTTCTGCTATGATTATTACATGTTTCATTTCTTCTTGGCTTTTAATTGTTCTCCAATTTCTTTCCAGTTGTCCTTTGCGGTAATAGCTCGATCGTCAATCCAAACATCACCAATAGGCTTTCCCATGAAAAGTTGATGGTATTTAACTCCATACCGTTTGAGCCAATCAACGGTCATTTCATATTCAACCCATGTGCGCGCGCTATATATAATTATAGTATTGCCTGCGTCATAGAGTTCATTAATTGTCGCTACAGCATCTGCCTTAGGTTCTGCAAGACAGCGAGAAAATTGTCTCATTTCGGTACAAATAGTACCGTCCATATCAATAACTATCTGCATTAGAATATCACTTCGTTAAAATATCTGACCATAACGGTATTATCGCGCCAGTCAGTTACTGGTTTAATACATTTTCCTAAATACTCGTCAAGTATCATCTTAATGATGCCTGAACCTGCTCCAATGCTAGTAACAACTGCACCTCCAAGTCGAGGATTAATCTCCATTACATAAACGTTCCCATTGGTATTGTCCTTAATGTACTGTATTGTGATAGGACCACGGAAATGGCCTGCCGTCAGGATCTTCTTTGATTCTTCAATTATGGAAGGATCTTTGACTGTTTTACTCCTTACAGCTTCACCACCTGCAGTTTCAAGTCGGATGCGTGGAACAACAGATGTCACCTCACCCGATTGACTGACATAACAATCGACAGAGAACTCTGTGTGGTCAGCAACAAATGCCGATACAAGGTATTGCGAAAAGTCAACATCAGGAAGTTCTGCCTTTGTATGACATACCACAATACCTTTAGAAGCAGAGCCTGTTCGAGGTTTAAGAATGACCGGATACTGGAATGTAGATGGATCTGTATAAAAAGCAGGTTGACTGATGTTGTGCTCATGGAACCATTCTGCAGAAAGAATCTTGTCGAACATGATGTTACAAAGTTCTGGCTCAGATACTGGAATAAATACATTTGGGCACAACTTTTTTAGCTCGCTAATGACATAGATGGCAGGATCAACAAAAGCAAGCACAATATTAATGTTGTGTTTTTCTATGTTCTCCTTTAAGTCATTTAGCAGATCTCTATCTTTCCATTTTTTGCCGATTATTACTTCACCCACGCAAGCTATAGGCACCTTATTGTCGAGCTCATAGGAGAAAACGTTTACATTGTGCCCCATCTCTTTTGCAGTATTTTTGAAATGGTTGGCAACAGACACACGTTTTGCACCTCCGAGGAATAATATGTTTATATCCATAGTTGGGTGATTTATAAATCTTCAACACGCACGCTTGAAGGAATGTTTACTACACGATCAGCGAACCAGATGGTGTTCTTGAGACCATCATTCTCGCAGTTCTCGAACATTGGCAAACGGTTCATGAGCTCCCAGATTGGACGTGTCATGACACCATTGTCGTTGGTCTGCTGGAGGAAGTCAAGCTGTGCCTCTTTGTCCTTCAAGATAACAGCTGAGAGCCAGTAATTAGAGAAGGTATTCTCTGGTTCTGCATAGAAGTCGATGCCATCCACGTTCTTGAAGAACTCGATGTATTCAGCTGCCACCTTGCGCTTGCTGGCAACATACTTGTCGAGGTTCTCTAACTGAGCGCAACCGAGGGCTGCATTGATGTTTGGCATACGATAGTTGTAGCCAATGTGATCGTGACGGAACTCCCAACGATGAGGAACCTTAGCCTGTGTGGTGATATGCTTTGCATACTTGGCCAACTCCTCGTCATTGAAAAGCATCATGCCTCCACCACCTGTAGTGATGGTCTTGTTGCCGTTGAATGAGATTGCACCAATACGACCAAACGTACCGGTATGCTGACCCTTGTAGAGTGAACCGATTGATTCTGCTGCATCCTCAACAAGTTCGATGTGCCACTCCTTACAGAGGGCCGCTATCTCCTCGATACGTACAGGATGACCAAAGGTGTGCATAGGCACGCAAGCTTTCACTCTACGGCCTGTTTTTTTATTAAAACATGCCTTGGTGGGTTCTGAGTGTAAAGAAGGAAAAGAGGGGTATTGAGGGGTATTGTAGTCCGTATGCGATAGAATATCACTCTTTACACTCTCTATATTCTTTACCTCTCTTACTTCCGCGTTAGCGTGGAGCCACTCCTTCATGGCATCAGGAGAGAGACCCATGGTTGAGCGGTCAACATCGATGAATACAGGATGAGCTCCAATGTATGAGAGGGCGTTGCAGGTCGCAATGAAAGTGAGTGCCTGAGTGAGTACTTCATCGTCACGCTCAACACCTGCAAGTATAAGCGACATGTGGAGTGCGTTGGTACCAGAGACGCAAACGACTGCCTTCTTGGCTCCTGTGTAACGAGCCATATCCTCCTCAAAACGATCTACGAACTTGCCTACTGAAGAAACGAAGGTTGTGTCGATACATTCGTTGAGATATGCTTTTTCGTTGCCAGCGAATACGGGAACAGCAAGAGGAGTAAACTCTTGATTGCCATATACTGACTTGATAAAATCTATAGTTTTAGAATAATCTGCCATAATGTTTTAGTTTATAAATGATACTTGTATAGAGGGTAAAGATTGGAAAGAGAGGAAAGAGGGTTAACCTTCGTACTTCGATCCTCGTGATTCAAAACCCCTTACCGATTTTATGAAATTTAATATACCTGCTCCCATACGTCTGCAATCTGCATACATTTGTTCGTAGGTTTCTTTCGTAATAAACTCTGCATCATAGGCTCTATTTATCTGTGAACGAAACTCGCCACAAGAGCCTTTGGCAATATAGAGGAATTGAAGAAACTCTTTGTTCCCTTGTCGCTCAAAGCCTTCTGCAATGTTATCAGATATTGAACCTGATGATGCGCGAATCTGCTGTACAAAGCGAGTATCGTATTTGAAATCGCCTTGTCGAGTTATCTTATACACTTGTTTGGCAAGTTCACGAGATAACTGATAGATTCCCAATTCTTCGAAATCGTTTACCATACTCTCTTTACTTTCTGTACGTTCTTTACACTCTTTACCTTACTCGCGCCTCGCGCTTACATTTTTTGATCTAAGTTTTTACCCTTTTCCTCATGCTCGAAGTTAGGGATGAACTTCTTGATGGATTCTACAACTTCTGCCTTGGTGAAGTCTTCCTTCTCGAAGATGGCTTCAAGTTCGGTGAAGAACTTGTTGATCTCTGGCATAGGTCTGCGAGTGGTTTCCTCTACCACACCAAGTGCAGAGAAACGCTCCATATTGATCTTCTCACCTGGGATATAGAACTCTTCGTATGCCTTTTCACCGGTAGTGTCGCTCTTGAAGTAAACAACAGGATATGAGTCGGACTCATAGCTCATGTTGGCTGCATATTGCTTTGCCTCAGGATCGTTGGCACACTCTACCTTGGTGAAGCCTTCCGCCTTCACAAAATCATCACAGATGGCAGAGAAAGTGAGCATCTGGTCTTCGCCTAACTTAGGGAAGAATACCTCACCACCATTGCCAAGGATACAAGCGAGCATACAAATCTGACCTGACTCCTCTGGTGAAACGAAATAGCGCTTTACATCAGAAGGTGCTGCCAGAGGCTGCTTCTTCTGAAGACGATGAATCCAACCATCAGGAAGGGAACCGTTGGAGAAGGCTACATTGGCAAAGCGGGCGGTTGTAACCTTGAAATGCTGATTGTATGCCATCACAAGGTCTTCCATGATGCGCTTTGAGGCACCCATGATGTTTACTGGATTTGCTGCCTTATCGGTCGACACACAGAAGAAATGCTTTGGTGGATAAACGGTCAGGAGATCCATGAGCTTCTTGGCCTTGATGTCGTTATTCTCGATGAGTGCCTGAACAGAGTATTTGTCTTTCTCTGAACGTACGTGTTTGTGAGCAGAGAAGTTAGCAACGATGTCGAAACCTTTCTCCTCACGGAAGATGCGCTCGAAAATCTTGTCTGCAAAGTTAAGCGTGTAGCATCGGAACTCGTCTGGCACATAGAGTCCATCGGTAGAGCGTACGTCGCGAACGAGCTCTGCAAGTCCGTTCTCGTTGAGGTCAACGACCACAACCGACTTAGGCTCGAAACGAAGTACGGCCTTGATGAACGATGATCCGATGGAGCCAGCTCCACCAATCACGCATACTGTCTTTCCCTTGATCTCACGGGTAAGAGTTTCTTTGTTTGCCTGAATGTCCACCTCGAACATTGAGGTAGGACGACCAGTGACAGAGTCACCAATGAATTTTTGGAGATTGAACATTTTGTTATTATGTATTTATATTATTTTTTCGAAAATGAATAGTGCAACCATTGGAGTCGAGCGTCATCCGAATCGGACTACCTGGACAGGTAATATATGGCCAATGTCTCCTCGTGTACGTGCGCGACATATTACGTTCGCGCGTAAATAAAACGGCTCAATTTCTGAGCCTATTTGGAGATATCGTCTGAGTGTGGTTTGATTGGCTTTAATGGGTTATCTTAATCGCAAACTCGAAATGATCCCAACCCGCGAATGCTCGCTATATTGGAATCCAGACTATTACTTTTAAAAAAAGTAATCCATATTTACTGAATAGAAATAAATTATTTCTTTCGCATTAATGATTATTCGAAATAATTTATAACCTTTTCGGCAATTATTTGAATTATTTATCTCGAAATAATATATGACGAAGAAAAAGACTACACATACAAAAGTTCATAGCATAGTGACAAAAGAGACGAGAAGCATAAGGATCATCATCAGATTTCATAAAGTCTGGCTCTTCAGTCTCCCTACATTCTCATTTTCTCGGGTTAAGGAAACGACAACATCGCATAGTTTTTAAACCAACTTGGGGGCTTTAATAGCCCCTTTATGCATCTAAAGCACAACATTCTGCAATTCCTGTATCTATTTTGTTACTCCGTTACTCGGAGTGCTACTCACTACGACTTCATAAACGATTCATTTCTAAGCCGCTACGCTATGGTTAAGCAGCGTCTTTGATTGCAAATTCGCATTCCATGTACTTGTTGATATTCTCTGTTGAGAGGGGGTCAGAGGGACAGGTATGACCCACTTTTGAAGATGGGTCATCCTACTTCGACTGGCTCTGTATAAATTCCCCAGTCCCTTTGATGGTTCTTGCTTATGGCAAGCCCTTCGACCCTTCATTTCGACTGGCTCAATATAAACTCTCAGCTCAGGACAGGCGCTAGCTTCTATATAACAAACACGCAACTAGCTGATAATCAGTACTGGCGTTTTATCCACAATTGGCGAGTTCCTGCTCCATTCGCTCGAGTTTTCGGCGAAGATAGTTGAGGTTGTGTTCGACTTGAGTGCGGTGATGGTTGGTGTATATAGATTCATCGTATTCCTGTTTGCGAGCGACTTCTCTATTTCCTCACGGCTCTTCTTGCAACGAGGATCTGCCATGGAAGAGAGCTTCTTTGGGTCGCGTTCACCATCGAGAATGGCCTTTATGATGGCTTGACCCGACTTGCCGAGGATGTCGGTAAAGACGTTGTCTGGCTTGAGATTCATCTGCTCCATAGCCTTCTGGAGGTGAAGCACCTCACGGCTTGCGGAACGGATGAGGTTGTCGCGATGGCGCACCAGATTACGCTTTGTGCGAGCGATATTCTCGGGTTGGATGCGTCCTGTCTTCTGAAGGAGGGTCTGCTGCTGTGGACCTCCATCAGCTACGTTCTGGAGGGCTTCCATGGTGCGTGCCATTTCGCGCACTTCTACAAATGTGTCGATTATGGCAAGTGTGGTTTGGGTGGCACGAGGAGACTTCAAGATAGTGGCTAGCATATAGAGACCTCTTTCGGTGAAGGCATTGAAATTATACTTTGTGTGCTTACCTTTGCCTTCCCCCCGTTCTAAGGTCGAAAATTTCGACCTTAGAACTGCTGACTCTTCCTCATCAAGATGTAGAAGGCATCGTGGTGGGAATTTCTCAGGATTATTTTTGACGGCTTCGTTGATGCGTTTGGTCTCTACTCTATAGAGGTAACATCTCGATCGAGTATCACCTGGTGTCCACGGATGGTCATGATACGTGCCTCGACATCCTTTGGCGTGATGGGTACGATTTCGTTTGACATAACTAATTTTCTAATTAGTGTTTAATGATTACTTGACGATACCCTTCTCAAGATATTCGGCAAGGTTGGTTCTGACTCGGGCAGCAGCCTCATCGGCACTTACCTTCGCCATATCGTGCTTAACCATGAGCTCTACGAGCTGCTCGAAGGTGGTAGTTTGTGGGTTCCAGCCGAGTTCGCGCTTTGCCTTCGATGGGTCGCCCCAGAGGTTGACTACATCGGTAGGGCGATAGAAGTCAGGGCTGACTGCGACTAAAGTCTTGCCAACCAACGATGACGATAACGATGACGATGACACTGATTCGCAAATACCGACTTCGTTAACGCCTTCGCCGTCCCAACGGAGTTCGATGCCTGCATGATGGAAGGCGAGTGTAGCAAATTCGCGGACGGTATGCTGCACACCTGTTGCAATCACAAAATCTTCTGGGGTATCGTGCTGGAGGATGAGCCACATGCACTCCACGTAGTCTTTGGCATAGCCCCAGTCGCGGAGGGAGTCGAGGTTGCCGAGGTAGAGGCAGTCCTGCTTGCCCTGGGCGATACGTGCTGCGGCAAGGGTAATCTTGCGGGTGACGAAGGTCTCGCCTCTGCGCTCTGACTCGTGGTTGAAGAGGATGCCGGAGCAGCAGAACATATCGTATGCTTCGCGATACTCCTTGATGATCCAGTAGCCATAGAGCTTGGCAACGGCATAGGGGCTGTATGGGTGGAATGGGGTCTTCTCGTTCTGTGGCACTTCCTCAACCTTGCCATACAGCTCGGAGGTGGATGCCTGATAGATGCGGCAAGTCTGCTCGAGGTGGTTGGTGCGCACGGCTTCGAGGATGCGGAGGACGCCTACGGCATCGACATCGGCTGTGAACTCAGGGGCATCGAAGGAGACTTGGACGTGCGACTGGGCAGCGAGGTTGTAGATCTCGGTGGGCTGGACTTTGCCGACCAATTTAACCAAACTCATACTATCACTCATATCTGCGTAATGGAGGTGGAAATTTGGAGTTCCCTCTAAATGAGCTATTCTTTCTCTGTAATCAACTGAGCTTCTACGGATGATGCCGTGTACTTCGTAACCCTTAGCAAGAAGGAACTCTGAGAGATAGCTACCGTCCTGGCCGGTAACGCCGGTAATTAAGGCAATGTTTTTGTTTTGTGACATAAAATATAAACTGTTTTTAGTTTTGATTATTTGTTATGAAAGTAAAAGAAGGTAAAAGAGAGTGAAAGAAGGCAGTTTCTCCACTTTTCTTAGCCTATTATTTTGAGGGAGTTAAATTATCATACTTAGAACCTTTGTAGGAACTTTGGTTTGTTGCTTGGATGAAGTGAAGTATTCCTGCAGATAGAACGCAAACATCATTGTACATCTGCTTATAAGTCGCCTCATCGACAAAACCAACATCAAAAGCTCTATTCAACTGTGAGCGAACTTCACCAGCAGAACCTTTTGCTATATATAGGAATTGCTTGAATTCCTTGTTGCCTTGGCGTTCAAAGCCTTCGGCAATGTTGTCTGCTATGGAACCTACTGCTGCACGTATTTGTTGAACGAATCGTGTATCATATTTAAACTCACCCTTTCGGGTAATATCATAGACTTGTTTTCCAAGAATCCGTGCTTGTTGGTAGATTCTCAGTTCTTCGAAGTCTTGAACCATGATTTTTGATGGTGTAAGGTGAAAGAGAGTAAAAGAAGGGGGAAGAAAGGTGAAAGAGAGTAAAAGAAGGTTGAGAAAAGTGATAGAAGGTTGGACCATTTCGTTGAAGTCACCGAAATGGTATAGTTTTACATTCTCCACACTTCCTATTTCTCTGGTTCTGGCAACTCGGGGTTACTTGCATCAAGTTTCTTTTTCTTCTTCTCGACTAATTTGATACTTTCAGCAACCGGTAGATCTTCAGGCATTGTGCCACCAAGCTCTTTTATAGTTTGGCGCACCTTTGCACCTACCTGATAGTGAGCCCTGTTAGCTTCTGCTTTTCCTTGAATGTTTTCTCTACGAAGTTTCTCTTCGGTTTGAGTAGCACGGAAGAGATTGGCAGCAAGTTCTGTTGAACCCATGTGGTCGAGTATCTTCTGTGATTTTGTAAGACCTTTGCGAGCATGTATCTCCTTGGCTCCCAGACCTCCATAGAGTCCTTGATAGCCGAAATTCTGGAAGATAGCATATTCAAATGGTTCAATTACACCAGCCCCCTTGGCAGCATCGGCAAGAAGAAGATTGTGCTTTATCATCTCTTCTCGAAGGAAGAGACGTCTCTCTTCTTCAGTGGTGAGACTTTGATAAGCCTCCATTTGCTGAACCTCTGCTATGCGAGTCTGTATAGCGAAATAAGTTTGCCCCTGAGCAACGATTTCCTTTGTAGGATCGGCATTTTGAACAATGAGGTAGCAGGCGTAACGGGAAAGTTTAACGGAGTCTATATGTCGAGGTGCTCCAGAACCTATAATAACCATTTCGGTGATGTCAACGAAATGGTCTGATACGTTTTGTCCACTATTTGCACATGCGGTTTTTGCCTTTTCGATTACATTAATGAAATTGCGATAATCCGCATATTCTAGAATACAAGACAAATTTCGAGATGTCCAATATTCACTTCCATTCTCATCGAACTGCTTTATGGATTCGAAGAGAGAAATGGATTCTCGTGTGAGCTTTGATCCCATTCTTTTACTTTCTTTTACGTTCTCAACTTTTCGTTACTTCAGGCTCTGCTGATACCAGTCGAAGAGTTTCTGGACTCCGTCTTCTATCTCGACTTTGTGGGTCCAACCGAGGGAGTGGAGCTTAGAGACGTCGATGAGCTTGCGCATGGTGCCATCTGGTTTGGTCGAGTCGAATTCGACTGTACCAGTGAATCCAACAGCTTTGACAACAAGCTCTGAAAGCTCACGGATGGTTAGTTCTTTGCCGGTGCCGACGTTGATGTGGCAGTTGCGGATTTCGCCAAGGGAGGGGATGGCACCGCCACGACCGGTGCTGTGGTTACGATCGACTACGCCGTCAGCCTTGACTCCGTAGTGAACAGAGGAATATTTCTCGATGCCGATGATGTCGGAGAAGTTGACGTTGAGGAGGACATGAACGCTTGCGTCGGCCATATCTTCGGACCAAAGGAATTCGCGGAGGGGCTTGCCAGTTCCCCACAAGGTTACTTTGTTGTTCTCAATGCCGTACCACTTGAGGACGCAAAGGATTTCGGACTCGGATGAGGTGCCGTCAATTACGATACGGACATTTTCTTCTTTTGAACACGGATTGCTCGAATTGCTCGAATTTTCTTTGAGGAATGCGGTTGGGAGGTTGGCTCCTACTGGTCGGATGGAGAGGTCTTTGCGGATCATGTCCCAATTGCCATCGGCGATGAGTTTGGCAAGATAGACTTTGCGCATCATGGCGGGCATGACGTGGGAGTTCTCCAGATGGAAATTGTCGTTAGGTCCATAGAGGTTGGTTGGCATAACGGCAATGTAGTTGGTGCCATATTGGAGGTTGTAGCTTTCGCACATCTTAAGGCCTGCAATCTTAGCGATGGCGTATTCCTCATTGGTGTATTCGAGTTCGCTGGTGAGGAGGCAGTCTTCCTTCATTGGCTGAGTGGCATTCTTAGGATAGATACAGGTGGAACCCAGAAAGAGGAGTTTCTCTACTCCATGGGCGTATGCCTCAGAGATGACGTTGCACTGGATCTTCATGTTCATCATCATGAAGTCGGCACGATAGAGGCTGTTAGCCATGATTCCGCCTACGAAAGCTGCAGCAAGTACTACAGCATCAGGACGCTCTTCATCGAAGAACTTCTTAACTGCATACTGATCGGTGAGGTCGAGCTCCTTATGAGTGCGACCTACGAGGTTGTTATAGCCTCTTGACTTGAGGTTATTCCAAATGGCGGAACCTACCAGACCATGATGGCCTGCGATGTATATCTTTGAATTCTTATCCATTTATCAATCATTATTAGTCTTTCCGAAATTCTCACATGCCTCCTTATAGGTATCGAGCGAACCTATGTCGAAGCGAAGGTTCTCGCCTGTTCCGGCCATAGGCCAAGCGTGCATCGTCACATTATCGACCATATAGTGGGCAAGATTACCAGGAGCATCGTAGCCACAGCCGTTATCAATAGCATGCATGATCATGTCGATATTCTCCTTATTATATATATAGAAAGGTGGGACGGCCCAAGTCGACTTAGGTTCCTGTGGCTTCTCCTCCATGTTGAGAACCTTGTTGTCAGCATCGAGAACGACGACACCCGTGCGCTGAAGTTTCTCGCGCGACGGTTGTTTATGGCACATGATGCATGGTGTGCCTTTTTCCTTGGCAAAGCTGACAAAATCCTTAAAGCTGAAGAAGAGGAGATTGTCAGCAGCTACGACTAAAAGACCCTCTCGATCTCCCTTAAAGGGAGAAGAGGCACCCCATCCACGATTATCAAGATATGAGATCGCAAATTGAAGGTCCCTAACAGCACCTAAACGCGTTTCGTTGGTAGATGTACCATCGTCGACAATAGTAACAGGCTTCGAATAATGCTGCTGTGAAGCCCATTCCTCGAAGATACCTGCAAAACGATGGTTGGTGACGATAATGTGCTCGTCGATTTCAGGAATCTGGTCGATGTCATCGAGCATTCGTCCAAGAATTGTACTTTGTCCAATCTTCAGAAGTGGCTTAGGGAAGTTCCTGGTAAGTTCGCCCAAGCGAGTGGCATATCCTGCAGCGATAACAATATTCTTCATCTTATAATGTCTAAAGTCAAAGGTCTAAAGTCAAAGGTCAAAGGTCTAAGGTTTTATTTGCCTTGGCTTTTGGCAATAGACTCGTGTAAGCGATAAATTTGATTTGAAATAGAAATGGACTCAGTTTTAAGATGGTCAAATGTTGCTTGGTCTATCATCTTACGGTCAAGACACAAATAAAGCATTGATCTAACTTCTGAGCATGAGCCTCTTGAAATTTGTAGGAAGTTCATATACTTTGCATCAGATCCTGATTCAGAACCCTCTGCAATATTATTCATTATACTAACAGCTGCTCTTTGTATCTGGTCACGAAAGCCATAATCACGTATAGGCTCCATGATGTCGTAGATGCTGTTTACAAATAAGCGGGCTTGTTGCCAAACTCTTAGACTTTCAAAACTTCGATCCATAGTTTTTACTTTTGGTCAAAGGTAATCGGTCAAAGGTCAAAGGTCAAAAGTCAAAAGTATATTCCACGGCTTTCAGCCGAAGCCTTCGTCCTTAGTCCTTTGACTCGTCCATGACGAATCTTGCGCCATCATCGGGCTTTACCCAGAAGATCTTGAAAAGGCCTTGGTATTCGGGATACTGTTCGAGATACTTTTCGGTAAGAATTCTCTCGATATTCTCCTTTTCGGAAGGATCAACAAGGGCGATGACAGCACCCTTAAAACCAGCACCAGAAAAACGGCCACCATAAACACCCTTCAAGGGACGCATGATCTCGTAGATAGAAATAAGCTCAGGCGAACCACACTCGTAGTTATGAATGCTCGATTCGCACGAGTCAAACGAAAGTTTGCCGAAGAGTTGGAGATTTCCAGATTCCCATGCAGTTACACCCTGACGCACACGACGATATTCGCTATAGAAATGCGATGCTCGACGCGCGAAACGAGCTGGCATCAGGTCGCGCGTCTCGTCGAAGGTGCTCTTTGGAATATCGCGCAAAAACGTCTTATCGAACGGTTTCAATGGCGCCTCTTTATACGCCATCATATTCCAAGCCGCGGTCTTACACTCATAGACACGAAGATTGTAGTCAGAATTGACCAAGCTACGAGTCAAGCCACTAAAGAAAATGCCAATCTCGAACTCTGGCATTTCGGGATTGCGCTTGATGATGCGATACTCGTCAGTATCACAATCGAGGAAGAGAAGCCCATCCTTCTTGCCCAATGCGATACAGGCCTGATCGAGCAGACCGTTGTTAAGTCCAATATACTCGCGCTCGGCCTCTGACGCAATCTTTACAACCTCGAATGGTTTGAGTGAAATGTTGTTGGCCTTTGCAAATGCCATTACATAGGCAATCAGGACTGCAGCCGAGGAACTCAGCCCCCCCACAGGCAGCGAGCCCTGAATCACGCCTTCTATGCCACGAGTCAATTCGAAACGCTTCTTCAAAGCATATTTAGCGCCACGGGCATAGTCGCCCCAATGCTTCTCCTTGACCTGCACAGGCTGATTGATATCGAATACGACATTGCCTTCGAAGGTACGGCTAGTGAGGCAAACCATTGAGTCGTCACGCACATTGAACCAGAGGTCGACTCCCTTGTCGATAGCAAATCCCGTAACGAGGCCATGCTGGTGGTCGACATGCGCACCAAGAGGGCATACACGATAGGGAGAGAAGATGTGATACTGAAATGTTGTCATGAAGAATCTGAGGTATTAGGAGTTAGTTTTGAGTGCCATAATAACGGGCGTACCACTCGGCAAAGGCACGAAGACCAGAACGCAGAGAGGTTGAAGGCTTGTAACCAAAGTCGGCTTCGAGCGCACTGGTATCGGCATAGGTTACAGGCACGTCACCAGCCTGCATTGGCACAAGTTCTTTGTGTGATTCGAAATCGTAATCCTGTGGGAGGACGTTGGCCCGGATAAGCTCTTCCTGAAGGATGGTTACGAAGTCGAGGAGGTTCTCAGGCGAATTGTTACCAATGTTGTAGACCTTGTATGGAGGTACGGGCAAACCATCTTCGCCATTCTGTTTTTCGGGAGCATGTTGCATGATACGAACCACACCTTCGACAATGTCGTCGACAAAAGTGAAGTCGCGCTTGCAGTTACCATAGTTGAAAATCTGGATAGTCTTGCCTTCGCGAAGCTTATTCGTAAAGCCGAAGTAGGCCATGTCTGGACGACCGGCAGGGCCATAGACGGTAAAGAAACGGAGGCCTGTCGAAGGGATATTGTAAAGTTTGCTGTAGGCATGAGCCATAAGTTCGTTGCTCTTCTTAGTGGCAGCATACAGCGAAACGGGGTTATCGACCTTATCATCGACAGAATAGGGAACCTTCTTGTTCGATCCATAGACCGACGATGAAGATGCATAGACAAGGTGCTCGACCTCGTGGTGACGGCATGCCTCGAGAATGTTGTAGAAGCCGATCAAGTTGCTCTCGATATATGAACCCGGGTTAGTAATCGAGTAACGGACACCTGCCTGAGCAGCAAGATTCACTACAACAGATGGCTTATATTCATCAAACAGTTTATCGATTGCCTCTTGGTTGGCAAGATTTTCCTTAACGAACACCCAATCTCGATCAAGATCCTCAATTTCCTGCAGACGCTCATACTTTATGTTGACGTCATAATAGTCGGTAATCGAGTCGAGACCTATGATCTTAATATCCTTTACATCCTGGAACAGACGCTTCACAAGGTTTGAACCGATGAATCCGGCAGCACCCGTAACAAGTACTGTTTTTCCTTCCAACTTTACGTTAAATGTTACCATAATTTGTATGTATGTTAATTATTATTAGCAAGAGGGAGAACTGATTCTTCGCGTGCCTTATTAATAAAAGGCATTATACGCATCGAGCTCCACGGCCTTAAGACGGCGCAAAACACTAAGACAACAGAATGATGTGTGGACGCTTCTGTCCATCCTTACTGCGACGAAGGTAGATGATGACGTTATGCTCGGCATCAGGCATCAGTGGAGCTATATTGCGAGCGGAAATGTGTGCCGGAGGTGCAGCGAGCGTAAGATAACCCTGTGTGAACGAAGGTGATGTCTCGCCATCAGAAACCTGAAGGGGAGAAAGGGTCTCAACGATTGGAACCGCGGGATCGGCGAGTTGCCAGGAGGCATAACCTTTCTGGGTATTCGTGGCAGTAATGCGAATCGTGCGGACAATTCCGTCGGACGACGGCTGAGGGATGGGTGCAGGACCTAAGATGATTGCCGATTTGAACCGTGAACTGACAGGAATAACGGGAACGAAACGGACGAACTGGCCTGCCGCTTCGCGGCTGAATCGCTGCACGGGGGCTACAAAATGGCGCGAAAAACCATCGTAGATATGCATATGGCCATGCTGTGTATCAATACCTTCGATGTAGCCAACAACCGAGGGAAAAACGTCGATGGCCTTAGCCTGAGACAAATAGGCTTCGACAACCGAAAGCTCGGAAGAATCGGTCTTCTGTCGCAACTGTACATCGTAGATCTGGCCGACATTTACATAATGGCGTTTACCCTCAGGAAGGGGGAACAGCGGATGGGGCTGTAAGAGGCCGGCAACACACTCGATATCTCGACCATCTGCTGTAGAAAGTGTAGCAAAGCGAAGTTTACGCCCATCCTTGGTGGTTGCCTCCTTCAGACGGCTGACAAGCATTGGCAGCGAAGGTAAATAACCTTTCTGCACGAGTGCCGGGTGCAAAAAGCCCAGCTGCAAGGCATCGAGGTCTTCGGACGGACGGAGCAGGCGAGCATGAGAATAAGCCTTTGCAACACGTGAAATGAGGGAAGGATGCGAAACTCGTTCAGAAACGCCATCGGCAGGCAGCTGGCCTAACACTGGTCCGTTATCTTCAGGACGAAGATTGTGCAAATCCCACAATCGGAGGAAAGGAACGAATCGGAATTCGGGATAGAAATGTGCAACCTTGACGGCAGCCGAAAGTATAGCGGAATGTAACCGTGAAGGTCGCTTCAGAGGCAGCTTGATATAATCGGCCAACAACTGACGGCAGAGGTCAGAACCTAAAGTCTCGGCCTCGGCATTGAGTGCCTTGACAATGATCCAGCCGTAGTTGGCACACGTCTGCACATCAGTGGGTGCGGCCTCGGCAAACAATTGTCGAACGTTGTTGAGCTGAACCAGGATTGATTCTTCCATGACCAAAG
Organism: Bacteroidales bacterium; assembly: GCA_045640225.1. Taxonomy (GTDB): domain Bacteria; phylum Bacteroidota; class Bacteroidia; order Bacteroidales; family UBA3663; genus Liminaster. Next base: position 46,943 of record JAZUEP010000006.1, on the reverse strand, counting down.
TTGTTAGAAAATACGCCAGGCGAGACGGGCCTCGAGGACGGGATATACCTTCATGGCCGCAACCGTATTTACTAAACGGCGAAGATAACCCTTCTTGATATAAGCCATGTCATGAACAAGGTCCACGCCATCGTGAGAAATGATTGTAGGTGATCCACCCCACATCAGACAACCACCTTCGAACGAGAGTGTACAGCGATTTGTTCGGCCGAATGTCTTACCATAACCGAATCCAAGGTATGGACGGATTGGATTGGTATATGAATTGGCATATACTCGGCCATCAGCAGCCGGAACGGTATGATAATAGCTACCATCGTTTTTAGGGCCAATATAGAATGTGGCACGACCAAAATCGAGAATTTTCTGATTCGTGCTTGGCGTAAATTCGAAACCGGCTTCTCCTACATGGATGATATCCTCTTCGTTCTTAACATTCTCGTAGATGTGATTATAGCCATTGAGTGCAAGAAGGAAGGCTGTCTCTGATTCCAGGCTAAATGCCTTGCCGATACGCGAAGGTCCTACATAGACACCTGCCGAGAAATGCCAAGACTTATTCTGAAAAGGATACCAATCAACCAGAAATTTACCATTGTAAATCGTTGGGATAATATACATATAGACGACATCGTCGGCTTCGACTCCGGTAAGATCGGTAAGCATGGACAACATCTGATGCAGTTTCTTCTTTTGCTGGTCTTTAATTGCAGCGTCTGTATAACCAGACTCCTCATAACCATCCTCCAATGCAATACGCATATCAAGCGGCAACTTGAAGTTCGGCAAATACGAAAATCCTGCTCGTACGCGAAATTGCTCGTTGACCGAGAGTGCGACATCAAAACCTACGCCTGCAGTTCCGGCAAGTGCAGCAACTTCGACATGATTGAACACAGACGATGCTTCTGTCTGCGAATAAAGCCGACCGAAAAGAGAGAAAATAAGAACGAGAATTAGACTGCGATACATAAGAGACAAGCTTCGCTGGTCTTGCCCCAGACATGAGGCAAGACCATAATACCTTGGGTGCAAATTTAATAAAAATAAAAGAAAAATTGAAAAAGATGAACACATTTTCGATATTAACAAAAAACCTTGACATTGCATTCCGGAAAAAGCAATGTCAAGGTTGCAAAATTGCAATAGTTTTTTTGCAAATTCAAATTTCCACCTTATTAATATAAGAGCGAAAAATTACTTCTCGCGCATGAAGATATTAATGGGTGTACCCGAGAAATCCCAGCGTTCGCGGATCTTGTTTTCGAGATAGCGGCGATACGGATCCTTCACCCATTGGGGCAGATTGCAGAAGAACGCAAACGAAGGCACATTCGGAGCTGAGACAACAGTCTCAGGATTCTTCTCGTCCGTTGTAGTAGTGGTTGCCTTGAGCTGGGTGACGTACTTAATCTTGATGAATTTGCCCTTATTGTTTGGTGGCGGATAGGCACCGATGACTTCCTGCATGTACTCGTTAAGTTCAGAAGTCTTGACCACCTTCTTACGATTCTCGTAGACGTGGGTTGCGGTCTCAATTACCTTATAGATGCGCTGCTTGGTAACGGCAGAGGCGAAGATGATGGGGAAATCCGTAAATGGCGCGAAACGCGAACGGATAGCTTCCTCCATACAGCGAACCGACTCCTTGGACTTGTCGGCCATAATGTCCCACTTATTGACGCAGACGACGAGGCCCTTGCGATTCTTCTCGATAAGCTGGAAGATGTTCATATCCTGTGCCTCGATGCCACGAGTAGCATCGATCATGAGAATACAAACATCAGCATTCTCGATGGCACGAATAGAACGAAGCACGGAATAGTATTCGATGTCCTCGCTGACCTTGTTCTTCTTGCGAATGCCCGCGGTATCAACCAGATAGAAATTGAAGCCGAACTTGTCGTACTTGGTGTAGATAGAGTCGCGCGTAGTGCCTGCAATATCCGTCACGATGTGACGTTCCTCGCCCATGAAAGCATTCAGCAGAGACGATTTTCCGGCATTTGGACGACCTACGATAGCGAACTTCGGAAGATCCTCAAGATCATCGGTATCGTCCTTGGTAAAGCGAGAGCAGATCTCGTCGAGCAGATCGCCCGTACCCGAACCATTTGCCGAAGAAATGATAAAAGGATCACCCAAGCCAAGCGAATAGAACTCAGCCGCATAGGCATACTGGTCGTAGGTATCGGCCTTATTGGCTACAACCATGACATTCTTGCCCGACTTGCGCAAGATACGGGCCACCTGATCGTCGAGATCGGTTACACCGTTCTTGATATCAACAAGGAAAAGGATGACGTCGGCCTCCTCGATAGCGATTTCGACCTGTTTGTTGATTTCGTCCTCGAAGATATCTTCAGAGTTAACGACCCAACCACCGGTATCGACGAGAGAAAACTCACGACCTCCCCAGATTACATGTCCGTACTGACGGTCGCGTGTGGTGCCAGCTGTCTCGCTGACGATGGCCGTACGGGTTTCCGTAAGGCGGTTGAAAAGGGTCGATTTACCTACATTAGGACGACCCACAATAGCTACTAAATTACCCATTTTTCAATTAAAAATTAATAATTAACAATTATGCCTCCAGCCTTGTTTCTGCTTGTGGGGTTTCCGACGCCAGCTGACCCTCTCGGTCAGGACAGTCAGCCCCATAGGCAATGGGTAAGGTATCCGGAAGCGGTGCTAAATTACGGATTACAAATTACGAATTACGATAATTTGATGCGTGCAAAGATAGGAAGTTTAAACAAGAGGAACAAATTTCTGGTCGACATAATTATCCAATCGCTGCACGACATGGCTCGAAAAGTGCATTGCGCTATCTATGAGTGACAACCAGCAACGTCCATCGGCCGAAGAATAAGGTAATGTTGCAAGGTCATCACACCTAAGGCCCAATGTTGCAATACGATAGAGGAAACCCGCATTGAAATTATCGCCAGCGCCAATGGTCGAAACTACATCCTCGACTTGCGGCGAAGGAATTCGTGCCTCGATGAAAGTAGAGGGATTATCTGGATTTGGCGCAAAGAGACAAACGGGTCCGGCTCCATCGGTACAGATAAAACAAGCACAGTGTGGGCGAATATGCTCAAGATAAATCTGTCGCGGATCTGTTGTTCCATATAGATAGCCGAAATCCTCGGTCGATCCTCGCACAACGGAAGCCAACCGCATATTCTCCTCGAGATTTCCGAGGGTCTGAGGAATATCCTTGATATGACTGCGACGGAAGTTAATATCGTAATAGAGCAAAGCACCGGCATCGTGAGCCGAAACGAAAAGCTGACGAGTATAGTCGCGAAGCACCGGATTGATAGCAAAGAAGGAGCCGAAGAGGACTATATCGTTTCTTGTAAACGAGCACGATAAAGCAAGCGCAAGAGAAGCATCCAGCCGAGCCGCAGCATGGTCTTTATAAAACTCGTACTGGGCATTACGTTCAGCATCGAGAAATGCCAGAGAGAGGTGGCTCTGAGTTCCGTTGTTGATGGTAACCAGATCGGTCGACACATGATTGTCCTCCATAAACCGCGTGATGATCTGCCCGATGTGGTCATCGCCTGTCTCGGTAATCATCCGGATAGGAACTCCCTGCCGTCCCAATGTGCGGCCAAGGCTGATCAAGGCATTGAAAGTCGAACCTCCCGGAACGGCTCGCTGTGGCTGGTCGTCACTGAAAATGATGTCGAGAACCGTCTCTCCTATACCGATAATTGACATTTTGGTTCTGAATTTAAGTTAAGAGCAATGATTTGCAGGCAGATTTCTACTCCAAATTATAGCCGAACGACGTAAGGTCGCGCATATTGTTGCGCCAATCCTTCTCGACCTTGATGAAGGTCTTGAGCATGACTTGCTTGCCAAAGAAGGCCTCAATGTCCTTGCGGGCCAATGTGCCAAGTCGACGCAACATCGCCCCTTGTCGCCCAATGAGTATTCCTTTCTGCGAATCACGCTCACAATAGATGATGGCCGAAATATTGATCAGCTTCTCATCCTCCTTGAACGACTCGACGCTGACTTCGCATGAATAAGGAATCTCCTTGTCATAGAGCAGAAGAATCTTCTCGCGAATGATTTCGGTCACGAAAAAACGAGCTGGCTTGTCGGTCAGCTGATCCTTGTCGAAATAAGGAGGGCATTCGGGCAACAGTTCCTTGATCTTGCTGAGCAGAATGTCCGTACCAAATCCATGCAAAGCAGAAATGGGGATGATCTCGGCTTGAGGCAGTCGCTGATGCCACTCCTCGACCTTCTGCACCAATGTTGCCTGATCTACCAAATCCATCTTATTGATGATGACAATGACCTTAGGCGCCATCGGTCCCTGATCCTCGCTCATGCGGGTAACGGCCGAGAGGAACTGTTCGTTCTTGTCGGGAGTCTCGACAGTATCCGTCAAATACAGCAGTACATCAGCATCCTGCAAAGCTCCTGTCGAAAAGGCGAGCATCGACTCGTGCAACTTCGATACGGGTTTCAGTACGCCCGGAGTATCGCTGTAGACAATCTGCATGTCTTCAGTATTGACGATACCCATGATGCGATGACGTGTCGTCTGTGCTTTGCTGGTGATGATACTGAGGCGCTCGCCTACCAGCGAGTTCATGAGTGTAGACTTTCCCACATTTGGGTTACCTACGATATTTACGAATCCTGATTTGTGCACGGAATCCTGATGTTTTACGTTTTTACGATTATAATTCTGAAAGATACATCTTCAGCCCTTTGGCGATGCTGGCCATACCGAACTCGTCGGGACAAACCTCTGTCAGCGGTATCCATTCAAGGCGCGAGATGTCATCCCTGCCCTCAAAAGTAGGTCGTCCTTCGATACGGACTTCGTAGAAGAGATCGATAGTATGACAAACGACACCCGAGTATGGATAACGATTGGGAAGGCTGAAGAGGTAACGCAACTGTTCGGGACGAACCTCAAGCCCTGTTTCCTCGAGCACCTCACGACACATTCCTTCCTCAGCCGTCTCATTCAGATCCATGAATCCTCCTGGCACATCGCGCATGCCCTGCGCCGGATTCTTCACACGCCTGCCACAGAGCAGTTCGCCAAAGCTGTTGACGACAAAGGCCACTGTTGCACCTCGCGGATTGGTGTAATAGGAGAATCCACAATCCTCGCAATGGCGCGATGCTGCACCATGCTCCACAAAGCGATTGCTGCCGCACAACGGACAATAGGCAAAACGGTATAACGGATGCTGAGGGTCGAACATCACTTGCTGAACTTTTCGGTTTTTACATAAATGCGATAATCAGCGATTGCGCCTGGAGCATCGGCCTCAACGCGAGGCAGATACTGGAATCCGGACAACTGCTGCTCGGCACCCAGATCGATGACAAGGGTATGCGGATATGGAGCCTTTCGATTGGTGCTCCAATAGGTACTCTCCTGCAGATCGAAGATCTTGTCACCTGTCTGATTGCCATCGGTGATGTTCTCGTCGTCGGCATAATCAATGCGCCATGGTTCTCGGCTGAGACGACGGCCTTCGGCATCAAGCATATACCATTCTGCGATGCAAGCTACGCCTTTGTCTTCCTTGGTGATGCCAGTATCGCGGGTCTTCCAGATATTCAATGCCTCGATGCATATAAATCGACCCGTAACCACCTCGCCGAACCGCACTTCCTGCCAGCCATTGCCTTGCGCGAAAGTGCCCTCACAGAGTGGTGATTCGCCTGTCAGGTCGAGGGTTTCTCCTTCACGTCGATGGGTAGGTGGCGTCTGTAGATTCAGGCGGTCAATAATAGGAGTCGTAAGGCCTTCGGTTTCCGGACTCGCAGGACCGACGATATCGGTCACGATGATCTCGTTTTCTCCCTTACGCAACCAGCACCCAGGCATATAAAGTGTCTGCTGTGGGCCGATTTGCCAGATTCGACCGATTGCATGGCCATTGACATAAACCTGACCCTTGCCCCATGTCTCGAAGTTGAGGAACGTATCGCCTACCTTATTCAGGCGGAATGTAGCACGATAGGCACCGATAGGATAATGCTCTGCATCGGCCAGAGGTTGCCATGATTGATTGCGAACCGAAGCATAGTCGTCCGAAATGTTGTATACCGTCCACGACTGAGGCTGGAACGTGACTGTAGCTCGCGAGGCACCCTCCTCGCCTACTTCATAAAGCATCTCGACGCGTTCCGTTATGCCCTTGAAGTCCTTGATGGCACGGCCGAAGTTGATACGACCCATGGCCTCGACAAGAATATCCAGACGATCGCCTTGATGTACGGCCGGAAGCTTCATCTCGGTCTCATGACAACGACGATCGAGTGTTCCGACCAATGTACCGTTGACAAATACCTGAGCATAATCATGGGCCTCAGTCACACGCAGAATGCTGGCTGGGACATCCTGCGGCAGGGTTGTGCGATACAGAATGCTACCCCACCCCTGGTCGAATGTTTCCATCGAGCGGATTCCGGTCACAGTCTTACCCTCTGGCAGATTGTCGAAAAGTGGAGCTATCTCGGCAAACCGGATTCGCGGCACACTGATGGTAGGTATCGGCTTAGGCACGGCTGGCATCTTCTGCCCATCGTTGAACTCGGCCATCATCTGACGCAGTTCATAAAACTTCGGTGTGGCCTGACCGGCCTCATTGATAGGAGCATCGTAGTCGTAGCTCGTCACATCAGGAGCGAAACCAGGACTGTTGGCACCGGCCCAATGGCCCCAATTGGTGCCGCCATGGGTCATATAGAGCGAAAACGAGATTCCTCGTTCGAGCATCGCACGCATACCGTCGACCATGTCCTTCGAGTCGCGCGTCTCGTGCCTGCCGCCCCATTTGTCGAACCATCCACTCCAGAACTCCGAACACATCTTAGGAGCATCGGGCCTCAGTTCGCCCAGACGGCGGAATTCCTGATCGATGTTGGCTCCAGTGCCGAAATTCATTGTCCAGATCAGATCGTCAAGGCCGTTGTTGGTAAAGTTGCTCGACCAGTCGCACTGGAACAGTTCGACCTTATCCCAGCCGACCTCGCGCAAGGCATCACGCACGGCACTGACGTAAGGTTTGTCTGTTCCATACGATCCGTATTCGTTCTCGACCTGCACCATGATGATAGGACCGCCTTTATCAATTGTAAGGTCGGCCACCTGATCGGCCACCTTCTGCTCGAATATCTTCAGGCGTTCCATGAAATAAGGGTCTTGCTCGCGCAATCGGATATTGGGACGCTTCAACAGCCACCAGGGCAGGCCTCCCATCTCCCATTCGGCACATACATAAGGTCCGGGACGCAAGATGACGTACATCCCATGCTGTTGTGCCAGCTGAATGAATGCACGCAGATCATTGTTGTCCGTGAAGTCGAATTCTCCCTCACGCTGCTCGTGTATATTCCAGAATACATAGAGGCAAAGCGTATTCATGCCCAAAGCCTTGCACATCTTGATGCGATGTTCCCAATACGGACGCGGGATACGAGGATAATGCACCTCGGCAGCCTTCACGACGAAGGGCTGGTCGTTCAGCAGGAACGTTCCTTTGCCAGCCGTAAACGTGCCTTGCTGCTGTGCATAGGCAGGGGTAGCAGACAACAATGTCGTTGCGAGCAGGAGTGATGAAATGAAGGTCTTCATGATGACAATAATTTGATGCGCAAAGATACACATTTTAAATAATATATACAAACTTCGGTTACAAAATCGACCGAAAAGCTGCTCAAAAACACTTTTCACACGTTTTTCATAGCCATCTCGGTTCATATTATCGAATAATTCCGTATCTTTGTCCCATGCAAAATCTCTCTATCCGTCCGGCCACAATTGCCGATTCTGCGTTTGTTGCCCGCTGTGTTTGTATGGCTCTGCATCACGAGCCTTCGTCGTCTGAACTGCCTGGCATCGCTGCCATTTGCAGTCGCGAAGACGTACTGTACAGTTACCGTCACGCCCTGATTGCATGGCTCGGAGATGTACCCGTAGGACTTTGTCTTGCCTACGACGGGCAGGACTATCACACCATCCGTCTTCGCACCTTTGCTGCCTTCGCCGCACTACATCCCGACGAGGAGGATACAATGGACCTCACTCATGCCGACGACGAGACCGAAGCCGGAGAATTCTACATCGATTCGCTTGCCGTCCTACCCGAATACAGGCGACAGGGCTTGGGGCGAAAGCTGATGCAGGCACAGATGCAACGAGGCCTCTCCCTAGGATTGCAGCACCAGACACTGCTCGTAGATCCCGACAACCCAACGGCACAGCAACTCTACGCCTCGCTAGGATTCGTCTACGAGTCAGATTGCTACGCCTTTGGCCAGATTTACAAGAAGTGGGGAACAATCGTAAAACAAGAACACCAATGAAACGTATTCTCTTTGTCTGCCACGGCAACATCTGTCGTAGCCCGATGGCAGAATTCGTAATGAAATGGCTTGTAGCCGAAGCAGGGTTGGACGCTCATTTCCAGATAGCTTCTGCAGCTACCAGCACCGAGGAGATAGGCAATCCCGTCTATCCACCCGCACGACGCAAACTGGCCGAACATGGCATCTCGTGTGCGGGCAAGACCGCTCGACAACTGACTCGTAGCGACTACCGCAACTACGACCTGCTGATCGGCATGGACGAATGGAACCTACGCAACATGCAACGCATCTGTGGCGGCGATCCCGAGGGCAAGATCTGCCTGCTGATGGATTTCACTTCCCATCCGCATGCTGTCGCCGATCCATGGTACACCGACGACTTCGAAACTACCTGGCGCGATTGCCTCGAAGGTTGCCAGGCGTTGCTGAATCACCTCAGCCATTCAATCTGACCGCTCTGTAAATGGCGAACCTGCAATTCAACTAGCTTGAATGGCGAAACAAAGGTAGCCACATCGGAAGGACGTTGCTGGAAGTGCCGTGGATACTCGCTCATCCATCGCTGCCGTTCGGCTTCGGTGCGAACTGCTGTCATCACATAGCGCGAGATCAGGCCTTCCTCAAGCTGTCCGGTGGTCGATAGTTGCAGGAAGCTGTCGCTCTGTGCGTTCAGTCGTCCCATCAGGTCGGCTACATCGGCCGTCTTTTGCGGTAGGTAAACGTATGGCTTCTTGGCCAGCACATAATCCAGCATCGAGAAGTCTGCATATTGCATCTGCAACACCTCGGCAATGCTATTCCGCACATTGTACTTGTAGGCAACAATATCGTCGTCCGATAGTCCTACCTTGTCGAGGAACTTGTACAGACGTACCGGTGCCGTGATCTCATCCTCGCGTTCGGCAAAGAAACGATCCAGATCCTTGTTGCGGATGATGGGGATAAAAGGTACCTTCTCCGTAACGGTCATCTGCTCGATACCCTTCTGCTCGTCCTCCATCCACTGCGACAGGTTGCCTACATAGCCCTTCAGTAACTTATATTTGTGGTCCAGAACGTGCTGCACCTTATTAACTGACTCGACGAACATGCCGGCAATATGCAGCTTGAGGTGCTTGGCCGCAAGTTCTTTCTCCAAATCGCGAACCTCCATGGCCATATGGTCACGTCGCTTATTGAGGTTCCGTTCCGTCTCGTTATAAACCGAGTTACGGTAATACCTGTACCAAGCAAACGCAATAGCCAGTATCACACCGATTCCGCCCATTGTCTTCCAGAAGTCCTCGCTGACCCAATTACGCAGATCATCATACGACAGGAAAACAGTCAATACCAGAAGCCATGCCGCTATGATACTACCTATCAGCACCATGCCGCTCTTGGTCTCGGCCTTGACATTCTGCAGCGCGTTCATGTATTCCTCCTTCAGGAACTGGTCGAGCTCTTCCTTCTTCTGTTTGATGGTTTCGGTCAAGCGATTCTCGGCGCCACTCAGTATCTGGCGTCTCACACCGTTATTGTCCAACTCGCTGGTCAGCTTGTAATAATCCGAAGCCAAGGCCTGATACTCGATCTGCTGGGCGGTAAGGCGTAAAGTCTCTTCGTCAATCTGGTTACGGGCAATGGCATAACGAATGGTCGCATCCGTCGTACTGAACGATACTTTTCTGACTACATTCTTATCAAAGCCTCCCAGCGAATCGGACTCGGCAATCTGAGTGATGATACAAGCCTGATTGCAGAAAGCGGCATCGTCGATATACGAATAGGGGATGTAGCAATAGCCATGATCGCCGAAGCCCGCACCCCACGAATTACGTACGATGTAGACCTTCTCTTCGTTACTGAAGCCACAGATTACCATAGCATGATTGCCATGTTCCTCGCGTTGACGCTCGTCTGGTGTGGGTCGGCTGACAAATCCCTTGATGCCGGTTCCGAACGAGTCATAAAGCTTCAGCGAGACGATGACCGGATAACCCTCAGCCAAAGCCGATGTAATAGCCTTGTGATTGTCGGCCGTCGAGGCACCGATCTCGATATTCTTTACTTTCTTGATCAGGTGATTCGTTGCTTCTTCATAAGCCTCGGCCGATGGTTTTTCGAGGGTTCCGTTATAGCGGCACAGTTCCTCGATACAGATTCCCTTGTCCGACATCGACTGAGCCACATCGAAGAACGACGATCCGTTGTCCTGCGTCCTTCCGTCGCTGTCGACCGACACATTATAATATACAAAATGCTCGCTCAGGTCGGTCTTCGACTTGCCCAGCTTCTTGAGCAGGAATTCGTATACACCCACCATGGCAAATACCGAACAGGCACCCAGTTCGCCCTGATTGCGTACGGCTGTGAACAAGGGACGCATGTCGACCGAATCGGTCGTCACATCCTTCGGCTGATAGGTCTCCTCGAAGAGCTTCACCTCCTCGTCGGCCATGAAACGATAGGTCACGTTGCCATAGACAAATCCATCGGTGGTCAATCGTTTCTCGCTCTCGGCCGTCTCGGTGATTTGCGTCTGCCATTGTTCGAGTTCGGCAGTCTTACTACGGATGTATCGGTCGGATTCCATGATCCGTAACCTCAGGTCCTTGAGTTGCGCGATGGGCGAAAATACAAGACCTGTCTCCTTGTCCTTAGGCGTTGTCAGTACACCTTCGTTACCCAGCTTGTTGTCTTCGTGCACAAAGGTGTCGATTGCATCCGAGCCACAATCCTCGAACACTAGCTGATCGCGTGCAAAAAGGTTGCCTACATACAGCTCGTCGTTCAGGCCCAACAGCTGAGCCAGCGTTGCCTGCTTCTCGGGTAAGGAGATTTCCTCGCTGTCGATGAACGACTGGAAGTCGAAGACCATCTCGTCGGTCTCTTGTTCGACACGTTCCGTGATGCGGGCAAGGATGTCCTTCTCGTTCATTCCCTGCGCCAGCATCGGCTTCACCTCGTTCTCGTACAAGTGCGAAAACCTATGATGATGACGTTCCAGCTGATTCTGGGCGATGGCTGCCACCTTGTTGATGTCCACCTCGTGTTGCTGGACCTTCTCGCGACCCAGAATCTTCAGATACGCACGACGAAGCAGATAATGGATAAAATAGAACTTATCGAAGTTCAGGATACTGATACCGAAGGTCGTACAGTCGCTCTCCTGCAGGTTGGCATTGTGAGGGAACAGCGACAGATAGTTCTCGACGGCAATCAGCACATACTCGCCCACGACACGCATCCAGATGTCGTAATCCATGTTGAGGGCAATGCCCTGGGTATTTACGCCCTCGAACATGATCAGTGCATGCACGATCCGGTCGGTCTTCTTTGCCTCGACAAGCTGCCGTACACAAGCCTGAGCGGTTGCCTTTCGCTCGTTCGACAGCTGAGCGGACGTCGAAATCGTTTCGTCGAATATCGGAGCCAAGGATGGCGGAACACCCAATACATCGACCACAAAAGTATGCGAGAGCCCCTTCAGGCAACGAGCCACACGCAAGGCTTCGTCGACCATCGGCTTGTCCCACAGCTTTACGACCAGACAGACATGCAATCCGGACGATTCGCCCTGATGCTGCAACGTGACGGTACGGACGAAGACAGACGACCACCATGCCATCACCTCCTCGTCGCTCGTCAGCTGCTGCCCCTCGCCTACCGCTACGCGATACTCGTCGCTCAGATCCGAACAGAATTCCGTTTCAGATTTCTCGACGCGCTGGCACAATGCGGCTTTGATGCCGGAAGGGCCTGCAGGCAACCATGTGGCGACCTGCAGGTAATCGGTTACGGCTACCTCGCCATATTGCAAGGCATATTGCATCAACTTCGGGGCCGAGGCTTCCAACTCGCTGCCCATCAGCATCAGGACAGTATTTCGCATACTTTTGGGGCTGTTGTTGTGGTTTACAGGTTCTGCAGGGTTATCAGCTCGTTCTCGACCAGCTGCAGAATAGGCTCATTGCCACGGGCCTTCAGCTCGTCGACGGTCATCTTCACCTGTCCGGCGTCCTTGCCTTCGGCCGGATTGTAGTAATCGGTCTTGGCCTTGGCAATGATCTCGTCCATGTAGTTTGCACCCTTGTCGGTACGCAGCTGGACGAAGTGGGCGTTGAACTCCTCGCGAACCATCGTAAGCTTCTTCTTGAACTCGGTGAAGGCGTCGTTACGATACATGGCCAATGGCAGCCAGTATTCGTCGATGATGCGGCCCTCGGCTTTGTTCTGATAGACGTACTGACGCTTCGACTCGTCCCACTTCACGAGGCCGAATATCAGGCCCTTGATCCAGAGCTCGAGCGAGTCGTCGGTAGCAACCTTCGGACGGAGGTCGTACTCCTCGCCCTGCATGCGACGATAGTTGTTGGCATCGATGTGATAACGACGAGGCGAAGCATCGTACAGCGGACGATAATAGTCGATACCCTCGATGGCATAGGCAGGAATCACACCGAACTGACGGAAGATGATGATACGCTCGGCCGAACCGATGTTGGCAAAATGTACGCTGGCCGTACCTGACAGCAGGCCCTTGAAGGTCACCTTGTTGCCGGCCGACTCCTGCTGACCGCCTATCATCAAACGCGACGACGTCAGGTTGCTGACACCCACATAGAAGCTGTCGGCCGGAGGTGCCGTACGTCCTACCTGAGCACCGTCACAATCCTCACGGATCAGCGGCATAGACTTCTTGATGGCCAGTTCGAGCAGACGACGGAAGTCGGCAGTCGGCATCTCGTTGATCACCGAGTCGAGTGTCGTCTCCTCCTTGGCCTTGGCGGCTGGGAGGTTATGAGCGTACTGCCACAGCAGGTCGTGTACCTGTTCGCTCTTCAGCTGGTCGAAGTCGTAGAGCGACGTGCCACTGACCAACGTATGCAGGAAGTCCGATACGACGATCTGTTCGTCGTCGTAGGTGACGGTCTTGAGCAGCTGTTCCGACAGGTCGATCTGGAAGGTCTGGGTCGTCGAAGCGGCATTCGAGTTACGTGCAATGATGGCATCGCAGTCGCCAGCCACCTTCTTGAGCAGGGACTTGATGTTCTCGACCTTACGGCTCTGCTCGAGCAGGTCGCCTTTCAAGCCGTTGAAGAAGGTGATAGCATGCTGATGACGCAGAATATCGCGTTGCATACCTGCCAGCTGTGATACCTTGGTTATGAGGTCCTTGGTCTTGGCTTCTACCTCGCTTCCACGCAGGAAGGCCAGCATACCCGAAGCGGCCTTCTGCAGCATCTGGATGGCGGTGGTAATGGCGGCTTCGATGCGAGGTTGCTGCTGCTGAAGGGTTTCGAGCTCCTCGTTCATCTCGGCCAGGAAGATGTCCACCTGACGGCCGATGCCGCCAAGGATGTCCAGTGTCAGACCTACGCCGCCCTCCTGATTGATCTGCTCGTACACCAGCTTGCGAAGCTCGTTGCCGACGCGTTCGGTCAGCTCCTGTGCCTTATCCTGCAGTTCGCGGGCAGGTGGAATGACGTTGCTCGACGACAGATAGCCGTCCACCTCGGCCCTTGGGTTCTGCTTGTTGTTGATGCCCTGCAGCTTGACGCGTGGATTCTTGGTCAGCAGGAAGTCGATAACATCGTCGTGTGCAGCACCGCCATTCTCGCGGATATGGACGTTGGGCGAATCGATCCAGTTGTCGACCAAGGTGGCTACGTCCTGACTCGTATTGTTCAGCAGGCGGGTAATCAGTCGACGCTCGACCTTGGTGGCATAGGCTTCGCGAAGGGCCTTGCCGCGGAACAGGATCTCGCAGACACCCATGCCTGCTACCCATGCCGTCTTGTTATAGATGTTCATGGCGCCATCCTGGATTACCTTCTCCAGATTGTCGCTCACGCTGGCCAAGGCACCAGACAGCTCGCCGGCCGACGTTACCATGGCAAGGCTCACCATCTCCGAGAGCTGATCGGCCTGCAGATAGGTATCGCCATTGGCGTTCTGGTTGCTGACAAAGTAGAACGAGTTGAACGGACGGCCGACGGCATCGAACTGACGGTTGACGTAATCCATGTTGAACTTCTGGCCACCTGCGGTCGAGAAGTGCATGGCCCAATCCAGATCCTGCAAGGCACCGAAGGCATTCGGATAGATGAACGACTTCTCGGCCACATTGCTGATCATGGCGTCGAATACCTCAGGCAGTACTGCATAACCTACGATCTTGGCCATCGGAGCTACACGATGCAGGAGGTAAGCCATGTCGAGGAACGTGCCGCAACCCGTACCGCCACATACCGAGAAGGCCATGTGGATCTCGATCTGACCGCTGCCGATCAGTTCGTAGTTAGGATTATGCGCAAACTCGGCCTTCGAGATGTTGCCCAATACGTCCTTCACCTTGGCCTCGACCTGCTGGTAGTTGGCAATCAGGGCAAAGCGGCCATTGGTGCGGATCTGTCCGGCACCGAGCAGCGACAGGGTGTCGAGGGCGTAGACATTCTCGTCCGGAATCCATGTGAAGTGCTCCTTGTTGTGTGTATAGATCTTGGTGGCAGCTCCCTGCTGCAAGCCGATCGACATCTGCTCCATGGGCGACAGGCGCACAGGACCTACCTTCGAATCCAGCTGCTTGTCGTACACTCCGCTATCCGTATCTACCCCGAGGAAGCCGATCATAGGCGGCACCTCGCCATAGGTTTCCATCAACAGTTTCTTGGCATTCAGGAGCGAACGCATACCGGTTCCTCCAAGTCCCACGAAGAGACATCGCTTGATTTTGGTCGACATAGTATTATTCTGTGTTTAATCTGTTATTTTCCTTATCCAATGCTCACAATGGCCCGATTCTTCGGATCGTCGTACGGGCGCAGCCGATATTCGGTTCCTGGCTGCAAGGGCGAATCGATGGGGTCTACATCGTAATCCGAAGTGACAAGTATGGCTCCATCGTCCAGCGGCTCGAGGCTCCATTCCTGCTGCCATACCTCGTTCACCTCGTAGATTACCTTACCCTTGAAGATACGCGACAGCAGGTTCTGCTTCTTCGGCTGCGAGGTGCAGACAACGCGCAACGCTCCGTTTACCGACAAGGTCGAATAGTATGGCTCCGAGATGGTCAATGTGAAGATCTTGAGACGCTTGAAGGCAAGTGGCCTGATCACGACGAACCAGAGCAGCAGCAAACCACCTACGATGATGGCCAGCCAGATCATGACTACCTTCAGCGGGTTCATCCGCACGTCGTACTCCGAACGCATGGTCAGCTCGTAATCTGCCACAGCCTCCTGATTGATGGTCTCGAGGTTGCCATAACCGCCCCTGACTACCTGCAGCTGATAGTAATGCTTGCCCTCGAGGGCATCTGTGTGAGGCACGAAACTCAGCACTGCCGGCAATCCGGGCTTCAGTTCGACGATGCCATCCGGACAAGGCTGTCCGTTCAGCAGCACGTCGGCTTCGATGTCACGAGTCATGCCCTCGGTCGTCTCGAGCAGCTTCAGCGATGCATACGATCCGGTCTGGACGGCCGATTCGTTGAACACCGGACTCAGGTCGACGGTCAGCGTATCGCGTTGCTTGGCATCGCTCCACCAGAAGGCATCGTACCAGTCGGCTTCACCCAGGTCGAGCTGTTCGGCTGGCAGCTGCAGGTTACGCTCGGGAATGTTCTTGACGCTCAGCGTCAGATCCGGATTCAGGATTTCGACATCAGGACTCGCGATGTGCACACCTACCTCGAACTCGTCTGGTCTTTCCGTCAGATCGCCCTTACGCTCGACCTCGAGCACGACATGACCGTTACGGATCTTGCCATCGCGAATCCGTACGCTGATCAGCGAATCGTCGGTCTGTGCGGTAGCCGCAAACTCTCCTTCGGCCGAGAACGAAAGCGTCAGCACATGTGGGTCGAGCGTATTGTAGTTCATCGTCGTACGCTCGAAGCTTCCGAAGGGAACCAGATGCTTTGTGCCGTCCACTTCGGTCATGTGCGAGCAGTTGCGGACAGCTTCCTTGATGCGAGGGTCGGCTGCCTCGGTCGACAGCATCACGAAGTAACCGTGGGTGTGACGTGCCCGTTCGCACCATTCGTTGATGCGGCGGCATACGTTCTCGGTGCCATCCGGACGCGGATTCTTATTGTCGCGACCATCGGTCAGCAGGTAGATGTAGTTGTCCTTGTTCGGGTCGACGTAGGTCAAGGCCTTGTCCCAAGCGGCACAGATGTTCGTACCCGTCAGTTCCTGCACCTTCGGACGGACACCCTTCTCGAACTTCGTCCAGTCGAAGTCGCGTTTCAGTTCGTGACGCAACAGGTCGCCGTACACCTGCCCCTGGAAGGGAACGATCGTGACCATCGTCGTAGGCGAAAGCCGTGCGATGTCGTCGCGCAGATAGTCGAGCGTCGACTCCCAGATATGGTAGTCGGTCTCCATCGAGTTCGAACAGTCGAGTATGTAGATGTAGTTACGCTCGCGTTGAGCCATCAGCACGGTGCAAAAGCACCAGCAGGACAGCAACAACAGGTACCTGAAGCTTCGCGCAATTGTGTTCATGTCGATTCAGTAGTATTAATGATATAGTATACGTGTATCAAGGGGCAAATATAGCACATTTTCCGAACAATGACAAATAAAACCGCAAAAAAGTGATTTTATGGCCTATTTTTTATCTCGAAAGCGCATTTCTTGCCGACAGATGCTATTTTTCGTCTTTCGCAAAGTCCCTACACGATTCGGCTAATGCAGGCCAGAATGCATCCGACTCATTCTCACAGCGGAATGCGCTTCCACGGAACGAGGAAGAGCACTTCGTCAGAAAAATGCGCTTCCGCGGAACGAGGAAGAGCACTTCGCCAGAAAAATGCGCTCCCACGAAACGAGGAAGAGCACTTTGCCAGAAAAATGCGTTTCCGCGGAACGGGGAAGAGCACTTTGTCAGAAAAATGCGCTCCCGCGAAACGAGGAAGAGCATTCTGCCAGAAAAATACGCTTCCGCGAAACGGGGAAGAGCACTTTGTCGGAAAAATGCACGTCCGCGGAACGGGGAAGCAGAATCGACGAATCGGGGCCTTCTGCAGAACTTAGATTGCCACCAAACGATGACGAAAACCTCGGCCGGACAAGAAAATATGGCGTTGCCACACGTTTTGGTGCTTCAGGCTTTGGATATTCGCGAGATTTGTCGTATATTTGCAGCGCAAAAAAGATTACAGACATGGCAGACAACTACCTGGAGCGGCAATATGCCGAATACGAACGACGGAAGGCGGGAAAGACCATCAAGCCTTCAGATCGTAAGCGCTTCTACACGCGTGCTGTCGTGACCAAGACGCACGAAGAGCTACAGCAGGAAATCATGGAGATGAACCAAAGAAAACAGGAATGAGAAGTTCGAGGCTTTTGCCCGGTTCTTTTCATTCCTGTTTTCTTCGCTGATCAATGATGGATGATGTCCTCGATGAGGTCGAGCTGCTGCTCGGTGAACGGCTGCGATCCGAGGCAGCGGAGATTGTCCTGAAGCTGCTGGACGCTGCTGGCACCCACGATGACTGAGGTCACCTCCGGACGACGAAGCACCCATGCCAGAGCCATATCGGCCAGCGACTCGCCTCGATCCTGAGCCAGCTCGTTGAGCTCGCGAATCTGCTGCAACAGACGATGGTTGAGGTCGTCGGGCGTCAAAGCCTCGCGACGCGACATACGCGACCCCTCGGGGATTCCGTTCAGATAACGATTGGTGAGCAGACCTTGCTGCAGAGGACTGAAGGCTACATAACCCACTCCGGCATTATCGGCCTGACTGAGGATGCCTTCGCGTTCCTCGTCCTGATGCAGGATGTTGTACTTGCCCTGATAGCAGAGACAAGGCACGTCGCGTTCGGAGAGGTACTGGTAGGCAAAGTCGGCGGCCTCGAGCGGCCAACGCGAGATGCCGATATAAAGGGCCTTGCCACGACGGACGATGTCGACCAACGTCTGCAGGGTCTCCTCGAGCGGAGTATTCGGGTCGTAGCGATGCGAATAGAAGAGGTCGACGTAATCGAGGTGCATGCGACGCAACGACTGATCGAGCGACGACATCAGGTACTTACGCGAACCGCCATCGCCATAAGGCCCTGGCCACATGTCGTAGCCGGCCTTGGTGGTAATGAACATCTCGTCGCGATAGGGACGGAACGAAAGGTCCATCATGCGGCCGAAAGTCTCCTCGGCAGTTCCATAGGTCGGACCATAGTTGTTGGCAAGGTCGAAGCAGGTGATGCCCTGATCGAAGGCATAATGCATCATGGCCTTGCTGTTGGCAAAGGACGAGATGCTGCCGAAGTTGTGCCAGAAACCTAATGAGAGAGCGGACATCATGATGCCCGAACGACCCGAGCGACGATACAGCATGGTGCCGTCGTAACGTTCGGGATTGGGAGAGTAAATAGGATCGATCATGGATTTAGGAGTTAAAGTTTATCACTTGTTTACATTAATATTCGGATATTCGATACGCGCATGATACGTTGCCTTGAGGTCGTGAATGAACGAATCGCGACATTGCTGGATCTCGTAGAGCGTAATCTTGGCATTGTTGAGGCGACCGGATGAGACAATGTCGTTCACTACGGCGGTGACACGCTGTACGATGGCTTCGTCGGTATATTGCGGCAAGGAACGCGTAGCGGCCTCAACGCCATCGGCCAACATCAGGATGGCCTGTTCCTTGGTCTCTGGGTCAGGACCGGGGTATGAGAACAGCCGTAAATCGGGCTCCTGATCGGGATGAGCATTGCACCACTTGATGAAGAAGTACTTGACGCGCGACTGGCCGTGATGCGTACGGATGAAGTCGATGATGTCGCGTGGAAGCTTCTCGCGTTCGGCCATCCGGACACCTTCCTCGACGTGACGCTTGATGACGTCGACCGACTGCTCGACCGTCAGCTTGTCGTGCGGGTTGTAGCCTTCCTGATTCTCGGTATACATGGACGGATTCCAGAGCTTGCCGATGTCGTGATAGTACGCTCCGGTACGCACCAACGCCGGATTGGCCTTGACCACCTCGGCGGCCGAAGCGGCAATGTTGGCCACCTGGAAGGAGTGCATGAAGGTGCCCGTTGCCTGTTGCGAGAGCTGGAGCAAGGTGCCACGGCTCAGGTTACAGAGCTCGGACAGCGTGACGTCGGACATAAGGCCGAAGGCATTCTCCATGACGTAGATGATCAGGTACGAGAGCAGCAGCAGCACGGCATTGATGACCATCATGCCCAGAATCGGCCACGAGATGTTCTGCAGCGAACCCTCGGCCGAAAGCGTATACAGCGCATAGACGCCCGTATAGCCAATGGCCGTAAAGACAGCGACATGGAGCAGCTGAGCACGTTCGCGAAGACCATCCTTAAGGCTGAAGACGATGATCATGCCCACGATGCTCTGAATGATCAGATACTCGTAATGCGAAGGCGCAAGGAACGAGCAGAGCAGCACCATGATGATGTGGCAGTAGAAGGCCGTACGCGAACCGTGGAAGGTACTGAGCAGCACGGTAACGATGCCGATAGGTACCAGATAGACGGCACCGACGGCCCACCGGTTGGCCAGCGAGGTGAAGACAAACATCAGCACCACCGCTCCGATGGCCATAAAGACCTCGATCTGCTTGACGTAAATCCAGGGACGGTAGAGGTAGAGGAACAGCAGGATACTGCCCAGCATGAGGGCCGCAAGGGCGATACGAGCCAAGGTCTGGAAGGTATCGCTGCCCGAAAAGCTCTGGCGGTGCTGCTGTTCGCGTCGGTACGACTCGAGAATATCGTAGATGCGAGGCGTCACGATTTCGCCCTGATCGATGATACGGCTATCGGCCAGAACGATGCCGCTGGTCGTGCTGACCTGCTGTCGCAATCGTGCATATTCCAGCCGTAGGGCTGCCGTATCGGCCGTCAGATTGGGCCTCAGACATTGCTGCAGCGGTAATTGGGCGAACTCCTGCCCGTACAGCGAATCATTACGCAACCGCTGATAGGCCTGCAATTCGGACAGCAGCTGGTCGGTCGGACGGCTGACCGTACTATCGGCCAGAAGAACCGCCACCTCGGTGTAGTGTTGCGATGTCAGCTGGTCGAGCTCGTCGCCACTCACTACGCCCGATGCATAGAGCGACGCAAGCTTCCGGCGAAGATGAGCAGCCGCTTCGGACGACAGTTCCGACTGGCGTGGTACCAGCTCGCGAACTACCTGTTCGGCCACACCCTCGTCCAGCCGATAGCGAGGGGTAATGAGCCGACGAAGGCTGTCCTGCATCTGCATGACGGCCGAATCACTACGATAGATGGCAAAATCGTACGGTGCCGAAAGGCGACCATAGCGCCAAGGCCTGCCCACTTCGTACTCGTAGCGGAAGCTGTCGCTGTAGGGGAAGAACCAAGCAACGAGCACCACCGCTATGAGCATGAATGCTGAACGAACGGCTACCTGACGACGGGTTAGACGAGTCTTGGGCAATGGAAATGAGTTTTAGGAGTTCGGGAGGGAATCGGGTGTAGAATCTCAGAACTTGATGGTACCGTCAGGTCCATCGTTGTGACCCTGGATAGTACGAGGCTGTACCGGCTGACGACTGATCGCACGCAATTGTCCGAGGTCTTCGAGCGAACGGTTGTAGGCGGGAACCTGTTCAAGGCGACGGATCAGTTCTTCGTTGGCAAGTTCCTTGTCGTCCAGTACGTAATAAGCCTTGCGGGCATCGCTGAGCATCAGCTGGTTGACAGCCTCATCGCCATAATACTGACGGATACGGTCGATGCCATCGAGTGTCGAGGATGCAGGTTCGGGAGCCGGTGTCGGAGCGACAGCAACCGGTTCGGCCTTGACGGGTTCGGCCATAACGGCAGGAGTTTCGGCTACGGCCGGAGCCTCAACAATCGGCTGACTCTGTGATTCGGATTCAGGAGCCTCGGCAGCAACCGTTTCGGCCACGACCGGAGCATTGAGCTCGGCCTGCAAGGCTGCAATCTTGGCTTCAAGCTCGCGACGACGGGCTTCTTCGCGTTCCTTCTCGCGCTTGTGCTCCTGTGCATCGAGTGCTTCCTGCTTGACTTCGCGGGCACGGTCGAGGGCAATATCCAGCTTGGCACACTCCTCCTCGATCGAATCGTCGATGGTCAGACGATTAGCCTTCTCGCTGGCCAGACGTATGGCGGCATTGAGCACCTCGGAGGCTTCGGGGAAGTCGTAGAACTCGCAGAGCAGCTCCTGCTTGTCGACAATCGACTGGCGCAGACGCGTCTGCATCTCCTTGATGGCCTCTGGCTGAGCAAAGACGGTACCCGTCGAATGATCCATGGCAAAACCGCTGGCCAGAATGATGATACGGACATCGTCGCCCAACGAGTCGTCGTACATCGCACCCCAGATTACCTCGATATCGCTGTTGAGGTGATCGACAAAGTTGTTCATCTCGGCAATCTCGGCCATCGAGATCGGATTGTCATGACTGAAGCTGAGCTCGAACAGCAGGTGACGCGAGTCGTTGATGTTATTATCCTGCAACAGAGGCGAAGTGATGGCTGCCTCGATGGCCTTGCTGAGGCGATTCTCGCCACTGGCCGAACCTGTCGAGATAAGTGCTACGCCACCATTGCGAAGAGTGGTCGATACATCGGCAAAGTCGAGGTTGATGTAACCTTGAATATTGATGATGTCGGAAATAGACTTGGCTGCCGTGGTAAGTGTGTCATCGGCCTTTCGGAAGGCATTGCCGAACTCAAGGTCGGGATAGACGTCGATGAGGCGATTGTTGTTGACCACCAACAAGGCATCGCAATACTTCTCGATAGCACGGACACCATCCAGCGCCATCATAATCTTCTTGCGGCCTTCGAAGCGGAATGGAATGGTAACGATGCCGACGGTGAGGATGCCCATCTCCTGTGCAATCTGAGCCACTACAGGAGCCGCACCCGTACCTGTACCACCACCCATACCGGCGGTGATGAAGACCATCTCGGTGCCGTCGTCGAGGGCATTGTGGATAGCTTCGGTATACTGTAAGGCGAAGTCGCGGGCAATCTCAGGCTTGGCACCTGCGCCAAGACCCTTGTCCGAAATCAGCAGCTTGTTGGGAATAGACGAACCCTTGAGGGCCTGCTTATCGGTATTGATGACGAGGAACGAGACGTCCTGAATGCCGGCATCGTACATGTTCTGTACGGCATTGCCGCCACCGCCGCCTACACCTACGACCTTGATGATGGAACGATTCTCGACAGCTGGCTGGAAGTCGAAGTCGAGCGTTTCAGGAGTGGTATGATCGATTGGATTTTCCATATCTATATGTATCTTTAAATAAACGGTAAAGAAGACTTATTGACCCTGGAAAAGGTCTCTGAAGAAGCGTCCCACACTACTGCGCAGATTGCCAGAATCATCAGGGATAGACTCGGAAGTTGGATCTTGCTCAGGATCAGAATCGGGCAAGTCGAGCGTTGTCTGTCCGTCGGGCTGAGCCGTTACGCGAGTGGTAGCAGCAGCAGGACGCGTAGCAGCGGTGGCAGGAGCAGGCTCGGGAGCCACTGCCTGACAATCGACAGTCGCAAACGACAGAAGACCGAAGGCATTGGTCAGATGTGGTTTGCGATCGCTACCCAGGAAAGCACGTTCGGAATAGGCTCGCGTCTCGATACGGCAGACCGAAAGGCAACGCGAGAGCAAGGCAATGAGGCCTGACTGCATCGAAGCACCACCCGTCAGAACACAACCAGCTTCGAGCTGATCCTTCAAGCCCGAAAGGTCGATCTGATGCTGGATATTGGCAGCAATCTCCTCGTAACGACAGAGAGCTATCTGGTTGAGCTTGCTCTGAGGGAAAGGAAGCGCCTTGTCAGCAAAAAGAGCTGTTGACTGAGCGGCTGCCGTGTGCTCGACAGCACCCTGATTGCCTACATTGCTCCATTCGAGCTTGATGCGCTCTGCATCTTCATGCGAACAGCCAGCCGACTGAATGTCGAGCGTAACGGTCTCGCCACCCAATGGGATGACGGCCAGATGGCGTAGGTCGTTATCCTTGTAGATCGAAACCGTAGTGGTACCGGCACCCATATCGACAAGTACACATCCACGCTGACGCTCACTTTCGGTAAGAATGGTGGCAGTAGCCTGTGGCAGAGCGATGAATTCGGCCACTCCGATACCGGCACGCTCCATAGCTGCCTTCACGCCCTGGCGGACATGTTTCTGCGCAATGGTCAGCTGGTACAGATTGCCGCTGATTGCTTCGGAAGCAAGGATATCGTAATCCGGAAGCTGCACAGAGGGCAACTGAACGAGCGAACGCATCGACATGCCGCCAATGCCGACGTAAGCCTTCGACAAAGAGGCACGCATGCGGTTGCCCAGTTTCTGGATGAGGCTACGAAGGTGCATGGCAGTCTTCTCGACATTGACCACGCAACCATGGCTGATACAGTCGTGAGCAGGTTCGCTCTCGACCTGGATATTGGACAATCGGCCGTTGCGGACATCCTTATCGGCCGCTACGGCAAGGATACGGCTGGATCCTATCTGGATGGCACAAATAATCATATTTACTGTTTTGAGTATATACTATTAATGAAAGACACTTTTCTTATTTCTCGCCAATGACCTGACCACGGAACTTGACGTTGATCACACGATAGGCATTCCACCCTCGACGCGGAAGTACCTCGTCGTAGAACCGACGTACGTGCCGCAGCTTGGTCTTGTAGTCGTCAAGAGATCCCAACAGGATGACGTGGTCGCCAACCCGAGGCACAAGCTCCACATCACCGTTTCGGCACACGTTGATCTGAGTGACCGACTTGCCCCAGAACGAATCATCCTTCAGGTAGAGGGCAAAGTCGCGCAACGGATTGATGTGCTTCTCGCTCACATATCCCGTGACCAAAGGAAGGCTGATAGCAATACCGAACTGTGCAGGCATTAGCTTACCGTCCGAATCGATGTAGAAGTCATGCAGCGGATTTCCCTTCTGATCCTTGACATTGAGTTCGCCCTTGACACGCAACACGGGATCGCGCTGCTCGACGTCGATACGCAACAGGCTGTCGGGCGTATGGTAACAACAGACGTGACGAACCAGACGGTTGTTCTCCTCGATGTAACGAGCCAGCTCGAGGGTGTTGACATCGAGATAAGGCAATCCTTTGCAACGGAACCCTGGCTTGCTCTGCACAAGCTGCAGGATACTCGCCTCGGTAACGAAATGGGCATCGGACGTAGGATAAGTGATGTCAATCTTGATGCCTCGATACCGAGGTTGCTGTCGCCAACTGCCATAGATGATGCCTGCCACCAACAGGTAGCCGACAAGCAACGTGACGCCAATAGTACGGAAGATGATGCGAATCATTACGTAGAGAGGGAGGAAAAAAGATTTCAGACGTTGGTCAGGGCAGCAGCCGTCGGAGCCACCAGACGTTCGATGTCGACACCGGCACCCATCATGACTACCACATCGAGCTGGCCTTCCTGACGAAGTCGTAACAACTCAGCCACAAGGTCGGGGATCTGAACCAGACGTTTGTCGGCACTGTCGATCTGTTGAAGCAGCCACTCGGAGGTAACACCAGGAATCGGCAGCTCGCGAGCCGGATAGATAGGCAACAGAATGGTACGATCGGGTATAGCCAGCGCCTGTGCGAAACCATCGACCAGATCGTGAGTACGGCTGTAGAGATGGGGCTGGAAACATACGGTGATGTGTCGCCCGGCATAAAGCTGACGAACCGAAGTGAGCGAAGCACGGATCTCGTCGGGATGGTGGGCATAATCGTCCATCAGGACAAGGTCGGGACGCTTGATGTAGAAGTCGAAGCGACGCTTTGCTCCTCCAAAGGTACGGAGAGCAGAACGCAACTCGTCCGGTGTGCAACCGTTGAGTAAACAGATGGCCAAAGCGGCTACGGCATTGTCGACGTTGATAGCCGTTGGCACTCCTGGTTCGAGATCACGGATGGTAAGACCCTCCTGTCGAGCCACAAAGTCGAAAAGGATCGTACCATTATCTACACGGATATTGGTTGCATAGTAATCGGCCTCGACGGTACTGCTGTATTCGGCAAAACGCACATCAGGTTGCAGGCGCGAGGTATCGACCTTGATTCCCTGATGCATCAGCAGCAAGCCACCCGGACGGATCAGGCTCGTAAAATGAGCGAACGACTCGCGATAGGCGGCCTCTGTCCCATAGATATCGAGGTGATCAGGATCGCACGAGGTAATGACAGCCATATAGGGCGAAAGGGTGTGGAACGAGCGATCGAACTCATCGGCTTCGATGGCAACGAGGTCGCTCTTTTCGCTCAGCATGAGATTGCTGTCGTAGGGCTTGAGGATTCCGCCCAGGAAGGCATTGCAATCAACATGGCTCTGCTTCAGGATATGGGCAATCATCGAACTCGTTGTGGTCTTTCCATGTGTACCTGCCACACAAAGGCCACGACGTTGGCGAGTAATATCGCCCAAGATCTGGCTACGCTTCTTGACACTGAAGCCATTCTGCTGGAAATAGCAGAGCTCGCCATGATCCTTAGGAATGGCAGGCGTATAGCATACGACGCACTGCTCGGGGTCCTTGAATACCGGATCGACGGCATCGATATTATCTTCGAAATGAATATCTGCACCTTCGGCAATCAGAGCCTCGGTCAGCGGAGAGGGAGTCTTGTCGTAACCGCCAACCTTATAGCCGTTGGCCAGATAGTATCGTACAAGGGCCGACATTCCAATGCCTCCGGCACCGACGAAATATATTGCTTTCATTTGATAGTTTACTTTTTTTGATTGAACGATTTGGCCTCGTCGATCACGATCTGTGCAATCGTATCGGCAGCACCAAAGTGAGCCGCAGCACGGGCATTACGCTCGATAACGGCCAGACGCGACTTGTTTCCGACCAGAGCAATGGCTTCGCTGACCAGACGAGCAGGAGCCTGGCTATCGGGAATCAGGACAGCAGCGTCACGCTCGGACAATGAGCGGGCATTGGCCGTCTGATGATCCTCGGCCGCCGTTGGCAGCGGGATGAAGATCGCGGCCTTTCCGATGAGACAAACCTCGTTGACAGCACCCGCACCAGATCGCGAGATGACCAGATCTGCTGCACGATAAGCCAGCGCCATGTCCTTGACGAAGACCGTAGGATGAACCAGCACGGGCTGTCCGTCAGTGGTTGCTGCAAGTTCCGAAACGGCAAGTTCCCACTTGTCGCCATCGGCTTTACCCGTCTGCCACAAGACCTGTACACCGGCCTTCTGGAACTGACGCAATCCCGCACAGATAGCATTGTTGATACTGCGGGCGCCAAGGCTCCCTCCGGTTACGAAGATGGTAGGACGATCGACGTCGAGGCCGAATGACAGACGTGCCTCATTGACCGTAGCCTTGCACTCGAGCAATGCCTGACGACAAGGATTGCCTGTCATGACCAGACGATCGGCCGGAAAGAAACGCTCCATTCCAGGATAAGCCACACAGATACGACGTGCTCCTTGCGCCAGCTTCTGGTTGGTAACACCGGCAAAGCCATTCTGCTCTTGCAAGACGTATGGAATACCTAATGCCGCTGCAGCCTTGAGAGCAGCCGCACTGGCGTATCCACCTACACCTACGGCAATATCCGGACGGAACTTTCGGATAATCTGCTTGGCCTTGCGGATGCTTTTCCACAAATCCAGCAAAACCATGAGATTGCCCGGGTGAAACAACGGACGGATGAAGCCTCGCACAGGGAGACCAATGATCTCGTACCCTTCGGCAGGAACCTTTTCCATCTCCATACGACCCAGAGCACCGATAAAGAGGATCTCGGCATCGGGTTGAGCTCGCCGGATGGCATTGGCTATCGATACGGCCGGAAAGATGTGGCCACCAGTGCCACCGCCGCTAATAAGATATCTCATACGTTGTAGTTGTTGTCGATTGTTATTGTTTCGGTTGAGTCATTGCCCGATGGTTGTAGAACAACGACTTCGGCTGGCTGCACTGCTGCCGTTTCAGTAACGTTCTCTGTGGCAAGTGCCGCAACACGATCGGCCTGCTCCTGCTGGATGATACGGCTGAGAGCCAGAATCAAGCCGAACGAGATGCTGGTACCCATAATGCTCGAACCACCACGGCTAAGCAATGGCAACGGCTGACCAGTGACGAACATCGCACCGGTGCAGACGCCAATGTGCATCAAGGCCTGAATGACCATGATAAGCGGCAAGCCAACCATCATCAAACGGATGTAAGGATTCTCGCTATGGCGCGACAGCATAACGCATCGAACCAACAATCCCAGATAGAGCAACATGACGATCAATGCGCCCAGGACGCCCCATTCCTCGAAGATGATGGCGAAAATATAATCCGAGAATGCTTCGGGGAGGAAGTCGCGAAGCTTGCTGTTGCCGATAAATTTGCCAAACGGATAGCCATTGACCAAGGCCATGCACGAATAGATTTCCTGACTCTTCTTGCCGTTCAGATCCTCTTCCCAAAGAGGTTTGTCACTCTCGTCGAAGATACGATTGGCCCACGTGCTGGCACGATCTACCCAATGGTCGAGCGTATGGCCGGACTTAGGCGCACTGCCCGAATCAACGACCGTGATATTGGCCAGACCTTTGACGTTCTTGTTGCTTTCGTGCACAGCCTTAAGGCTGCCCAGAAATGCCACTCCGACAAAGATTGCTATAAAAATCGTTATCCAGAGATACTTGCCATTGACCCTACCCAGGAACATGATTCCCAACGAAGCCAAACAGACGATGATGCCGCTCGAGAGATTCTGGAAAATAATAGGCCCAGTTGCTAATCCTATAAGCACAAGATAGAACCAATAGCGTCGCACCTGTGTATTCGAACGAAAGATGGTAAAGAGCCGATAGGTGGCATCGCGTGCCGTGATGGCCGAACATAGCGCCATAACAACACCCAGCTTGACCAATTCGACCGGCTGGAAAAATCCCAATGAACGGGCAGCTCCCTTCTGCTCGATGCCGATAAGGGGAGTAAGGATAGCAGATGCTACGGCTGCAACCCACACGACGATACCCCATGCTCGCATTGCCCGCATGCTCAAGCTCTGTGCCAGCAGTACGGCAATTAGTCCTATGAACAGTAACTTGATGTGACCGAATGCCGGATCGCTGACATAGGCGCTTTTGTAGGTAAGCTGACTGGTAGCACTGAATATCTCGACTGCCGAAATGCAGAAGAGGGCAATATAGATGCTCCAGATGCGCTTATCGCCACGCATGATGCTACCCAGGAAGTCTCTGGTTCCTGTCGTTGCCTTCGTGCCTATGGTGGTATTATCTTGTTCTTGCATAAATTTTATTTGGTGTAATGATGCCGATTATTGCTGCTGCCATTGGGCCACAATGGCCTTCATCTGGTCACCACGATCCTCGTACGAACGGAAAAGGTCGAACGATGCACAACAAGGCGAAAGCAGTACGGTATCCCCAGCCACTGCCATAGCACGGCACTGCTCAAGAGCTTCGAGCATTGACGAAGTATCTGCTACTGGTAACCCCATCGGATCGAAGAAGGCATGAAGCTTAGCATTATCCACACCCATATAGACCAACGCTTTGCACTTATCGGCCACCAACTGCTTGATCTCGGTGTAATCGTTGCCCTTGTCCTTGCCGCCAAGGATAAGGATCGTAGGACGACGCATTGACATCAGCGCATATCGGCAGGAATCCACATTCGTCGCCTTCGAATCGTTGACGTACTCCACACCGTCAATCATTCCGCACTTCTCCAGTCGATGCTCTACACCATGGAAAGTTGACAACGCCTGACGTATCTGCTCGGTGCTGAGGCCACAATAACGGGCCGAAAGCGTAGCCGCCATCGTGTTGTATAAGTTATGAGGGCCAGGTAACGGCAGATCGGCTTCGGTCAAACCAATTTCGGCAGGTGAATCACCGTTGAAAGGAACCAATTGGGCCTTCAAGGGTTCAATATGTCCATGGAAAGGATACATGATCGTTCCGTCTGCATTGAGCAGTTCTGGACGCTCGTTGTTGGTGCCAGTATAGTCTTCTCCACCTACAGGAGCATTCACACGACGTTCAATCTCGTGGCAGACCGTGGCATCGCCATTCCAATAAATCACCTGATCGTCGGCTGTCATATTCTGCACGATGCGCAACTTGGCATTGATGTAGTTCTGCATCTGATGATCGTAACGATCCATGTGGTCTGGCGTGATGTTCATGATCACGGCCACGTTGGCACGGAACTGATACATATTGTCCAGCTGGAAGCTCGAGAGCTCGATTACGTAATACTCGAAGTTGTCGAGAGCCACCTGCAACGCCAGTGACTTGCCCACGTTACCGGCCAGGCCTACATTCAGGCCATTGGTCTTCAGCAGATGATAGGTCATCATCGTAGTGGTAGTCTTGCCGTTCGAACCTGTGATACAGACCATCTTTGCATTGGTATAACGGGCGGCAAACTCAATTTCTGAGATTACAGGGGTTCCCTGTTGCACCAACTTCACTACAAGCGGAGCCGTCAGCGGAACACCTGGGCTCTTGATTACCTCGTCGGCATTCAGGATGAGTTCTTCGGTGTGGGCATGGCCCTCCTCGTAGCTAATCTGGTACTGATCCAGAAGGGCCTTATATTTATCCTTGATGGGCGACATGTCCGACAGGAACACCTCATGCCCCTTGAGCTTGGCCAGAACAGCGGCACCTGTGCCACTCTCGCCGGCTCCTAAAATTGCAAATCTTGACATTATAATGTTTTTTTGACTGTTACGTTTGAGTGTATATTAACGGATCTTGAGCGTCATTACGGCAAACGATGCCAGAATGATGGTCAGGATCCAGAAGCGGGCCGTTACCTTGTTCTCGTGGAATGAGCTGCGAGGCCACTTCAGCATGATCTTGTCCATGTTACGGAGATTGGCTAGCTGCTCTGGTTTCAGGCGGAAAGCGTCATGAATAGGCGCACGATTGACGAAACGATATTTCTTGCCAATGGCATTGCCCTTGCGTGCCACGAAGTTCTGTCCGAGTACCGAAACACTCTCTATCAAGAACACGAAACAAATGATTGGCAAGAGCAGTTCCTTGCGGATAATGATGGCCGTAACAGCAATAATACCTCCGATAGGCAACGATCCGGTATCGCCCATGAAGATCTGTGCCGGAAAGGCATTATACCATAGGAAGCCTACCAACGCTCCCACGAAAGCTGCTCCGAATACTACCAGTTCCTCGCATCCCGGAATATGCATGATATTGAAATACTGAGCATACTCGACGTGGCTCGAGAAGTAGGCCAACAATAGCAGAGCTACACTCATGATGGCCGAGTTGCCTGCACACAGACCATCCATGCCATCGTTAAGGTTCGAACCATTGCTCACCGCCATGATGATGAACGTAGCCATACAGATAAAGAACACCCAACCGGCAAGCTCCTGCCAATCGCCCATGAAGGCAAAGAATCCGGCATAATCAAGGTTGTGGCTCTTCACAAACGGCAAGGTCGTGAGCGTCGACTTGATCAGCTCGCCGCCTTCGCGCATCACGGCATCGGGCGCAAGCCATAATGTCAGGCCGATGCCTAAGCCTAAGACACCCTGACCCAGCAATTTGACAATGGGACGGATGCCATTCTTGTTGTTCTCGCGATACTTGGCCGAGGCTCCATGGAACTCGCTCAGGCACTTCAGGAACGAAGGCACACGATCATACGTCTTGCTGTGTCCTTTCAGATAATCGTCGATGTAGCCTAGAAGGCCCAGCCATACTGTTGTGATGAGCATCATGATCATGTAAATGTTACGCAGACGCCCCATCAGCAAAGAAGGCACCAAGGTTGCGACGATGATGATGATGCCACCCATAGTAGGCACGCCTCGCTTCTCGACGCCGAATGGATCGATATCGGCATTGCGCTGCGCCTCAGTACGATTCATGCGACGCATGTATCGGATAAACCATTCGCCAAACGTCATGGAGATGATCAGAGCCATAATCAAAGCCGTGATAGCTCGTGTCGAGACGTAACCCCACATGCCTGCACCTGGCAGATCGAATACGTCATGGAGATAACGGAAGATATAATAAAGCATTCTGTTTTTACGTTAATTGAAGATGTTTTGAAGAGTTGAATCCAAGTTCGAGACAACTTAGTTGATACCCATGGCCTCGCGCACAACCTCATGATCGTCGAAGTGGTGCTTTACGCCCTGAATAATCTGATAATCCTCGTGACCCTTGCCTGCCACCAGGATTACGTCACCCGGCTGAGCCAGAAGTACAGAAGTACGGATAGCCTCGCGACGATCGCAGATGGTAATAGCCTTCTGACGAAGTTCGTCGGTGTCAAGGCCGGCTTGCATATCCTTCAGAATATCTTCTGGCTGCTCGAAGCGAGGATTGTCGCTGGTCAACACCACACGATCCGAACGCAATGCGGCCTCTCGCGCCATGATAGGACGCTTACCCTTGTCGCGATTACCACCGCATCCTACTACGGTAATAACCTGTGGCTGGTGGCCGGTCTTACCCTGTCCGTCTACAATCTCGCGGATGGTATCCAGCACGTTGACCAAAGCATCAGGCGTGTGGGCATAATCAATGATGGCCGAGAAGCCCTTAGGCGAGCGGATTGCCTCGAAACGGCCATTGACAGGTACCAGCTCAGACATCTTGATCAACAGATCCTCACGAGTGATGGCAGCCGTGAGCTGACGAGATGCCTTGTTGTCCAATATCTCGCAGGCAGCACCGTAAACGGCAATGAGGTTCGACGCATTGAAGCGTCCTACAAAATGAGTCTGCACCTCCTGGCCGTCAATCTGGAGTGACATGCCCTCAAAAGCCTCTTCGACAATACGGGCATTATAATCGGCAACCGAGCGCACACTGTACAGACGGCGACGGGCTCGTGTATTCTGCAGCATCACCTCGCCATTGCGGACATCGAGGTTCGAAATGGCAAAGGCTTCCTTTTTAAGGCCATCGAAGAACGATTTCTTGGCGCGCAAATAGTTCTCCACCGTCTTGTGATAGTCCATATGGTCGCGGGTAAGGTTGGTAAAGATACCACCATCGAAATCGAGGCCACCAATGCGCTTCTGATCGGCAGAATGGCTCGAAACCTCCATAAAAGCAAAGGCGCAACCCTCGTCGACCATCTGGCGTAGCAGGTCATTCAGTGCCAACGGATCTGGCGTCGTATGCGTGGCAGGTACTTCACGATCGATAACATAGTTGCAGACCGTCGACAACAGGCCGCAAGGGAAGCCAAGCTTCGAGAACAGCTTATAAAGCAGCGTGGCGATGGTAGTCTTGCCATTGGTGCCGGTGACGCCCACCAGCGTGAGTTGCTCCGACGGATAACCATTCCAAGCGGATGCCAGAAGGGCCAATGCCAGATTGCAGTCGTCAACCACAATGTAGGTCACATTGGCGTCGGCTGTAGCTCCAGCTTCAGACCACCATTGGCGGTCACAGACAACGGCCGTTGCTCCGGCAGCAATCACCTGAGCGATGAATGTGTGGCCATCAACCGTGGTGCCGCGCACAGCCACAAAGAGGTCACCTGCTGTCACCTGACGGCTGTCCTGCTGTATTGAATTGATATCCTTATCGATTGTCGTGTTGCCTTCGAGCTGATAGCTGAGGCGTTCGAGTAGCGTACAGAGTTTCATTATGATTTGGAATTAGAAAGTACTAATTGAGTGTAATCTGAATAGTTTGTCCCTTGGTGAACTGTGCTCCGGGTTGCATCGACTGGCTCGTCACCTTGCCACGACCGACAAGCGTGACGCGCAATCCGACATTCTCGAGCATATAAAGGGCATCGGTAGCGCCCATTCCCTTTACGTCCGGCACATGTCCCGCCTGCGTCTTCGAAGGTCCACGCTTCGTTTGTGGCTCCATGCCGTGATTGGCTACACTGGCCGAATCTGGCGTGATTTCTTTCACTGACCGGAAGCAGCTACGGGCGTAGACCTGCTCGGCAAAGTTGCGGAAGACTGGGCCTGCCATGTAGCCGCCGCCCGGACGACCGAAGTTTCCACCAGGACGTGTTTCGATCACGACGAGACAGGTGTACTGAGGGTCCTCTGCGGGGAAATAGCCGGCAAACGAGACATAATGACCATTCCGGTAGTCATAGTTGCCGTTTGCAAAACGTTGGGCGGTACCTGTTTTGCCTGCGATCTTCAACTTCTGACTTTTGACACCCTCACGGATTATTCCGCCTTTACTATTCCACTGTGTGGCGGCTGTTCCGTGTTCTACGACACCCTCCAGCGCATGACGCACGGCCTTCAGTGTGCTCTCTTTACAGATATGGGGATTGACGATTTCGGGATCTCGGTCATAAACCACCTCACCATCCTTTACCACGCGATTGACGATATAAGGACGCATGAGCTTACCGTCGTTAGCAATGGCGTTGTAGAAATTGAGAATATACATGCCTGGGATCTGAGTCTCATAACCATAGCTGATCTGTCCAAGCGACATCTTGCTCCAACTCCTGTCTCCTACCTTACGGTTGCGAGGCGACAGAGCAGCCTGGAACTCTACATTCAGCTTGAGGTCCTCGAAGATGCGGGTCTTCTCGATCAAGTCGAGGTAGCGCTGCGGATTGCTCTCATAGGCGCCAGTGGTAAGTTTGGCCAGCGAGATATTCGACGACTGTACCATAGCTTCATCGGCCTGAACACGACCAACAGGGTGATCATCACGAATCTCCTTGCCATGGTAGTTCCACGAAGAAGGATGCTCGTGCGTATTGCCGGTATCCACCCAGGTATCAGGCGTAATCTTGTCGTCGTCCAGCAAGATCATGTAGCTCACGGTCTTGAAAGTCGAACCTGGATCGTATAGGTCCATCACAAAGTGATTGTAATCCTCGAAGCAAGCCTCTCCCCTACGTTTCAGGTTAGAGATGGCCTTGATCTTTCCGGTCTTGGTTTCCATCACGGCAGCCCATCCACCCTCAGCTCGTAATTCGAGGATGCGCTTGTTCAGTTCTTGGTCGAGAATGGACTGCATTTCCATATCGAGCGTTGTGTAGACGTCGGCTCCGTCGACAGGTTCGGTCTCGACATTGGTCACTCGACGATAGCGTACCTTCTGAATGTAACCCGTACCCTCAGTGCCCGACAACAAGCTGTCGAAAGTTTGCTCAAGGCCATTGCGTCCATGACCTTTGAAATTCATTTTTACGCCATCCACTATACGGAAAGTGTCGGTCGGGAAGACTCCACCGATCGTAGCCGCGGCCATGCGACTCTCGCCATAAGGACGCTGACGATGCGGACGCTCCTCCGAGAAGAGGCCGATGTGGTTACGATCCTTCGAGAAGTAGGGAGCATTGGCACACATCTCCTTGAAATCGAGGTACGATACGGCTCGCAGCAACCTATAGCGCTTCACGCCCTTTCGATAGGCGTCACGAACACCACGGGCATGTTCGGCCGCACTCTTGCGCGGATTGAGGCGATGCAGATATTGGGCCGCAGGACCATCCGGTGCAAAATAGTAGTCGATCGTATCCTGAGGCATCAGCTTCACTGGCACGCGTTTCTTGTTGTTGTTCGAATCACGCACAACCTTGTAATACTCCTCGTCCTTGTTACGGAAATCCAGGAAGACATCGTATTCAGGCAACGAAGCCGCAATCATGTCGCCCGACTCGCTGTATATAACGCCTCGCAGCTGGGAAATGCTGACGCTGTCCTTACGGAGTCCGTCAATGCGCTTCTGGTAATGAGCACGATTCACCACCACGGTCTGAGTCGCGTTATAGACAATGGCACAAACGTATATGAGCAGAGCTCCCAGTATGATGCCTATACGCACACCATAGCCGGGACTCCACGACAGGAAGACCTTACGCAGTAGTGCCTTGACGAACTTCTTCAGTTCTGGGTTGATGATATTCATTATGCCTCGTTATTTCAGGATTACCGGACGATCTCCGCTCTCAATCAGATCAACAGAACTCTGGGCCACCTTCTGGCGAATCACCTCGGGACGGTTGCGACGAGTCAGGACGCTCCATTTCTCGATGCTGGTATAGCGCACGTCATTACGCTCGGCCTTGAGCTTGTCAATCTCGAGCAGATGGTTCTCGTATTCGTATCGCAGCTGGATGTAGCTCATCAGCAGAATAATCGTGACGAGGATCTTCTTGAAGTTCCGAGCAAAGAACTTCTTGTTGAAGAAGGTTTCGTCCGAGTCTAACAATCTGCCAGCACCCTCCAGCATATTACGCATTATTGCCATATTCTTGTCTTTCTCTATCTGATAGTCATTCTCTTTGTTCCCGCCGACTCAGGATTGCAGTTTCTGAGCGATACGCAATTTAGCCGAACGAGCGCGCGGATTGCGCTCTACCTCTGCCTCCGAAGCTTCGATCACCTTATTGTTCACAGCCTTGAGCGGTGCTATGACACGGCCATAGAAATCCTTCTGCACCTCACCGTCCGCACGTCCCGAACGGATTACATTCTTCACGATGCGATCTTCCAGACTGTGGTAAGTCATCACCACCAAACGCCCACCCTCGTGTCTATCATCAGCCGGACGCAAAAGATCAACCGCAGCCATCAGCATTTCCTCAAGAGCCTGCATCTCATGGTTCACTTCGATGCGCAAAGCCTGGAACAGTTGGGCCATCTCCTTCTTCTCAGCCTTGGGACTGATATAGGGCTTGACGGCTGACAGCAGGTCTCCAGTCGTCAGGATAGGCTGCTGCTGACGTCGTTTAACGATGGCCTGTGCCATGCGTCGTGCCTGTCGCAATTCACCATAGAGTGTCAGGATACGCGTCAGTTCCGATTCGTCGGCCTCGGCCAATAATTCAGCAGCAGTACGGCCGGCGCGAGTATTCATACGCATGTCGAGAGGCGCATCAAAGCGGAAGGCGAAACCACGCTCCGCATCATCCAGATGGTGACTCGACACACCCAGATCGGCCAGCAAGCCATCAATATGATCAACGCCATGATAGCGCATCCAGTTCTTCAGATAACGGAAATTCGAGCGGACGAAGGTAAAATTCGAAGGCATTGCCTGACCTTCGCCCATTTCATCGCTATGGCGCACGATATTAGCCTCGGCATCCGGATCCTGGTCGAAGCTGAACAGCCTGCCTTTAGGTCCAAGCTGTGCCAGAATGGCGCGGCTGTGGCCACCACCGCCAAAGGTGACATCAACATAGATGCCATCAGGTTTGATCTGCAATCCGTCGAGGCATTCTGCCAGCATTACGGGGACGTGATATTCTTCAATTGTCATCTTTTCGGGCGTGTTTGCGTGCGTATACGCGAGTTTCAAGGCGCTAATATACGAAGTTTTTTCAACTCGGGCAAATATTTTACCGAAATTTATGAAAATAATGTACGATTTTTCAATATTATTGTGCATTTTGTTGTTTCGAACGAAAATTTTCGTTACTTTTGCACCCAGAAATCTTGTGTTATGAGTGTATTTTGTTATGAGTGAAAACAAATCTGTCAACATAGGCAATTCGCGAGCCACTTTTACCACCCGTCTGGGTGCAGTTGCTGCTGCCGTCGGTTCGGCCGTGGGCTTCGGTAATATCTGGCGCTTCCCATACATCACAGGCCAGAATGGCGGTGCTGCCTTCCTGCTTATCTATGTCATTAGTGTCCTGCTGCTGGGCGTTCCGCTGTTGGTGGCCGAGTTCTGCATTGGCCGTTCGGCTCATCGCAATGTGGTAGGTGCATACCGCAAAGTAGCTCCTGGCACACCTTGGTTCCTTGTGGGTGTCATCGGACTCTTGGTAGCCGTGCTCATCCTGGGCTTCTATGTAGTACTTTCTGGCTGGACGTTACGCTACACGTGGCAAGCCATCATCGGCCAGATGTCTGGCGAGGATTTCGGTTCGTTTGTCTCCGATCCCGTGCAACCACTTATCTGGACGGTGCTTGCCATCCTTATCAACGTGGGCATTTTGCTGGGCGGTGTGCAGAAAGGCATTGAGCGTGCCTCGAACATCATGATGCCGGTACTGGCTGTCCTGCTCATCATCCTTGTGGTCAACAGCTTCTTCCTGCCCGAGTTCCGCCAGGGCATGGAGTTCCTTTTCGTACCCGATTGGGGCAAGGTCAACGGACAGACCTGGATCGACGCCATCGGCCAGGCTTTCTTCAGCCTCTCAGTGGCCATGGGCATCATGGTTGCCTATGGCTCGTACCTGGGCGATAATACCAAAATCGGCAAGACGGCTATCCAGGTAGCCACGATGGACACTATCATCGCTATCCTGGCGGGCGTGGTAATTTTCCCTGCCTGCTTCTCGTTCGGCGAAGCTCCGGGCCAGGGGTCAGGACTGGTCTTCGTCACGTTACCGCAAGTATTCAACTCGATGCCTTTTGGATGGTTGATGGGTGTTCTCTTCTTCTTGCTCATCACACTGGCTGGTCTCACCTCTTGCATGAGCATCTTCGAGGTTCCGGTCTCATTCCTGCAGGAGGAATGCCACATCTCGCGTCGACGTGCCGTAATCATCAGTGCCGCATTTGCATTGCTCCTAGGCATTGCCTGTTCGTTCTCCCTGGGTATCTGGAGTGGATTCACCATCGATGGCGACGTGCTGTTCGATTTCCTCGACCATCTTACCTCGCGCTACATGATGCCGATCGGCGCTCTTCTGACCTCGCTCTTCGTAGGTTGGTGGCTCGATAAGGCCATCATCCACAATGCCATCACCAACTGGCAGAACGACTCGGGTTGGTACCTACGTCCACTACTTTGGCTATTACGCGTCATCGCGCCATTATGCATAAGCATTATCTTCCTGAGTGGCATA
The DNA here is from genome assembly GCA_045640225.1 of Bacteroidales bacterium. Lineage (GTDB taxonomy): Bacteria > Bacteroidota > Bacteroidia > Bacteroidales > UBA3663 > Liminaster. Next base: position 8,796 of record JAZUEP010000006.1, on the reverse strand, counting down.
GGATTAATCTAATCCGGCTATAAAAATAATACAATTATCAAATTTCACCAAACAACTCTCATTCAATGGCGAACGAACGCGCACTTTTTGTCACCCGATTGGGTGGTATCTTTGCAGCCGTAGGCTCGGCCGTAGGCCTGGGCAACATCTGGCGTTTCCCTTACGAAACGGGACAGAACGGCGGTGCTGCCTTCCTGCTAATATATGTATTATGTGTGCTGTTTCTGGGCACACCGCTCATGCTGGCCGAACTTACCATCGGACGAGCCTCGCACAGCAATGCCGTGGGAGCTTTCCGACGTCTGGCTCCTGGATCGAAGTGGTGGATCACGGGTCTGATTGGCATGTTCTGCGTACTGCTCATCATTGGCTTTTATTCGGTTGTGGCAGGCTGGACATTGCACTACACCTGCATCTCAGTGGCCGACCGACTCAGCCTTCAGTCTTTCCCCGACTTCATGCAGGGTCCCTGGATGCCGTTGATGTGGATGACAATCTTCCTTGGCCTCAACATCCTGATCCTGCTGGGCGGTGTACAGAAGGGTATCGAGCGAGCCTCGAATATCCTCATGCCCGTGCTTGGCCTGCTGATGCTGGTGCTCTGTGTCAATTCGATATTGTTGCCGGGAGCGGGCCAAGGCCTGACATTCCTCTTCAACCCTGATTTCAGCAAAATCAATGGCCAGGTGATTCTTTCGGCCATGGGCCAATCGTTTTTCAGCATCTCGATGGGCGTAGGCACACTGCTTGTCTACGGTTCGTACCTGCCCAATTCGACCAAGATGGGCAAGGTTTCGCTCTCGATCTGTCTGCTCGACACCATGATTGCCATTCTGGCCGGCATAATTATCTTCCCGGCTTGCTTCGCCTATGGTATCGAGCCTGACGCAGGTCCTGGCCTTGCCTTCATCACGCTGCCCAATGTCTTCGGACAGATGCCTGGCGGCTATGTCTGGAGTATTGCATTCTTCCTATTGTTGGCCGTGGCCGCACTCACGTCCAGCATCTCGATGCTTGAGTGTCCCATTGCTATCCTACAGGAACAATTCCATTGGTCGCGCCGACGCTCGGTGCTGATCACGTCGCTCACAGCCTGGGTGCTCGGCATTGGATGCTGCCTGTCGTTCTGTCCTGCGTGTGCCGAGGTACTTACCGTGGCCGGCCTCTCGCTTTTCGACCTGTTCGACAAAGTAACGGCCTGTTATCTCATGCCACTGGGCGGACTGCTGATCTCGCTCTTCGTGGGCTGGCGCATGGACCGTCGTGTGCTGCACGATACGCTTACCAACTTCGGTCACGATTCGGGTCGCTACATTCCGGCCTTTGTCTTCGTGGTTCGTTTTCTGGCTCCAGCCTGTATCGTACTCATCTTCCTCAGTGGCCTCGGCCTTTTATAAATTCTAAACCCTAAACTCTCCACTCTGAACTAAAATGGAACAATGGCTCTTCGAAAACCTCGGTTCTGATGCCTCGCAACTGGGAGGCTGGACACGCCTGGCCATCGTGGCAGGCATAATCCTACTGGCCTATCTGGTGGATCTGATCTTCTCCAAGGCTATTATCCCCCTCATCCAGAAGATTGCACAGCGTACTACTACGCAATGGGACGACATCCTGCTCTCGCCACGCGTTTGCCAGGCTTTTTCGCACATCCTGCCCCCTGTCATCCTGGCTTCTGCCCTCCCCTTTGCCTTGCAAGGCAACGTCGAGCTGATTATTGGTCGCCTCATGCGCATATATATTATATATAATGTGTGCTACTTCATTGCCGTCTTGCTCCATGCCATCTTCAACATCTTCATACACGAGCGCCATACCAAGGCCAGCTCGCTCAAGGGCATTCTGCAGACGTTGCAGATTCTGGTATGGATCGTAGGCGCCATCTCGATGATCAGCGTCCTGATGGACCGCTCGCCTCTCTACCTCATCACTGGTCTGGGCGCTGCAGCCACGGTGCTGATGCTGGTCTTTCAGGACTCGATCAAGGGTCTGGTGGCTGGTGTGCAGCTTTCGATGAACGACATGGTTCGCGTTGGCGACTGGATCAACATGCCCGCGCGTGGCGTGGATGGTGTGGTCACCGAAATCACGCTTTCTACCGTCAAGGTGCGCAACTGGGACAACACAATCCTTACCATCCAGCCTTATACACTGCTGACCGACACCTTCCAGAACTGGCGCGGAATGACCGAGTCTGACGGCCGTCGCCTGACGCGATCGGTCAACGTCAGCCTGCTCTCCGTACGGTTACTCGAAGGCAAGAAGGTGGCCGAATACAAGCAGCGTGGATGGCTACCCGCAACGGCATGCGAAGGTCAGGCTACCAATCTCGAGGCCTATCGTGGCTACATGGAGGACTACCTGCGCTCCATGCCTGAGATCAACAACAAGATGACCCTCATGGTACGACAGCTACCGGCCACGAGCGAAGGAATCCCCATCCAGGTGTATGCATTCAGCCTCATCAAGGAATGGGTCGCATACGAAGCCTTGCAGTCGCGTATCGTCGAGTATATGGTGGCCCAGATGCCTAAGTTTGGCATCTTGCCTTTCCAACGATCGGGCGACAAGCCGTCCTAAACACAAAAATATAGTCCGGAAATTTGCATTTCCGGATTTTTTGTCGTATCTTTGCGCCCCCAATTACAATACAATTGGCGTGCACGTCCACACGATGCTCCGCGGCCAACAATTGTAATTGTTTAATATTAATCCACAATGATTGGCAACCATTGAGTGCCTCTAGGCCGACAAAAAGTTGCTGATGATTGAACAACCATCTAAAAAGTTAGTTCAACGATGAATTACCTCTTCACTTCCGAATCGGTGTCTGAAGGACACCCCGACAAGGTCGCTGACCAGATCAGCGACACAGTACTTGACAACCTTCTGGCCTGGGATCCCGACAGCAAGGTAGCCTGCGAGACCCTCGTCACCACGGGTCAGGTAGTCCTGGCCGGCGAAATCAAGACCTTGGCCGACGTCGAGCTTACCGACGCTGTCCGCGCCACTATCAACCGTATTGGTTACACCAAGGCCGAGTACAAGTTCGATGGCGACTCGTGCGGCATCTTCTCTTCGCTCCACGCCCAGAGTGCAGACATCAACCGTGGTGTCGAGCGCGACGTTCCAGAAGAACAGGGTGCCGGCGATCAAGGCATGATGTTCGGTTACGCCACCAACGAGACGCACAACCGCATGCCACTCACCCTCGAGCTCAGCCACTTGCTGCTCATCGAGCTGGCCAAGATCCGTCGCGAGGCCAATAGCCCTATGCCTTACCTCCGTCCTGATGCCAAGAGTCAGGTGACCGTCGAATATGACGGCGAGACCAACCGTCCCGTCCGTGTGCACACCATCGTCATCTCGACCCAGCACGATGACTTCATCCAGCCATCGGCCACCCTCAAGCAGGACGAAGCCGACCGCCAGATGGTAGAGCGCATCCGTCAGGACGTACAGCAGATCCTTATCCCACGCCTCAAGGCTCGTCTCAATGCAGCCGAACAAGCCCTCTTCGACGATCACTTCATCCTGCACGTCAATCCAACAGGCAAGTTCGTTATCGGTGGCCCTCATGGCGATACTGGCCTCACCGGCCGTAAGATCATCGTCGATACCTATGGCGGACATGGTGCCCACGGTGGTGGTGCCTTCTCAGGCAAGGATCCTTCGAAGGTCGACCGTTCGGCAGCCTATGCCGCTCGTCACATTGCCAACAACCTCGTTGCAGCCGGTGTTTGCGACAAGGCCCTCGTCCAGGTGGCCTATGCCATCGGTGTGGCACGTCCGGTCAGCCTTTTTGTCAACACTTACGGCACGGCTCATGTGCAGCTCAACGATGCCGAAATCTCGGCTCGCGTCAACCAATTGTTCGACATGACTCCACGGGCCATCGAGAAGCGCCTCAAGCTTCGCAACCCTATCTACACCGAGACTGCTGCTTACGGTCACTTCGGTCGTCCGGCCGAGACCGTTACCAAGACGTTCACCAATCGTCTTGGCCAGCAGACGACTGCCAAGGTCGAACTCTTCACCTGGGAGAAGCTCGACTATGTCGATAAGGTCAAGAACGAGTTCGGCCTCTAACCATCAAGTGTAGCAATTAAAACGGGCTTCGCGCCAGACCCTATTCAGGTCTACGCGAAGCCCGTTTGTTTTTTCTCCGAAGTAAAGTCTCCCTGGTAACAATGACTACCAGCTCGTTAGAGCTTCAGCCGCCTCAGCCATTCCCTCAGTTCCGAGAGCATGGCTTCGTGCGACGGGAACGTGTCTCTGATTCCGAAGCCATGACCACCCTTAGGGTAGATGTGCATCGAGGCCGGAATACCCTCGGCATGGAGTGCCAGATAGTAGTTCACCGCATTGGGCGAAGGCACGGCCCGATCATCGTCGGCCAGCAGAAGGATGGCCGGAGGTGTCAGCGAATCGACCTGCAGTTCGTTGCTATACAATGTCACCAGCGAGTCGCCGGCATAACGTCCGATCAGGCTGTCGTGCGAGCCGCGATGCGTCTGCAACGTATCCATCGATACTACAGGGTAGAACAATATCTGGAAAGCCGGACGCACGTCCCTCGGAGCACGTGTAGCCACAGTGGTGGCCAGATGTCCGCCGGCCGAGAATCCCATCACGCCTACCTGATCCGTATCGATACCCAGACGTGAGGCATTGGCCTTCAGGTAACGAATGCCGTCGTAGACGTCTGATTGCGGAATCTGGTCGTGTCCATAAGGCATACGATAAGCCAACACCACCAGGTTGATGCCCTGCTCGTTGAAGAATGGCGCCCACAGCGAGCCCTCGTTCTGCAGCGACAGATGCGTATAGCCGCCACCCGGCAGGCAGACCACCGTCCGACCCGTGTTCACGCTTTCGTCCGCACGATAGATGTGCATATAAGGTTGCGCTGTCCATCGGTCTGTACTCCGTGGCTGATCCTGCTCGTGGCCGTTCAGCTCGGGGAATTTTCCGTCAGGATAGATCCATACCTCCTCATAACTCGTCTGAGCTGACAGCTGCAGCCCCGACACCAGTGCCATCAGCAGGCACACCAACATCTGTCTCATAAGTTGTCTATTTTCCATTAGATCTAATTCTCCTCCATGATCGAATGCCCAAAAATACAATGGAGTCTATAACATCGTAGAGGATTTTTCGTGCACAAAGATACGTTAAAAATCCCATACCCCCAAATCTTTGCCATCCTTTTATGTCATTTTCGCACTCTTTAGGCTTCGATCGATGGAATAGAGATCGAAAATCACCGATTTTTTACCATCCTTTCTCATTTTCCCATATCTTTGCAGACGCAGACACTTGTCTACCTCTACTGTTTCCGATCCTGGATTATCTCACGACACAACAATCTCTGCAACAGAAAACCTCCATCCTCAATCCTCCATCTTCAAACAATGAAAACTCTACTCAAGAAACCCATCCTTGCCCTCCTGATGTTTCTGGTCATCCAGGCTGTGATCTCGTTCGTCGTCCTTATCCCGATGATGGCGCTGTCCAAGCTCTTTGCTGGCGATTCGGCCACCTATAGCTCCTACCTCATACCTTTTGCCCTGATTCTGTCATCGCTTGTCTCGATTCTGTTCATGCGCAAACCGCTGCACATGATCGAGCTTCGCCCCAGCTTCCGTCGGCCCAACCTATCGCTGGCATGGGGCTTCGGCCTGGTCGTGGCCTCGTTCGTCGGCATCTTTGCCACCAATATCTTCAGCGAGATGATGGAATTGCCCGATCTGATGGCCGATACCATGGCCGACATGTGCGGCAACTGGTTAGGAATCCTGGCCATCGGCATCGTGGGTCCTATTGCCGAAGAGGTCACCTTCCGTGGCGCTATCCAAGGCTGGTTCCATCGCCATGGCCTCTCCCCTGCCAAGTCGATCTTCTGGGCTTCGGTCTTCTTCGGCCTGATGCATCTCAATCCGGCACAGATTCCCTTCGCCATGCTTGTTGGCTGCATTCTGGGCTTCCTCTATTGGCGCACGGATAGCCTCGTGCTGCCATGCATCGTCCATATCCTCAACAACACACTGGCCTGTATTCTTGCCAACCTCCTACCGGCCGACTTCAGCATGGTAGAGGCGCTTGGTGGCACGTTCAATGCCGTACTTGTAGCCGTGCTTTGTCTGATTGTATGCTATATGGCGCTGGCCAGATTCGCAAAGGCTGCACGATAGGTTGAATACTAAATTGCGCTCCGAAAATCGGGGAAGAGTATTCAGAGCGAAAAATTCCTACACCATTCGAATGGTGTTAGCAATTCGGACAAAAAATGCGCTTCCGCAAAATGAGGAGGCGCAGTTTTTTTGCGAAATACGCTTCCGCAAAACGGGGAAGAGCACTTTTCTGGCAAAATGCGCTTCCGCGGAACGAGGAAGAGCAGTTTGCTGACGAAATGCGTTTCCGCGGAACGAGGAAGACGGAACCGGTTTTTCGGGTAATCTAGAATGCGGAGAGAAGGGGATTCGAACCCCTGAAGCGCTTTGGACGCTTACACGCTTTCCAGGCGTGCCTCTTCAACCACTCGAGCATCTCTCCTGAGAGTCACTTTTTGCCAAGCACGAAGCGCAACGTATCGGAACCCAGGATGCTTCCGTTACTGATCAGGAACCAAGGCTGGGCAATGGTTCGGGCCGGACGGAACGTGGCAAAAGATGTCTTGGCGCGATTCTGGTAGAGCTGATAGGTACTGTCGGCCTCGATAATGAGCGTATCGACACTGGCCTGCCATACGGACTGAACCGAGTCGTAGCGCTGGGCCACAAGGGCCGAATCGAGGATGTTGCTATTCCAACCTGAGGCTGCCGTGAGCTTGGGGCAACGTACCAATGCGCCATGGCCAGCCTCGAGGAAGGCGCCATCGACGGCCGTGCCTTGATAGGTTCCGCCAAGCAGGACAATCGAGTCGGGCGAGACAATGCCGTTGCCGGCCGCATTGATGGTCCATGTGCCAAGCGTTGAACGCATCGGACCGTCGAGCAGGATGCCATCGCCCTCCTGGCTATCAATTTCGACCGTCAAGCCGTATTGACATTGCAGCGATGTGGCGCTCAATGCTGTCGAGCGGCTGCGGATAGCCAACGTACCGCGACCAGAGAGGTACAACGGGCCATCGACCTGCACCGAACCATAGAGTTGGTTGCGACTCTTGGTAGGCAGGACCATAAAGCAGGGAGCCAGGCCCTCGCACGACAGAACTGGACCATCGTCGGCATGCAACGATAGTCCGTTGAGGTAAAGGGCATAAGGTGCCGAACTATGGATGCGCAAGGTAGCATCGGATGGTGCCGTGTAGCCATAGGCAAAAAGCGCCAGGCTGTCCGACGCGTTGTCGATGCTGACGTTCAGGCCATCGATGGTGGCCGTCACCTCGTGCTCAAAAGGTCCCCAGACGTTGACGCCATCGGCCGAATATTCGACAAACACCTGGTGCGTGAAGTTGCGTACCTGCGAATTGGCAGGCACGAAGTTCGAGCCGAGGCTATCGGTATTCCATTCGCTACACGACAGGAATGCCCACACGCCACAGACGACGCACAACAGGAGGCTGACTACTTTCGGACAACGCATGATTTACACTGGGTTAATTCGCCACGCAGACGCTTCTCGACCAGATGGCGCAGACGATCGCGGAGAGGCTCGATACGGATGCCGTCGATGACGTCGCTCATGAAGGCAATCATCATCAGAAGACGGGCCTCGGCCTCAGGAATGCCACGGGTACGCATGTAGAAGAGGGCCTGCTGGTCGAGCTGACCGACGGTGGCACCATGCGAACACTTGACGTCGTCGGCATAGATCTCGAGCTCCGGACGAGCCACCATGCGAGCCTCAGGCGTGAGGAGAAGGTTGCGGTCGGTCTGATGGGCATCGGTCTTGACTGCCCCCTTCTGTACCAGGATGCGGCCGATGAACGAACCACGAGCCTGCTGGTCGAGGACGTACTTGAAGAGCTCGTTGCTCTGACAACCAGGTTCGCGATGACGGATATAGGTAAGGTTGTCGACCTGCTGATCGGCATCGGCAATGCAGAGACCATAGAGGCTGGTAACGGCATCGCGGCCGCGGAAGTCGACGTAAACACGGTTGCGCGTCTGGCCGGCCGTGAGCGTGTAACAGCCAAGTGCCACGTTGCTCGAAGCCTGCTGCTCGACATAGATTGAGGCCAGACGAAGGCAACGGCTGTGGTGTTCCTCGAGCTGATAGAAGTCGAGCTGTGAGTGCTCGCCCACAAAGACCTCCGTGACCTGAAGTGCAAGCAGGCGGGCATCGTCGGCCAACTGTGAGGCATGATCGCACATCAGGACACTGGCTCGGGCATTGTCGCCCAGGATGATGAGGATGCGCTGACAGGCCATGAAGTCCTCGACTGCACGCAACAGAGAGATAAGCTGCAGCGGACGCTCGACCGTAACGCCATCAGGCACATAGAGCACAAAGCCATCCTGACAAAGCATCGTATTGAGCGCAGCCTCGCCCAGGGGACGATGAGCCGTGACCGGTGTATGCTGTGCGCGCTCGTCGTAAGGAGGTTCGTCGTTGAGAGCCAGACGATTGTAGTAGCGCTCGGCCACATCGGGATAGTCAGTCGCAAACTGGCGAAGCGAGCCGGCAAAGACGCCCTCGGAAATGCGTGATGTGGCACTGGCGTGAGCCAACGTCTGGTTAGGAACGTATTGCTCGTTGACCAGGAAGTGGACGCTGGTAGAGAGTTCGGGGACGGCACAGGTAAAAAGGTCGTCGCGCGACGTAGGCACCTCGTGACGCGCCAGGTTGAGC
>JAZUEP010000005.1:0-4755 GCA_045640225.1 Bacteroidales bacterium | reverse complement strand
GAATGGTTTCTATTATGACGTTGTTCCTGCTAACGGAGAGAATATCAAAGAGGCAGATTTCCCAAAGATTGAGAAGAAGATGCTCGAGCTTGCTCGTCAGAAGCAGGCTATCGTTCGCAATGACGTTCCTAAGGCTGAGGTTCTTGAGCAGTTCGCTGCCAAGGGTCAGACCTTCAAGTGCGAGTTGATCTCAGAACTTGAGGATGGCAAGATTTCTACATATACTCAGGGTAACTTCACCGACCTCTGTCGTGGCCCACACCTTGCTAACACTGCACCTATCAAGGCTTGCAAGGTGCTGAGCGTGGCTGGCGCATTCTGGCGTGGCAACGATAAGAATCCACAGATGAACCGCGTATACGGCATCACCTTCCCCAAGCAGTCGATGCTCGACGAGTACGTACAGCTGATCGAGGAAGCCAAGAAGCGCGACCACCGCAAGATCGGCAAGGAGATGGAGCTGTTCGCCTTCTCGCAGAACGTAGGCGCAGGCTTGCCTCTGTGGCTGCCTAAGGGTACTGCCCTGCGCAACCGCCTGCAGGAATATCTGACCAAGATCCAGAAGCGTTACGGCTATCAGCAGGTCATCACGCCTAACATCGGCAACAAGAACCTGTACGTCACCTCGGGCCACTGGGCTAAGTACGGCAAGGACTCGTTCCAGCCTATCTCGACCCCAGATCCTGACGAGCTGTACATGCTCAAGCCAATGAACTGCCCTCACCACTGCGAGATCTACAAGACTTCGCCACGTTCGTACAAGGACCTGCCACTGCGTCTGGCTGAGTTCGGTACCGTATACCGCTACGAGCAGACCGGCGAGCTGCACGGCCTGACCCGTGTACGCTGCTTCACCCAGGACGATGCACACCTCTTCTGCCGCCCAGACCAGGTGAAGGACGAGTTCCTGAAGATCATCGACATCATCATGATCATCTTCAAGGCCCTCGACTTCCAGCAGTTCGAGGCTCAGATCTCGCTGCGCGACAAGGTGAACCGCGAGAAGTACATCGGCTCGGAGGAGAACTGGCAGAAGGCCGAGCAGGCCATCATCGAGGCTTGCGAGGAGAAGGGTCTGCCTGCTCACATCGAGTACGGCGAGGCTGCCTTCTACGGTCCTAAGCTCGACTTCATGGTCAAGGACGCCATCGGTCGCCGTTGGCAGCTGGGTACCATCCAGGTGGACTACAACCTGCCTGAGCGCTTCCAGCTGGAGTTCACCGGTTCCGACAACCAGAAGCATCGTCCGGTGATGATCCACCGTGCCCCATTCGGCTCAATGGAGCGCTTCGTAGCCGTGCTGCTCGAGAATACCGCCGGCAAGCTGCCACTGTGGCTCGCTCCTGACCAGGTGGCCATCATGCCAATCTCGGAGAAGTACAACGAGTACGCCGAGCAGGTCAAGGCCGTGCTCGAGGCTGCCGAGGTTCGCGCTTACGTCGACGACCGCAACGAGAAGATCGGCCGCAAGATCCGCGACAACGAGATGAAGAAGGTTCCTTACATGCTGATCGTAGGCGAGAAGGAACAGGCCGAAGGCAAGGTCAGCATCCGTCGTCAGGGCGCTGGCGACGACGGCCAGCTCACCATCGACGAGTTCGCTGCTCGCATCGTCTCGGAGGTCAATGCTCAGATCGAGAATTCGAGCAAGTAAGGCCCCCCTCGGTCCCCCTACCCCAAGGGTATTTGCTTCGCGGCACTGGGGAAGACTGTAGCTAATCGAATTACTAGTCTTCTTTTGCATTTTCTGCGAAGTAATTCGTAACTCGTAATTCGTAATTAGAACAACTCACCCTCGTCACGGCAAATGTGGCGAGGGTGTTTTGTTGTCCGATTTAGCAACTGCTGAGTAGGAGAACAAAGGCATGACCTAAAAAAAATTATAAGTCCTGCGACAGAGTCCGGACTCCCAGCATCTGTTGCTATAGTTGGTCTAGTACTGAAGTAAATTAAATCATTTCATCCACGAATTCATCAAAGCGCAGAATCCTATTAGATGCATTGGCATTGAAGAGTAAGTGCTCAAAGTCTCGCTTTTTCTTGTTCAGATCTGTTTCTGCTACTACCTGATGCAAGGCGCTGCGCAGTTCCTCGGGAGAATGTATGCCACATCGTTGCGCCAGGAACCCATAGTCAGGCTTTACTTGCTGAAGCAGGAACATGGCATCATAGAAATCACGCCCCTTTCCACGCGAGAGCAATGCAGACAGCTTCATGGACAGTAAGACATCATCGGGTGGCACAGGCAAAGGGAAGAAGAAATTGCAACCCTTCACGTTGGCGATTACAGGAGTGTAGTCAATCCCCTGACCCTGAGCCTCCACCTTCATCAGGAAGCGTTCGTCACGATGTCCTGTCAATTGCAGCTGGAAGAGCAGTTCCGGGAAATAGATATTCCGACGGTAAGCCGTCAGTCGCGGATTATCCTTGTCGCGTGGCTCTACCTGAAGTCCCTGACGGGTAAGATATGCCAGTACCTCATCGGTCATCTTCATGAATTCATCCTTGGTGAGATCCTTGCAGTCGAAATCGAGATCTTCCGAGAATCGGTCAATACCTCTGACGAGCCTCAGATTGGTGCCTCCAATAAACGCCAGTTTGCTGATATATGGCGATGCAGAGAGGAAATCGAGCACCATCAGCTGCAGATACTCCTTGAGCATGTGCTTCTCCATAGCCGCATTCTGCGCGATCTGTGGAGCGAAGAACCCATGTATATAATTGAGATCTATCATATTTCAAAATATTGCCTTAACAGTTTTACTCTTGCGTCCAACGCCTTGCTGCCTATGCGTCGCTGGTATTCTTCCAGTCGCTCAAGGTTCAGTTCACTTGTCATATAATCCTCATCCAGACGCAGTTCTTCGATCTCCTCCATCGTGTTGTATTGCGGATAGAGATACAGGAGGTCGAGCAAAGCCTTTTCGGGGTGTGCCAGCATGAACGAGCGTCCACCCATCGTCTGCCGAGGTTCGTAGCCGAAGAAGCATGATGGCTTGATACTCTGGTAGGAATACTGTCCGAAGTCATTCTCAAACGAAATAGTCTTCAACGTGGAAACTGACGTGATCCTCACCACCGATTCCGGGATCATCCCATAGAAGGAAAGTGCCGTATGCAGGCTGATGTACGACGGGCGATAGATTCGCTCGGCCACGAAGCGCGCGAAGTCCGGTTCCTTCAGCATATCGGGGAAAGCATACCACTCCTGGCGCAAACGCAGAAGCAATCCCTGCTTGACCCAACGCGTATAGTTCGTCCGGTCGAAATTGGGGAATGCAATCTTCACCTGCTGCACATTGAAGCATCCATACGGATGCATTGTATCGAGGAATTGTAGGTAGCCGATCATCGGATATATTTCTTTATTGCTGCAAAATTACATCTTTTTGGAAATATAACAAAAGAAAATATGAAAAAAATAACGAATTGTGCAGAAAATTCAGCATAATATGCCTCATTTTATAATAAGAGCTGTATAAAACTACACAATAGCCTTAACTGCATCAGTCAGCACCTCGTCATCAATATTGCGATAACGTGTAAAAGCACGGCTACCCTCTACATGTCCGGTCACCTTGCAGAGGATGTCCCCATGACGCAGGGTGTTGGTCGTGGTGGTGAGGGGGACTTGGGCGGAGAGGGGAAAGAATAGAATATAAAGATATAACACGATAAATAGGTTGACTTTCATTTCATAAAATGGTTTATGATTATTCTTTATTCGTTGGTTTCAATTCTCTCATGCTGATGTCTCGATATTCTATTAAATCACCAGATTTGGAAATTTCAACATGTCGAGCCACAAAAGGTCCTTTTGCTAATGTAAACCAGAAATAGTAACAATGGCATCTCTGTTCTTTATCAGATAAAATAGTATTCATCTCTGGTTCTTTCATGAATAGGACGTTATATTTTGCCGAAGATTCAATAGAAATCAAGGAATCAGGATAATCAATATCTACAATATCATGTGGATATACCATGACAAGGATTCTTGGCCATAAAGTTTCAACAGTGCTTGCACCGAATGAAAGACTTTCGCAAAATGACTCATTATCTGCAATTTTTACATATATGCTATCCGTTGTGCGGTACTCGTGTATATAATAACTACCATCCGGAGTCGCCATTATATGGGTATTACTATCTTCGCTGTTGTCATAAAACTTAAAATACAAAATGCCGTAAACAAACGAAAAGGTTGTCAGGAGCACCAGTATTTTGGTAGGCAACGGCGAGTTTCGTATGTCATTATCATCTTGAACAATCCTTCTATTGACCATGTTTGAAACATAGTAAATGACTATGCCACCTATTTCCAATAAAGAGAGTGCAAAAGCTAACGGCATTGTACCATAATTTTTCCAATCATAAATTATGGAAAAAAAATTGTTGATATCTCTGTCAGCATTGCAGAAAGGAATTATAAGTATTAGGATTGGCAGTTCTATCAACAAGATAATTGACCATATTCTATGATTTCTGAAGAAGCGCCAACATTGAAGAATCAAATCATAAAGAAAAATATGGAAGAAACTCATACAGAATTTGAATATATATCCATCGCCTGTAAAAGACCATATTATTACGTCAATAGGATTTGATATATAATTAGGGTTTGCTGAATATTTTCAAATATTTGAATATTAAGAATATATAACTCTTATTATTTGGATATTTAACAAAAAGTTCGTATCTTTGCGTGTTAAAATTTCAATATGAAGTACACATCACAGGCAAAACAGCTCACCA
>JAZUEP010000004.1:0-22079 GCA_045640225.1 Bacteroidales bacterium | reverse complement strand
CTTGCAATTGGCTATTCAAAGCGGTAAGCTCGATGTAGAACGTGTGCTAGAGTGCTATAACCGTTATATGGAGTTTGTGGTTGAAAAAACACCGACATATAAGCAGTTCGTACAGAACATGGAGCTGAAGTTGCAGGATCCTGAGTTCCTTTGTGATACTGATATACTCCTACGAGAAGATGCCATTCACTTTGATCCACTACTTGCCTGGGAACTAGTAAAACAAACTTTTGTGGATAGGATGCCGGGAAAGAGGGAGTAGGTTTTATAAACGAGAATTAATAACAAGATCACAACAGAAAGTAGCCTACGACAAGCACATGTACAACTCGTACAATTCCGGCCACTCATCGATAACATCTGGAAGGTAAGCGGGCTACAAGAGCCGGACCTGCGTCTTCCGTGGACTCAACCGCAATGTCGTGCAACTCAACAGAGGCAGACATCAAGGACCAATCAAAATACTTAAACAATAATAAAAAGTTATGGCTAAGATAGAAACACCTATAAGATTTGGATTTCCTTTGTTTACCAAGGATTATTCAACTGATTATATAATCAAAAATAAGCATATTCGTATATCAGATTTATGGGCTTTCTGGCACTACACAATACGAATGTTTAAAAAGAAGAATACTAGCTGTGACTTGAATTTCATGCTTTCACTTATCGAGCAGGCCGAGTATTTCTATGAGGCAGCAGAAAATGCACCTATGAAGTCACAGCCTCTCTTATATTATTATTCGTTCATGAATCTAGCAAAGATTGTTATCAACATTGACAGTTTTGTCGGTACAACTAAAAAATATCACCATGGTGTGAGTGACAAAATTCTAAGTACTACAACGCTCTCAAATGCTGAGCTTAAAATAACAAATAGTTCACCCAACAAACTATCAGTAGCATTAGAATTCATGAAAGCAATGGGTGATACTACCCCAGGTGCTTTTCCACAGACCTTATTAGTGAAAGATTTGTTAGAGTCATGTGTAGGAATACATAGGACGTATTGTGAAACATATAACGAAATAGAAACTTTTCATCGTCTAACCACCCCTTGTTTACTTAAAGATGGAATGAATTTATCTTTTGAAAGTGAAATCAAATCTTGCACTGCAGCAGTATCAGCTGCTTTAGCAGGAAAAGGATATAACATTTCAAGTTCAGTTATAGATGGACAAACTATTTACACTCTTTGCGAAACATACGTAATGACACACTACACTCCAAACAGAAAAGATTTTAATGACTTATCAAAACAGTTATTGTCAAAAGGTTTATGGAGTTATACAAACGGAAACGAATATAAACTATATATATCACATAACTCTATAGTTTATTCATCAGCTTCCATTATTTATTTAATCATGTATTTTTTAGGTTCGATAACACGATACCATCCTTATTTGTTCGATCAAATCACATCTGACAAAGAGTTATGGTTAGTAAGTGAATTCTTAAAAAATCAACCAAAACAATTCATCAATTATGTTACATCTCGAACATTAGGAGCTACACTTCTAAACCCAGATTCAAATAACATATGACCCCACTAGAAGCGATACCATCTCGCCACTCAGTGAGACGACACAAGGACACTCCCCTTCCTGAGATTGTGGTCAATACGCTCCAGCAGAAGATCAGTAAGATCAATGCCGAAGGCGGTCTTTATATTCGGCTAATTACAAACAAGTCATAGGGGTTCATGAGCATCTAAAACTATGGAACCATCAGGGAAAATAAACAACGATTTCGAGGTTGCTGGCAAAAAGGTTAATTATCTTGATAAGATAGCCAGTTGCTATGGTTAAAGGCTTGTCCTCCAAGCGATTCAGCTTGGACTCGATACATATTGTGATGGACTACATACCTTTTTATATTCATCTCTATATGGACGGCAATGGACGTACCGCTCGTTTTGTCATGAATGTTCAGTTAATCTCGGGTGGCTATTCATGGGTTGTAGTTCCCGTGGGTCGGCGCGAAGAATACATGCAGGCATTGGAAAATGCAAGTGTAGAGGGAGATATAACCAATTTCTTACGATTTATTTTGACACTTTTATAAAATAATTGAGAAAAATAGTAATGAAAATCTGAGTTTAGTTGTCATAGTATTAAAGAACAGACAGAACATGATTACAGCATCCGAGTTCGAATCGCATTTTCGTACCTATTTTGACCAGCTCTATCGGCTGGCCAACAGTATGCTGGGAGATAACGAAGAGAGCAGGGATGTAGTGCATGAGGTCTTTGCTCATCTGTGGGAGGCTCAGCCGAAGATAGAGCCTGACAAGATGCAGGATTATCTGATGCGAGCAACTTGTAACCGGTGTCTCAATCTGATAAAGCATAATACAAGGTTCGAAGCATTAAGAACATCTTACGTCAACGAACTGAAGTATAGTATGCAGAGGGAGAAATTTGACTGGGAATTGTGGAACCAGATCCAGAACTTCATTCAGACAGAGATGCCACCTCGCACCCAGCAGGCCATGAATCTGTGCTTCGGAGAGAAAATGAGCTACAAAGAGGCTGCAAGCAGGATGGGGATAGGTGTGGATGCCATCAACAAGCATATTGTGGCTGGGCTGCGTCTTTTGCGTGAAAAATTCAAGAATAAAAATAAATGACTATGACAGAGCAAGAATATCAAACCGCTTGGCAGAATGAGCCAGACTGTAAGGAACTGTCCGAAATGGCGACTGAAGTAAGTCGGACATTTGCATATAAAAAAGCCAAGGAGAATACTCCGAATGTTGATGTTGACAAGGAATGGCAGAGATTCTGTGCTAATCATGTTGTTAGGGACAAGCAACACAATAGTTGGCATAGATGGGCAATCGCTGCTTCAATGCTCTTGCTTTGTTCTCTTGGATTAGCATTAGGTTGGCCATACATCCGGGAGTGGAAGTCGCAGAAGTCATCTCCTCAGCAGACAGAAGTGTCGGCAACAAGAAGTGAATCTGACACCACCAATGAAGATGAAACAAAACTTACATTCTGCAATGCTGGGCTCAAGGTCATACTGCAAAAGATAGCCGCAAGACATGAGGCTCAGGTCAGGTATCGTTGTCAGGAAGAAATCTACTTGTATGTGGAGTTGGAAAAGTCTTGGTCACTGCAACAATGTGTTGATTTTCTGAATCACTTTGAGCATGTTAACCTGAAACTCACCTCTGACAACATCATCGTGGCAGAATGAGCTGGCGAAGTATATTGATAATAATAGGTATATTACTGCATCCTGCTGTCTCACTTTGGGCACAGCAGGATGTGTTGCGCTTCCATGACGTCTCGGTAGCCGACGCACTGACCACGATCAACGAGCATTATCCCGACAACAGCATCCACTTTGTACGCAACGAATTAGACACACTCCGAATCACTACTGTCAGCGTCAAAGGTCATGATGTGCTCGACGATATCACACGTATCATCGGTAAATATCCTATTGGGCTTAAGATATTCGGCAATCATATCTTTGTGGAGTACAAGCATGATAAGACGGCGTTGGGCAACGTGCCCCATCTCAGCAGTTCTGCGGAAGAAGATATCGCCTTCTCCCGTATCCTGCAAGAGGTGATGGTGAGCCAAGGCTATCCGCTCTTGGATATGGATGGATCGATGATGAGTCTGCGTATTGCCGACACCCCTTTGGCCTTGGCGGGGTCTGCCAGTGACCTGCTGTATTATTTGCCAGGAATACACTTAGAAGCCCCCGGCACCATGATTCGTATTGACGGAAAGCCCGTGACCAGTTATAGCGAACTGGCAGAACTCGATTCGGAAGAGATAGAGCGCATCGACTATACAGATCAGCCGCAGTTCAGTTCTCGTCAGCACACGGTCATCGATATCCGTACCAATCGCAGACATGAGGATGGGTACGGTATTCACATGACGTCACAATACAGCCAAGGCATCAGAGGGCGTGCCATGCAGCTGGTCAAGACAAATGTACATCAAGTCGAATGGGAGCTGCAAGCCAGTGGAACGTATCGTTACGACGGCATCCTAAAGGCTCTTTCCGTTAACCAAAGCAAGTTTGAGGATAGTTTTGAGCAGAACTCCTTTCATTTGAATCTGGGTAGCGAATACCGACTTTCACCATGCTTGACCTTGGGTGTGCAATATCAGTTATTATCCATGCTGAATCCTGTCAGGCAGAAACGCGACAATCTGATTTTCAACTATGACTCACATAATATGTTGTGGGAGTCGAACTTGCCGAACCTACAGAGCATGCAATACATCCGAGACTGGCAACTCGAGTACCAGCCTATGCATGACCTGAATGTATATTTGAAGTCAAGATTGGGCAGATGGGAGGTCAATGCTGTTGGCAGCTTCTATCACGATGGCGTGAACCTTAGCGAACTGGATGTGACCAACCCTGTAGTTGACCATCGTTCGAACAACGTCATGAATACCTTATGGGCTACGAAGGTCGAAGCCAATCGCTCTCTCCGGCATGGTTACCTGCAAATGATGACAGAATACAGCTATACGGATCGTCAGGATATTTATCATCGCAGCGATACGATGCCCCAATCATCCCTCCTGCGCCGACAACAGCTGTGGAGTGGCAGTATAGCATATCGCAGGCAGACACGTCGAATCAATGCGACCATGGGACTGCTGATGGAGCACATCGACACCTACAGTGATTTCCAGCATGTCTTTCCATTTGCCAATATCGGGTATCTCGGTCAGGAGGCAAAGTTTACGCTTGCGTATGCCATGCGCTCCTCTATGCCTACCTACGGCCAGACCAACGGTTATACGTATCACAATATCGAGATACTGGGCGTAGAAGGCAAACCCAATCTGACGCCTTCTCTCAGCCATCATCTGACGCTCAAGACGCAGATATATAATCTTGTCGGGCAGATGGGTTGGCAAAGGGTGACAGATTTTATTGCTCAAAGCGTAGAGAGCAAGAACGGGGAATTTGTGGTCAATTACCGCAACCTTGATGTGGCAAATCTCTACAATGCCATGCTGTATTACCATCACACCCTACGTCATTGGACTTCGCAATACACCGTCACACTCCAAGGCCAGCAGATGAAGGAGGATGGCCGATCTTTTAATCACCCGATTTTTGGACTTCAATGGAATAACCAGTGGCAATTCCCTTATGGAATTACCGCCATGCTGAATGCTTCCTACAATTCGTCTGGACACGAAGGAACTACCTGGAATGACCAGACGGGACAAGTAGGCTTTTCTTTGGTCAAAGAAGCCCGAAACTGGACGCTGCAACTCCGGGCAGATGATCTATTGCGAACCAGCACCATGCGCACCATCTATTACGGAAAAGATTCGGAGTACAGCCGTCGATGCTACGCTGATAACCAGCGCATCCAGCTCACACTCCGAATCAATCTGGGTTCATTATCTCGTAAGAACCTGTCACAGCCCGTCAGGGCAGGCAGGGCTGAGCGAGAGAGGTTCTGAGATTATTTACCCTCAGCTTTCCACCAATAGATGATCACCCAGTCTTTCAGTTTTTTGTTGTCTGGCGCAGGGTTGCCCTGTGCGTCGTAATGCTGGCCGAAATCCTTATCTACGTCATAGATGAAATATAGGAGATCATTACCACTGCCAGCTTTCATGATATACCCATTCGAGATACCTTCTATCAGGCTTAGTGTCCATGTCGGCAGGTCTTCTTTTCCTACAAGTTCAAAGGATGCCATTCCTTTGGGTGTCGATATCTGAGTTGAAGAAGTTGGTGGTATAGACCATAATAGAGAATTCCAATCATAGTCATCTGGGAAAAGATTTTTTTCTTTCGAACAACTTGTCGCTGCAAGAAATAAAGACAGTAAAATTACTTTAGTTTTCATACATTTATTATTATTTATAGGTATAATTTGATATTATCTGATTCGGTTGTGGGAACTGGTAGGAGGCAAAGCTTGAACCCTCATCGAGTTTGAAATTCGACAGTTTACCACTACGTGTGATGAATGACACTACACCATGACAACATGTCTGGCCGAAAGTGTAACGATCGCCATATACCTGCACGTATTTCAGAAGATGGGCATCGTACTCTAGGAACTTCTCTACGTCATACACAGGTATGCCATCAAGAAGCACCAAAGCAGGCCATTGGGAATAGGTTTCTGTAGTAGAAGATAAGGTATAGAGTTGCTTCACTCCACCATTGCGTCTGATGTGGACTCCATGAATGAACTCAATCAATAGTTCGTGGACAGTATTCATGCTTGTCCATTCGTCCAGGTCATAGATATACTCTGGCGTTGATGTCATGAAAGATATAGGTTGCGGCAATGGATTTTGATGTTGCCACTCATCAATGGCTTGCTGGCGTAGTGCCTCTGCATGACGTTCTTTTAATGCTTCTTCCGTACATCGGACAGTCAGCAGTGGCAGGTGTTGGGGTAATACCTGGGCATAAGGCGAAAGAAGGGTGACGGGTAATGACTCCCCATCTCGATTGTAAGCACTCACCAATGATGGCATGTCACTGTAAATCCCAGTTGTATAGAAATTGTAATTGCCATTACCAGTTTTGCGGCCATCGTAAATCATTGCTGATTTACCAACAAGCGCCAAACGAACAAGCTCAACGTCTTCGGTATCGGCTGATACATGCGCCGTAACAATGTGTCCCTCTAGTTCGTAGGCATAAGGAATTGTAGCGGGTGGGGAATCCGCTAAATCTCCATAATTGGGTACCGTATCAAGCAAGGCCGTAACCGTATTGTCATCAGCAGGAATGAATCTGACATTGTCTTTGGGTGATAGCTTGACAGGATTAATGACTCCGATCTGTGCTGTAAAAAATGCAGATGTGCCATAATTACGAAGCCCCCGTGTATATACGCAAAGTTGATAGACACCGCTATGCATTGTGGACGGAAGCGGTATCTCGCCACATCCGCAACCGCTATCGAGTGTCAGCATTGCCTGTGCATAGAGCTGAGCCGTATCTGCTATCTCGACGTATGCCACACGGCTTGGTGACGGAGTGTTGTCTGGTAGGCAAATACGTACATTAACTTTTAGATGTTCACCAACTATATAGCACGGCCGATCTAGTTCTGCCAAAACTCGCTCCTGTCCGATTTGTGCAATAGCAACAAGAGGCAGTATAAGTAAACATAGAAATATAAAGAATCTATTCATAGATACGTATTGTATGTAATTATTCATCCAACCAGAAATCCGGGCGTTCCAATGAAGCGCCCCAATAAGAAGCTTGACAATCTACGCACCAAGGCTCAGTCCATTCGGCCTTATCTACGCTTTCTTTGTATTGATAAACACGATAGCCTTGTAAGTAGAGTGCACCATGCCAGTTTTCTTTGGAAACAACCGAATCAGGCAATATTACGATCTTGCGTTGGCGCTTGTAGCCGACATCCCTGCGGTTGATATATATATCAGCTTCTGAATGGTTTAGATGTACGCCTATGAATCCTTCGGCCTTTAGTCCATGATCATTGTGTATGTTTGTGGGCAGCTGTGCTGGCATCAGGGTAAAGAGTCCTCCTGTATGGGTGGATTGAGCCTCTTTCTGCCGGTAGTACTCATATTCTTTTTTCGAGATAGCAATCTGGTGGACTCTGGTATGATACCGTGTATTGAAACGATTATTCAGCCTTGATAAAGTGTAGATTTCGTAATCCTTTAAGGCTCCTTCTCCGTAATCGAGATTATTGCCAAGCAGAATCGGATGATATGCCAGCGAACACCAGCCTCGATTAGTCTTTTGTTTGACATGTTCAATCATATTATTATGAGGATTATACTCCCAATCGGTTACAAGCGGAGTATTGATTTCCCAGTGCTCCTCATAAGTCCAAAGGTAATACATTTCACTATGAGGATCTCCGTTGGTAATGCGAAGCTGAACAGTTTCACCATCTTCTGACAGGGTATAGGAAAGCTGCTTGAGAGCAGGAGCATCCAGAGGGTACATCGGTTCTGACTCATATATACCATCACTGTTGATCTGAATCTGAAGATGATAGGTTTCGTTAGTATCAAGCTCACCCATCTTCACATAATAATGATGATTCTCACGCCTCTCACAACCAAACACCTGGCCGTTTGAGCAAATCACGTAAACCGAAGCATTAGAAATCAGATTTGGCCCCTCTGGCTCATATGTTTCTGACTTGCATGAACTTCTCTGAAGGATGAACTCACACTCTGTTCCACCAACAATATGCCCTTCGACTACGAGAATCTCATTCCCTGTATCCTCCATCACTAAATCGTATTCTTCGATGCAGGAGGTCATGAACATTAGCATCATGACAGATACTGCCCAAAATAAACTTTTCATAGTTAGAACTTGATATTGTATGATACGTATGGGATAGGAGCTCCGAAGATAGACAACTTATAGCCCTGGATCTTCTTCTGGTCGTATTTGAAATAGATTGAATAGGCATTCTTTCTGCCAAGGAGATTATACACACCGAATGTCAGCCAGCTACGTGTCAGATTGGTCAAATGATGACTGGGCTCAATATTGAAAGACCAATCCACACGGCAATAGTCGGGCATTCGACATTGATTGCGATCAGAATACTGCGGTACCACTATCTGTTGCAAGTGGTCATAGTACTGAGCTACAGGTGCTGTGTAGGGATGACCCGTGCTGTAGTCTGCGTTGAGCGACATACTATATCGCCGTGTAAACTTATAATTGCCAACCAGTTTAAAGATGTGAGGACTATCATATTCTGCAGGGAACCATGCCCCATCGTTGATTAGCATGCTATCATCCGACTTCGTCTGGCGCAGCATGGCGCGACTATAGGTATAGCTAATCCAGCCACTTAACTTGCCTGCGGGTTTGGTCAGTTGTAATTCCAGACCATAGGCCTTTCCTTGCGTACCAACAACCTCTTGTTCAAGATGCGGATTCATCACCAGTTGGGCGGCGCTGCGATAAGTCAGGTAGTCTTCCATACCTTTATAATATAATTCAGCCGAAAGCTCATAGTCACGCGATGGACTCTGCCAGAAATAGCCCAACGATGCCTGCCATCCCTGCTGTGGTTTGACCATTGAATTGCTCAGCATCCAGGTATCAGTAGGCGACATGATCACAGTGTTCGACACCTTGTGGATATACTGATGCTGGGTATTGAAGCCCAGTTTTAGCGTATGGTCTTCTGACATCTGGTAAGTAGTAGCGATGCGCAGGTCTGGATTGATATAGGATGTTGCCATTCCTTCACGCATGGCGTTGAAGACATTTAGCCTGACTCCCCCTACCATAGACCAACGGTCGTTGACCTGCCAACTGTCTTCTGCAAACATGGCGCTTTCCAAAGCTTTGTCATCCTCCAGCTTTCGGCCTATGACGTTCGATGTTTCGCCTATTGGATTATACTGCCCAGGCATTACCCAATATAATTGTGTCTGAAAACCCACTTTGAGCGAGTGGCTGCTATTGATCCTATAGGTGGTCGAAGCTCGAAGGAAGATTTGATTGAGCGCGAAAGAGAGCCTTGCCGCAGCATATTCATCTTCTGTGTTGTCATTCTGATAATCGTAATGATCGTAGCCTATTGACAACTGCATATTCGTGCGGTCATTGATCTTTGTTTTGTACTCGGCCGATGCGTTCAGATTCGAGTAGGCATACCTATCATAGTTCGTAAACGAGAAATGATCCTGGCTGTAGTAGCCAGAGACCAACAAGCTACCACTCTCGCCGACGCTATATGAGAGCGTAGAACTCAAATCCCAGAAGCCAGCTTTGCCATTGCTGTAACCACTTGATTCAGGAAGTTTCTTCAGCATCCAATCGGAATAGGTTGTTCGACCGCCTAATAGCAAGGATGCACGGTCTTTTTTGACAGGCAACTCAAGCATGGCTTTCGACGTGATCAGACCGAGGGTCGCTGATCCTGTAATCTTCTCCTTACTTGCCAATCGTCCCTTAATGTTCATGACCGAAGACAACCTACCTCCATACTGGCTTGGCAACCCACCCTTGTACAACTCTGTCTCTGCGATCATATCTGAGTTGAAAGCCGAGAACAAACCAAACATGTGCATCGGGTTGAACACCGTATTACCGTTGTACAGTGTCAAGTTCTGGTCAGCACCTCCTCCTCGAACATTCAATCCGCTTGATGCCTCTCCTGTCGATGTCACACCAGGGAGCATCAGCGCCAGTTTCAATACGTCATTCTCGCCCATGACCGTTGGCACATTGCGCAACAAAGCAGGCCTGAACGATTCCATGCCTGTGAGCATTGCTGCCGCTTTTCGTTTCATGGCTACCACTTCCACTTCATCCAATGAACGTGCGTCGCGCGAAGGATCCAAAGCTACAAATCCAGGATTAAGGGGGCTGTTGTCTTCATACGCATATTCGTAATCTGGCTTCCCATCTGTGCTATAGGCTCGATAAGTAGGTAAAGATTCAGGCACTGTGATTGATGAAAAGATGCTGTCAGGGATATTCTCAAAGGCATAACGAAGAGAACTCATGCCCTGACTAATAATTTGCTTCGATACTTCCATATTCTCTTCGACAGGGACTGTCTCGAAGGAGTTGAGCAGTGCCACACATTGCATCAGATCATGTTCTAGAGTTTTTCCCTTGAATTTCAGTCGTTCTGCCTTTTTCAGCGCTTTCATTTCTGCAGCATACTCGGGGCATGCACGACATACGCTTTTCAATTTGGTCAATGCAGTGATTTTCCCAGTTTGGTCACGCAGGTAATACTGATAATTAGACTGTATTGTATGGATAGTATGCCCATTCTCAATATCGTCTGCGCCACGGCTCTTAACTCTGGCATGTAACAGGTCATATGCTCCATCTTTCTCAATGCACACAAACCATCCATTCAATCGTTCATAACGCTTGCCTTCAACAACGAAGTAGGAGATTTTTTCCTGATTTGGCACAACCGAGATGCGGCGTTCCGGTGTGAGAACAACCACTTCGTTGCTCATGATGTTATATCGCAACATCACGGATTCATACAGCACACCATCATAGCAAATCTGACCTGTATGGTATTCTGCATCATCCCAATACGGATGACCGACCCATACGGATGCCGGAAGTGGCTGCTCTATTCTGCCATAATAAAGCGCTGCGTTGTCTCCTGCATTCTGCAGAAAGGCCGAAACGATGACCGCAAAGATAGTATCATTCAGCATTATATATAGATGGATAGCTCAATGAGTTTATGATTTGAAATCGCAATTATTCAATTGCATTAGCACATTCATAAACTCATTGAGATAATGTAAAATATTAATTTACAACAATCTTCTTGGAAAATTCTTGCCCTTTATAACAAACTTTTATCAAATATGTTCCTTTATTTCCATTAACAGGAATTGCTATTTCTGTTTCGTTATTTTTTATTGGCAGATATCGAGTAGCCTCTCGAGTATTTGCATTTTGAACCATAACATAATTATTACTATTATTATAATTAAGTTCTAGTGCCTCTTCTGTCTCAATGTTTGGTAACATTATCACTATTTCTCCATTCTTTTGAGATATATTAACGAAACTAGAGCCATACCAAAGAACAACAGGAATCGAAAATGTGCCAGTAGTGCACGATATTGTGATAACAAGACTGCCATATGATGGCATTACCATTCTGAGATAACCCGAAGTTGAATCGAATTGCCATTGAGATGGGACGGCATCACCTTGGTAAGAAACACTTGCGTTAATTAAATTGGGAGATGTTATTTCAAGTATGCAATTTGCTGTATAATAAATATACGGATTGTCAATCAAACGTTGTGTCCCATTATTTATTCTATAGTATCCATAGAAACCAGAATACGAAGATATACTTTTTGTAACTGAGTGTACATTGTAACCTGCAAATTGTATGTTTGCCGAAAGTATAGCGTTATATATGTTGTAACTTTGATTTCTTGTTAGAGTGCACTGTCCATAATTGGGATAATTTGTACTGAAATTACTCAAATTATTGGGTTCCGAGAAACTCCAAGAAACAGAATATCCCGATGGCAGATCTGATACTGAATACGTTGCTGAAGTATTAAAAAGAGCTGGGCCACTAAGACTTGGTCTATAATATCTTTTATAATACTTATATGGTGTGCCATAACCAGAAGGAACGTTTGTGGGAGCATGGCGAACTAATGGCGATGCACCCCATTTTGAGAGGTACTCATTGGAATTGATACGAATCGCAGAATGGGTTATTACACCATATTTCATATATGTGACAATAGTAGCTTCAGATTCATCTACCTCATAATAACTTCCCGTTTCCCAATAAGGGTCTGGGCAAGATTCTGGATTATGACTTATTGCATCATGTCCTATCCATAATTTATCGTCATTATTTCCCTGTGTAATATGCCATGCATAAGCATGACAATTATACTTACGAGTCGCTTCGTCCACAATAGAAACACCTGGGTAATGACTTATAGTATAACTTCTATAGCTACTTTTTTCCCCAGAAGAATAGTCACTTGAAATAAGTTTATACGCATAGACGGGACACTGGTTTGGCGTATTTCTTTCCACTAAAGAAAAACACGCATCTATCCAATCAAAATATAGATTATCGTAATAAGTGCTTGAAGTTAGCCTTTGTGAGACATGTTGAAGAACATTTAAGGCAACAGACTCTTGCATAACTTCTATTGTAGACAACGCGTTTATTGTTTCTGTTAATTGTAAGGCCTGTTCTTCTGTCAAGTTATCAACCGACAACGTACGATCCATAAGAATGAACAATACGCAACAGCGCAAAGTATAACTACCGATATCTTCAATATCATTGCGGCTGTCTGTCAATGTTTTATTAACCCCTTTGATGCTTTCAATCAAACATGGCATTAAATCTTCACGATTTAAGAGTTCTTTGAACCCATTAAAATCGGACATTAACGCATTTAAGCCCTTTTCCGATGAGTTATATGCAAAGAAATCCATCAAATAAGGGTAGTCTAGGCATAGTTCAAGCAATTCAGATGTTCTGATTCCATTGAGGCAATCATTTGGAATTGCCAACGCTGCTTTCCTTTCATTCACATCTGAAAAAGAATACCATTCTTTGTCATCTGGTCCAAAAGGATACTTGTACTGACTAAATAACTGTTCTGGCATGAAGACAGAACTCAAAGCAAGAAGAAATAATAAGTGTTTCATATGCATATTGGTATTTATATGTAACTTACTTCTATGACAACTGAATTTCTATTATCATTACCATTTTTTTTGAAAAAATAAATATTTTGTGAAACTTTTCGAAATATTGTGGTAAATGCGGCTACTTTTTTCGTATAAGCTCTATGAAAAAAATGCTCCGTACCCAGCACAATTGACATATACACCTATCATTTCCTACATCCAAATGTTAAATCTTCTCTTTTTCTGCCTATGTGTATACTTTTCTACCGTTTTAATTACATTGACTTAAATATCAGATAATTGCACATTCCGTGACTGCACCAAGACGGGTCCTCTGTACAATGACAGGTATTTCTTTTATTACCCGATGCTGAACTATGACGATTTAGGCCAATCCTACAGCATTCCTGAGGGCATCGAGGTCATTGGCATCTCGGCCTTGTCGTTTGTCAATCTCGATGAAGTGATCATCCCCAATAGCGTCCATACAATCATGGAGAATGCCTTCGATGGCAGCGAGATAACACACATCTCCATTCCGCCATCGGTCAAGGTTATCCAGCGGAAGGCGTTCGGACAGACACGGTTGACAGAAGTGGTTGTCCCCGAAACGGTACAGGAGATGGGCACGGAGTTGTTCGATTCTGCCCTGGATCTGAAGAAAGCTACGTTGCTCAATCCGCTTGACAGCATTCCCTATGGCACATTCCATTGCTGCACTCGCCTTGAGGAGGTGCATTATCCGGCCACGGTCCATAAGGTAGGCGCACACGCATTCAGCAACAATATGGTGCTTCCCTCGTTCGATTTCTCCACTCTCGACACAATCGGAGTCGGCTCCTTCTATCGCTGCGAGGCTTTCACTGAGGTCACCTTGCCTGAAACCATTACCGAAATTCCAGACGATGCATTCGCCCTCTGCAGTGGCATCAGTCAGCTCAACCTGCCCCGCTCTCTGAATCGGATAGGCAGGTATGCCTTCTACCAGAATACGTCGCTTACCCGTCTCTGCCTGCCTGATGCCTTGGTCAGTGTGGATTTCAGTGCCTTCGCTTTCTGCTGGAACCTGAGCGAGATACATCTGGGCAAGGGGCTGAAAACTATCGGCGAAAATGCCTTCTCGCAGAACAACAAACTCACGACCCTCGACATTCCCTCATCGGTCGAAACCATTGAGTTGCTAGCCTTTGGATACTGTACGGAGCTGAAGGATGTGATAGTGCATTGGGACACACCGCTGCCGATGGTCTTTGATGCTTTCGACAGTTATCAGTTCTACTTGGGTATGACGCTGCATGTCCCAGCTGGCACACAGGAACTCTATGCCAATGCCCCGTGCTGGTACCAGTTCACTACGATACAGGCTGATGCCGATAACCTTCATCATCCCACCGCAGATAGCCTTTCTGTCCCAAAACCTGTCAAGAAACTGCTGGATGGCCAGTTCGTCATCGAGAATGGGAACTTGCGGTATAACCTGCAGGGACAGGAGACTGTTGTCAATGAGCCGTTATCTCCTTAACGGTTTGTCCTCATAGTCATTGTTCTTGTTGAGGCCTGCCTGATCGACGTTCATCAGGTAGTCGCCAAGCTTCTCGCACTCGGAGATGAAATCCATGTAATAGACACCGAGCTGGTAGTTGTAGGTGCCGGCATCGACGTCGAGGAAATTCTTGCCCTTCAGTTGCTTGCGATAGTTGTTGATGGCAGCTTCGAGGTCGCGGGCCTTGTTGAGGTCGATGGCGGAATCTTCTTCTTGCGACACGATATGGAGCATCTCGGTCATGGCCTGATCGCCCAAGCTGAGCATGGTGAGGATGTGCTGATGCTGCTCGGGGGTATAAGGTTCGGCATGATGCTTGAGCTTGCGGTTGAGCGTACGGCCCAGGTTGTAGCACGAATCGCCTACCGACTCGAGTTCGCTGATCTGCGTCAGCATCTTCTGGATCTGCGCCTTGGATGCTGCCGAGAGGCGACCTTCGCTCACCTTATGCAGATAGTCGGCAATCTCGACCTCCATGCGGTCGGTAATGCCTTCGTAGCGTTCGATGCGGCTGAACAGCTTGATAAACTCGTTCTCGCGGGCAGAGGTATCGCTGCGATCGGTGCCTTCGAGGGCGTGAATCTCAAGCAGTTCGCGAACCATGGCGAGCATACGCTGGCATACTTCGGCCATGTGACGCACTTCCTTCTGCGCCTCGAGGATAGACAGCTCGGCGGTGGAGAGAAGGCCGGCAGAGATGAACTGCAGGTGGCGTTCCTCGCTCTGCTCCTCGCGCAATGGGAGGACCCAGCAGACGAGTCGCTCAATCTGACGCACAAAACCGATGAGCAGCAGCGTGTTGAAGATGTTGAAGGCGGTGTGGAAGGCCGAGAGCTTGAAGAGGTCGTTGCCCGTCGAGCCTAAGACATCGGTCACAAACCAGCTGACGGCGTTGCAGGCAGGATAGAACATCAGGAGTACGACCACCACGCCAAAGACGTTGAAGAACATGTGGGCCAAGGCAGCACGACGAGCCTGCGTATTGGCTGTGAGCGAAGCCATGAAGGCGGTGATGGTGGTGCCGATATTCTGACCCATGGCCAAGGCTGCTGCCTGTTCGAAGCCGAAGCCTGGGATCTGCATGTCGAAGAGCATCAAGGTGATAGCCATCGTAGCAGCCGAGGCTTGCACGATCATGGTGACCACGGCTCCGACGAGGACGAAGAGCAGGATGACCCAGAAGCTGTCGGACGAAATGGTGGCAAGCATCGAGGCCACCATCTGGCCGATGTTGAGGTCGTTGGCAGCCGTCTGCAGGAAGCTCAAGCCCATGAAGAGGAACGAGAAACCGAAGACGAACTCACCGACGCTCTTGCGGTTGGACTTACCGGAGAAGATCAGCGGCATACCGATGGCCAGCAGCGGGATGGCAAAGGCGGCGATGTTGACCTTGAAGCCGACAGCCGAGATGATCCAGGCAGTGACCGTAGTACCGATGTTGGCACCCATGATGACGCCGATGGCCTGCACCAGGTTCATCAATCCGGCATTGACAAAGCTCACCACCATGACCGTGGTGGCCGATGAGGACTGGATGGGCGCCGTAACCAGAATACCCCTCAGCACACCCATCAGGCGGTTGCGCGTCATGGCGGCGAGGATGGCACGGAGTTTGTTGCCGGCAAATTTCTCAAGGCCTTCGCTCATGATCTTCATGCCGTAGAGGAAGAGGGCCAGGGCTCCGAGGAGGGATAAAAGGTTTACAATCATATTTTACAATTTGACTATTTACAATTTGACTATTTCAATTTGACTATTTACGATTTGACGCCGCAAAGATATTACAAAAATATTACGTTCCGATTGCAGAATTGTTACATTTTTGTTACATCCGCAAGATATAACATTTTTGTAATGGATTATTGCGCAAAAAGCATTATCTTTGCAGCCAAAATAGTCAAATAGTCAAATAGTAAATAGTCAAATTGTACATGAATAAACTTCTTGTTGTAGATGACGAGCAGGATCTGTGCGAGATACTGCAATTCAACCTCTCGCGTCAGGGATATGCGGTCGATGTGGCTTATTCGGCCGAGGAAGCCTTGCCAAAGTTGCGTGCAATGGCTTACGACCTCGTGCTGCTCGATGTGATGATGGACGGCATGAGTGGCTTCGAAATGGCCAGCCGCATGAAGCAGGAGGAGTCGCTCGCGCATGTACCTATTATATTCTGTACGGCCAAGGACACCGAGGACGATACGCTCCGTGGCTTCAACCTTGGTGCCGATGACTATATTGCCAAGCCGTTCAGGATCTCGGAGGTGCTGGCAAGAGTCGCTGCGGTGCTAAGACGCACCGCAGAATTACGAGTTACTAATTACGAATTACAGGCTGGCGCAAATTACAAATTACATGCTGGCGCAAATGACGAATCACGCATTGCGAATGAGGATTCCAAACCAATCCTCACTTGTCAGCAACTGAAGGTCGATCTGACCGAGAAACGTGTCTATATCGCTGATGCCGAGGTGACACTGACCCGCAAGGAATATGACATCCTTGTGCTGCTGATGAGCAACCAGGGCCACATCTTCAGCCGTGAGGATATCCTTGCCAAAGTGTGGCCGGATGACGTGTTTGTGCTCGATAGGAGTGTGGACGTCAGCATTGCACGATTGAGAAAGAAGTTAGGTGCGGAGTATGCCCGCTGTATTGTATCACGTTCAGGTTATGGTTATGTTTTCCAGTAAGCCCCACCCAGCCTCCCCAAGGGGAGGGGATTATTATGACTCAAGGGACCAAACTTAATCGTAAATCGACTAATCGTAAATGAAACATAAGTTCGTACAGAATTTGGTAATTAGCATTATCTGCCTCTTTATGCTGTTTGCCGCCTCGATGACCGTCTATCTGATGCATCGCGAGGAGTCGCATCATGTGGATCTGCTGCATGTGCGGCTGCAGGCCATAAACCATTGCTATGCAATGGATAAATTACTTGCTGGCGCAAATTACGAATTACAAATTACGAATTACGAATTACCTGCTGACGCAAATTACGAGCATCCGTATGCGAATGATGTGCGTCTCACCGTGCTTAATTGCGAGGGTGATGTGCTCTACGAATCGACCGACAGCATTGCGGGACAGTCGCACAAGAACCACCTCAACCGCGAGGAGGTGCAGCAGGCGCTGACCGAGGGTGAGGGCTTTGCCGTGATCCGTTCGTCCGAAACTACGGGTATCGACTATTTCTATTCGGCCACCCGCTTCGGTGATTATATCGTCCGCAGCGCCTTGCCCTACGACACGCAGTTGCGGCAGAGCCTTGCATCCGACCGCCATTATCTCTATGTGGCCATCCTCATCACCTTCGTCCTGTTAGGGCTGTTCCTCTACATGACCCGCCGCCTCAGTCACACCGAGAACGACAACCAGCAGCTCCAGACACGCCTGCAGCTCGAACAGGAATACAACCAGTACAAACGCGAATTGAGCAACAACATCGCCCATGAGCTGAAGACGCCCGTCTCGTCGATCCAAGGCTATCTCGAGACGATCCTTGAGGCGCGTGCAGGAGGTTCGATCAGCGACGAACAGCTCTCGCGTTTCCTGGAGCGAAGCTACAGCCAGTCGCAGCGACTTAATGCGCTGGTGCAGGACATCGTGACCCTGAACCGCATGGATGCAGCCACCGTCTCGCCCGCCACGCATCCGATAGAGAAAGAGCAGGTCAACGTCACAGAACTTGTACGGAATATGCTCAATGAAGTCTCGCTCAAACTCGAGCTTCAGGAGATGCACGTCGATAATTCCTTGCCTCCGATGCTCATGCTGCAATGCAATCCTTCGATGGTGTACAGCATCTTCCGCAATCTGATTGACAATGCCATTGCGTATGCCGGCAAAGGCTCGACCATCACCATCGGTATGCAGGAGGCCGATGCCCCTCGCCATCGCACCCCTTCGACCTATCATTTCACCTTCGCCGACAATGGTCCTGGTGTCCCTGAGGAGCATCTGACGCGCATCTTCGAGCGCTTCTATCGTGTGGATAAAGGCCGCAGCCGTCGCCTCGGTGGCACGGGCTTAGGTCTCGCCATCGTCAAGAATGCCGTGATCATGCATGGTGGCACCATCACGGCTAAGGCGCGACAAGGCGGTGGCCTGCAGTTTGAATTCAGTCTTGTCGGATAACGATTATCTTTGGGTAAACTATCCATCAGGACATCCAGTCTCTTCTTTTTCAACTGCAGCACTGCAACGTGCAGCAACGAAGACAACTGAGCGTTGTCAAATTTCGAATTACAAATTACGAATTACGGCATATTGCCAATCATGCAGATGACAATGACAACGTTTTGCTTCCAATGCGCAAATTGTATCTATAAAACCAATAAATGTTGTATATAGTTTCCAACAGACGAAAAAATAAGGCAATAAAAAAAATAATGCAAGAAAAAATTGCATGTACACCTAAAAAACGCTATATTTGCGCCGAAATTTAATCGTCCACGCAACAATTATTTACATGGAAATAAAGAAAATCTCGATTTCTGGCTTCTGTAATATTCAGCAATTCGACATCGAATTGACTAATTTCAATGCTCTGGTTGCCCCAAACAACTATGGTAAGAGCAATGTACTTGAAGCTATCCGGTATGCATTCCGTTTCATTACTTCGACTGAGGACGAACGGCGCTCAATGATGAGTGATCCTGCATTCATCCCTATCAACACCGCCACAAGCGGAACTCCATTTGGCTTTGGTATAATATTGTCCGAAGGTGAAGCCGAAGAAGAGGTCAGATATTCCTATACCTTCTCTTTTGAATGGGCGAAGAACAATGGAGAGCAAGGTGCATACATTGTAGCTGAGAGTCTGACTGAGCAGTCGAAAGATTATCGACGCCCACATACCTTGATTAAGAGGACAAAGGACGATGGAGGACTTTATGTGTCATCTGCTACAGCCCGATGCAATAAGGAAGCACGTGCCGGTAACAGCCAGTTAGTCATTGACACGCTCGGTGGCATTGATGCCTTATTTTATAGTAAGATAGTTCGGAAGTTGAAGACCTTAGGCCTGAATATGGTCGAAATATCAGGGTTCAACAAGCAAGCACTCTGCCGATTTATCTATACCCTGAAGGAAACTGAACCGTTGAAATACTCGCTGTTCGAGGATGCAGTAATACATATAGTGCCAAACATAAAACGAATAACACCTACATGCTCACAGTTGGGTTTGACAGAAAGCAATGTTCCGTTCCGCATTGAGGATGCAATCTATGATATGCGCATCAACGAAAAGTCGAACAACCAGGATATCAGCATCTCGCGCCTTTCAAGTGGCAGTCGCCGCATCATCACCATCATCGCAGAGATCATAAAGGCCGAAATGAATGGGTCATCGCTGATTTGCATTGAGGAACTTGAGAATTCGGTGCATCCTAAACTGCTCGAGAATATGATACTGCTGGTGCAGTCGTTTGCAGAAGGAATCACAATACTGACTACTAGCCACTCGCCTTATCTAGTGCGCTATCTCAAATCACGCCAATTAACATTCGGCTTGCCGACAACTAACGATGTTGCATCCTTCCACAAACTGAAGCCCTCGAAGATTAAGACCATAATGAGGCGTGCTTCTGCTCTAGACCTTACATTGGGAGAATATATGTTCGAACTGATGCTTGAGTTGAAGGCAGAAAGTGAGGATATTACCGAACTTTTTGAATGAGATACCGCCATGGGAAAAGGCAAATCAACCGACCTCAAACCACGCGTGGTAATCTTTGTTGAAGGGGATACCGATGAAGTGTTCTTCAACCGTCTCATCGCGTACTATCGCTCCGTTTCAACAACGGCAGTGAATAATTGTGAGATTCACAACCTTAAGGGAGTGTGCCGTTATGCCAGCAGCAAGCTCGCTGGTAAACTCCAGACCGAGATCATTCCTAAGGCAGAACGCAAAGGAGAAAAAATCTATGCGGTATGTTGCAGCTACGATACAGATGTGTTCGATGATGAAGAGGTACCTCTCGTTGACTGGAAAAAGTTGGAGAAGTCTGTCCTGAGATTAGGTGTCGAGTTTTTCTGTCAGATAGAGGTGAAAAGCGCAATCGAAGATTGGCTACTTGATGACCTGGATGGACTCTGTGCTCATCTGAAACAGAAAGAGGTTCCAAAGCAGCTCAAGGGATCCAATGGATACCAGAAGTTATTAGCATTATTCAAACGTAGTGGCAAGGTTTATACCAAAGGGTCCTCCGTTGGAGATTTCATTGATGCGATCAATATAGCGAAGATTCGTAGCACTCGTAGCGCAGCTCTATCTGGTTTAGAAATAGTACTCAATGTAAGTATCCCTAAGGAACCCTATCTATAAGGACATCCAGTCTCTTCTTTTTCAACTGCAGCACTGCAACGCGCAGCAACGAAGACAACTGAGCGTTGTCAAATTACGAATTACAAATTACGAATTACGGCATATTGCCAATCATGTAGATGACGAAGACAAGACGCTGAACGAATCGTTCACCGTCAATGATACAATCCCAGCACGATATCGAAAGGGTACACAGATTGCGTGTACCCCCAGTTGGAGGCCAACAGTACACAGCGTGACA
The DNA here is from genome assembly GCA_045640225.1 of Bacteroidales bacterium. Taxonomy (GTDB): domain Bacteria; phylum Bacteroidota; class Bacteroidia; order Bacteroidales; family UBA3663; genus Liminaster. The sequence continues at coordinate 812 of JAZUEP010000004.1, read as the reverse complement.
ATGCGTTGCACGCTGCAGTGCTGCAGTTAAAAATTTAATTGCCCATAGGTCAAAAAGAATTTTTATATTTATTATAAATATAAGTATATTTCTATGAGATGTAGAATCAGTTTTTCGACTGCAGCACTGTAGCGCGCAGCAAAGACACTGAGCGTTGTCATTGTCATGGTCATTAGTTGTCATTAAGGATTTTCGGGGGCGATTTAAGGGCAGAAGAATATAATATATTTAAATATATTATTATTCTTCTGAGGTGAATTCCGATTTCATTTTTCTTAATGACAACTATTGACAATGACAATGACAATGCTGCGCATAAGACGTTAACTGCAGCCTCGGTTGAATGCTTTTGGGCTTAACTCCGACAAGAGTTGAATGATAAGCTGCGTACCCAAATCGAGTACGCAGGACAGAAGAGAGATGTAACCTTCATCAACGAATCTGGCCTCTACTCTCTCTCACCCTTTTCCTCTAGAATTCAAAAATTTTTGGACATAGTTGTGAAAACCGCACTTTTCGTTTCGTATCTTTGCGCCATCAAAAGCTATGCCAAAAGTCATAGCAAATAATAAATACTAAATATTAATGAATCGATGCCCCGCTTCAATGCTTTGAACGAGATCTCTGATTATTTATGCTTTATTATTTATTTGTTTCGTGTCTCTTGACACGTATACGTTCTTTGACATCATGAACTGATTTCTTACTGGCCTGCAATGAACCGAAATTGTTTATCTCGGCGCGGGGAAGTGCATTTTTCTGGCGGAATGCCCTTCCTCGCTGCGAGAAGGAAGAATCTTGGCGAGGATTCG
>JAZUEP010000003.1:0-21029 GCA_045640225.1 Bacteroidales bacterium | reverse complement strand
AGACATAATTATTTTAAAGCGCCGCAAAGATACACATTTTTGCGGATATAAAAAAGTCCGAGCTTGTGAAAGTCCGGACTTTTAATTTAAATTAGCAAATGAGGGTGTGTCAGGGTATTTATACCTTTTGACACACCCTCTCGTTGTTTATGCAGCTTCGGCTACCGGATCAGAGAGCGAATGGGTTCTCGCCTGGGTAGAGCTGGCCTGCTGGCAGAGGAGTGTTGATATCCTCGACACCAAGCATCTTGAGGGCCTCGAACAGCACCTTGCCGCAGTGATCGAAGGCGTAAGCTCCGTGGTGAGGGAAGCGCTTGCCAACGAGGACGTGACGATAGAAGCGAGCGAAACCAGGGATAGCGTGAATACCGATGCCACCGAAAGAGCATGGATCGACGTCGAGGAACTCGCCCTGAGCGATGTAAGAAACGAGCTTAGCGTCAGAGTTAGACTGGATACGGAACATGGTAGACTTACCAGGAGCGATCTGGCCTTCGAGGGTACCCTTGGTGATATCCTCGCTCATCAGACGAGCCTGAATGAGCTGATACTTGATCTTGCAGTCCTTCATGCACTGTGAGCAGGTGTTACCGCAGTGGAAGCCCATGTAGAGGTCCTTGAGGTCAGCACCGGCAAGGTTGGCACCAGCAGGAATAACGTCGGCAGGAACCGAGTTGTTGATGTCGAGCAGGGTAGCTGGCTTCTCAGTAGCGCACTCAGCCATGTACTCAGAGAGGGCACCGTAAAGGTCAACCTCACAAGCTACAGGGATACCACGGCCGGTGAGACGAGAGTTGACGTAGCAAGGCTCGAACTCGAAGATAGGCTGCCATGCTGGCCAGCACTTGTTGGCAAATACAGCGTACTTCGAACCACCCTTGTTGTTGTTGTACCAATCCATAAGGGTGACCTCGAGCTGAGCCATCTTGCGGATAACCTCTGGATAGGTGTTGCGGCTTGGGCCGAGCTCCTTCTCCATATCCTTGGCAACAGCGTCGATCTCAGCGGTCTTGCAAGCGGTCTCGTCGTATACCTTCTTGAGGTCGAGCTCAGAGTTCTCCTGAACCTCGATACCCAGGTCGTACATTGGCTGGATAGGAGCGTTGCAAGCGAGGAAGTCCCATGGACGTGGGCCGAAGCCGATAACCTTGAGGTTGCGGACACCGATGACAACGCGAGCGATGTTGCGGAAGTCAGCGAGCTCCTTGACAGCCTCAGCAGGAGTTACGTTAGGATACTCAGGAATATAAACCTTCAGGCGACGGAGGCCTACTGAATAAGAGAAGTTGAGCACACCGCAGAGAGCATCGCCACGGTCGCTGGCAAGGTTGGCCTTGCCCTCCTCCTTAGCAGCGAGTACCATGCAAGGGCCACCGAACTTCTGGCAGAACAGAGTAGTAGGACCCTCAGGACCGAAGTTGCCGAGGAACATGCAGACAGCGTTGATGCCATTCTCCTTAGCCCAATCAAGAGCCTTATAGGTATCAACATCGTTCTCGATGGTAACAGGACAGTCGTAAACTTCAGGAAGACCAGCTGCCTTGACCTCTGCCATAACAGCAGCAAGACGAGCCTGAGTCAGGGTGATAGGGAAGCAGTCGCGGCTTACGCCTACGATACCAAGCTTCACGGTAGGTTGGTTGATCATGTTGTTGATGAGTTTTAAAATGTGGGTAATGTTATAATTTTTGATAGTTGGTATAATTCCAAGTATTCGTGGGCAAATATAACGACTTTTTCTGAAGATTTGCAATTTTTCGGGACAAAACGCATGCATTTCCGGTTCGTATCGGCACGTATCGCCGGTTTGGTACTTCGAAATTGCAATTTTCGGCACTAAACATAGTTTAATCGGCCAAGGACGGAACATCCCCGCCTCCACCAAGGAGACAGGGATGCAGGAAAAAAATCAAATATAGCAAAGGTGAAATATCTTTGCGGGAGCCAACGATTGCGACGGCTGCGGATCAGCGGATCCAGAGCAGCTCGCGATACTTAGGCATTGGCCAGATGTTGTCGTCGACAATCTCCTCGAGCTTATCGATCGGACGACGGATGCCGATGAACGATTCGGCAATCTCGTAGTAGGCCATAGCCTTCTCGTAACCGTCCTCGAGCTTGTTGGCCAGCTTGCGCTTCTCGACCATGGCATCGACCTTCTGCTTGATGTCGGCATTGAAGGCTGCAATGCGCTTGATCAGTGCGACCTCTGGGGCCGAGAGTTCCTCCCATGTAGCAGGGAACAGCGACTTGACCATGGCTACATTCTGCAACAGACGAGTCTGGTAAGAAGTAGCGGCTGGGATGATGTGGTTGATGGCAAGGTCGCCAAGGACACGGGCCTCGATCTGCACGAGCTTGACATAGGTCTCGAACTTCACCTCGTTGCGGGCCTGCAGCTCTTCCTTGGTGAATACGCCCATCTTAGAGAACATCTCGACAGAGTCGGCCTTGACATTCTCGAGGAACATCTTAGGTACGCAACGCTCGATGTCGAGTCCACGCTTCTGAGCCTCCTTTGGCCACTCCTCAGAGTAACCGTTGCCGTCGAAGCAGACAGTGTCGATGATGCGGGCAATGATTGGCTTGAGGCACTTCATCACAGCCACCTTGACGCTGGCACCAGCGGCCATCTCCTTATCGACGTCGGCCTTGAAGTCGGTAAGCTGCTCGGCCACCATGGTGTTGAGGGTGGTCATTGCTGCCGAACAGTTGGCCTTCGAACCAACGGCACGGAACTCGAAGCGGTTGCCCGTGAAGGCGAATGGCGAAGTACGGTTACGGTCGGTGTTGTCGATGAAGATATTAGGAATCTCGACAAGGCCAAGGTCGTAGGCCTGCTTGCCGGCAATCACGATATCGGTATCGTCGCTGACGGTGAGGAGCTTGCGGAGGACGTCGGTCATAGTCTTGCCAAGGAAGGCCGAAACGATAGCCGGAGGTGCCTCGTTGGCGCCCAGACGATGTGCGTTGGTAGCGGTGGCAATAGCAGCCTTGAGCAGTGCGCCATGACGACGGAGCGACTCGAGGGTATTGACGAAGAAGGTTACGAACTGGAGGTTCGACATTGGGTCCTTACCAGGGGCAAAGAGGATGGTGCCGGTGTTGGTCGAGAGCGACCAGTTGTTGTGCTTGCCCGAGCCGTTGATGCCCTCGAATGGCTTCTCGTGCAGCAGGACACGGAATCCGTGACGACGTGCCACCTTCTTCATTACGCCCATGATCAGCATGTTCTGGTCGACAGCAAGGTTGCACTCGCCGAAGATTGGCGCAAACTCGAACTGGTTAGGAGCCACCTCATTGTGGCGGGTCTTCATTGGGATGCCAAGGCGATGACCCTGGATCTCGAGGTCCTTCATGAAGGCCTGAACACGGGTTGGGATCTGGCCGAAGTAGTGGTCGTCCATCTGCTGGTTCTTCGACGAGCCATGGCCCATCAGGGTACGGCCGGTAGCAATGAGGTCAGGACGAGCGCTATACAGGTTGTCGTCGACAAGGAAGTACTCCTGCTCCCAACCGAGGTTGGCAACGACATGGGTCACATTAGGATCGAACAGCTGGCAGACTGGTACAGCAGCATCGTTGACAGCCTTCAGAGCCTTCTTGAGAGGTGCCTTGTAGTCGAGAGCCTCACCCGTGTACGAAATAAATACGGTAGGGATGCAGAGGCAGTCGTCGAGGATGAAGACAGGCGAAGTAGGATCCCAGGCAGTATATCCACGGGCCTCGAAGGTAGCACGGATACCACCCGATGGGAAGCTCGATGCGTCAGGCTCCTGCTGGACAAGCGACTTGCCCTCGAACTCCTCGATCATACCGCCCTTCCAGTCGTACTCCATGAACGAGTCGTGCTTCTCGGCAGTAGTGTCGGTCAGTGGCTGGAACCAGTGGCAGCAGTGTGTCACACCATGCTCCATAGCCCACTGCTTCATACCTGCAGCTACACCGTCGGCAATCTTTGGGTCGAGGCGATGGCCATTATCGATACAGTCGAGAAGGGCGTGAAGGGTACGTGCGTCGAGATACTTCTGCATCTTCTCACGGTTGAATACCAATTCGCCGAAATACTCTGAGGGACGACCTGCTGGAATCTCAACATCTACGGCATGCTTCTTGAATGCAGCCTCGATGGCATCAAATCTCAATTTGCTCATAATTTCAATAGTTTTATATGATTTTTGTTTATTAAATTCGAACAAAATACTTACAAACTGTCATTTCTCTTGTTTGACGGTGCAAAGATACGGCATTTTTCAGAAGTGACCAAATATTTTCATATATTTTTGTTCAAAAGAAGTCGATTTTTGACTTTTTTCTTGCATTTTATCAGTTTTGCTTTACATTTTCTATACTATTACCGGTTTTGCAATCTATTTTCGAGCATCATTCCACAAGAAACGCATATTTATAAACAAAATGACACGACGAACAGCCTCATCGTGTCATTTTGTACCGAAATTAGTTGTAAGCAGCCTCTCCGTGCTCGTAGATGTCGAGGCCTTCCTCCTCGATTCGACGCTCGACGCGCAGGCCGTGGGTATGTTTGATCGTCTCGAAGATGATCATACCGACGACGAAGGCAAAGATAGCCACAACCACTGCGCCCAACGTCTGGACACCCACCGAACACTCTACGCCATCGATGGCCGGATCGCAGAACACACCCGTGAGGATAGTACCCAGCAGACCGCCGACGCCATGGACAGAGACGGCACCTACAGGATCGTCGACGTGACACTTCTTATCGAGGAACGAAACCGAGAAGCACATCACCACCGAACAGATCAGGCCAATGGCAAACGATGCACCGATCGACACGCAATCGCATCCGGCCGTAATACCTACCAGACCCGCCAGCACACCGTTGCAGACCATCGAAAGCGAAGGCTTGCCGTCGACCAGCCAAGTGTAGACCAGGGCAGCCAGACCGCCCACGGCAGCAGCCATATTGGTGGTGACGAAGACATGGCTCATCGAGACGGCATTCTCGTAACCCGTAGCAGCCACCGTCGAGCAAGGGTTGAAGCCGAACCAGCCTACCCACAGCGTGAAGACGCCAAGCGCACAGAGGGCCAGCGAGTGGCCAGGAATGGCCTTCGAGTTACCGTTCTTGTCATATTTACCTACACGTGGGCCAAGGACGATGGCGCCAGCCAATGCCAAGGCACCGCCACAGAGGTGTACTACCGTCGAGCCGGCAAAGTCGTGAAAACCAAGTTCGGACAACCAGCCGCCGCCCCACGACCAATGGCCCTCGAAGGGGTAGACCAGCAGCGAGATCAGGATAGAATAGACCAGATACATCGAGAACTTGGTACGTTCGGCCATAGCGCCCGACACGATCGTTGCCGTAGTGGCACAGAAGACGGTCTGGAAGATAAAGGTAGCCTCGGCCGGCACATTGCTGTCCTCGCCGATGAAGAAGAAGCCATCCCAACCGATCAGGCCGTTACCCGATCCGTACATGATCGAGAAGCCGCAGATCCAATAGAGCACCGATCCGCACATGAAGTCGCAGAAGTTCTTCATCAGGATGTTGGCCGTATTCTTGGCGCGTGTCATGCCGGCTTCGACCAGCGCAAACCCTGGCTGCATCCAGAACACGAGCATAGCACCCAACAACACCCATAACGTATCAAGACCATTAACGTAAGTACAAGCAGTTTCCATAATCTTTTTCCTTTATTATTTCTTATCCCTCAGAACAACATCTCCGTGCTCGCCAGTGCGTATCGAGTAGCAGTCCTGCACATCACTGACAAAGACTCGGCCATCGCCTACCTGTCCGGTATGAGCCACATCGAGGAACACTCGCACCGTGCTCTCGAGGAACTGATCGCGACAGATGATCGTGATATGCATTCGCTCAATCATGTCCGTACTGTAGCACACACCTCGATAGATACGCTCCTGCCTACTCTGGCCGATGCCATGGCAGTCGTGATACTCGAACCAGTCGATATCGGCGGCCAGCAGAGCCTCCTTCACATCTTCGAACTTGGTCTTGCGGATAATTGCTTCAATCTTTTTCATAACGCTGTAGTTTGAAATTATAAATCTGTATAACTTATTATTACGAAGGAAATTGTACAACCGAAGAAATAGCCCGCCCCTACCCCACCGCAGAGGGGCATATCGTTCAATTCCTGAAAGTTAAAAGAGAAAAAAAAGGAATCTACGGGCGACAGGCCACGAAGGATAAAAACGCCTCACGCCAAAAGTGAGTAACGATAGACACAAATCAAGTAAACTGTAAATACCATCCAAAAAGTTCCCGAGGGATTTGTCCTACCGTAGATTCCCTTATAGATTTTTATGATGCGTCGATGCTTAGGCAAAGAGCCATCCGTTCTCAGCAAGAGTCATCCGGTCTCAGCAAAAGCCAGCCGGCGACAGATCAGAATGTCAGGCCGACGACGAAATAGGCATTGTCGGTCTGTGGGTTGAAGATCACCTGCCCTTTGAACGGCAGTCCGAACAGCTCCTTCTCGGCCGAAAGCGAGATGTTGCAGACATTGAACTCCTGATTGCCCACGGACGTAAAGCCATCCTCCCAAAGGCAGGCACCGACAGCCGCACTACCCTCGATACCGCCCACCTTGTATGGTGCCGACAGCTCGACATAAGTGCTGTAGTTACGTTTCAGCGATCCGTCGCTGTACGAGTGATCAGGACCCGTAAGGCAGGTATTCCAGCTGATGGCCAGCGGACCAAAGTCGTAACCTACGTTGACCTCGAGGTTGTGCGATGCCGCCGAGTTCCAGCGCCAGCCGCTGAAGTAGCTGCAGCCCGACAGATAGTAGTCGGTCAAGCCCACGCTGAGCGCCTCAATGGGACTCCACGTCAAGGTGATATCGAACTCCGTCATATTGATGGCAGCTGCTGTCTCGAACAGCTCGGCCGAAGCCCATATTCCCAGGCTCAGCGCCGGCTTGTTCCACGTCAGTGTGGCCGATGGCTGAAGGCTGAAACCTCCCAGCTCCTGTCCTCGCCATATATAGCTGCTGACCAGATCAGCACCGAACTCCAACGTTACTCCCGATTCTGCAGGTTCTGCTGCACGGCCCGGGACTGCCGACATCAGGCCAGCCGAGGCCAAGATCAATACTGTTGCAAGCTTTTTCATATCGCTTTCGTGTTTTAATAGTCGTTTTTATTGTTTTGACGGTGCAAAGATAGGGGATTTCCGGGAATAATCCAAATTTTTTCTCACGAAATACGCAAAATGTACGATTTTTGTTCGCATTTTGCAACATTCACACAACATTTGCTATCAATTCGCATAAAACAAAAGCAAATTGTTATTTATTCTTTTAATATATTTTCATTTTGCAAATAATTTTGCCGTTTCGCTCGACGTTTGACAATAATTTGCGTCATCAGGTATCACAAATGCCCTCAAATTGACCAATGGAGCAACAAAATATTGAAAAAACTTTTAAAAAATGTTCGCATACGTGCGATTTTTCGCAAATTATTCGATTATTCCAAAAAAAATACCTATCTTTGCGCCAATTCTCCACACCCGAACTAAAGGAGAAGCCCGAAAGTATGAACAAAGCCAAGATTCTTTTCATCAACACCGAAATCACCCCATACCTCCCCGACGAGCGTATGGCCAGCATTGGACGCCGCCTGCCCCAGGAGCTTCAGGATGCCGGACACGAAGTCCGCACCTTCATGCCTCGATTTGGACAGATCAACGAGCGACGCAACCAGCTGCACGAGGTGATCAGGCTTTCGGGCATGAACCTCATCATCAACGAGACCGACCACCCGCTCATCATCAAGGTAGCGTCGATACAGCAGGCCCGCATGCAGGTCTACTTCATCGACAACGACGAATACTTCACTCATCGCGACAAGTACGGCAACAAGCACGGCGAGTACAGCGACAATACCGAACGCATGGTATTCTTTGCCCGCGGCGTGATCGAGACTATCCGCAAGCTGCGCTGGCACCCCGACGTAATCTACTGCCAGGGATGGTTCTCGGCCATTGCCCCTATCTACATCAAGAAGACCTTTGCCGAGGATCCCAGCTTCCGAGGCGTCAAGGTGGTCTTCTCGCTGCACGACAATGCCTTCAAGGGCCATCTGGCAGGCAACTTCTACCACACCGTCAAGCGCGAAGGCGTGCTCAAGGCCGACCTTATCGAGATCAAGGACAAACCCGTCGACTATACGATGCTGTGCCGTCTGACCACCAAGTTCTGCGACGGCCTGATCATTGCCGACCAGACGCCCGAGAACGACGTCATCCGTGAGTTCGCTACCGGCCGTGGCATCCCTGTGCTCGACGCCAGCGACACTGAGCTCGACATTGACAAGTACGACCAGTTCTTCGAGCTCTTCAACCCCAACGCAGCAGTCACCGACGAGGACTGACCTACCGGAGGACAGTCCCTCCAATCACCAACAAACAGCATAAACCCCTTTATCAGACAGATAACAACGTGAAACTGACATTCGACGTAGCCAAGCGCCAGCTCGCATTGCTGGCAGTGGCTCTGTGCACACTTGTTTCGATCACCTCGTGCGAGGATACAATCTCGGAGATCGGCACGTCCACCCTCCCCGACAGCGACGTGATACATATCACCAGCGATACTATCCAATGCGGTGTAGCCTCGGGCTTCCGCGATTCAATCTACGTACGTACCGGCTACCCCTTGCTGGGCAACATCACTGATCCTGAGTACGGCAGCGTCAAGGCCGGCTATCTGGCTCAGTTCTATTCCAACTCGCGCATCTCGCTCAACGAGACGGTCAACGACTCGGTCACCTTCGACATTCTGCGCACCTCAGTGCCTCAGCACCTCGGCCTGGACCCTAAGGGCATCTACAAGTCGCACTTCGACTCGCTGGTCAACAACACGCTCGACTCGCTCACCCTCCGTATCTACTACAATACGTACTATGGCGACTCGCTGACGCCTATGAAGCTCTCGATCTACGCCCTCAACAGTGACGCCAAGCTCGAACGCGAGGCCGAGAGTTCGTTCTACAGCAACTACGACTTCTCGAAGTTCTACGACACGCGCAACATCCTTGGCCAGAAGGCCTACACCGCCGCTAACCGTGTGATGAGCGACTCCATGCGTCAGCAGAGCGGCTATCTGCCGTACATCGAGGTACGCCTCAGCGATGAGCTGCGCGACAAGTTCTACCGCAAGATTGTCGAAGCCGCCATAGCCCGCGACGCCAACGGCCACAGCCAGTACAATGCCTACAACGACATCTTTGCCGACATTGAGTCCATGCGCGAGGAATTCCTCTCGGGTGTGGCCATTCAGCCTACGTTCGGCGATGGCTCGATCATCAAGGTCTACAACACGGCCATCTGGTTCTACTACCATAGCTACCACCGCTACAGCAAGGACGGCACCTTGTTGCGCAACGCTACCGACACCGGCGACTCGGCCTACGTATCGTCGCACGTCCAGTACATGGCCGTTACGCCCGACGTGGTGCAGATGTCGAGCCTGAAGCTGACCGACACAAAGCGCGACGATCGCCTGAACGACCAGAACCATGCCTACATCACCTCGCCTCAGGGTTACTATGCTACCGTCGACCTACCGGTAGGCCGCGCCATCCGTCGCATGATGGACGATGCCAACCGTAACGACTCGGCTTACTTCCTCAATGGTGCCAACTTCTCGCTGATGTGCGAGAAGCCCCAGGGTGCCCTGCTCGGCAGTGCGCCGGCCGACAAGGTGATGATGATCGAGGAGGACAAGATGAACCTCTTCTTCGAGCAGAGCCGCGTCCCCAGCAGCAATGCTGCGTCCATAGGTTCGTACGTTGCCGACTCGACGAAGAACGACATCTACTACTACAACTTCGGCAACCTCAGTGCCCTCATCACTGGCCTTGCCGGCGAGAAGGACAACGGCAGCTGGAGCAAGCGCAACACGCTCAACAGCCTGCAGTGGGCACAGCAGATCAAGGCCGTGCAGCCCCGCACCTTCATGCCTCAGATCGAGCTCAGCAAGCTGCAGCAGTACACTGCGGCCGACTACGAGAGCAACCGCGACGGCATCCGCACACAGGTGCAGCAGGCCATCGACAGCTACACTATCCGTATGGCCGTAATCCCGGTCGACGTCACCACCAGCTCGTCGTCGAGCTCGCTGCTGTCGGTCAGCAACTACATCCTGCCTACGGCCATCAGGGTGAAGCGCAACAGCTCGAAGCAGTACCTGCAGTATACCTATACCCTGGGCGGAACGCTGTAAGGTGCATCCGGACGTGAGCGTGTCTGGGGCTTGTGTGCTACGCCTCGACACGACAAGACTAAGGCAGGAATCAGCGGATTCCTAAGTTCTGAGAATAAAAAAAACTACTATATATATATTTAAAAGGTATTTGTTATGAGTGACCGTCTTTATATCTTCGACACGACCCTTCGTGACGGAGAGCAAGTGCCGGGCTGCCAGTTGAACACCGTCGAGAAGATCCAGGTGGCAAAGGCACTCGAGCAGTTAGGCGTCGACGTCATCGAGGCTGGCTTCCCCATCTCCAGCCCTGGCGACTTTAATTCAGTTGTGGAAATCTCGAAGGCCGTAACCTGGCCTACCATCTGTGCCCTCACTCGTGCCGTACAGAAGGACATCGACTGCGCAGCCGAGGCCCTTCAGTATGCCAAGCACAAGCGCATCCACACGGGTATTGGCACCAGCGATTCGCACATCAAGTATAAGTTCAATTCTACACGCGAGGAGATCATCGAGCGTGCCGTAGCGGCCGTAAAGTATGCCTGCTCGAAGAATGTCGACGAGGTAGAGTTCTACGCCGAGGACGCCGGACGCACCGAGAACGAGTACCTGGCCCGCGTGGTCGATGCCGTCGTCAAGGCTGGCGCCAAGGTCATCAACATCCCCGACACTACCGGCTACTGCATGCCATGGGAGTTCGGCGAGAAGATCAAGTACCTGATGGAGCATGTCGATGGCCTGGCCAGCGGCAAGGCTATCCTCTCGACCCACTGTCATAACGACCTGGGCATGGCTACGGCCAACACCATCTCGGGTGTGGTCAACGGCGCACGTCAGGTCGAGGTCACCATCAACGGCATTGGCGAGCGTGCCGGCAACACCTCGCTCGAGGAGATTGCCATGATCATCAAGTGCCATCAGGCCACCATGCCCGTACAGACCAACATCAACACCACCAAGATCTGGCCTACCTCGCGTCTGGTCAGTTCGCTGATGAACATGCCTGTACAGCCCAATAAGGCCATCGTCGGCAAGAACGCCTTCGCCCACTCGAGCGGCATCCACCAGGATGGCGTTCTGAAGAATGTCCAGACCTACGAGATCATGGATCCTAAGGACGTGGGCATCGACGAGAACTCGATTGTACTGACTGCCCGCTCGGGCCGTGCTGCCCTGCGTCATCGTCTGTCTGTCCTCGGTATCGAGATCGAGGGTGAGCGCCTCGACAAGACCTATGAGGCCTTCCTGCGCATGGCCGATAAGAAGAAGGAGCTGAACGACGATGATCTGCTGATGCTGGTAGGCGCCGAGCGTGCCGAGGACAACCACATCCAGCTCGAATCGCTGCAGGTTACCACCGGCAAGGGTGTTACTCCTATTGCTGCTATCCGCCTGAAGGTGGCCAACGAGCTGTTCGAGGCTGCCGGCATCGGCAATGGTCCGGTCGACGCCTCGATCAAGGCCCTCAAGCAGATTATCCGTCGCGAGATGACGCTCAAGGAGATGACCATCCAGGCTATCTCGAAGGGCTCGGACGACCTCTGCAAGGTTCACATGCAGGTCGAGCACGAAGGCCGCCTCTACTACGGCTTTGGCTCGGACACCGATATCGTTACTGCCAGCATCGAGGCTTATATTGATTGTATCAATAAGTTTAAGTAAAAGCCCCTACCCCCGGCCCCTCCCCCGAGCGGTGGAGGGGAGTAGATACTCCAAGGAGGAAGGCTCAATTATAAACACAAACAGCTGCGACCCTCAGCATATCACTACCCACCCCGAGCGGTGGAGGGGAGTAGATACTCCAAGGGGAAAGGCTCAATTATAAACCATAAAACTGTTGCGACCCCACAACATACCACTCCCTTCCACCGCTCGGGGGAAGGGTCAGGGGATGGGGGCTTTATCTATGCGTACATTATTCGACAAAATCTGGGACGCTCACGTTGTACAGACCGTAGAGGATGGACCCACTCAGCTCTATATTGACCGTCTCTTTGCCCACGAGGTGACTTCGCCTCAGGCGTTCGACACCCTGCGCGACAAGGGTATCTCGGCCTTCCGTGCCGACCATGTCGTGGCTATGCCCGACCACAACACCCCATCTGACCAGCAGCTCAAGATCGATGATCCTATCGGCTGCAAGCAGGTCGAGACTCTGGCCAAGAACTGCTCGGAGTTCGGCATCAAGCACTTCGCCATGGGCACTAAGGACAATGGCATCATCCACGTTGTAGGCCCCGAGAAGGCACTGTCGCTGCCTGGCATGACCATCGTCTGCGGCGACTCGCACACCTCGACCCACGGTGCCGTAGGCGCTATCGCTATGGGTATCGGCACTTCGGAGGTTGCTCAGGTGCTCGCTTCGCAGTGTATCCTCCAGAGCAAGCCTAAGACCATGCGCATCAACGTCGAGGGCGAGCTCCAGCCAGGCGTTACCGCCAAGGACGTAGCCCTCTACATCATGGCTCAGATGACCACCTCGGGTGCTACGGGCTATGCCGTGGAGTATGCAGGTTCGGTAGTGCGCAACATGACTATGGAGGGCCGTCTGACCCTCTCGAACCTCTCGATCGAGATGGGCAGCCGCGCTGGCCTTATTGCCCCAGACGAGACGACCTTCGCCTACCTCAAGGACCGCGAGTACGCTCCTAAGGGCGAGGCCTGGGACAAGGCTGTCGCTGAGTGGAAGAAGCTGAAGAGCGACGACGATGCCGTCTTCGACAAGGAGGTAACCTACCGTGCCGAGGACATTGCTCCACGCCTCACCTATGGCACCAACCCTGGCGCTGGTATTGCTGTCGACGCCTGCATCCCTACCACCGATGGCATGAGCGACGCCGAGAAGGCTCAGTTCCTCGCGCAGCTCGAGTACATGCAGTTCCAGCCAGGTCAGAAGCTCGAGGGTACTCCCGTCGACTACTGCTTCCTCGGTGCTTGTACCAACGGCCGTATCGAGGACTTCCGTGCCTTCGCTTCTGTCGTCAAGGGCAAGCAGAAGGCTGCTAATGTTACCGCATGGCTCGTCCCAGGCTCATGGCTCGTCCGTCAGCAGATCATCGACGAGGGTATCGACAAGATCCTCGAGGAGGCTGGTTTCGAGCTCCGTCTGCCATCGTGCTCGGCCTGTCTGGCCATGAACCCAGACAAGGTTCCTGCCGGCAAGCTCGCTATCTCAACCTCAAACCGCAACTTCGTAGGTCGTCAGGGTCCTGGCGCTCGCACCATCCTGGCTAGCCCATTGACCGTAGCTGCAAGTGCCATTACGGGTGTAGTGACTGATCCTCGCACGATGTTGGCTCCAGCCCTCACTCCAACAGCTAACCTCCGCAAGGTGACTGCCGATCAGCCAGATGCTTGTCCAGCTATCGCTTTCGGTGCAACTCAGACCGCTGCTGCCGCTCAGGCCGATGGTGCAAAGAGCGATCATAAGGCATTTAATGTAGTGAAGTCGACCTGCCTGCCAATCAACATTGACAACAACAACACCGACAACATCATCCCTGCACGCTACCTGGCCTTCACCACGCGCGATCCTAAGTTCTATGGCGACGCCTTCATGCACGACATCCGCTACAATGCCCAGGGCGAGCCAGTGGCCGACTTTGTGATGAACCAGGCACCGTTCAACGAGCTCCCTTCCGAGGGTCAGCGCGAGATCATCATCGGTGGCAAGAACTGGGGCTCAGGCTCGAGCCGTGAGCATGCTGCATGGGCCATTGCCGGCTACGGCACCCGCGTGGTGATCAGTTCGTCGTTCGCCGACATCCACCGCAACAACCTGCTCAACTGCTTCGTCCTGCCCGTCATCGTCAGCGAGGAGTTCCGTCAGGAGCTGCTGTCGTCCGTAGCTGCCGATGCCAACGCCATCGTTACCGTCGACGTTCCTAACCAGACCGTCACCAACGAGGCTACCGGTCACTCCGAGCATTTCGAGATCAACGGCTACAAGAAGCACTGCCTGCTCAACGGCTTTGACGACATCGATTACCTCTTGTCGAAGAAGGCCGAGATTGAGGCATACGAGTCTTCAAAATGATTTTTCTATAGATCACTATAGACTCTATAGCACTATAGAAATATGAAGTTTGAAATCCTAGACACCACACTGCGCGACGGAGAGCAGACCTCGGGCGTAGCCTTCAGCGCTCCCGAGAAGCTCTCTATTGCCCGCAAGCTGATCGAGGAAGTAGGCGTAGACCGCGTGGAAATTGCTTCGGCTCGCGTCAGCGACGGAGAGTTCGAATGCGTCCGCAGAGTCTGCGAATGGGCACAAGAGGCCGGATGCCTTGACCGTATCGAGGTGCTTGGCTTCTGCGACGACGGTGCTTCGATCGACTGGATCAAACGAGCCGGCGGCAAGGTCATCAACCTGCTGACCAAAGGCTCGGAGAAGCATTGCCGCGGACAGCTCAAGAAGAGTCCTCGGGAACATTGGGACGACGTGGCACGCAACATTCGCATGGCCCATGACGCAGGGCTAAGTGTAAACATCTACCTCGAGGACTGGTCGAATGGCATGCTCAACAACCCCGACTACGTCTTCGGCATGCTCAATCGTCTTGACGACCTCCTACAAGGCTACTGGGAGACGCCCGATGCAGACAGCATGTGTCAGGGATGGCACATCGACCGCATCGTCGATCGAGTGATGTTGCCTGACACCCTCGGCATACTCTCGCCCCACCAGACCCGTCAGCTCATCGGCCAAATGGTCAAGCGCTACCCCATCGTACATTTCGACTTCCACGCCCACAACGACTACGACCTGGCTGTTGCCAATGTGCTGGCTGCTGCCGAAGCTGGTTGCCACGGGTTCCACACCACGGTCAACGGTTTGGGCGAGCGTGCAGGCAATGCCTCGCTCAGCAGCGTCATCGCAGTGCTCAATGACCTGTATCGCTGCGACTTACCCACCGATGACAACGAACCGTTCACTTACACGACGACCGATGGCGCGCCTCACGGCGCGAAGTGTACCAACGTACGAGAACAGTCGATCAACAACATCTCGCGCATGGTGGCCAGCTACAGCGGCATTGCCACAGCCTCGAACACCCCCATCGTGGGCGAGAACGTCTTCACCCAGACGGCCGGCGTGCATGCCGATGGCGACAAGAAAGGCAAGCTCTACGTCAATGCGCTCTTGCCTGAGCGCTTTGGCCGAAGCCGCGAGTACGCCCTGGGCAAGATGAGCGGCAAGGCCAACATCGAGCAGAACCTGAAGCTGCTGGGCATCAACCTGAGTGACCAGGACATGCGTCGCGTCACCCGCCGCATCAACGAGATGGGCGACAAGAAGGAGCACGTCACCATCGACGACCTGCCCTACATCATCGCCGACGTCCTGCACCACGAAGCCCCCAGCGAGCGCATCAAGCTGCTCTCCTACATGGTAACGACCGCCTATGGCCTTCATCCGCAGGCCGTTGTGAAGCTCGAGATCAACGGCGAGGAGTACGAAGAGTCTGCCACCGGCGATGGTCAGTACGATGCTTTTGTGCGTGCCGTACGCCACATCTACCGCCTGAGGCTCAACCGCAACTTCCCCTGGCTTACCAACTATGCCGTCACCATCCCACCCGGCGGCCGTACCGACGCCTTGGTACAGACTGCCATCTCGTGGGAGTACGAAGGCAAGGTCTATCGTACCCGCGGTCTGGACGCTGATCAGACCGAGGCTGCCATCAAGGCTACCATCAAGATGCTGAACCTGATAGAGGAAGGCTACACTAACTGACGTACCGGAAGCCCCCACTTCCTGACAATACGTTCAGCCCCCGCGTACGCATACCCCCCTATATAGTTATACCGGCGAAGTGCCCATTTTTGTCTGTCACTTTTCAACTTTTTTCAAAAAAAGTTGTTTTTTTAGGGACACACAAAGGTGGGCACACTTACTGTTATACTGTAACTGTCACGCCTGTCCGCGCGTACAACTCTTATAGAAAAGGGGGCAAAGCGTGACAGATACAGTATAACAGTTTATGTGCCCTGTCACAATCCAATTCCCGAAAAAAAAAAAAATTGTCACTGAAGATGTCAAACAGTAACTTCTATGTGCTGTCGGCAACTCTCATCGGCGAGATGGTCTGAGAACCTTTATTTTGTCGAAATGAGCTCGACAAAAACGGGGAAGAGCAGTTCGCCAGCAAAATGGGCTTCATAAAAATGTGGAAGCTTGTTTTGCGTACAGGACAAGCTCCAAGAAAAACGCGGAAGAGTTTTCCGGCAGCGAAGTGAGCTTCCACGATTTGCGGAAGCTCACTTCGCTATACAGTATATGCTTCATAAAACTGAAATCGATACTCTCCGTTTCAGAGAAGCCCAACAGCAAAACGGGGAAGTACAATCTGCGAAAAGATTGTGCTTCCCCGTTTTTATTGAATGAATACCACAGTCTGATGATGACTTCGCACAATTCACAGAGCACCTTCAGACAGTGTACGATGACCGAAAATCGGTTGAGCCTAGGAATAGTGATCGCTTGCACCTCCTTACTGCACAGTGATCTCGGGCAGTACCTCGCGGAAGATTGCCCGAGCATGATCAATCTCGGCCTGCCGCAGGTCCGGAAGATCGCCTAACGGGTAAGCGAGGCCCAACTGTTCGTATTTAGCTCGTCCCATGGTGTGATAAGGGAGCAGCTCTACACGCTCGACTACAGGCAGATAATTACGGATCAGCTCGGCCGTAACACGAAGCCGTTCCGCGGTATAGGTTCGCTCAGGCACGACCACATGACGAATCCACGTCTTTGTACCTCGCTCAAGCAGGGTATCGAGCCAACGCTGATTATTCTGACGTGTGTGGCCGGTGTAGGACTGATGCAACGTATCATCGGCCGTCTTCACATCGAGCAGTACCAGATCGGCGTAATCGAGTACGGCAAACGCTTCAGGCGTAGCAATAGCTCCGCTGGTATCCAATGCAGTATGGATACCAGCTTCGTGACAAAGGCGGAAGAATTCGCGAACGAACGAAGCTTGTAGCAGGGGCTCGCCACCACTCACGGTGACGCCGCCCTTGCGAATAAAGTTCTTGTACTTCTTTACCTCAGTCAACAGTTCGGTAGGCGTCCACTCAAACTCAACTTCGGCCTTGGCATCCCAAGTGTCGGGATTGTGGCAGAATTCACAGCGCATCGGACAGCCTTGCATGAAGGCTACAAAACGGAGTCCTGGGCCATCGACGGCCCCCATGGTTTCGAGCGAGTGGATACGGCCTAGCATTACAGCGCGTGATTGATGGTACGGCTCAGGACGTCGAGCTGCTGCTCACGAGTGAGCTTCACAAAGTTCACAGCGTAGCCCGAGACACGGATGGTGAGCTGTGGATACTTCTCAGGATGCTCCATAGCATCGACGAGGAGTTCGCGGTCAAATACATTCACATTCAGGTGGTGACCGCCATCAGGAGTGAAATAGCCGTCCATCAGCGACACGAGGTTCGAGATCTGCTGATCGTCGACCTTGCCGAGGGTGGCTGGCGAGATGGCGAAAGTATAAGAGATACCATCGTGCGAGTGCTGGAATGGGAGCTTGGCAACAGAAGCCAAAGCTGCCACGGCGCCACGCGTATCACGGCCATTCATAGGGTTGGCTCCCGGAGCGAATGGTACGCCGGCAGGACGTCCGTCAGGAGTAGCACCCGTAAACTTGCCGTAAACCACGTTCGAGGTGATAGTCAGCAGCGACTGAGTCGGCTTGGCATGACGATAGGTCTGGTGCTGACGCATGAACTCCATGAACTTCTCGGTTACCATCAGGGCCAGAGCATCGGTCTTCTCGTCGTTGTTGCCGAATGGAGTATAGCCGGTATTCTCGAAGCCGACGGCGAGGCCGCGCTCGTCACGGATGACCTTCACCTTACCGTACTTGATGGCTGCCAACGAGTCGGTAACGATCGAAAGACCAGCGATACCGGTAGCACGGGTACGCTCGACGTCGCCATCGTGCAGGGCCATCTCGAATGCCTCATAATCGTACTTGTCGTGCATGTAGTGGATGATCTTGAGGGCGTTGACGTAGGTCTTGGCCAACCAGCGCATCATCTGCTCGAACTTGTTCATCACGTCCTCATACTCGAGGTACTCGCCCGTGATTGGAGCGTACTCTGGAGCAATCTGCTCGCCTGTGCGCTCGTCCTTACCGCCATTGATGGCATAGAGGAGACACTTGGCCAAGTTGGCACGTGCGCCAAAGAACTGCATCTGCTTGCCAATCTTCATTGGCGAGACACAGCAGGCGATGCCGTAATCGTCGCCATAGTCAGGACGCATCAGGTCATCGTTCTCGTACTGAATGGCCGAGGTCTTGATCGACATCTTGGCACAGTAGCGCTTCCATGCCTCAGGCAGACGCTCCGACCAGAGCACGGTAAGGTTTGGTTCAGGAGCAGGGCCGAGGTTCTCAAGCGTGTGGAGCATACGGTAGCAGGTCTTGGTGACCAGGGTGCGGCCATCCATGCCCATACCGCCTTCTGAAGCAGTTACCCAAACCGGATCGCCCGAGAAGAGGTCGTTATATTCTGGTGTACGCAGGAAGCGTACAATACGAAGCTTGATGACCATCTGGTCGATCAGCTCCTGTGCCTCCTCTTCGGTAAGAGTGCCGTTCTTGAGGTCGTTCTCGATGAAGATGTCGAGGAAGGTAGAGATACGGCCGATCGACATGGCTGCACCATCCTGATCCTTGACGGCACCAAGGTAGCCGAAGTATACGAACTGTACGGCCTCACGGGCATTCTGAGCAGGCTTGGTGACGTCGAAGCCGTAGTTGGCACACATGGTGACGAAACGCTTCAGAGCAGCAATCTGCTCGGCGATCTCCTCGCGCTGCTGGATGATCTCTTCGGTGAGCTCCTGCACGTCGAGGCGGTCCATAAAGCGCTTCTTCTCTTCGATGAGGTTGTCGACACCATAGAGGGCGATGCGGCGGTAGTCACCGATGATACGGCCACGGGCATAGGCATCGGGCAGGCCGGTGATGACGTGGCTGTGACGGGCAGCACGGATCTCCTTGGTGTAGGCCGAGAAGACACCCTCGTTGTGGGTCTTGCGATATTTGGTGTAGATGAGCTTGGTCTCAGGATCGAGCTTGTAGCCGTATGACTCGAGGGCAGTCTCGACCATGCGGATGCCACCCTTGGGGAAGATGCCTCGCTTGAGAGGAGCATCGGTCTGGAGACCCACGATCACCTCATCGTCCTTGCTGATGTAGCCAGGGCCATAGGTGGTGAGTGTCTGTGGCAGCTTCTGCTCGGCATCGTATACACCCTTCTCACGCTCTACCTTGAACATCTCAGACAGTTTGTCCCAGAGGCGCAGGGTACGCTCGGTGGGGCCGGCGAGAAATGACTCGTCGCCCTCGTAGGGAGTGTAGTTGTGCTGAATGAAGTCACGGACGTTGATCTCGCGCTTCCAGATGAAGCCATCGAAATGATTAAGCTGATTAGTTAGTTTCATTTGGGGTTAATTGAATAATTAATGAAGTATTTTTAATACTGTTATTGACTAAAGAAATAATAAATCAGGTCTGTTATTGACCATGTCTAATAAAAACGGGCTGCAAAAGTACACCAAAAATCCTAATCAACCAACCCTGCGCAACATTTCTTGTAGCAAATTGACACAATTTTTGCATAAAAAGACGGTTTATCTGCGAATTGCCTTCTATGCCTTCCATTTTTTTGGATTAAATAGGCAGAATTTCGGCCGAAATATTTGGATTATTGGCGGATAAACGCTATCTTTGCGGCGTTTTAGGCATATTCAATCAATAAATGACATAGAAAAATGAAAAAGACAATCACTCTGGCTGCCCTCCTCGCCGTAGGAGTCATGGCCAACGCTCAGGAGAGCGGTTATCAGTTTGAGCAGGTCATCCAGCTCCCAACCACCCCAGTCAAGAACCAGGCTTCGACCGGTACCTGCTGGTGCTTTGCCACCACTTCGTTCATGGAGAGCGAGCTGCTGCGTATGGGCAAGGGCGAATACGACCTCTCGGAGATGTTCATCGTACGACAGAAGTACATGAACCAGCTCGAGGATAACTACCTGCGTCACGGCCGCGGCAACGTAGGTCCTGGCAGCTTGTCGCACACCTGGATGAACGCCTTCCGTCAGGTGGGCATCGTGCCTGAGGAGGTCTATCATGGCATCAACTATGCTTCGGATCGCCACAACCACAAGGAGCTGCAGTCGTTTGTGAGCAGCATGGCTCAGACATCGGTGCAGCTGAAGCAGCGTTCGCCCGAATACTTCAAGCTGGTCAACAACCTCTTCGACACCTACCTGGGCGAACTGCCTACCACCTTTAAGTATAATGGCAAGGAGTACACCTCGCAGTCGTTTGCTGCCAGCCTCGGGCTCAATATGGACGACTACGTCGAGATCACCAGCTTCAGCCACAAGCCTTACTATCAGCCATTCGCCATCGAGGTGATGGACAACTGGGAGCATGCACAGCAGTATAACGTGCCGCTCGACGAGCTGATCGAGGTGATGGACAATGCCCTCAAGGCCGGCTACACCGTATGCTGGGATGGCGACGTGAGCGAGAAGGGCTTCTCGCACAAGAACGGCGTGGCTATCAACCCAGCCGTTGAGCAGGTCGAAGACTACTCGGGTACCGATCGCGCCCGCTTCGAGAATATGACCCCCGAAGAGCGTCAGGAGGAGGCTTACAAGTTCCTGGCTCCATGCCCAGAGATTAACGTCACCCAGGAGGTGCGTCAGCAGGGTTATGAGTCGTTCGTCACCACTGATGACCACCTGATGCACATCACCGGCATCGTGAAGGATCAGAACGG
>JAZUEP010000002.1:0-30634 GCA_045640225.1 Bacteroidales bacterium | reverse complement strand
AAAAAATCTGAGGAAAATAACAGATTGTCAAAGAAAATCTGTATATTTGTAGTGCAAAAACAATATACTAACTCAAACAATCTGTTATGGATGCAAAAATAGACCATTTCTCGGAGTTATCCAAATTTCTTGGTGAGAAATTCTTCTGCAAATTTATTTGTTAATCGAATTGAGTCGTTTGACAATGTAAAAAATGAGACAATCTGCGCAGGTAAGCCTAATTCCTTTTCTTTTTGGGTCTGTTTGTGAGTTAAAATGTAAGTTTTCCCAAGCAGGCGATTTTGAAAAGGTATTGCATCTTGAGTAAAGAACTCGTTCAAATCTTGTTCGTCCTCTGAATCTCCGCAAGATAATGCCTCGCAATTTTGGAGTAAAGAGGCAGACAGTATTTGTAAGTCGCAACGTTCAAATAACTCTTGAATTGTCATTACATCCCAATATTTCGTAATACGTTGCGTACTAATTCTATGTCGCTTTTTGGAATGCAAATAGTGCCTGGATTAGCTTCGACACTCAACGCTTGAGCTTCGAACTTTTTGGCTTCTTCGCCGAAAAGAGTTGGTATAGTGCGTATTGGTTTTGCCATAATCTTGATTTGTAAGTGTTTAGGAAAAAGGAGAATTATACTCCTTTGTTTTATTATTTTTTAGCTGTATTAAAGCAATTATCGACTGCCGTAAACCTTGACGTTGTTGGCCAGCTGGCTGATGACCTTGGTGATTTCGGGATCCTTGAGCGCCTCGTTGGCAATACGTAGATGCTCGAGGGCCTTTGGTCCATACTGAAGAGTAGCGCGCTTGGTAGCGGTGAGCATGGTGCTATAGTCGTGCTGTGTGGCTTTGCCTTGCTTCTGCTTGGCCTCGTAGACGGCCTTGGCATTGCGGTCGATCTTGTTGATCTGGTTGTAGAGGCCGAAGCCAAGAGCCTTGTGGATGTCGGCATCGTTGGGCGCAATCTCGAGGACACGCTCATAGTAAGTCTCGGCCAGGTCGGTAGAATCGAGCTTCAGGGCCGAACCAGCAGCGTTCTTCAGATACTTCAGGCGGTTGGCCTCGGTGATATCAGGATCGGTGAGCATCGTCTCGCAGCACTGCAGCATACCGGCATTGTCGCCCTCCTTGATGTAGATGTTGTACAGGCGTTTGGCCATGGCAATCTCCTGCTCGGGGAAGGCCTCGGCAATCTCCTTATAGCCTGCCTTGATGCAGTCGGTGCATTGTGCCTTCTCGTAGCAGTTGCGCATGTTGTTGATGACGCCCGTGTCGTAATTGCCACGCAGGAACGAGTCCTTATAGGCATCGCCGGCCTTCTGCAGTTCGCCCATCAGCTCATAGCAGGTACCGAGCTGCATGGCTGTGGTATAGTCGGAGTGTTCGGTGTCGAGTTCAAGAGCCTTGAGGTAGTTCTCGGCCGCGCCCTTGTAGTCCTCATTGTTCATACAAGCGTCGCCGGCATTGGCGTACTCCAGATAGGTGGTCTGTGCATTGGCCATCATGGCCATGCCTGCCATTATTGCGATGATCGAAATAGCTTTCATTTGATTGATAATTCTTGGTTTGTGATTACTCGTGGGTAGAGAGACGCTGCCATGCCAGCTGCTCGTACTTGGTGCCAGGGCGACCATAGTTGGCATACGGATGGATGGCAATGCCGCCACGAGGGGTAAAGACGCCGGTAACCTCGATGTAGCGTGGATCCATCAGCTTGATCAGGTCCTTCATGATGATGTTGACGCAATCCTCGTGGAAGTCGCCATGTCCGCGGAACGAGAAGAGATAGAGCTTCAGTGACTTCGATTCGACCATCCTGACATCGGGGATGTACGAGATGACGATATTGGCAAAGTCGGGCTGGCCAGTGATAGGACAGAGGCTGGTGAACTCCGGGCAGTTGAATTTGACCCAATAGTCGTTCTCGGGGTGCTTGTTCTCGAAGGTTTCGAGCACCTCGGGGGCGTAATCCTGCTTGTATACGGTTTTCTTGTTGCCTAACAGGGTGAGGCTTTTTTCGTCGGCACGTTCCATAGTAATTCTTGTATTTGGTAGTGGTGCAAAAAATGCATGTTATTCTTTGCACGTGATTTAGCGCTGCAAAGATAAGGTGTTTTTCTGAATAATCCAAGAAAAATTGCAAAAAATGCGGTTTTCGTCCGTTGGCAGGCATAGGTAACATCCCTAATATCCCCAATATCCCTAAAATCCCCAAATCCCTTCATGCGCAAAATAATCCTCGCCTACGGGTATAGACGAGGATTAGTATGATGGTGCGTTGTGTTGCAGCAGATTATTGCATCGATCCACCTACGATGTCGAGCAGCTCGGCCGTAATGGCAGCCTGGCGGCCCTTGTTGTACTGGATGCGAAGCTCATCGAGCAGCTCATTGGCATTGTCGGTAGCCGTCTGCATTGCCACGGTACGTGCAGCATGCTCGGCAGCCTGAGCATCGAGCATGATGGTGTAGATCTTCATGCACAGGGCATCAGGAATCAGCGTATTCAGCACATCGCTGGGCGTAGGTTCGATGATGTATCCGGCACATGAGTTCTCGCCCTCTTTGGGAGCTTCGAGCTGCACGGGGAGGAATACTTCGCGAGTAGGAACCTGTGTGGCCGTGTTCTTGAAGTGCATGTACTGCAGTTCGACACGGTCAATACGTCCTTCGATGTAGTCCTGCATCAAGCGGTTGGCCAGTTCCTGAGCAGTGGCAAAAGCGGGATTGTCGCCCTTCTCGACATACGTCTTGATGTGGTTGAAGCCCTTGAGCTTGCCTAATGCCTGATCGAGCTTGCGACCGATCACATAGCAATCGATGGCGTCACTCGATAATCCAGCTTTGGCATACTCGTTGAGCAAAGCCGTGGTGTGACGCAGGGCATTGCTGTTGTAGCCACCGCAAAGGCTCGAGTTGCTGGCAATGGTGACGATGGCCACACGCTTAACCTTGTCGTGTTGCTGGCAAAGTGGAGTGCTGACCTTGGCATCACCGCTCAGCAAGCTCACCATGATCTTGTGCAGTTGGCGATCGTAGGGCAACATGCTCTCGATGGCCATCTGTGCCTTGTGAAGCTTGGCTGAGGCAACGAGTTTCATGGCCGAGGTAATCTTGAGCGTACCTTCGACCGAACCGATGCGACCTTTGATTTCTTTTAATGAAGCCATTGTTTTTCGGAGAAAAAAGTTAAAAAGTTAAAGCGCTTCGCTAGTTAAAGAGTTAAAAAGTTCCTGTTGGGACAATGTATGACCAAAAGCTAGAAAGTAAAGTGCTGACGCAAAGCTTCACTCTTTATCTTTTTAACTCTTTAACTTTTTAACTTTATCAGGCAAGTTCTGTGCAGACGCTTGCAGCAAGTTCGCTGATAATGCCGGTGATGGTATCGTCGATCTTACCGGCAGCCAGAGGCTTGATGACGTCGTCGGTGTGTGAAGCACGGAGCAGCTGGAGGAACTTCTCCTGGAACTCTGGAACCTGATCGACAGCAATCTTGGCCATCAGACCCTTGGTGCCGCAGTAGAGGATGGCAATCTGCTCGCCTACAGGCATAGGGCTATACTGTGGCTGAATCAGCAGCTTGTTGTTCTTACGACCGCGGTCGATAGCCATGGCTGTAACGGCATCCATATCGCTCGAGAACTTCGAGAAGGCCTCAAGCTCGCGATACTGAGCCTGGTCTATCTTCAGGGTACCGGCCACCTTCTTCATAGACTTGACCTGAGCCGAACCACCTACACGCGATACCGAAATACCTACGTTGATGGCAGGACGGAAGCCCTGGTTGAAGAGGTCGGTCTCGAGGAAGATCTGACCGTCGGTAATCGAAATCACGTTGGTAGGAATGTAAGCCGAAACGTCACCAGCCTGGGTCTCGATGATTGGGAGGGCGGTGAGCGAACCACCAGCCTTGACATGGCCCTTCAGCGAGTCAGGGAGGTCGTTCATCTGCTCGGCAACTTCCTGCTGCTCGATAACCTTGGCAGCACGCTCGAGGAGACGTGAGTGGAGGTAGAATACGTCACCAGGATAAGCCTCACGACCTGAAGGACGGCGCAGAATCAACGATACCTCACGGTAGGCAACAGCCTGCTTCGAAAGGTCATCGTATACGACGAGAGCATGACGTCCGGTATCGCGGATGTACTCACCGATAGCAGCACCTGCGAAAGGAGCAAAGTACTGGAGGGCAGCCGAGTCGGCAGCAGTAGCTGCAACGACTACGGTGTAAGGCATAGCACCCTTCTCGCGCAAGGTCTGTACGAGGGAAGCTACGGTCGAACCCTTCTGACCGATGGCAACGTAGATACAATATACAGGATCACCATTCTCGTAGTTCTCCTTCTGGTTGATGATGGTATCGATGGCGATGGCGGTCTTACCCGTCTGGCGGTCACCAATGATGAGCTCACGCTGGCCACGACCGATAGGAATCATGGCGTCGACAGCCTTCAGACCCGTCTGGAGAGGACGCTTTACTGGCTGACGGAATACTACGCCAGGAGCCTTACGCTCGAGAGGCATCTCGAACTTCTGGCCCTCAATAGGACCCATGCCGTCGAGAGGCTCGCCGAGTGGGTTGATGACACGGCCAAACATATTCTCATTCACCTGAATAGAGGCAATGCGGCTGGTACGCTTTACAACCATACCTTCCTTGATCTTCTCGGCACCACCGAGGAGCACGGCACCCACGTTGTCTTCCTCCAGGTTCATGACGATGGCCATGACACCATTTTCGAATTCCAGCAATTCGTTCATCTCGGCATTGCGCAGACCGTAGATACGGGCTACACCGTCACCGACAGTCAACACGGTTCCGACCTCGTCGAAATGTGTCGAAGTGTCGATGCCATGCAGTTGCTGCAACAGCACCTCGCTGACTTCGCTGGCTTTGATATTACTCATAAACGAAATTTACTATTTGGCAATTTGACAATTTGACTAATTACCCTTGTTCGAGCAAATATTTACAACTTAACCTATAGGATTCGCGCACCCAATTGTCAAATTGTAAATAGTTGGATTGTCAAATTATGCGTTTATTTTTTTCGATAAATTGCTTCTTGATCAACTCGAACTGCTGACGCACGGAGGCGTCAAGGCGCTGGTCGTCAATCTGGAAAATGAACCCGCCCAGGATGTCAGGATCAACGCTGGTCTCGAGGATAACGTCCACAGAGTTCTGTGAGTTGTTCTCGACCATCGTCTCCAGACGCTTGGCCACCTCAGGGCTGACAGGTACGGCAGTGATGAGCTTGCCGATGCTGATATGCTTCAGCTCGCGATAGAGGGTGACATAGTTATGGGCGATGAAGAGCATGAACGATTCGCGACGATGAGCTACAACCAATGCAGCAAACTTCCGAAATACAGCGCTGGCCGGACCGGTAGAAACCGCCTGATCAAGCACTTCAATCTTCTGTTGCTGTGGTAGGAGTGGGTTGCCCAGCACTGCAGACAGCTGGGGCACCTCGCGATAACTCGTGATGAGCTGGAGGATCTCCTGATAAACAGTGTCCTCGCACTTCTCCTCAACGGCGAAATCGAGCAGCGCCTTGGCGTATCGTTTGGCAATTACTCCGATATCCATAGTTTACTTCTTGGTTTCAAGCTCATCCAGCATGCGGTCGATCATTGCCATCTGATCCTTGTCGGTCTTGAGGCTTTGACGAAGAACCTTCTCAGAGATCTCGACCGAGAGGAGGCCTACCTGACGACGAATGTCGCGGATAGCATCTTCCTTCTCAACTTCGATCTGCTGCTTGGCTTCTTCCAGAATCTTCTGGCCGGCCACGGTAGCTTCGGTCTTTGCCTTCTCGACAATCTGATTGCGCATCTCAACAGCCTCGGCCAAGATCTTGGACGACTGCTCCTGAGCCTGCTTCAGCATTGCAGCGGTCTCGGCCTGGATACCTTCGAGTTTCTCGTTGGCCTCCTTGGCCTTGGCGATGCTGTCGTCGATGTACTGTGCACGCTCGTCTATCATCTTGGTGATCATAGGCCAGCCAAACTTTGCCAGTACGAAGAAGACTACACCGAAGGCAATGAGCATCCACCAGAAGAGTCCGCTTTCGGGAATAAGCAATGACATATTATGCTAGGATATTATTAGTTTAGGATGGTAGTTCTTAGGGTCGGTGGTTTGGGACCTGCGGCCCTAAGAACAATGAAAACATTAAGCTGCGAGGAGGCAGACTACCACTGCGAACAGGCTGACACCCTCGACGAGAGCGCCGATGATGATCATTGGGGTCTGGATCTTCGAGATTGCCTCTGGCTGACGAGCCATAGCGTCCATGGCTGAAGAACCGATCTTACCGAGACCGAGACCTGCACCGATTGCTACGATACCTGCGCCGAGAGCGGCAGCACCCTTAGTTGAAAGAATTTCCAAAAGCATAGTTGTAATGTTTTAAAGTGTTAGTATTGAATTAAAATATTTTTATTAATTACGAATTACAAATTACGAATTACGAATGATAATTACTAATTACACATGCTAATTACGAACCTGACGGTGCTAACCTGGTAATTTGTAATTCTTAATTTGTAATTTCATCGCGAGCATCAATGCTCGTGATGATGATGTTCAGCCTGCGACAATCCGATGTAGATTGACGAAAGCATGGTGAAGACGAATGCCTGGATGAAGGCTACGAGCACCTCAAGGCAATCGAGGAAGATACCCAGCAGAACCGATACGACCGACATGATGCCATTGCCTACGCCAGGCATCGATACTGCTGTCAGGAAGATGACGCTCAGTACACCCAGAAGAGCTGCGTGACCTGCCAGAATGTTGGCAAAGAGTCGGATGGTGAGTGAGAATGGCTTGGTGAAGATGCCGATAAACTCAATCACGGCCATGATAGGACGCAACCATGCAGGGAGCTCGACGTTCCAGAAAATCTCCTGCCAGTAAGCCTTGGTGCCGAAGATGTTCACGATGAAGAAGGTGAACAGGGCAAGGCACAGCGTGACGGCAATATTGCCTGTCAGGTTGGCCGAACCAGGGATAAGGCCCGTCAGGTTGGCAAAGAAGATGAAGAAGAACGCAGTGAGCAGATAAGGAGCGTAGCGGTTGGTGTTCTTAGGGATGTTGGGCTTGATGATGTCGTTGTAGACAAAGCCTACAAGCATCTCGAATGTGCCAACACGGCCTCGGGGAGCATCGTCAGTGCACGTCTTGTTCTTGTACCACTTGGCACACGACAGAACAATCCAGCAGAGCACGATACTGGCCAGAAGAAGACCAGCCACGTTCTTGGTAATCGAGAAGTCGAACGGACGTACTTCGCGGTCGCCTACCATCTCGACGATCTTGCCAGCATATTCTGACTCCTCGCTGGCGATCTTCAGGCCTTCAAACGACTCGTGTCCATGGTGGAAACGGCTCGACATGAAGCAATGGAAACCGCTGGTCTGGCTATAGACCATCACGGGCAGTGGCAAGGCAATCGATGTCTCACCCCAGTCGGTGATATGCCAATAGTAGGAGTCGCCCACATGCTCAAAGATCATGGCGGTGACGTCGAGCGGCTCACCTTCGGCTTCATGCTCTGCGGCCATGAGAGGCTGTGGAGACAGCAAGCCTACAGCAAGTAGCAGACTCAGCACGAGCGTCCAGACTTTATTGTTTTTGTTCATTGTTTTGCTTCTTTTTGAGAAAGAATATCGATTCGACGATGATCGACACGAAATAGACACCCACGGTGACAAGGGCAAACTGCTTCATGGGAATCTCGGTGAGACGAGGCACCAGAAAGATGGCTCCGATGGAGAATGCCATCTTGATGAGCTTCGATCCCATGACGACCCATAACGTCATTTCGGGGTTCGATTGCTGCAGTAGACGGTAGATGCTGATGACCACAGCCTCGTAGAAGACGAAGGCGGCAATCAGTATTTCGACCCAGATCATAGCTGCACGCAAGCTGAAATTACGTTGTGATGCACCTCGACATAGCCACTCTTGACGGGTTGCAGGGTTTCCTGTCCTCCGGCAACGTAGCGGATATTGCCTGGCTGCAAGGTGGTGATGATCGAGTCGTGATCCTTCAGGATGGTGAAGCGTCCTTTAGTACCAGGAACCTCGCATACATCTACCTCGCCGTCGAATACGGTCTTTTCGGGAGAATAAATGATCAATTTCATTGAAATTACGAATTACGAATTACGAATTACGAATTACTCCAATTGTAAATTACGAATTATTGCAATCACGCAATGCTGTAATTTGTAATTCGTAATTTGTAATTAAAGCTTACGCTTTCGCAGCTTCCATCAGGCGACGACCCTTCTCGATAGCCTCCTCGATCGTACCGACGTTGAGGAATGCCTGCTCTGGCAGGTAATCTACTTCGCCGTCCATAATCATGTTGAAGCCCTTGATGGTGTCCTCGATGTTGACCATTACACCCTTCACGCCAGTGAACTGCTCGGCCACGGTAAATGGCTGAGAGAGGAAGCGCTGTACACGACGTGCGCGGTTTACAGTCTGCTTATCCTCGTCCGAGAGCTCGTCCATACCGAGGATGGCGATGATGTCCTGAAGCTCCTTGTTGCGCTGCAGAATCTGCTTCACCCGCTGCGCACAGTTGTAGTGCTCCTCGCCGATGATGTTAGCATCGAGGATTCGCGAGGTTGAGTCGAGTGGGTCTACGGCAGGGTAGATACCAAGCTCGGTGATCTTACGCGAAAGTACGGTGGTAGCATCGAGGTGCGAGAAGGTGGTAGCTGGAGCAGGGTCGGTCAAGTCGTCGGCAGGCACGTATACGGCTTGTACCGAGGTGATAGAACCCTTCTTGGTCGAAGTGATTCGCTCCTGCATCTTACCCATGTCGGTCGAAAGGGTAGGCTGATAACCTACGGCTGATGGCATACGGCCGAGAAGGGCCGAAACCTCAGAACCTGCCTGAGTGAAACGGAAGATGTTATCGATGAAGAGGAGGATATCCTTCGAAGTGCCGATGGCATCAGAATCGCGGAACGACTCGGCTACGGTCAGACCCGAGAGGGCAACCGAAGCACGTGCTCCTGGTGGCTCAGACATCTGGCCGTAGACGAGCGTTGCCTGTGACTTGGCAACTTCCTCGTAGTCGATCGAAGACAAGTCCCACTTGCCTTCCTCGAGGCCTTCCTTGAACTTCTCGCCATAGCGGATAACGCCAGACTCGATCATCTCGCGCAGAAGGTCGTTACCCTCACGGGTACGCTCGCCTACACCGGTGAAGACCGAGAAGCCGTTGTGCTTCTTGGCAATATTGTTGATGAGCTCCATGATGAGCACCGTCTTGCCTACACCTGCGCCACCGAACAGACCGATCTTACCACCCTTGAGGTAAGGCTCGAGCAGGTCGATAACCTTGATACCGGTGTAAAGAACCTCCTGCGAGGTCTTCAACTCCTCAAACTTTGGTGGCTCGCGGTGGATAGGGAACGAACCCTCCTTCGAGAGTTCCTTCATTCCGTCGACGGTTTCGCCTACTACATTTAACAGACGACCCTTAACCTGATCGCCTACTGGCATGGTGATTGGTGCACCAGTGGCCGTTACCTCAAGGTTGCGGCGGAGACCGTCGGTTGAATCCATTGCCACACAACGAACCGAGTTCTCACCGATGTGCTGCTGCACCTCGATGATCAGGTCACGTCCGTCAGGACGCTTTACCGTAAGGGCTTCGTTGATGGCAGGCAATCCGACTTCGTTGCTGAACGTAACGTCCACAACAGGGCCGATAACCTGTGAGATATGTCCTACGTTTACTGACATAATGTTTTTCTTTATAGTGTTGATTTGAATTTCAATTTATGGTGTCGTGTATGTATAGATTTCGCGTTGCAAATATAGATAATTTTTTTGGGCAAACAAATTTTTTTCCGAAAAAATGCTGCTTTTTCTGCTCAAAAACATGGTTTTGTCCATTTTTTAATCTAATTTTACACCGATTTTGAGTGTTTTATCGAAATTATTCGTAACTTTGCCGTGCAATTTTCAGCACACGATGCATGCGCGTTTATTGCCCGTTCACACCTTATTATAATAATATATGGCAGTTTCTTATTTCAGCGAGGGGGTACAGATGCCCGACATCAAACGTACCGTGGTCAGCGCCTGGATTCGACAGGTGGCTCAGCTCCATGGTATGCGTCTGGGTGAAGTCAATTATAAGTTTGTCGACGACGAGGCCATCCTCGAATGCAACCGTCAGTTCCTTCAGCACGACTATTATACCGACATCATCACCTTCGACTATACCCAGGGCAATCGTATCAGTGGCGACATTGTCATCAGCCTCGATACCGTGCGTAGCAATGCCGAGCAGTTCGAGCAGCCTTACGAGCGAGAGCTGCATCGTGTTATCATTCACGGCATTCTGCATCTCTGTGGCATCAACGACAAAGGCCCTGGTGAGCGCGAGGTGATGGAGCAGCACGAGAACGAAGCGCTGGCTTTGCTGGAATTATAAGACGATATGATGCAATTTGATTACGACGTAGTGGTGATCGGTGGTGGCCATGCAGGGTGCGAAGCGGCACATGCTTCGGCCCGTCTTGGCGTGCGTACTTGCCTGATTACCATGGATATGAATAAGATTGGACAGATGTCGTGCAATCCGGCCGTGGGTGGTATTGCCAAGGGCCAGATTGTACGCGAGATCGATGCGCTGGGAGGAATGATGGGCATCGTGACCGATCGTTGTTCTATCCAGTTCCGTATGCTCAACCGCTCGAAAGGTCCTGCCATGTGGAGTCCACGTAGTCAGGCCGATCGTGGTAAGTTCATCTGGGAGTGGCGTCGGGTGCTCGAGAATACACCTAACCTGAACATCTGGCAGGATGTGGTCACCGAATTCGTTGTCGATGATCAGCAACGTATCGTGGGTGTCCGCACACAGATGGGTGTAACCTTCATGACCAAGGCCGTTGTGCTGACGGCCGGAACCTTCCTGAACGGACTGATGCACATCGGCCGGAAGATGATTCCTGGTGGACGTTGTGGCGAGCCAGCCAGCTATTGTCTGACGGAACAACTCGTAGAGTTGGGCTTCGAGACAGGCCGTATGAAAACCGGTACGCCAGTGCGTATTGATGGCCGAAGCATTGACTTCACCATGGCCGAGCGTCAGGATGGTGATCACGACTTCCACCATTTCTCCTATTTGCCTTCTGTCAAGGCTGACGAATCGACCGAAGCCGCAAAGAACACGCTTGCCTCGCTGCCTTGCTGGACCATTCAGACCAACGAGAAGGTGCACGAGATTCTTCGTCGTGGCCTGCCAGATTCGCCGCTCTACAACGGACAGATCCAGAGCATCGGCCCTCGCTACTGTCCCAGCATCGAGACGAAGATAGTGACGTTTGCCGACAAGGACCATCACCTCCTCTTCCTCGAACCCGAAGGTACCGACACACAGGAATACTACCTGAATGGCTTCAGCAGTTCGCTGCCCATCGACATTCAGATGGAGGCACTGCATCAGATTCCGGCCTTACGCAACGCTGTGGCTTATCGCCCGGGTTATGCCATCGAATACGATTACTTCGACCCTACTCAATTGCGCCATACGCTCGAGACCAAGCGCATCGAAGGACTCTATTTTGCCGGACAGGTCAATGGCACTACCGGCTATGAGGAAGCAGCCGGACAAGGTTTGGTGGCAGGCGTCAATGCTGCCCTCAAGGTTCAGGGCAAGGAGCCATTCGTGTTGGGACGCGATGAGGCTTACATCGGTGTGCTGATCGATGACCTTGTCACAAAGGGCGTCGACGAGCCTTATCGTATGTTCACCAGCCGTGCCGAGTATCGTATCTTGTTGCGCCAGGACGATGCCGACATGCGTCTGACTCCTCGCGGCCATCAGATAGGTCTGGCTACCGACGAGCGCTATCAGTTGATGCTCGAGAAGAAGGCTGCCGTTGAGCGGCTGATTGAATTCTGCCAGACGTTCCACGTGAAACTTGATTTCAACAATGTCCTTCAATCCTTGGGTTCGTCCGAGCTCAAGGAGGGTTGTAAACTTTTGGCCTTGGTCAATCGTCCAGAGTTGAATCTGTCGTTGCTTGCCGAGCATATCGACGATCTGAAGCAGCTCTTCTCAGCCCTGCCGAACGATCGTCGCGAGGAGATCATCGAGGCCGCTGAAGTGCAGATCAAGTATGCTGGATACATCGAACGCGAGCGTGCCGTCGCTCAGAAGATCGCCCGCCTTGAAGCCATCCATCTGCCAAAGAAGATTAATTACGACGAGCTGCAGCAACTAACGATCGAGGCTCGTCAGAAGCTTTCGCGCATCCGTCCCGAGACTATCGGGCAGGCCAGCCGCATTCCGGGTGTGAGTCCGGCCGACGTCAATATCCTCCTTGTACTGTTAGGCCGATAAGAGTTTCACGTGAAACGCCACTTCCATTCCAGACATAGTTCCTAAATTATATAGATATGAATATCGAACTCATCAAAGCAAACGTACGTACTGTGCCCGACTTCCCAAAGCCTGGCATCATGTTCCGCGACATCACCACCGTCCTGAAGAATCCTGCCTGCCTTCGCGAGTTGGCCAATGGCCTTACCGGTCATTATACGGGCCTCGGCATTACCAAGGTGCTGGGCATCGAGAGCCGTGGCTTCATCCTCGGTCCTATCATTGCCAACAACATCAATGCGGGTTTCGTTACCGTTCGTAAACCAGGCAAGTTGCCGGCCGATACCGTCAGCCAGGAGTATAAGCTGGAGTATGGTACTGACCGTATCGAAATCCACAAGGATGCCCTTTCGCCTGAAGACATCGTACTTCTGCACGACGACCTGATGGCCACCGGTGGAACCATGAAGGCTGCCTACGACCTCTGTATGAAGCTTGGCGTAAAGAAGGTTTATGTCAATTGCATCATCGAGCTGGTCGACCTCAAGGGTCGCTATGTCTTCCCTGAAGGCACCGATATCTACTGCCCTGTCGAGTACGAAGGCGAATAACGTGCAATGGTTCAAGCCAAGGATAATCCCCGCTACGACTATCTGATGGGCATTGTCAACATCATGCCTGATTCCCCCGGCGTCTACCGTTATTACGACGCCGAGGGAACGATTATCTATGTGGGTAAGGCTAAGAACCTGAAGCGACGTGTGTCGAGCTACTTCACCAAGGAGCACGAATCGCGTCGCACGGCCAACCTCGTGCGCCAGATCTACGACCTGAAGTATGTGGTGGTCAATACCGAGAACGATGCCTTGAACCTCGAGAATCGCATGATCAAGGCCCATCAGCCCAAGTACAACGTATTGCTGAAGGATGGTAAGACCTACCCCTGGATTTGTGTGCGCAATGAGGCTTTCCCGCGCGTTTTCCAGACGCGAACCATCATCAAGGACGGTTCGAGCTACTTCGGTCCCTATACCAATGTGATGGTGGCCAAGACGCTGATCGAACTCTTTCAGCAGCTCTATCACATCCGTACCTGTTCGCTCAACTTGCAGCAAGCCATGATTGACCGAGGGTATAAAAGCTGTCTGGAATATCACATCCACAAGTGTCAAGGGCCTTGCATCGGTCAGATTTCACGTGAAACGTACAACGAAGGTATCGAGGAAATCAAGCAGATCTTGCGCGGACATACGGCCGAACTGATGGCCAACCTCAAGCAACAGATGATGCGAAAGTCCGAGCTGTGGGATTTCGAAGGAGCCGAGCTTATCAAGCAACGAATCCTTCTGCTCGAAGGGTACCGTACGCGAAGCAACATCGTTCCGTCTACGATCAGCGACGTTGACGTGTTTGCCTACGACGAGGAAGACCAGAGTGCCATCGTCTCGTACTTCCACATCGTGCAAGGAGCCATTATCAGCAGTTACACCATCGAGTACCGCAAGCAGATCGACGAGCCGCGCGAGGACGTGCTGGCCTTGGGTATAATGGAACTTCGCGAGCGTTTCGAGAGCGAGGCTGATGCAACGGCCGACCAGCAACAGGCTCGCGTCACCGAACTTGTGGTTCCTTTCGAGCCCTCTCTCCTACCCGATGGCTGCACTGCCTTCATCCCTCAACGAGGCGACAAACGTAAGCTTCTGGAGCTGGCCGAGAAGAATTGCCGGCAGTATCGCCTCGACCAGATCAAGCAGCAGGAGAAGCTCAACCCCGAACAACGACAGACCCGTCTGCTGACCGAAATCCAGCGTCAGCTGGGCCTTGCCACCCTGCCTCGCCACATCGAATCGTTCGATAACTCGAACATCTCTGGCTCGGATCCTGTGGCCAGTTGTGTGGTGTTCATGAACGGCAAACCCGAGAAGAAGGAGTATCGCAAATTCAATATCCGATCCGTTGCAGGTCCTGACGATTATGCCTCGATGCACGAGGTGGTGATGCGTCGCTATCGTCGCCTTGTGGACGAGCAACGCGAGATGCCCGACCTGATATTGGCCGATGGTGGCGTGGGCCAGATGGGCGTAATCCGCGAAGGTTTGGCCGACCTGCTTGGCCAGTATGTGCAGCAGCATCTGCAAGGCGAGATCAGCGAAGATCGTCTGGCCGAAGTGCGACGCTTGCTCGACATCCCTGTGGGCGGTCTTGTCAAGGACGGACACCACCGCACACGCCAGCTGCTGTTTGGCGATCCGCCATCGGCCGTCGATGTGAAGCAAGGCAGCAACCTGTTCCATCTGCTCGAGCGTATACAGGACGAAGTGCATCGCTTCGCCATTACCTTTCATCGCCAGAAGCGAAGCAAGTCGCAGACGCATTCCGAGCTTGACGAAATTCCGGGCATTGGCCCAAAGACAAAACAGGAATTACTACGCGCCTTCAAGAGCCTGAAGCGAATGCGGCAGGCCTCGTTTGCCGAGCTGCAGGACGTTGTGGGTACGGCCAAGGCCACGAAGCTCGTCCAGTATTTCGGGCAGCAGGAAGGCGACGTTCCACGTGAAACTACTTAATCCTATCAGAATGATTAAAGCTGTATTCTTCGATATAGACGGTACTCTGGTTTCGTTCGATACGCATCAGGTGCCGGCTTCGGCTCGGCGTGCTGTTGAGCAATTGCGTCAGCGTGGCATCAAAGTGTTTATCGCTTCAGGCCGTCATGCACAGAGCATCGACAAGTTGCCCGATATGGCATTCGACGGCTTCGTGCTGATCAATGGTACGCTGGCCATCAAGTGTCCGCCCGAGGGAGCCACGGCGCAACAGCTCTCCTCCCCTACCCTATCCGGCAGCGAAGTGGTGTACCGCAATCCGATCCGTCAGACCGATATCCACATGTGGCTTGACTTCCTCCAGCAGGAACCGCACAGCACGATCTTCGTCTACGAGGATGGTCTGACCTACAACTTCCTCGACGACGACATGCGTCACATTATGGATTTGCTCGATTTCCCGATGCCCGAGCAAGGCGACCTCGAGCTGTTGCGCGACCAGACCATCTACCAGGTCATTACAACCTTCAGGGACGACGACGAGCCTCGCATCATGACGCACCTGCCCCATTGTAAGACCACGCGCTGGCATCCTCTCTTTACCGACATCATCGACCGTACGGCTTCGAAGGCCCTTGGCATCCAGGCCGTGCTCGATTACTATGGTTGGAACAAAGACGAGGTCATTGCCTTCGGTGATGGGGGCAACGACCTCGAGATGCTCGACCTTGTGGGTACGGCTGTGGTGATGGGAAATGCTACGGACGACGTGAAGCCACATGCCGATTATGTCACCGATACCGTCGATGCCGACGGTGTGGCTAAGGCATTGCGTCACTTTGGTCTCGTTGATTAGATCTTGAATGGCTGAGACTCAGGACTTTCTGCTGGTTTTTCGGCCGTTTTTGCAGCCTCTGCCGCCTGACGGGCGCGTTCTGCCTCGAGGGCACGCTGTGCTTCCTCCTGCTTAGCCTTCTCTTCGGCAAACTTGGCCGGACGATACAGTGGCTTGAAGAAGGCAATCGAGATTACTATCTCGGACAGCAGGAAGGCCACCAGACAGATGCCGGCCAGCTGCATCTCGAGCGTCAGCTTGCTGAAGCCTACCGATGGCTGGAAGATCTCGCGTACCGAGGCATTCTCGTCGATGCCCAGCTTGCTATGGAAGATCAGGAACAAGGCATAAACCAGCACGCACAGGGGTACGATGAAGTAATAGCCACGAACCGACGTCTTCAGCTTCAGGAGGAACAGCTCGAGTAATTGTCCAACGGTCTCGAGCATGAGCAGGCCTCCGAGCAGCTGTGGAATATAGTTGATGATATCCTCGGCATGGAATGTGAGGATGTAACCGAATGCGGCCGCATAGGCGATGCGCAGCAGGAAACTGATAAAGTGATGCATAGTAATCGTGTTTTTGTTTGTTTCGCGCTGCAAATATACGGTTTTTTGAACTAAAAAGCAAAAAATTCAAAAAAATTTTACCTTTTTTGCACAACATATCGAAATAAGTTCTATCTTTGCACCGCTTTTCCGCAAATGACCATGCGGATATGAAGCAAGGAAAGATGGCTGAGTGGTCGATAGCACCGGACTTGAAAACCGGCGTACCGAGAGGTACCGGGGGTTCGAATCCCTCTCTTTCCGCTTCGCTTCGAGGATCTGTCCATACCGACAGGTCCTCTTTCTTTTTGTCATTTCCGTCATTTTCCCTTCCTCGTTTTGCGAAGGCAGAATTTTCGTCAGGATTCTTCCTTCTCGTTTTATTAAGGCAGAATGTTGGCGAAGATTCTTCCTTCTCGTTTTTCAGAGGAGCAGTTTTGGCGAAAAGTGTGCCTCCCCGTTTTGATAAGGCAGAATGTTGGCGAAGATTCTGCCTTAACAAAACGGGGAGCACCAATCTGCAAACAAAATGGTGTTCCGCAAAACGAGGAAGAGCATTCGCCGGGAAAAATTCCAACACCACTCGAATGGTGTTAGCAATTCGGTACTGAAATGCGCTTCCGCACATCGAGGAACCCGAATCTGCCTACCAAGTATCACTCGACAAAAATGGGGAAGAGCAAACCCCTGCCCTACCCCATCGCTTAACAAATCGCGAAGATTGTGTGTCGGTTCAGTACGACGCATCGATGATCGAAAGCATCTCGACCTCGATGTCGGTACTCTTGTGCTTCTTCATATACTCCTTATAAGCCTCGAAATCCTTCTCGAGCTGCTCGTCGAGGAAGCGGGCGCCACGGTCGCGAAGCTTCAGGTAGTGGTCGAACGCATAGACCGAACCTGTCTGCTTCTTGTTCTCGTCGTAGTAGTCGATCAGCGAATTGATGGCAAACTTGTACTGCTCGAGGCTGTAGCGAGGCTCGTCGGGATGCGTCAGGGCGTATTCGGCCGAGGCAGCCATGTAGGCAATCAGATAGCCGTTGACGGTACGCTTCTGCCACTTCTTCTCGACCGGGCCGAAGTAGAACGACACGTCGGGCGACTGCTTGCAGAAGCGGATGATGTAGCTCGAAGCCTGCTTGACCTGTGGGTCGTACAGATAGTGCTTCAGGTACCAGCGACAGCAACCCAGGGCATCGCGGTTGTGGCGACGGCAGAGGGCTGGCGTCGAGAGGTCGGCCACTTCTGGCAGGAAGCCCTCGCGATTCTCGCGAGCAATGAGCGAGTGCAGTTCGCTCAGCTTGTCGGCTCGTGGCTGGTCGCCCGATGCCGTACAGAGGCGCTTCAGGGTACCCAGGTGCTCGAGGTATTGGTCGGAGTGTCCGCCATACAGTTCCTTGGCATAGGTCGTGGCCTTCTCCTGCCAGCGGACGCCTTCGTGCGGCAACTTGTACGCATTGCAGATCATGGCCGCATGAGCCAGCACCTGGATGCCCTCGTCGGTCGGACGGTTGATGGCGTTGTAAATCGTAACGGCCTTCTGGCTCCAGTCGTATGCCTCGCGGAAGTTGCGCATCGAATGGCAATAGATGGCCAGCCGGTCGTAAAGCCCGGCCTTGTAGCGGTCCTCGCCAGGGAACTTCTCATTATAATAATCGAGCGCGCGCTTGGTCGATTCGATGGCCTTCATCGGAATGCCTTGCCGATCGTAGCAGACACCCATCTTGACGAGGGCCGCGATGTAGAGCGAGTCGGGATGTGGCGACTCGAGGCACTCCAGCACACGATAGAGCGTGGTGATGGCCTGTTCGTACTTCTGATCGGAAATGAAGACGTCAGCAATGCTGTCGTGACGTTGTGCCTGGCGCAGATTCTGTGCGTTGACAGTGAGGGCAGTAGCGAGGCCGACGAGGAGGATGAGGGGCTTGAGGATGCGTGTCATGAAGCGGACTTTTGTCTGTAAAATTCGCGACAAAGATAGGCAAAAAAACAATCAGTCGGACAAAAGTGGCCGAAAAATCATAAAAAATCGGCCTAATATTTTGACGCGCGACAGAAAATGTGTATATTTGCGCCAATTTTCAGATGCTCACAACACAATGAATCTCATACAACTCGGTTATAAACTCTGGCCCTACGTGCGGCCTTACAAGTGGCTGGTCGTGGCCACACTGGTGCTGACCGTGGTTGGTTCGACCATTGCGCAGGTCAATGCCGTGGTGCTCGACTGGACGGTCGATACGATCAATGGCCTGATCGGAACGGAAGCGTTCGCGTGGTCGAAGGCTGTGAGGGTGCTGACGGTCATCACGTCGATCCTGTTGGGCAAGGAAGCCTTGTCGGTGGTGATTACCTATGCACAGAACTACTATGGCGAGAAGATGCGTGTCCATGTGTCGCGCGACCTGGCACAGACGGCCGTCGACCGTGTCCTCTCCTATCGCATGGCCTTCTTTGCCTCGAATGGCAACGAGGCCGGCCGTCTGCAGACGCGTATCGACCAGGGTGTATCGTCGCTTTCGACCACGGTGCAGAACACGTTCATCGACCTGTTGCCGCTCTTCACTTCTGCCCTTCTGGCGCTGATACTGATGTTTGCGGCCAACGTCTATGTAGGTCTGACGGCACTGTTCATCGTGCCTATCTACATCTGGATTACCATCCATCAGGCCAACCGTCTGAAAGGCTGGCGACAGGAGATGCGTCGGCATCGCGAGCAGAAGTCGCACGGCATCGTGTCGATCATCGAGTCGATCAACGTCATCAAGTCGTTCAACCGCGAGGAGATCGAGTCGCAGAAGCAGATGTCCATTCAGGATCAGCTGACCTCCAATCAGCTGCGGACACGCAAGGTGATGCTGTACTACAATGGCTGGAAGCGCTTCGTACAGCAGATCGGCACCGTGCTGATCATCATTCTGACGGCCTATCTGGTGCTGATTGACTATCCGGGCATGACCATCGGCAAGATCATGTACCACGTGATGCTGTTCGGCAACGTGACGGCACCTATCACCCAGCTGCAACGCATCTTCGACACGCTGAACGATGCGCTGATCTATGCCGAGGGATACTTCAGCGTGGTCGAGGCCGAAGGTGAGGTCGAACCATCGGGTACCTATCGTCCGGACAGGATCGAGGGCCGTTTCGAGCTTTCGCACGTCGACTTCAGCTACCCCAATGGCAACAAGGCGCTGCACGACATCAATATGGAGGTTCTGCCCAACCGTATCACGGCTTTCGTAGGTCTGTCGGGTGCCGGCAAGTCGACGATCGTCAATCTGTTGGATAAGTTCTATGTGCCGCAATCGGGAACGATCCGTCTGGATGGCGTAGACCTCCGCGAGTACGATACCCAGTTCCTGCGCGACAATATCGGTCTCGTCCTGCAGAAGAACCACATCTTCGACGGAACGATCGAGGAAAATATCCGCTACGGCAACCCTTCGGCCACACGCCAGGAGGTCGAGGATGCGGCACGTAAGGCCTACATCTACGACCAGGTGATGAAGCTGCCCGATGGTTTTGCGTCGCAAGCCACTGCCCTATCCGGCGGTCAGCAGCAACGCATCGCCATCGCCCGCATGTTCCTCAAGAACCCTCCGATCATCTTCCTCGACGAACCGACTGCCTCGCTCGATGCCATCGCAACCGAGCAGATCAAGGCCTCGCTCGACGCCATCAAGCAGGACCGTACGGTAATCATCATCTCGCACTCGATTTCGCAGATCATCGATTCGGACATGGTCTACGCCCTGAAGGACGGACGCGTCGAGCAGAGTGGCGATCCCGATACGCTGTATCAGAAGGGCGGCATCTACAAGGACATCGTCGATGCCTCGGCCCGTAGCCTC
Organism: Bacteroidales bacterium; assembly: GCA_045640225.1. Taxonomy (GTDB): domain Bacteria; phylum Bacteroidota; class Bacteroidia; order Bacteroidales; family UBA3663; genus Liminaster. The sequence goes on along the minus strand of JAZUEP010000002.1, from coordinate 10,497 downwards.
AACATCGGAAAACTGGCCAACACCATCGGCCAGAATGCCTGATAGGTACACACACGCAAAAACTACACTAACCAAATATTATACACAATGAAACATCTTTTTACCCTAGGACTCCTGGTGGCCGGAGCCTTGTCATCAGTGCAAGGTTTGGCACAGGACATTCCGGCCTTCCCAACGGCTGAAGGTTTTGCCCGTTACACGGTGACCGGAGGCCGTGGCGGCGAGGTTCGTCACGTCACAAACCTCAACGATTCGGGTGCCGGCTCGTTGCGCGACGCCCTGAGCGGAGCGAAGGCCAAGACCATCGTCTTCGACGTCAGCGGCTACATCGACCTCAAGAGCGACCTCAACATCACATCGAACACCACCATTGCCGGCCAGACGGCACCAGGCGATGGCATCACGTTACGGTATTACACCGTGAAATTTACGGGTTGCGACAACGTCATCTGCCGTTACATCCGTTTCCGTCGTTCGCAGGTAAAGGACATCAACGATGGCGCCGATGCTACCTGGGGGCGCAATCATAAGAACATCATCCTGGATCACTGCTCGTTCTCGTGGAGTATCGACGAGATTGCCTCGTTCTACGACAACAAGGACTTCACGATGCAGTGGTGTACGCTGGGCGAGGCTTTGGCCAATCCCGGCCACTCGAAGGGCGAGCATTCGTATGGCGGCATCTGGGGTGGCAAGGGCGCTTCGTTCCACCACAACTTCCTGTGCCACATGCAGAATCGTGTGCCTCGCTTCAATGGCGCCCGCTACAACTGGCAGGGTTACGACAAGGAACTGTATGCCAATGCCATGCAATCCGAGCAGGTCGACTTCCGCAATTGCGTGATGTACAACTGGGGTACAGGCGGCTGCTATGGCGGTCCTGGCGGCGGTTACATCAACATGATCAACAACTACTACAAGGCCGGCCCTGGTACGGACAAGAAGACCCGAGTCACCGAGTGTTCGGTAGCCAACAAGACGACGGCCAAGGACGATCCTATCTTCTGGGGCTACGCCTCGCGCTACTACATCAAGGGCAACTATGTGACCGCTGCCGGCGACAAGGCCGAGAATTACGACTGGGATGGCGTCTCGTACGACGGAGGCATCCTCAAGGCCAACGACGAATACTATATTCCCGATACCCTGCACTACTATGGTGAGGATCTGGAGTATTACAAGTACGAGCAGATAACCGGTGGCCGCGGACAGAAGGATACTACCTACATCGATTGTGTCCGCCTTCGCCTCGACGAGCCTATTGCTGCCGGACAGGTCACCACACACGCTCCACAGACCGCTTTCGAGCGGGTACTGGCCTTCGGCGGTGCCTCGCTGGTACGCGATGCTGTCGATGCTCGCTACATGGAAGAAGCAGCTACCGGCACCTGTACCTACACCGGTACCGTCACCAAGCGTAAGGGCATCATCGACAAGATCAACGATCCTGCTGGCGAGGAGGATCCACAGCAGGTTAGCTTCCCTACCCTCCTCGAGATCACTCGTCCTGAAGGTTACGACACCGATGGTGATGGTATGCCTGACGTCTGGGAGGATGCCAATGGCCTGGATAAGAACAATCCGGAGGACGGAACCTTCTACACCCTCGACACCGAGAAGGAATGGTACACCAATCTGGAAGTCTACCTGAACGGTGTGGTCGAGCACATCTCGCGTGGCCAGAATGCCGATGCTGACATCCCTGTCGAGGAGTATTATCCGGCTCAGGTGTTCGTGACGGACATCAAGGGCATCCAGCAGGATTCGGCCGTCAGCGGGTACGAATATTATTCGCTCGAAGGTCATCGCCTGGCCGAGCCACAACCGGGTGTCAACGTACGTCTTACCCGCCTTTCCGACGGTCGTATTCTAACCGATAAGGTACTGAAATAAACAGCCTCGCGTCGTGTGTGTATCTGTTTTTTGAACGGGTACGCACACGACTTTGCAATCCATTGCGCAGATTCGAAAGATTGTTGATAAACTCCTGTTTTTGCACTTTTTTTAGGGGCGAAATCGAACAAATACGCTCTTTGCTATCTAAAATTGGCAAAATTTCGAAAAAAAAGTTAGTAAAATTTGGAAAAAAGAAAAAAAATCACGAATATTGCACCGCAAAAAGGCTACATTTCGGTTAATTGCACACAACTTCACTAACTATTAAAATAACAATTCAAAACAACATGAGAAGCAGTACATGCAAAATGAACTGGCTCGGTAAACTGACAACTCTGCTGATGGTGTTTGCCTTCAGCACAGCGATGTCATTTGCCCAGTTGACCGTCACTGGTACTGTCATCGATGACTTAGGCGAACCTGTTCTGGGAGCCAACGTTATCGTTAAGGGTACCACTAATGGCGCTACCACCGACTTTGATGGTAATTACTCCATTTCAGATGTGGCAAAAGATGCCATCCTGCGCGTTACTTTCATCGGCTATTCAGAACAGGAGATTCCTGTAAATGGCCAGACAAAGATTGACATCACCCTCCGTGAGGATGCGGAGATGCTCGAGGACGTTGTCGTTGTAGGTTACGGCACCATGAAGAAGTCAGACCTCACGGGTTCTGTAGCTTCAATCGGTACAGAGAAGTTGAACGCTAAGGGCGCTCCTTCTGTTCTTGAGAACTTGCAGGGTTCAACTCCTGGTGTGAACATCACCATGTCGGGTGGCCGTACCGGTGGATCTCCTTCGATCGAGATTCGTGGTAAGTCTTCCATCAACTCAAGCGTTTCGCCTCTGTACGTCGTCGACGGCGTTATGTGTAGCGATATCGACTGGCTCAACCCACAGGACATCGATCGTATCGACGTGCTGAAGGATGCCTCTTCAACCGCTATCTACGGTTCGCGTGCAACGGCTGGTGTCGTAATGGTTTCGACCAAGAGCGGCGCCAATGTCAAGAAGGAAGAGAAAGCAACTATCTCATACGATGGCTATTACGGCTGGAGCCAGGTGGCTCGTATGCCAGAGCTGATGAGTGGTCAGCAGTTCTACGACTATCGTTTCATGAAGTTCCTCACCTATGCCAACTATGATGGCAAGGATCTGGTAGCCCTCAACCCTGCCAGCCCAATGTACCAGATTTCGGGCGGTACCCTCGAGCAGTGCTTGCTCCGTGAGCAGGTCGGTTCAGGCGAATACATGATGAAGCAGATGCTCGCCAGTGGTAACACCTACGACTGGCCTGGTATGGTAACCCAGAACGGTTCACAGCAGAATCACTACCTCGCTGTCAGTGGTTCAGGCGATAAGGTTAACTACCACATGGGCCTCGGCTTCAACAAGGAGGAAGGCGTCTATGCAGGTGACGACAAGACCCAGATTTCGGTCAAGGGCTCGGTCGATGCCAAGATCAACAGCATCCTCTCAGCCGGTTTCAATGTGAACATGTCGCGTACCGAGAACAACTACGCTAACGACAACGGTATCAAGCAGGCTTATCGTATGAACCCTTACATGGTTCCTTACGATGCTGAGGGTAACGTCAACCACAAGCCAGGTAACTACGAGTCACTCGGTACCTGCTCGTCATATCAGTTCTCTGATCAGCCAAGCCCACTCGACCTTCTCAAGAATGAGAAGAAGAACCGCGAGACCTGGCGTGCTATCGGTAACTTCTACCTGCAGCTCGATCCGATGAAGGGCCTGAACTTCAAGTCTAGCTTCGCTCCAAGCTTCACCTACTATCGTCAGGGTAGCTATGCAGGTTACACCAACCCTGTAACAGGCGCCTACTATGATGATAGCGACTCGAACTCTTCTACCCTCGCTACTCAGCGCAGCTTCTCTTGGACATGGGACAACACCGTGACCTACAACACCACAATCAACAACGACCACAACCTCAACGTCATGGGTCTCTTCTCTTCACAGAAGTTCACCCGTGAGTCTATCACCAATGCTTTCAACGGTGTAATTGAGGGTACTGACTGGTGGAACCAGAATGCTGGTGGCTCAACATTCAATGCTGACGACTCGAAGAACAGCTATACCGAGAACTCAATGCTCTCTTGGGCATTCCGTCTCAACTATAACTACGCACACAAGTATTTCTTCACCGCTACCACTCGTTGGGATGGTTCTTCTAAGTTTGCCAAGGATAAGCGTTGGGGTATGTTCCCTTCACTTGCATTGGCTTGGACCGTTACCGAGGAGCAGTGGATGGAGAATACCCGCGACTGGTTGGATAACCTTAAGGTACGTGCCTCTTACGGTGTGACCGGTAACTGCGATGGCATCGGTGACTTCGCTACCATGCAGGGCCTGTCAGGCAGCAACTACTACTATTACATGGGTCAGTGGCTGACTGGTTCTACTGCTTCAGGTGTTGTTGACAAGAGCCTTCGTTGGGAGCGTTCAAACGAGTATAACTTCGGTCTTGACTACTCATTCTTCGGTGGCCGCATCAATGGTACTGTCGACTGGTATCAGAAGACTTCTGAGGACCTTCTCTACAATGTAGAGCTTCCTGTCGAGGCTGGTGGTTCTTCGATGACTACCAACATCGGTTCGGTTCGCAATACTGGTATCGAGCTCAGCCTCACCACCGTCAACATCGAGAAGAAGAATTGGCGCTGGACCACCACCTTCACCTTCGCACACAATAACAATGATGTTCGCCAGATTAACGGTGTTTCGGATCGTTTGATTGCTTCAGGTGACTCAGGTTCTGGCTCACTCTTCATCGGCAGCAGTGTCAATGCCCTCTATACCTACGAGCATGGCGGAATCGTCAGCAACAAGAATATGACTGTACCAAACAACGAGGCTGCAACCAAGAATGGCTTCACTCCTGGTTCGCAGGTTGTAGAGTACGACTATTATAATAAGGTATATGGTCTTACTGAGGGTCAGCCATACGTAGTTGACCAGGACGGCAACGGTACTATCGATGACAAAGATAAGACAATCTTCTCTTGTGATCCAGACTTCACTGCCAGCTTCTCAACCAGCCTGTCTTACAAGCAGTGGGATCTCTCAATGTCTATCTATGCTCGCATAGGTGGTTATGCTTATTCTAACTTCATCAGTGAGTACGAGAACTGGAGCGACCGTGGTCGTCAGAAGCTCAATGTCGACTTCTATATTCCAGATGGTGTACTCCTCGATTGCGATGGCGTGAACGCTGATGGTACTTACATCAATCCTAAGTTCCAGAACGGTACTCACTATGGTTCTGCTCCATTCCCTAACAATGGTGGTTCAAATGCAGGTGTTGGTGCTCAGGCATCTTACTACAACGCTGCCAAGTGCGTCGTTGATCCTACATTTGCTAAGGTTAAGAACATCACCCTCGGTTACACCTTCGACAAGAAGTTGCTCAAGTCTTGGAACTGCTCTAGCCTCCGTCTCTATGCGACAGTAACCAATCCTTTCGTCTTCACCAAGTACGAAGGCTTCGATCCTGAATGGGCTGGCGCAGCTCTGAAGAATGATGGTCCTGCTTCAATCAACTACCAGGTAGGTGCAAGCATCAAGTTCTAATCAGTTAAAACGAAAAAGAAATCCGTATGAAGAAATTATATTTTTCGGCCATCGCTGCCCTCTTCATGGGTGTGGCTATGACCAGCTGTGGAGACTTGCTTGACACTGAGAACAAGTCAAATCCACTGTCAGATGACGAGTTCTTCTCGGCCAATCCTCAGGCAATGCTGACCTCTGCTTACTCAAAGCTGCAGGGCCTTGCTACTCAGGTCGAGATCTACGAGAACGGCACCGACCTCTATGTCAATACTCGTGGCAAGAACGGTGGTGAGCTCAACGAATATACACTCAACCAGTTGAATGGTACTGTATCTTCGTTCTATTCTTCGCTCTATTCGGCCATCAACCTTGCAAATGGTGCTATGGAGTATGCTGGCGAGGGTACCAAGATTGCCGATGAGGCTCTCTTTATCCGCAGCTACTGCTACTACCTGCTCTCACAGCACTTCGGTGGCGTGCCTTACCTCACCAAGTACATCAAGACTTCTGAGCGTGAGTATCCACGTGTAGAGCTGAGCGAGGTCTATGCCAATACGATTGCTGACCTTGAGGGCCTGTACAACAACTCAAAGCTCGAGGCTACCGACGCCAATCATACAGGCGAGGCTTCGAAGCAGGCTGTTGCTGCCCTTCTGGCTAAGTTGTACCTGGCTAAGGCCTGGGACCTCAGCACTTCGCTGAGCAGCGCTGAGGAGGGTACTTACAGCGTATCTTCAACCGCAGATTTCGCTACTGCAGCACAATGGGCCGAGAAGGCTATCAATGGTGTGGCTCTTACCCTTACTCCAGATCAGCTCTGGGATCCAAAGAACGTTGGCAATCAGGAGGAGATCTTCGTTGTTAAGTATCAGCGCGAAGGCTTCCCTGGCTCGGTCGAGGATAGCGGTCACAGCCTTCAGAACGAATTCGGTGGCTATTATGGCGCCTGCAACACCACGGGTTACAAGAATGTTAGCTCATGCAACCAGCAGTCTCTTAAGTCAATGTACCTCTTCGAGAAGGGTGACCTTCGTTACGAGGCTACTTACATGACCACGATGTACAACTGCTCGAATGCTGCCAACTGGGGTACGGAGGGTTACTATGCTTACTACAATGCTCCAGACAAGTCGAAGGTTGGTATTGGTCTTCGTTTCTTCCCTTACTTTGCCACTGACGCCGACGTAAAGGCAGAGTTCAACGCAAATCAGGATCAGTATACCATGGAGGGTCAGGTCAACAACGTAATCCTCACAATTCTGTCTAACCCTGTCAAGGTTTATAATGTGAAGAGCGGTAAGCTCCAATCTGCACAGTCTTATGCAGTGTCGGAGTATAACAACATGACCAACAATGGAGTCTGTGTTCGCAAGTTTGATGATCCTGCTTCAGCTCAGGTTACCGGCAAGAACGACTACCGTGACGTTGTAGTAATGCGTGTGGCTGATATGTATCTTGTAGCAGCTGAGGCTTACCTTCTCGCAGGTCAGAGCGGTCAGGCTCTTGACAAGATCAATGCCGTACGTCAGCGTGCAGGTCTTGATGCTCTTGCTTCATTCGGTGCCTATGCTCCTAAGTACACCACCAACCTCAAGCTGAACGAGCTCGACCTCGTGCTTGACGAGCGTGCACGTGAGCTTTATGCTGAGAACCAGCGCTGGATGGACCTCCGTCGTACCAAGCAGCTCGTTCGCTACAACGTTGAGTTCAACGAGTATGTAGGTTCCGCTGCTGCTATGAAGGGTCAGGATGGCAATTACAAGTGGTATCGTCCTATTCCACAGTCTTCAATCGACAAGAATGAGGCAATGTCGGCTGCCGATCAGAACCCTGGCTATTAATTAATAATTGATATTGAAAATTGATAATTATGAAGAAGTTTCTTTATAGCATGATGACTGCAGCTGTGCTTGCTCTGGGCTTTACCAGCTGTGATGACGAGGGCGAGACTGTGGTTATCAACCATAGCCAGAGTGCTCCTGCAGCCGCTGCCGGCACATATACAGGCACTTGGGTTCGCACTAATGCCAATGGTGTTTCAGAGGGTACAGGCACAGTCACCATCGAGGCAGTCAGCGAGAACGTAGCTAACGTTACTTTCGTTGACGTTGAGAAGGAGATTAACGCTACATCGGCAGCTAACTGTTTCTGGGCAGGCGAGCAGGTATACCTCAACAATCAGGTTACTTCCGAGGAGTGGGGTCTTGGTTCAACCTTCGCCATCGTCGTAGACGGTAGCAAGCTCAAGACCTCGTTCAAGGTCTCGGTCAAGGATGGCCGTAAGAAGGTCGATACTATCTTCAACTTCGAAGGTAACAAGTAATAACTATGGCGTTTGGGCGATGGCATCTGGTTGCTATCGCCCAGGCGACATTCTTTCAACGAACATTTATCCATCTCTTATTATTAATTATTAATCATTTTTTCGTATGAAGAAATCTTTACTCTTTGCTGCAGCTCTTTCTTTTGCTGCTGCTGCTAATGCTGACGTTCTCCAGCTCAATGCTGAGGATTTTGGCTTCGGTTCTGATGCTGTTGATTGCGCTGAGGGTACCGTATGGGGCGAGACTGCTCTTGGTGTATTCTCTAATCCTTTTGCAACCCAGCACAAGGCTGTCAACTGCAAGAACAACAATTACAATGTAGTTGTTTTCAATGGTACTGACGAAATTGTCACCGCTGGTGGTGTTCAGGGTCAGGACAATCCTAAGGATGCTGATGGTGGCAACCCAGGTATTTCTCTTGCCGAGCCTATCCAGGGTGCAGTTGTTAAGTTCACTGCAGCTAAGGACGGTTACGTTTATATCGTAGCTAAGCTCTCTTCAAACAAGAACTACTACGTATTCGAGGAGGGTAGCCCTATCGGCTTTACTCTCGCTATGGAGGTTGAGAGCGACAAGCTCCCACAGCTCCTCACCTACACCGCTGAGGGCGTTGGCGAGTACAACAACATCGAGGATGCTGGTTGGTGCGATTGGCCTGAGAACGTATACTACAACAAGGTTCTTGGTCAGGAGAAGCCAGAGGATATCAAGGTTAATGGCCTTGGCGTTATCGGTTTCTACTGCTATGAGGGCTGCGAGTATCTCGTAGGTGCTGGTGGTTCAAAGATCTCTTGGTGCGGTGCATGGTGCGGTGACGCTCCTGCTACTTCTGTTGTTATCAAGGGCACTGACGCTGAGAATCCAGTTGCTGACTTCGCTCTTATCGGCGAGGCTGGTGAGACTCCTGAGACTCCTGAGGAGCCAGCTGTTAAGGTTCTCTGGACCAACGAGACTGGCGAGGCTATCCCAGGTTGGGGTGGTACATTCCGTTTCTGCAATGTTGAGCACATGACTGGCGAGGAGATCTATGCCTTCCCAATGGAGGACTGGGCTCTCATCAAGGAGGGTACTTTCTATGCTGAGGTTGAGGCTCCTGCTAATGCAAACGTTCGCTTTACTACCGGTTGGTGGGATGCTACCTATGGTGGCAACGAGTACAACTGCGCTCAGCTCATCCAGGAGGTAAATGGTGCTCAGGTTATTGAGTTCAACATCAAGGCTGATGGCAACATGTATGACCTGATGGACGAGCATCACATCCTCTTCACTGGTTCTGATTACACCCTTAAGTCAATCTATGTTGTTGCTGAGGGTGCTGGTATCAACGCTGTTGAGGCTGAGAACAATGCTACCGTTATCTACAACCTCAACGGCCAGAAGGTAAACGAGGTTAAGGGTCTCATGATCCGCAACGGCAAGGTTATCCTCGTTAAGTAATCTTAGCAAGATTCTTGCATAATAAACCTCCCTTGTGGCTCTCGGCTGCAAGGGAGGTCTTTTGTCTATAATGATGATAAGAATGTTGTCTATTGGGAATCGAGTTCTTCTTAATCCATGTGGAACATCTCGGGCAGAGGAATGCTCACTGGCGAATTATCCGGATTGGTCTTCATGATATCGGCCATATAAGCCCACCATTCCTGGCAGATCTTTGTAGCTCCTAAGTCCTGGCTTCCCCCCTCTCCTTCGAGTTCCTGATAGGCGTAGAGTGTATTTGTATCTTCGTCGAGGTAGATGCTGTAGTTGCGTACGCCACTTTCGCTCAGCAGTCGGCGAAGTTCGGGGAACAGGTTGGCGTGGCGACGCTTGTATTCCTCTTTCTGTCCTGGATTCAGGAACATCTTGAATGCTTCTCTTCTCATATATGTTTTAGTTTTATGGTTAGTGATGGCTGGGTATCAATTTTCGCTGCAAAGATAATTATTAATCGTAAAAAATACAAAAAATAATAGCTTTATCAATTCGTTTTTCGATGTTTCGAGTCACGAATTGTCTTTTTTGGTCCTAAATATTGCATAATCTGAAAAAACTTGTTATCTTTGCACCATGAAACGAAACTCTCTGTATCTATCGATCCTTATGTCCTTGTTCGCTGTCTTGTGTGCCTGTGTGTCTGGCAACAACGACAGGCAGCAGACCGTTGAAGAAGTCAATGATGCCAATACCCCACTCCACTTGATGCAGCCGGCTTATGACAATCCTTATGGGATTCCTGCTGAAGCTGACGTTAAGTCGGTTATGGATCGCGTTTTGGCCTATATCACCGATGCAATGCCGGCCGAGGTTGACGATTCGTTGCGGCTGGTGCAGGGAAAATTTCGACTGACTACCTACGAGTGTGGTGTAACTTATGCCGCAGCCCTTGCAGCTTATGGTGAGACTGGTGACGAGGCATATCTGGCTTTCACGCGCGATCGTTGTCTGGCGATTGCTATGCTTGCGCCACAGGTCGAAGAGATTATTCGGCAGAATCCTCAGTTCGATCCACAGATGCGTCGTGTCGTGATGCCTCGTGCACTCGATGATGCTGGAGCTATGGCAGCGGCAATGATGCGACTGCAGCTTACGTCAGGCGATAAGGATTCCGATGGGGCATTGGATCCGCTCATAACTCGCTATGTCGATTATGTGATGAACCGCGAATATCGTCTTAGCGATGGTACGTTTGCTCGTAATCGCCCGCATCACAACACTGTCTGGCTCGA
>JAZUEP010000001.1:0-24178 GCA_045640225.1 Bacteroidales bacterium | reverse complement strand
TTGAGGATGCCGATGTCGAAGTAGCCATTGTACCAGCCACCCCAACCCCAGTTGACGTGGAAGAGACCCTCCTCGTTGAGGCCGTCGATGACGAAGCAGTGGCCTACGTCGCTACTGTTGGCAGCAAAGACGATGGGGCGGCCGGCCAGCAGCTCTTCGGTCAGTCGTTCCGTCCACTCCTCGTAGGTGAAGCCGCGACGATTCTGCACACAGGCACGGCTGTTGTAGCCGAAGTATTTGTGCATCGAATAAGGCACGCGCTCCAGCCACGCACCGCTGCCCTCAGGGGCATACTGCATGTTGTTGGCAATGCCGCAATGATAGCTCAATTCTGCCACGGCATAGTCCTCCTCGGGAGTGCTGTAGCCGGTATATTGGTCGATCATGTCGTTCCATCGGTAGTAGGTGTTCTCGAAGTCTGCTTCGAGTTTCTCGTCGCCATAATAGATCGAATGGGTGCCGAAGCCATGCTCGGGGTAACGATAGTGGTACATCACCTGTGCCATGGCTGTGGCCACGCATCCTACTGGCGTACCTTTCGGGCAGAGCAAGTTGTAGGGATGGTCCTGATTCCACTTGATCGGGCCCAGAAGAGGCGCGATGACCGTGCTGCTGGCCGAAGCCGTTCCAAGCGTGAGCCCGGGCGTTTCGTCGACCATCTGTGCCGCCTTTTCGACACATTCCATCCAGCTGAGCATATTGGCTGGCATAGGGACCTCGGCCGGAACGGCCTGATCGGTATATCCCATGGTGCGGAGGGCCTGAGTTGCAGGATGTGCTACAACCTCGAAGCGGCCTTGTACGCCATCGCGCAAGGCGAGCGAAGGGTAGGCCTTCAGCTGGTCGACGTGTGTCGTCACATCGGCAAGGGCCGTGGCTGGGATGGCAAGGAGTAGCGTTGCGAGAGAAGAGGAGAGTCTGAGTATATTCATATGATTTGTTATTTTCGGGATGCAAAGATGTAAAATTATACGCAAATATGCAAACAATCGTGCTATTATTTTCATAAAATACCAAAAAAAGGAGGCTAAATTTGCTTATTTCGCGTAAAAGCGGTAACTTTGTGCACAAATTTTGAAAAGAATGACACGAAATAAGGTGAACCGCTTTTGGGTTGTGGCATGGTTGTTACTCCTGTCACTGCCGGGTTGTTCGTGGACGTCGGGCATTGTATCGGCTACCGACGAGGCCCGCCAGCACCCGATGCCTCCACGTTTTGCCGATCGGCCACCGGTTGTCGATGCCTCGCAGACCTATCAGCTGCCCGTCGATACCCGTATCGCCCTTGCCGGCAATTATGGCGAGTTGCGACCCAATCACTTCCATGGCGGACTGGACTTCAAGACCGATCAGACCATCGGACATCCCGTCTACAGCTTTGCCGACGGCTTTGTGCGTCGTGTAGGCATCAATGCCTATGGCTATGGCCTGGTGCTGTACGTCGAGCATCCCGGCCTTGGCCTGACCTCGGTTTATGGCCACCTCGATACGTTCAACTCCAAGATCTGGCAGCAGGTGCGACAGCGTCAGGTCAGCGAGGAGCTCAACAATGCCGACATTACCTTCGAACCCGGTGTGTTGCCCGTCGTCCGTGGCGAGGTCATTGCCATGAGCGGCAATACCGGCAGTTCGGGTGGTCCACACGTACACTTCGAGTTGCGTAACATTCCTGATGACGACGATGACGTCTGCTACGATCCGCAGATGTTCTTCCTGCGCGAACTGCAGGATACCAAGGCCCCTCGCATCAGCCATGTCTACCTTTATCCTCAGCCGGGCCAGGGTGTGGCCAATGGTAGCACTTCACGTCAGGTCTCCACGGTCAACGGTACATGTGCGACAACAGGAGGACAGGGAGGCTCGCTGGCCAAGACCATGACGGCCTGGGGACGCATAGGCCTGGGTCTCAAGGCATACGATTACATGGATGGTCAGAGCAACAAATACGGAGTGAAGGATGTTCGCCTCATGCTCGAGGTGCCGTCCACCGATGGAGGCGAGAGCCGTTACCAGTTGCTCTATCACTTCCGGCAGGATGTGTTCCGCTTCAGCGAGACGCGCTATACCAATTCGGTGACCGACTATGCCGCCTGGATCGATCAAAAGTCCATGATCATGAAGTCGTTTGTCGAGCCTGGCAACCTGTTGCAGCAGATCGACGAGCAGTGTGGCGATGGCTTTGTGGACATCTGCGAGGAGCGTCCATACCACTTCGTCTACGAGTTAACCGATGCTCATGGTAACCTCACGTCGCTCGACTTCGAGGTGCAGGGTATCCGCCAGCCTATCCCCGAACGTCTGCCTGCGGCGGCCGATGCCGTTCGCTTCGAGGCCTGTCAGCCAGCACTGATCGATTCAGCCGGTTGCCATTTCGAGGCCCTCCCGGGCGTGTTCTATACCGATGTGGATTTCCGCTTCCGTGTAGCCGAAACCGCGACCATCACCCGTACGGTGAGCCAGCGTCGCAAGAACAAGAAGGGCAAGATGGTGACCGTCAATACCGAGGTGAGCGAGGTAATCCCTTGCCTGAGCCATGTATACACCTTGGGCAGCAATACCCTGCCGATGCACGACTGGTGTCAGCTCAGCATCGATGTGGCGAGCGAGGAAAATATCAATCCTCAGCAGCTCTATCTGGCCAACCTCGATAAGGGTGGAGCTATACGTCACAGCGCCTATCAGCCTGCACAGGACGGACAGCCGGCACGCCTCGTCGGACATATCCGCGAGGGCGGTCGCTATGCCGTCCGGCTCGACGAAAAGGGGCCCGAGGTGTTGGTCGTCAAGGCTGCTGCCAGCAAGATGCAGATCAAGGTGAGCGATGCTGATAGTGGCCTGCGTCGCTTCCGCGTGCTGATCGACGGCCATTTCGTGCCCTTCGACATGGACAATACCGGCCGCTATTACGGCAATCCTACGCTCTATGGCGTCGCTCAGGGACGCGACCATCAGGTCGAGATTACGGCCTGGGATAACTGCAACAACCAGACACAGAAAACATTGACATTACACTTCTGACGAATATGAAACAGCAACTCACGATAGCCGCCCTCGTAGCGGCAATTACCATGCCTGCCTGGGCATGCACCAACCTGCTGGTAGGCCGCAAGGCCTCGCTCACGGGTTCGACAATGATCAGTTACAATGCCGATAGCCATCAGCTCTACGGCGACCTGCACTTTGCTCCTGCTGCCGACCATGCCGTGGGCGAGATGCGTCCCGTCATCGATTGGGACAGCCAGCGCCCCCTCGGCCAGATTCCACAGCCTGAGCATACCTATCGTGTGGTAGGCAACCAGAACGAGTGGCAGGTGACGATAGCCGAATCCACCTGGGGTGGTGACCTGTCGCTTATGGATACCACGGCCGTGGTCGATTACGGTTCGCTCATCTACATCACCCTCGAGCGTGCCCGTACGGCTCGCGAGGCCATCGACATCATGACCCAGCTGGTCACCGAGTATGGCTATGCGTCAGAGGGCGAGACCTTCTCGATAGGCGATCCGAACGAAATCTGGGTCATGGACCTCATCGGCAAGGGCACGCCTGGCGCCTCGGTATGCGAGGGCAAGACCCTCGGCCAGAAGGGTGCCGTATGGGTAGCACGCCTCATTCCTGAGGATTGCATCTCTGGCCATGCCAACCAGGCTCGCATACACACCTTCCCACAGCAAGGCCGTAAGCTCAACAAGAAGGTGCCTAGCCTGATCAACTATCCTGGCTCGGGCCTCAAGACTCGCTATTATCAGCGCTACGAGGTAGGCGATTCGTGCTACTTCTCGGCCGATCTCATCAGCTTTGCACGCATGGCCGGTAAGTACGATGCCAAGGCCTCCGATCAGGACTTCGACTTCGCCAAGGCCTATGGAGAGCAGGACTATACCGCCTTCCGTGGCTGCGACGGCCGTGTCTGGGCTTGGTACAATCGCTGTGCCGAGGGTATGGACAAGTACTTCCCCTTCGTCGACATGCAGGGCCATCCTACGGCTACCGGCTATGTCAACGACAAGGGCGAGGACGTCCCTGTGCTGCCCCTCTACATCAAGCCCGACCGTCAGCTGACGCATCGCGACGTACAGGCTGCCATGGCCGACCATTACGAGGGAACACCTTGGGATATGACCCAGGACGTAGGTGCCGGACCTTTCAAGTGCCCCTATCGCTGGCGTCCGATGACGTGGACCGTCGAGGATGACGGACAAGGTCCCGTCTACATGCACGAGCGTGCCATCGGCACCCAGCAGACTGGTTTTACCTTCGTGGCCGAGATGCGTGGATGGCTGCCTCGCGAGGTGGGTTCGAAGACGTGGTTCGGTGTCGACGATGCCGCTTCGGCTCTCTTTACGCCTATCTATAATAATGTGTCGGAGGTGCCAGAGTGTGTACGCCCCGGAAATGGCGATCTGCTCACCTTCTCGTGGACCTCGCTCTTCTGGATGACCACCTGGGTAGCTCAGCAGCGTTATGCCCGATGGTCGGACATCTCGGTCGACGTCGAGGCCGTGCGCGAGCAGCTCTTCGATCGTTGGGACCGTCAGGAAGCCGAGATTGATGCCCAGGCCGTGGCTCTGCTCAACCAGGGCAAGACCGAGGCCGTACAGTCCCTGCTGACCGAGTATTGTGCCACCGAGGCCAACGATGCCACGGCTCGCTATAAGGACCTGGCCATTTACCTGCTCGTCAAGTATGCCGACGGCAACGTCAAGCGCGAGAAAGATGGCCAGTTCGAGCGTACCGAGTGGGGCGTGCCAGCCTCGCCTCGTCAGCCACGATACAGCAGCGACTTCTATCGCGCCATCGTCAACCAGCGTGGCGACGCTCTTCGTGTCAAGGAGTGATCCCGATAATCTGCTCTTTCGAATCATCGATCCTTCGATCGTAATTACAACCCCTTTATTACATTTATGCTTCGCAACAAGAAACCCCAGCCCTTGCTGAAGGGCGTCAAGATAGAACGATATGCCGCCGAAGGCAAGTGCGTAGCGCACTTCGACAGCGTCGGTGCCAATGGCGGTGCCAGCCGCGACAAGGACGGTAACCAGATTCGTAAGGTGCTGTTTGTGCCATTCGCGGCCGAAGGCGACGTGTGCGACGTGCAGATTCTCAAGTCGCGCTCGTCGTATGCCGAGGGCAAGATTGTCAACATGGTCGAGCCTTCGCCCGTCCGTGTCCAGCCCGTATGTCCTCACTTCGGCGTATGTGGTGGCTGTAAGTGGCAGCATGTGCCCTATCAGGAGCAGTTGCGCTTCAAGCAGCAGCAGGTGATGGACGCCCTGCAGCGCATCGGCAAGGTCCAGCTGCCCGAGTGTCATCCCATCGATGGTTGCGACCATCCCGAACATCAGGCCCAGTTGCTCGACGGCCAGCCATTCTACTATCGCAACAAGTTGGAGTTCACCTTCTCGAACAAGAAGTGGATCTCGTTCGACGAGATGGACCGTCTGCGTGCCGAGGGTAAGGAGATCCCCTTTGAGCCCGGCCTTGGCTTCCACATCCCTGACTCGTTCGACAAGGTGCTCGACATCAGCCAGTGTTACCTACAGGAGGAAGTGTCGAACCGGGTACGTCTCTGGATCCGTCAGTACGCCATCGACAACGGCCTGACCTTCTTCGACCTGCGTCAGCAGCATGGCCTGTTGCGCAATATGGTGGTGCGTACGGCTTCGACGGGCGAGAAGATGCTCATCATCATCTTTGGCGAACCACGCCAGCAGCTCATCGACCAGCTGATGGAGGCTATCCATGGCCAGTTCCCCGAGTTTACCTCGCTGATGTACGTCATCAACCAGAAGCAGAACGACGCCTGGGCCGATCAGACCGTACACCTCTATTACGGCAAGGACCACATGATCGAGGAGATGGAAGGCCTGAAGTTCAAGGTTGGCCCTAAGTCGTTCTATCAGACCAATTCGCGTCAGGCCTACGAGCTTTACAAGCATACCCGACGTTTCGCCGGATTAGAGACACCTCAGCAGGGGGAAGCCGATGGCAGCTTGCCAGAGCGACCGCTGGTCTACGACCTTTACACCGGTACGGGTACCATTGCCAACTTCGTGGCACGTTCGGCCCGCAAGGTCATCGGCATCGAGTACGTCGAGCCAGCCATCGAGGATGCTCGCATCAACTCGGCTTACAACGGTATCGACAACACCCTCTTCTTCGCTGGCGATATGAAGGACATCCTGACCGACGACTTCATTGCCGAGCATGGCCGTCCGGACATCATCATCACCGATCCGCCCCGTGCCGGCATGCACGAGGACGTGGTCAACGTCATCCTCAATGCGGCTCCCCGGGTCATCGTCTACGTCAGCTGCAATCCGGCTACACAGGCCCGCGACCTGCAGTTGCTCGACGTCAAGTACCGTGTCACCGACATCCAGCCCGTCGACATGTTCCCTCACACCCAGCACGTCGAGAACGTCGTACGTCTCGAGCTGAAGTAAGTTCGCTGTCTCTCATCCGATGGACCTATTCCGCTATCAACAGTTCGATATCGTGCAGGAGCATGCCGCCATGAAGGTCGGTACCGATAGCGACCTGCTGGGGACGTTGGGCGAGGGCGGCCAGCGCATCCTCGATGTGGGTACCGGCACGGGTGTGCTGTCGCTCATGATGGCGCAGCGCTATCCCGAGGCCCGTATTACGGCTGTCGAGATTGACGACAATGCCGTGCTCGATGCCCGTCGCAACTTCAGCGAGTCGAAGTTCGCCTCGCGTCTCACGTTGCATCATTGTGCTTTTCAGGATTACGTTGTACGGGCTGAGGCCGAAGGCTTGCGCTACGACAGCGTCATCTGCAATCCTCCCTACTTCGACCGCAGCCTCGAGTGCCCCGACCTGGGTCGAAGCCGTGCGCGCCATTCGTCCAGCCTTCCTTTCGATGTGCTGGCTCGTGGCGCGTATCGTCTGCTCGACCAGGGTGGCGTCTTTTCGGTGTGTATTCCTCCCGAGGTGCTCGATGCCTTCAGTGCGGAGTGCCTGTTTGCGGGCTTTGCGCTTAAGACGGTCTACCAGGTCAAGTCCTTGCCCCACAAGCCGCCCAAGCGCTATGTGCTGGTACATCAGAAGGCCGTGACATCATCTGCAACCACCACCTACACCTATTGTATGCGCGATGCGGACCATCAGCGTTCGGCGTGGTACCGGCAGCTGATGGCCGACTTCCTGTTGCCTGCCCGTCCGTCCGAATAGGCCTTCGGGGTCTACCAGCGACCGGCACCGCCGCCACCTCCGCCACCGCCCGAGTATCCGCGGCCACGCGAACGTCCGCCCGAACCGCGACGTCCGCCTGACGAGCCACCGCCGCTGTGTGTGCTGTGGTCGTAGCTGGCCGTCTTGATACCCTCGCTCATGTTGCGGGTCAGCGACGCAAAGTGGCTGCTGCTGCCCGTATGCGACCTGAAGCTCGTGCAGTAGTCGGTCTGTGGAACCTCGATCTGATACTTGTCGAATATCTTGGTCCACTTGTCCGTCATGTCGAAGATCATGGCGTAGGGCAGCACTTTGTAGAAGTATTCCGGGTCCTTTTCTACCAGCATCTGCAGGCGGTCCTTCTCGGCCGTCTCGATGAATTCGCGCAGGCCTAACAGCTTACCGGCCATCTCGATCTTGTAGGCCGAGAAGTGTACGTTGCGCATCGATAGTTCGCACACCACGAAGCAGAGACAGGCTCCCGTTAGCAGCAGCTCTGGGCTGAAGCACAGGTCGCCATACAGCGTCTCGTCCGCGAATATGTGCATCATCAGGCAGACGCCTGCAAAGAATACCAGGCGGAAAACGTGCCACGCCACATTGGTCGACGTGCGTCGGAACAGGTCCGTACCCATCACCGTGTAGTTCAGACCCCATGCCGCCAGGAATGACACCAGCCAGATGCAGGCCAGTATCAAGGTGTTGAAGTTGGGCAGGCTTACGGGCGAAGCAAGACCGATGCATAGCGAGCTGCAGCCTATCAGCCCCCACATCAGCAGCGTATGATGCGTGGTGGACAGCGCGTTCTTACCCTCGAATTTCCGTTGTGCAGCCTTCATGATGGCGGTGATGCCCGAATTCTGTTTCTGCAGGTCGGCCAGCATCACCGTCTCGCTTTTGGCGAACAGCATGTGCATCAGCAGCGTCAGGTATTCATCCTGTTCGGCGGGCAGGTCTTGCAGCTTGGTAATCTGTATCTGGTTCTGCGGTTCGCTGGTATCGATGGTTGCGTCTTTCTTCTCGGCCGGAAGTTCCTTGATGCTGATATAACCACGTTCGGCCAGCCAGGGCAACATAGCGGCTACGTCGACCGAATCGGTCTGTTCGTCGATGATCGTGCCCACCATCAGCGGTGTCATGCCTTCGGGTGGATAGAATTCCACCGATTTCGTAATCTTCGAGCCGTCGCCCCTGATCTCGTAGTACAGCATCAGGCAGGCCAGTGCAAAGGCCAGTCCGAGCAGCACCCATGCCGGCCATGAAGGCACTTTCCTTGTATGTTCGTAGAAGCCCTCTGGCAGTTCGGCATAGAGCGTCACTGCCTGAAAGGGTTCGATGTCGTTGATCGTACCGCTGATGCTGTGGCTCGTTACCACCAGGTTCTCCACCTTGGCTATGTCCTCGCTCAGTACCTTGCCGGTGTAGATGGTCAGCCGATCGGCAATGTCGGCAGGCAATTCCTTCTCGAAGCGGATGCGGAACGTAAAGTGCTCGATTCGGGTCGTGACGTCGGCCGGTACGATGGTATGGAACAGGTAGTCGCGAGCTGCTACGCGGTCGTCAGGGTAACTGTAGGTGTAGCCCAGCCGATAGTGTTGCTCACCCTCGACCCACTTGCTGAATTCTCCCCAGCTCACAAAGGCACAGTTATTCTCGTCCTTCGGTTTGATCCAGGTCTCGGCACCTTCGGCATACGTCACCTCCACCTCGGGGATATACACCTTGTAACGCACGTCGAGCGGCTGTCCGTCCTCGTTGACGTTGCGTGGCGATCCGAACTCGCGTTGGATGTAGCGATACATGCCGTGACTCTGTTCGGTGAAGTACACTTTGTACCGTTCGTCTACCCTCCATGTGTTGTCGGCCGAAACCGTGGCTTCGGTCTCCCAGCTGCGATAATAGTAGCCATCGTCCTGGGCCTTCGCCACGGCGAGGCACAACAGGAAGGTACAGATGATGTGAAGTATTCTTTGCATGCAGGTGTTTGTTTTTTTATGCAAATATACACGTATTCGTATAAAACCTCGACCTGTCAATTACTAAATCCTCATTCCTGAACCTTTTTTCTCTCATCTTGAGCCGTAATGCTATACACAGATGATATTTTCTCCCTCCTATATTTAATTGGAATCTTGCTGATGATGAGGATAACCTGTGTGTGCAGATCGAGTACGCTGCTTTGACAAAACACGTTTCCTCGATTCTCGCAAGCGTATTCCGCTAAAAAAATACTCTTCCCCGTTTTTATGGAGCGCATTTTTCTCCCGAACTGCTCTTCCTCGGAGCGGGGAAGCGCATTTTTCTTCCGAAATGCTCTTCCTCGCAGCGGGGAGCCGCATTTTTCTTCCGAAATGCTCTTCCTCGGAACGGGGAGCCGCATTTTTCTGTCGAACTGCTCTTCCCCGTTTTGTGGAAGCATATTTTACAAAGAAATTACTCTTCCTCGCAGCGGGGAAGAGCATTTCGGAAGAAAAATATACTTCATGAAAATGAGAGAGTCTATTCGGCTGGAAGGAGGCGGAACAGCACGGTGTTCTGGTAGGTGATGGCCTTATTGCGGGCAAAGAAAATCATGCCGTCGCATGGAGCCAGTACTTCGCTGATCAGATCGCCGGTATAAGGATGGATGATGCGTGCCAGTACTTGTCCGCTCCGGACAGTATGGCCGGCAGGAAGGACATCGGTGAGGATTCCGGCATGGGGCGACTGCAGGGTGATGAGCGACTGATCCTCGTCGATGATGGCCGATTCGAGGCCCTGGGGCACGTCGTCGAGGGAGTGTACCATCTGCATGGCCTGCATGAAGCGCAGTACACCGTCGATGGACTGACGGGCCGTGGCAGGATCGATGACGTCGGTAGTTCCGGCATAGAGCGAGAAGGCTTGCGTGTCCCATATCTGCCAGTTGTAGTTGAGCAGCACGGTGTCGAACGGTGCAGGCTTGCGCGTGGTGACGTACGGGAAGCCGAAGTGACGTCCGAGGGTGATGTCCTCGTAGCCGGTGCCGGTCTCGATGACGCGTACGTGGGGTACAAAGTTGCCGGGCAGGTAGTACGATGCCAGCTGGATGCCGTAGCGGAAATCCTGGATGTACTCAAAGAGACCGGCCGCGATGCGTTGTGTGGTCTCGCCCAGGTCATAGCCGGGGAACATGCGGTTGATGTCGGTATTGTCGAGGGCCCAGAATCGTTTCTCGATATTCATCGAAAATGGATTGACCGACGGAATGACGCTAATGGATACGCCATCGGCTATCAGACCGAGGGCCTCGATCTGGCGTAGGCGGCTGACCAGACGGGCGGCTACGTACTGCTGTTGCAGCTCGTCGCCTCGCATGGCGCCCACGATGGCCAGCGTCTTGGCTCCATGGCCGAAGGTGTAGGCCTGGATGCGGAAGTCATCGCGGTAGGGCGACGACATGGTGAAGATGGTATGCTGTGTCATAGGGAACGATTAAAGCTTGTGTATGCGCGCCAGGAGCGAGCCTTCGTAGATGATAGGGTAGGCACGGATGGTAAACAGGATGCCACGATGGGGGGCACGTACCTCCTGAAGCACCTCGCCGGTGAGGGGCGAGATGATCTGGCCGATGACCTGCCCGGCCTCGACAATGGCCGAACGGTCGTTGTGAGCCTCGGTGACAAAGACACCCGATGTGACGGCATTGAGGAAGTCGACCGAATCGCCCTCGGAGACGATAGGCTCGTGGAGCTGTGCCGGATCGACGGGTTCGCTCCAGATGCCCATGTGGTGCATCAGGTTGACGATGCCCACAAAGAGTTGCTGGCAGAGCGAATGGTTGATGCGCATGCCTACGCCCATCTCGGCCACCAGCACGGGCGTGCCAACCGAATTGAGTGCATGAGCCAGTGTCGACTCGAGGACGGTGGCAGCCTGATGCACCCAGATGAGGTCGACGTTGAGCAGGCGAGCATAGGGGACAAGCGTAGGAGCCGTCTGCTCGCTGATGCGCACCTGTGGCAGTTCGCGTAGGAACATGTTGCTCGAATGGATGTCGATGACCATGTCCGCACCACGCAGGTCGGTGTAGATGTCGTGGGCTACCTTCTCGACCATCGAACCGCGCGGATCGCCCGGGAAGATGCGGTTCATGTCGAGGTCGAAGGCGGGCACACCACGCTGTATGGAGTCGATGCCCAGAGGGTTGAGGGCCGGATAGATGTCCACTACGCCATCGAGGCATTCGGGGTGGCGACGTATCATCTCGGCGATCTTGAAGACGACGTATTGCCCTTCGAGCTCGTCGCCATGCGTACCGGTGACGATGCAGAAGCGCTTGTGGCTATGGCCACGTCGGAAGTGATTCTTGCGGATGCGGAACTGCTCGTCGATGGGCATTTCCAGCGATGTTACATTCTGTATCAAGGGGGAGAGATTTTTGGGAGTTAGGGGTTCGATGTATCGATATTTCGAAGGATCGATTTATCGAGGTTTCGATATTTCGAGTGGGAATTTTGGCTCATTGCCAGACGGATACGCTGACGCTCATCTGCTCGGACGTCCAGCCGTAGAAGCGGCCACGATTGGTAGGGCAGTCGTCGGCATCGCGGCCGTGGGCAATCTTGAGGTATCCCCATTCGGGTCGTATGTCGTGCGTAGGGTCGAATGGCAGCCACACCGTACCATCCGAGACTTCGACCCAGGCATGAGTCTGCCCCTCGCCCGGTAGCAGCCCGTTGACATAGCGCGCATGTAATCCGGCCGCGCGGCATAGGGCCAGCAGGGCATGTGCATAGTCCTGGCAGACGCCACGCGGATCGGCCCATACCTGTGCGGCCGTAGTGGCCGTGGTGGTGTGGCAAGGTGTGTAGGCGATGTGGCTATGCACGGCATGCATCAAGGCCTCGGCCTTGCTGAAGACGGATGCCTGAGGCGTCAGATGTCGAGCCAAGTCTAGCATGTCGGGCGTGCAGGTGGTGAGGCGGGTAGGCGTCAGGTAATAGGGTGCAGGCGCCTCGTGCAGGGCATAGGGCGCCACCTGATGTACAATGCCTACCGACTCGACGCGAAACAGGCCGTGAGGCCCATCGAACGATCCCCACTGCATGGCATTGCCTTGCCCGTCGATACTACGGCTCAGCTGACAGGGCGGCGTGACGTCGAGCCTTGCAGCTTCGACCTGCTGGAATTCGTTGCTGCATGGTACGGCTCGGAGCTTGAAGAAGTGCCACCGTACGGCCGGAGTGAAATGCGACTCGGTGAGATAGGAATAATGGAAGTCCATCGTACGGGATTTCAGACACGTACCAGGCCGTTGAGGTATCCCAGGATGCGGTCCTTGTACTCGGAGTCGAAGCGCTCGTAGGCCTCACGGTCGATGATGAGGGCACGCAATTTAGCCAGCATGACGCGATCGATGAGGGCAGGTTCGTCAGCAATGAACTTCTCGAGCACGGTCATGGCCTCCTCGATGCGGTAATGGCTGTAGTCGAAGCGCACGTTCATATCGATGTGCTCGAGCAGCTTGCCTAGCATCAGGAAGGTTCGGGCCTGGCCGTAGACACGTTCCTGAATGGATCCCCAGAAGGCCAGCAAGGCGTCGGTGATAGGCTGGAGGTTGGTGATGTTGGTGTCGCGCGAGATGGACTTGGCACGGATCAGGTCGCGGCAGATCTCGATGTACGAGAACGATTCGGTGCGGATGTCGTTGCGAAGTACGATGGCATTGTCCATCATCAGTTCGATGATGGAACGCAGGGAGGTGACTGTATCGGGATTGTACAGCTGATCCATGATCTGGAACGAGGTGTCGAGCGAGCCTTCGATGTAGACGTCGAGCTTGCGCAGGAAGTCGCTGTAGACAGGTGTTTCGCCTACGGGCACGTCGAGCACCTCGTCGTAGGCCTTTCGCATCAGGTGTAGAAACAGGTAGCCTCGTTCGGCATAGCGGCCCAGCCAGAAGAGACGGTTGGCGGTATTGGCGCTTATCATATATGCTAAATGAAAATGAAGAATTGAAATGGAGGGAAAATTAATGTTGAAACTACTGTAGGTCTCCCATCTGTCGATTACTGGAGGACCCACGTGTCCTTGAAGCCACCGCCTTGCGACGAGTTGACGACAAACGAGTTCGGGTTGCGCGAGAAGCGGGTAAGACCCGACTTCCAGACTTTCGTCTCGCGACCGGTGATGACAAAGGCGCGAAGGTCGCACTTGCGTGGCGAGGGCTGGCCGGTCTCGTCGATGATGTCGAGGTCGATGAAGTCCACCACTTCCTGGGCAATCCAGCGGCGAGGCTCCTGGATGATCAGCTGGCGTACCTCCTCGAGTCGTTCGGGCGTCATGTCCCGGCCGAACATCACTCCGTAGCCACCGGCTTCGGCCACGTCCTTGATGACGAGCTTCGACACATTATTAATAATATAATCGAAATCCTCCTTGAAGAAGGGCAGATAGGTAGGCGCATTGTGCAGGATGGGTTCCTCATTGAGGTAGTAACGCACCATCTTGGGCACGAAGTAGTAGATGCCTTTGTCGTCGGCCACACCATTGCCCAGGGCGTTGATGACGCCGACGTTGCCGGCGCGATAGGCTTCCATCAGATTGGGCACACCGAGCAGGGATGTAGGCTCGAAGGCCAGCGGATCGAGGTACTCATCGCTGACGCGGCGATAGATGGCGCCGACACGCGTCTTCTGGTGATAGAGGCCCACGTAGTAGACAATGCCGTTCTCGACCACCATGTCGCCCGGGAAGGCCAGCGTGGCACCCGACTGCTCGGCCAGGTATGAATGCTCGAAGAAGGCCGAATTGTAGCGGCCAGGTGTGAGGATGACGTTGATGCCACGGCCATCGTTGATGTAGTCCATCATCTCGCGCAACAGTTCGCCATAGTTGCGGTTGTCGGCCACGAGTGTGTCGCGGAACGTCTGAGGTGCAGCCTTGCGCGTCACTTTACGGGCTATCATCGGATAGCTGGCGCCAGAAGGGATGCGCAGGTTATCCTCGAGAATCAGCCATCGGCCGTCCTTGGCCTGCACCAGGTCGATGCCGGCAATGTGGGCATAGACGCCCTGCGAGGGGGTGATGCCTTCGCACTCGGGCATGTAGCCTTTGCTCTCGTATGTGAATTCCTTGGGGACGATGCCATCGCGAACGATCTGCTTGTCGTGATAGATATCATAAAGGAACATGTTGAGCGCACGCACGCGCTGTACGAGGCCGCGTTCGAGCATCTGCCACTCGTCGGCTGGTATCTGACGTGGGATGGCATCGAAGGGAAACAGCTGTTCGTTGAAGACGCCATTCTTGTATACGCCGAAGCGGACACCGAAGCGTTCCATCCACTGGTTGACCGCATCGCGGCTATTAAGTAGTTCTTCCATTTCTTGGTTTTTGTTGTGTTTATTGTAATTTATTGTCGTTTGTTTCGTTTTTACAGTGCAAAGATAGATATTTGCTACGTTATTGCAAAATTTATTTTCAATTTTCTTTAAATAGTGTCGAATTTTGTTGATTTTGCTTTTATGTAATCGAATTTTGCAACTTATTGATAGCAATTTGGGATAAACAAAAGAAAAAAGCAAGCAAAAAGTGAGGTTTTGCAGCAAAATAGTGGAGTTTGGTAGAAAAACGCTTATCTTTGCACCGTCAAAACCGGAGAAACTGACATTCTGTAAGTAAAACAATTAATACAATAGTAAAATGAAAGAGAAAAGATGGACTGTCATGTCCGCAATATTGGTGCTGTTTGCCATTTTGGGCTGTACACACTGCTACACACCGGGCCTCTGGGAACTGGCCGAGGGCGAGGAACTGCAATGGGCCAACGTGGCCTGGATGATCACGGCTACGATTTTCGTGCTGATGATGACGCCGGGACTGTCGTTCTTCTATGGCGGCATGGTAGGGCAGAAGAATGTGATCTCGACCATCCTGCAGTCGTTCATTGCCATGGGCCTCGTCTCGGTGCTGTGGGTGACGGTAGGTTTCTCGCTCAGCTTCGGTGAGGATTGGGGCGGCCTGCATCTGATAGGTAATCCCTGTACCTTCTTCATGTTCGAGAACGTAGGCGCCCACGAGGCTTCGACCACGTCGACCGTCGAGGGTATACGCCAGCTGGCCGCCGGTGGAGTGGCCACGACGATACCGATTGCGCTGTTTGCGCTGTTCCAGATGAAGTTTGCCATCATCACGCCTTCGCTCATCACCGGATCGTTTGCCGAGCGTGTGCGCTTCTCGGGCTACCTGGTGTTTATGACGCTGTTCTGCTTCTTTGTCTACTTCCCTCTGGCCCATTGGACATGGCATCCTGAAGGATTCCTCAACAAATGGGGCGTTCATGACTTTGCCGGCGGTATCGTAGTGCATGCGTCATCGGGTGTTGCAGCCTTGGCTGGAGCCCTCTTCCTGGGCAAGCGTAAGGGCGCCACACACGAGGATCCGGCCAACATTCCATTCGTCATTCTGGGCGCTGCCTTGCTGTGGCTGGGATGGTTCGGCTTCAATGGCGGTTCATCACTCGCGGCCGATCACATTGCCGTGCTGGCCTTCCTCAATACCAATACGGCTGCGGCTACGGCCATGCTGTCGTGGATCTTCATGGACTGTCTGCGAGGCCGTAAACCTTCGGCTATGGGTGCCGCAGTCGGTTCGGTCGTAGGTCTGGTGGCTATCACGCCAATGGCCGATCAGGTCACCCCGGGCGAGGCTATCATGATCGGTATGCTCACCACGATTGTCTGCAACACGGCCTGCTACTGGAAGCAGAAGAAGGGTCGCTTCGACGATGCCCTCGACGTCTTCCCGACGCACGGTATGGGTGGTATCTTTGCCACACTGCTGACTGGCGTCTTCATGTGCCTCCTGCACGAGGAGGAAGCCGATTGGGCCGGAATGGGTCTGCATGTACTGGGTCTGGCTATTGTCTGCGGCTACACATTTGTGGTCAGCCTGGGACTCTACTGGCTCACCAATAAGATGATCCCGATGCGTGTTTCGGCCAAGTCCGAAGCCCTGGGCCTTGACATCTCGCAGCACAACGAGCACTACGGTTTTGCCGATCATGCCGAGGCCGAGCTCGAGGAAGCTGGAAGCAATTAACGAATAATAATTAATAATATGGAAACTCTGACTCTCAACGAACTTACTGCCGGCGAGGAGCTCTCACTTCTCTACAACATCTGCCTGATCTGGTAAGAGCCGGCTGACGAATGCTTACAAATCTTACAGAATGGTCGGTTTGACCTTTGCGGGATGTCGGTTACGAGAACTTCCTGACATTCCTTCTAATTAAACTTGATGTTTTATGGGATGTGCCGTGAGGTAGGTCCCATAATTATTCGACATACGTTTTTTGAGCAAACACTATACGCGTTTTAAGCTCTGTTTCTTATTATTTTGTGTTATTTAGGGTGTATAATTATCTCGGGCTGGAACTTGCCGTGAAGGCAGGCACCAGCCCTTTTTGTCGTGTGCAAAAAAACTCCCGACAAGTGATTGCCGGGAGTTAGAAGGAGGAGTGGCTTATCCAACGAAGGTAGGATTGATTCCCATCTCGTAATATGCCTTATAGGTGTATGCCATGTTGTTCAGATAGAACTTTACAGCCTTCTTTGCATACTTAGTTACATTCTTTTTCATAATTCAAAATACCTTAAATAATTAATACCTTAAAATAAAAATAAACACTGGTTAATAAAAAAGTAGTTCTTTGTTTGTTTTGACGCTGCAAAGGTAGGGGTTTTTCGGATACCTTCAATCAGTTTGGGCCAAAAATCGTTCGTTAACGTCCCTTAACATGCCTATTTGATACGCAAACAATGCAAATGGGCATCTGTTTTGGCCGAGTTTGCGTACAACCGGGCCCCATTTCGGCAAAAAACGGATGATAGCCATCGTTTTTTTTGGAGGATTGGAATAAAAAGCTTATCTTTGCACCGTCAGTAAGGCGACAGAAAAACAACATCGACATGAACACAACCGACGAGGGCAATATATTCGTTAAAGGCGCGCGCGTCAACAATTTGAAGAACATCGACGTCGAAATCCCGCGTGGCAAGCTGGTGGTCATCACCGGCCTGTCGGGTTCGGGCAAGTCGTCGTTGGCCTTCGATACGCTGTATGCCGAGGGCCAGCGTCGGTACGTCGAGTCGTTGTCGAGCTATGCGCGCCAGTTCCTTGGCAGGATGGGCAAGCCCGAATGTGACTACATCCTGGGCATCCCGCCAGCCGTGGCTATCCAGCAGAAGGTAGTGGTGCGTAATCCACGTTCGACGGTGGGTACTTCGACCGAGATCTACGACTATCTACGCCTGCTTTTCGCGCGCGTAGGTAAAACCTATAGCCCGGTCAGCGGTCAGCTGGTGAAGAAGCACACTGTCGAAGACGTCATTACGCGCGTGAGCGAATTGCCAGAGCGTACGCGTGCTGCTATCCTTGTGCGCGTGGTCGTGCCTGAAGATCGTACGTTGGCCCAACATGTCGAGGTTCTGTTGAAGAGCGGTTTTTCGCGCGTTGAGCTGGACGGCCGTTTCATTCGCCTGGACGAGGTGGCTGAGGCCCCGTTCAACCTGGTGATTGACCGTGTGATGCTGCCGCTGACTGACCAGGCTGCCTTGAGCCGCTTTGCCGATTCGGTCGAGACGGCTTTCTACGAGGGCGATGGAGAGTTCCTGCTCAAGGCTTGGGAACCCGATGGACAGGCCAGTGAGATGCTTTTCTCGAAGCGGTTCGAGGCCGATGGCATGACGTTCGACGAGCCATCGGACATGATGTTCAACTTCAATTCGCCGGTCGGTGCCTGTCCCAAGTGCGAGGGCTTCGGCAAGGTATTGGGCATCGACGAGGACTTGGTCATACCGAACAAGGCCCTGTCGCTCTACGAGGATTGTGTCGTGCCGTGGCGTGGCGATAAGATGTCGGAATGGAAGAAATACTTCATCTCACGGGCCAACGAGGTTCCGTTGTCGGATGGCCAGCCTTTCCCGATCCATCGCCCCTATTATCAGCTGACCCAGGAGCAGAAGGACTTGCTATGGCACGGATATCCGGCCGGGGTACTGACGCGCAAGGAACGTAGCGAAGCCGAGGCGGAGAATGGTATCAGCGAGGTGACGGGCTGGGAAGAGAGCAAGGTGCTATATGGCATTGATGACTTCTTCCAGATGGTGTCCGAGAACCTCTACAAGATACAGTATCGCGTGATGCAGGCTCGCTATCGCGGCAAGACTTGCTGTCCCGAATGCCATGGCAGCCGCCTGCGCAAGGAGGCCGACTATGTGAAGGTTGGTGGACGTTCCATTTCGGAACTGGTGCGGATGCCAGTCAGCGACCTGATAGCGTGGTTCGATGCCTTGCACTTCGATGAGCATGATGCGCTGATAGCCAAACGCCTGCTGATCGAGATCCGGAATCGCCTGCACTTCCTGCAGGAGGTAGGTTTGTCGTACCTGACGCTGGACCGCCTGTCCAACTCGCTGTCGGGCGGCGAATCGCAACGCATCAACCTGGCCACATCGTTAGGTTCGGCTCTGGTTGGATCGATGTACATTCTCGACGAACCTTCGATAGGTCTGCATAGCCGTGATACCGACCAGCTGATACATGTCCTACGCCAGTTGCGCGACCAGGGCAATACGGTCATCGTTGTGGAGCACGACGAGGAGATCATCCGTTCGGCCGATTGGCTGATCGACGTCGGTCCGCGTGCCGGGCGCTTCGGTGGCGAGATTGTTTATCAGGGTCCTACGCCTACGTTGCCTCGTCCGGGTGAGGTGCAACAGCTGTCCGACGAGAAGATGCAGCAGTCGTATACTGCACGCTTCCTGACCGGTATCGAACAGATCGAAGTGCCGACGCATACCCGTCCGTGGTCGTCGTACATCGAGGTGCAGGGTGCGGTGCACAACAACCTGAAGGATATCTCGGTACGCTTCCCGCTAGGCGTAATGACGGTCGTTACGGGAGTGTCGGGCTCGGGTAAGTCCACGCTGGTACGCGACATCCTGTATCGTGGTATGTTGCGATGGCTGGGCGAGGCATCGGATGCCCCGGGAGCCTTTGCTGGCCTGAAGGGCGATATGCAGCGCATACAGCACATCGAGTTCATCGATCAGAACCCCATCGGCAAGTCGTCGCGCTCGAATGCGGCTACCTATCTGAAGGCCTACGACGAGGTGCGCAAGCTCTTTGCCGAGCAGCCGCTGTCCAAACAACTGGGCTTCACGCCTGCCACGTTCTCGTTCAATGTCGAGGGTGGCCGTTGTGAGGAGTGCAAGGGCGATGGAACGATCACGGTCGAGATGCAGTTCATGGCCGACCTGGTGATGCCTTGCGAGTCGTGTCATGGCCAGCGCTTCAACAGCGATGTGCTCGAGGTGCGTGTCGGAACCAAGGTGATCGACGACAGCCAGACGGCTACGGCCGAGGACCTCAGCCAGTCGCGCAATATTGCCGAGGTGCTCGAGATGAGCGTCAACGAGGCCATCGACTTCTTTGCCCAGGTGGCAGCCAGCCATGCGCTTGGCCAGAACTATGCCGAAGCCGTGGTGCGTCGCCTCCGTCCGTTGCAACAGGTAGGCCTCGGGTACATCAAGCTGGGACAATCGTCATCGACCCTGTCGGGCGGTGAGAACCAGCGCGTCAAGCTGGCCTACTATCTGGGCGATAACGTCAGCGAGCGTTCGGCGTCGAAAACGCTTTTCATCTTCGACGAGCCTACTACGGGCCTGCACTTGCACGATGTAGGTGTGCTGCTCAAGGCATTCGATCTCTTGCTACAGCGCGGACATACGTTGGTGATCATCGAACACAACCTCGACGTCATCAAGTGTGCCGACCACGTCATCGACCTCGGACCTGAAGGCGGCTCGGAGGGCGGACACCTCGTCTTCGAAGGTACGCCTCGCGACCTCTGTGCCTGCGAGGGATCGTATACGGCACGCTACCTGCGTCCTAAGTTCTAACCCCTGGGCCTATGTTTGCGAAGCGAGACATCGGACATGTGACCTTGGCCTGCAAGGTGAGGCGTGGCATTTGGAATGTAGTGCGACTGCTGCTGTTCCGTCCGTTCGGTACCAAGCTGTTCCGTCCATGGCGCTTATGGCTGCTCAGGATGTTCGGAGCCAACGTGGCATCGACGGCCGAGGTCTATGCTTCCGCCCGCATCTGGGCTCCCTGGTTGCTAACCTTGCACGAGGATAGCTGTGTTGGTCCGGACACGATTGTGTACAACCAGGCACGTGTGACATTGGGAGCACGGGCTTGCCTGTCGCAATACGCCTACGTATGTGCGGCGGGCCACGCCACCGATGCTACGAACAATGCCCATACGGGTCTGCTGGTGGCCGAGGTAGAGATTGGACCCGATGTCTGGATCGGGACGCGTGCCTTTATCGGTATGGGCGTCACCATTGGCCAGGGAGCTATCGTGGGCGCGTGTGCGTGTATATTTAAAGATGTGGAGCCACGAACCGTGGTGGGCGGAAACCCTGCCGCAGTGATTCGCCGTCTCTGAATAGTAAACCCAAGAAGGAAAGATGTTGGACATAGCTTGCATCATACTGACCAAGGACGAGGAGATACATCTCGAACGATGTATCCAGTCGGCCAAGCGGGTATGCCGTGATATATGGGTCGTCGACTCGTATAGCACCGACAGCACCTGCCAGCTGGCTGAACGCCTGGGCGCGCATGTGGTTCAGCATCCCTTCACGTACCAGGCCGAGCAGTTCAACTGGGCCCTCGACAACCTGCCGATCACCAATCCCTGGATCTGGCGTCTCGATGCCGATGAGGTGATTTCGGACGCGCTGGCCGAGATGGCCTTGAGTCAGCTACCCAAGCTTCCTCCCACGGTCAATGGTGTGTACGTCAACCGGCAGATCGTATTCATGGATCGGCCATTGCGTCACGGTGGCTGGTATCCGGCACCTCAGATCAAGCTGATACGTCGCGGCTTCGGCCGGAGCGAGGACAAGCTGATGGACGAGCACCTGATCGTCTTGAGTGGCGAGACCGTCTACTGGAATGCCGATCAGACCGATTGGAATCTGCGCCCGCTGGACTGGTGGTGGCAGAAGCATGTTGCCTATTCGAAACGCGAGGCATTGAGCATCCTGCGCATGGAACGCGATGCCATTTCGATGCAGGTTCGGCCACGCCTGTTCGGCACCGGAGCCGAACGTAAGCGTTGGTTCAAGAACCTCTACCTCCACTGCCCGCTCTATGTGCGCCCCTGGATTTACTTCTTCTGCCGTTACATCATCATGGGCGGCTGGCTCGACGGTTATGCTGGCTGGTACTGGCATACACGCCAAGGATTACGCTACCGAATGCTGGTCGATCGCGAACTGAGCCGGCTTCGGAAATCCGATGTACAATAAATCAACGTTTTTTTACGTTTTCTTTTAAAAGAACATTCTGAGATGCGACTGAGTATCATCATTCCTATATATAACGTATCCAAATGGCTGGGCCGCTGTATCGCCTCGGTGCGTAATCAGGGGCTTGCACCTGAAGACTATGAGATCATCGCCGTCAATGACGGATCGACCGACGATTCGATGCAGATACTGACGGAGTTTGTCGATCGTGAGTCGAAGTCGGGTGTCAAGACCGCGCCCATCATCATCGTCAATCAGGACAATCAGGGCCTCAGTGCTGCCCGTAATGCCGGATTCCGTCAGGCGCGTGGCAATTATGTATGGTGGATCGACAGCGACGATACCATCGAGGCTTGCTTTGCGCCACGGCTGCTCGAACGTGCCGAGAAGGAGCGCCTCGACATCCTCTGCTTTGGCCTGAATCTGGTTGACGAGGAAGCTGGCACTTCGACACGCTTCGAAATCGAGGACAAGACCAAGGGACGTACTGTCAAGGGCGAGGAGTTCATGCTCAAATGCGCAATGCCTGCAGCCGCCTGGGCCGCAATCTATCGGCGCGGATTCCTCGAGCGTTATGGCTTGCAGTTCTATCCGGGTATCTACCACGAGGATCAGGAGTTCACGCCGCGTGCCTATTTCCTGGCTCGACGTATCGCCTTCGAAGATGTAAGCGTATACAACTACTACCAGCGCGAGATCTCGATCATGAAGTCGCGCAACCCCAAGAAGACGACTGACCTCTTGACCGTATGTCAGCGGCTGTGGGACTTCGCGATGGAACAGACCCAGATTGAATCGGCCATCCGCTACACGTTCGTCAACCGTGTGTCGTTCCTCTTCTCGCAGGCATTGTCTAACCAGTGCCTCTGTGGTATCAACGAGTTCCCGATTGACTACAAGCAGCTGCCTTATTATCCATTGTCGATCAACAGCTACCTTACCAAGGTCGAGCGCTACAAGTTCCGCGTCATCAACCAGAGCGTTCCACTCTACCTGAAGCTGTACGCTAAATTCGTAAAACCCGAGAAGTCGAAGGGCGCCAACAAGTTGCGTACCCACGCCTGATGCACCTTCAGAACAGAATCCTTTAACCCGTCATCGTCGTATGAATGCCTATTGTCAGTCTTTCCTCACTTACATCAGATTCGAGCGTAATTACTCGGATCGGACGGCCGAGGCCTATGCCGATGACTTGCAGCGTTTCGAGGATTTTGTCACCCAGCGCTATGGCGCGTTCGACCCGTTGCAGCCCGACATCGACATGGTGCGCGAGTGGATGGCGCAAATGGGCCAGCACGAACATCAGTCGGTGGCCAGCATCAAGCGACGTCTCAGCTGTCTGCGAAGTTTCTACCGCTACCTGCGCCGTCAGAATCTGATTGCGGTCAATCCGCTGACGCTCCTGGCCTCGCCCAAGTCACCCAAGGTCTTGCCCGTATGGGTCAACCAGGAACAGATGGACTACCTGATCGACGGCGTAGACTATGGCGACGACTACAATGGCGTGCTCGACCATCTGCTCATCGACCTCCTGTATCAGACCGGTATGCGACGCTCGGAGGCCGCAGGGCTGAAGGATGTCGACGTCGATCTGGCCAATCACCAGCTGAAGGTACTGGGCAAGGGCAATAAGGAACGAATCATTCCGTTTGGCCCCGAATTGGAATTGCTGATCGCTCAGTACCGCCAGCGTCGCGATGCCGAGATAGGAGGCTCGGCCACGACACTGCTGATCGATGACAAAGGCCGACCACTCACACCGGCTGTCGTGACGTCGATTGCGCACAAGTACCTATCACACCTGCCACAACTGGCCCGTCGTGGTGCTCATGTGCTGCGTCATTCGTTTGCTACCAATATGCTGGCCGAAGGTGCTGACCTGATGGCTGTCAAGGAACTGCTAGGCCATGCCTCGCTACAATCCACGCAAGTCTATACCCACCTCCAGCCTAAGGAGATCCTCGAAAATTACCGGCAGGCACATCCCCGCTCTCACAAGACGTGAGACGTGGACCCTGTTATTTTATATCGTTAACTTTAATCTTAAAACAGAAAGGAGACCATTATGGAGATCACTATCCAATCCGTCAACTTCGAGACTTCAGAGACCGTCAATGCGTACATCACCAAGAAGCTGGTCAAGCTCGAGCGATTTGCCGAGATTCAGACTGCCGAAGTGCAGCTCAAGGTCATCAACACTACCGACAAGGCCAACAAGGAAGTCGGTATCAAGCTGCAGGCTGGCGACGAACAGTTCTATGCCAGCAAGGCAGCCGAAATTATGGAAGACGCTGCAAGCCAGGTTATCGAAGCCCTCGAGCGTCAGGTAATCAAGGCCAAGGAAAAGAAGCGTTAATGTATTATCGTTCAGGTGCAGCAGACGAGCAATATGTCAGATATTTGCCATCTTAAAGCACCAAATTTGACAAACAGACCCCTGAAAAAGTATGAAAAATGACTTTTTTGGGGGTATTTTTCAAAAAAAGACTAAAAAGATTTGGTGGAATAAAATAAAAAATCTATCTTTGCACCCGCAAAACATTGGAACAACTCTGTTCTGACCATGCGGGTATAGCTCAATTGGTAGAGTGTCAGCCCTCCAAGCTGAATGTTGCGAGTTCGAGTCTCGTTGCCCGCTC